>NZ_AUKC01000017.1 GCF_000424545.1 Butyrivibrio sp. NC3005 | reverse complement strand
ACCAACGTTTATAAACAGTTCTGCTCATGAAATATTACAAGCCAGTAAAACTAATCTACTAAGTATTCAAAACAATAAAGTATAGATTTTTGTAAAAACCGAATAAGAGATGTTGCAGAATGCACTACCTCTTATTTGAGCTTAATTATATTCATAGATAGTCGTATCTTCTAATTTCACAGTTTTTAATCCCAAAAGAAGAGAATTCTTCATTATCCATTTCTCTAAAATATGATTCAACTATTCTAGAAATTCCATTGTGTGCAACTAGAATATAGGTTTTATCGCTGTTTTTAATATCATCAAGAAGGTTATAAATTCTTTGAGCCATCTGCATCATGGATTCTCCTGTTGAGAATCGGCTGGCAAAGTTCTTTTTGGCCTCATGAAATTCCAAACCATCTCGCGGGGTTGATTCGTATCTTCCAAAGTTTTGTTCAATAAGTCGCATTTCTATGCGCATTGGAATTTTTGTTACTTCCGAAATATGTCTTGCTGTTTCAGATGCTCTTACGAGGGGAGAAGATAATATTTCATCTGCTTTAATGCCTTCTGTAAGAATTTTGTGACCAGTCTCTATTGCCTGCTCATGTCCTTTTGGTGTTAGTTCTATGTCAGTTGCTCCGCATATTTTGTTTTCAACATTCCAGACAGTTTCTCCGTGTCTGATAAAATAGAAATGTTTATTATCACTCATTGAAAGAAATCTCCTTAAAAAATAATGTTACTGTAATTATAGCATGACTTGCAAAAATAACTTGAATCGTTGTAAAGTCTTTAGTAGTGATGCGTGTATAGTGACTTTATCTACTTATATAGATTGATCAGGCGCAGAAAAGGCGGGAAAAGGTATGAGAAAAACAATGTGGGAGTGGCTTGAAATAGAGCCTACTTATGATGAAAAAGCTATAAAAACAGCTTATTCGAATATGGCCAAAAAGTATCATCCGGTTGAATTTCCTATGGAATTTCAAGAACTAAGGAATAGTTATAAAGCTGCGATGAAATATGCCAAAAACGGTTCTCAAAATTTTCAAATAAATAAATCGAATTTTGACAAGAAAATGGCGGATTCTTTTAAGAAAGACGCCAAAGAGTCTTCTGAGAATGCATTTTTCACAGATATACTTTATAAAGATAATAATGAAAAAAAGTTTAATCAAAGTACAAAAGATAGGTATGAAATAGAGAATAATCGCGAAGAGATTTACAAGGAAAGTATTAAAGAGGACGAATACAACAAAAACGAATCCTATTCCTATGAATACAAAGTTAATCAACCTAAGGATGAATATGATTATAGCGGTGTTGAATCAGAATTAACTGTTTTTTCTGCAAGGCAAAACAATATGTATTTGTTTTTTCGTCGCATGTTATACCTTATTTCTAAAGCCCCTCGAAGATATGGTAACAAAAAAGTCTTTGAAATAATGCTGAATCCATGGAGTAATAAATTATATTCTGCTGAATTTTCAAAAGAGTTCATATCTATGTTATTAGATGTTTTAGAGGAGACTCCATATATTAGCAAAGGTGCGTATGATGTTTTTGAAAAAGTAGTATTTAGGAACAATAGTATAAATATAACTTCAAGTATTTATTATAGATTTGTAGCTATTAGAAACGGTATTGGTAACGAGCAGGTCATATATGACAGTTTTATTTCTGACAAGGAAATAGTAACGCTTTTTGAAAACTATTCAAAACTTGATACTAATACGGTCAAGTGGTCTGGTATGAATTTTATAATAAATAAAGGTTGTACTTTTATTCTGACAGATAATATTTTGTTTGTTTCAGGAAGAAAACTTGAATACGCTTTGCTTCCAGATGTAACAGTTACTGTTGGTGAAAAGGATAATCAGATGCTGTTACAGGATTTTAGTGGTAAGAAACTTGGAAGAATAAGAATGGGGGAAAAGCATTATCTTCCTGTTTTGAAAAAACTTCAAGATGCAGGGTGTGAAATAAAAGACCATAATGGTTATAATAGGAATACTTTCATTGCAGAATATAAGGCAAATCAGAAAAAGCCCGAAAGTATTTTTTTTAATCCTGTTATTATGGCAAGAAGATATGTAAACACTAAAACGTTTGCAATGACAATTCTTACTACACTGGTAGCGATAGTAATTCAGCTTATATCATATATGCTTTTTGATAGATTTGAGTATTCTGTTTTGGGATTTGTTTTTATGATTATATTTTGCGGTCTGATAATCGTAGAAACTGTCTTGGTAATTGTTGATATAGTTTATTTTGCATATAACGTGGTTTATTGGACCAAAGTTTTGTTTATTCCATCGAAGATAAAAAAAGAGCTGAAAGATAATTTGAAAAATGGAAAAGTAACCTATCTTATGGGTGGTTATGTTTATTTTTTCGATAATTATTTTATTATTGAAAAAGAATTTACACCTGTAATTATCCCGTTTAATAGAGTTATGAAAGTCGTAAAGTGTGAAGATTTTGATAATAAGAGTCATTTTTCAGTGAATATTCAGCTTGATGATTATAAAATAACCAGTATCAATCTTCCTGGAAAAGAAATGCTTAATAGTATATATGATTACATGATTAAGAGGATTAATTCAGATAGGAGTATGTCTGAAAAAGAGTTTTTGAATCAGAAATATTCATATCTTTTTAGAAAAAGAAAATTTTTTTTCATAGGAAAATATCTTTTTGATAAAGGTTTTAAGGAAGCATATTACAATGATTTGTATATGAATATATTAGGTCTTGTAACTCTAGTACTTGTTATCAGGCAATTTGTAACGCATAAGGCATTTTTTATTACTCTGTCTTCATATATGGTAATGTTTTTTTTGGTTACAGCACTAGTTTGTATTGTTGTTTCGCTTATGTTTTTGGATGTTTTTTTCAGTACTTCAAAAGATGATTTAATTAAAGCTCAAATACAAATGAAATATCCCGATACATTTATTGATGAAAACAGCAAAATATTCGTTACACAAGATTTTTTTGTAAGTGTCAATTCATTTGTCATAAGGGTTATTCCACTTGATGACATAAAAATTATGAGCCTTAACTCTTATATCATAAAAAAAGACGGAAAGGCAATTAGTATAAAGAACGTAAAATCTGGTATTTATTCTGTGATTGATGCTGTTAAGGAAAAAAATCCCGCTGTGAATATTATCAAAGTGTACATAGAAGATTCTAAGACGAATACAAGGAGAAACAAATGATTGTTGGGATTGATCTTGGAACAACTAATAGTCTTGTAAGTGTATGGACAGACAAGGGAGTAAGGCTTATACCGAATGAATTTGGCGAATATCTTACTCCATCAGTTGTTTCATTTATAGATAAAAAAGAAGTGCTGGTAGGAAAAACGGCCAAAGAAAGACTTATTACTAATCCAGAATCAACTGTTCGTGAATTTAAGAGAATGATGGGACGTGATACATGTTATAAGATTCCTGGCGTTGGAAGTTTTACACCTATTGATTTATCGTCAGTTGTTATTAAGAAACTTGTAAGTGATGCAGAGAAGTATGCAGGAGAAAAAGTAGACTCTGCAGTAATAAGTGTTCCTGCGTATTTTGATGATCATCAAAGACAGGCGACCAGACTTGCTGGTGAACAGGCTGGAATAAATGTGTCTTTACTGGTTAATGAACCAAGTGCAGCTGCTCTTTCATATCATATTGAACATATTGATCAGGATGAGAAGTTTATAGTATTCGATTTTGGTGGCGGTACTCTGGATGTCACAGTTGTAGATGCTTTTGCAAATATGGTTGAAATCTGTAATATTTCTGGTGATAATTGTCTAGGCGGTAAAGATTTCAATGAAGCAATAGCAATTGACATTTGTTCCAAAAATGGTCTTGATTGGAGAACAATAAATAAAAAGTACAAAGAGATATTACTGAGCTTATCTGAAAATATTAAAGTAACGCTTTCGTCTGTTGATGAAGTATCAACAAATGTACATTTAGGTGAAAATACCTATGAATACTCTCTGACTCGTCAGGGGTTAATTGATATTTCATCGGGAATTTTCAAGAAAATCACGATTGTCTTAAAGAGACTTATGAATGATGCGATGCTTGATATAGAGGATATAGCAGGAGTTATTATGGTGGGCGGTTCTTCCAAGATGCCAATTGTAAGCACGTATCTGGAATCGCTTTTTGGAAACAAAGTCTATGTTGACAAAAGCGGAGATGTATCTATCTGTAAGGGCGTCGGAATTGTAACAGGTATTAATCTCAGAAAAGACGTCGTTAAAGATATTGTTATGACTGATATTTGCCCGTTCTCACTTGGAATTGAGGTGGAGGGTGATATTATGTCTACGATTATTCCTAAAAACCAGACGTTGCCTGCTAGTAGGGCGTCTAGATATTATACTGTTGCTAACAATCAGAAAAAGATAAAATTCAAGGTTTATCAGGGAGAAAAACATAAAGCTTCTGACAATCTTCTTTTAGATACTTTAGAACTTGCGGTTCCTCCACTGAGAAAAGGGCAGGCTTATGCAGATGTACGTTTTTCATATGATTTGAATGGCATTTTCGATATAGATATTGTGTGTCCTATTAATGGAAAAGAAATTCATAGAAAACGAGGTGCTTCAAGAGGTCTTGACAAGGAATATCTTAGCGAGATTTCTATGTATATGGAGACTTTGAAGCAAAATCCTCGAGAGATACCTGAAATTAAATATCTTTTGGAAAAAGCAGACAGGATATATGAAGAGGGAAATATAGATCAGAGAAATATTCTGGAAATTGAGATTGATAGTTTTAATAAGATTCTTGATACATGTCAGGTGCCAGAATGTAAGAAATATGCAGTTAATTTTGCTCTGCGACTTGATAAAATAGAAAAGACGATGTTTTGTTTTGATATCGAGCATGAGAATCTTTGGTCTGAAGTTATAAGTGGCCCAAAAGATACTGATGATGATATAGATAAGAAGTAAAGGAAGGAAAAAATGAGAAAAAGATTTTTAGCTATGCTTACAACAGCAGGTATGTGTTTTTCGCTGTTTGGCTGTTCTGCGCCATCTGTAGATGGCAATGGGAATATCTCTAATGAAAGCGGAAGTGAGACATCCAGAATAGAAGAACAAAAAGAAAAAGTTAAAGAAAGGATTTCAGAAAATTCATCTAATCTTTCTTCTGGAAGTGATGCTTCAAATAATGCGTCTACTGATAATGAAGATAAAGAAGGTAGAGCTCAGGGATTTAGTTATGAACAGGAAAAAGGACCTTCATTATTAAGGTATAGTGATTATTTGCTTGAATCTGATGAAAAGGGAGCAAAACCTTTTCTTTCCGGTCATGCAGACTACATAACTTTAGATCTTGAGTCTAGCAGGAAATACTCTGGTTTGCATAATGCTCTTTCACAAGAGATGAAGAGCATTCAGAAAACAATATTAGAGGAAACAAAGTCATTTGCAGAAAGTAGTAAGAGTGATAGGCAAGATGGAAGAGAATATGAAAGTTCACTTGAATCAAACTTTTATACTAAAAGAGTTGATTCAAAAGTTCTAAGTATTCTTGGGAGTGAGTATTCCTACGCGGGTGGAGCTCATCCTTCTTCGATATACGATGGCCTTAATTATGATGTAAATACAGGAAACAAGATTAAGATAAAAGACGTGATTTCAAATAAAGAATCTTTTAGAAAATATCTTGAAACTGAGCTTCCCAAAAAATATGGTGAGGAGAGTTTCTTTGATTTAAAGAAGTCTTTGGATGATTATTTTTCGCAGTCGTATGACGGTGTTACACCAAAATCAGAAGATGATTCTATTCAGATAGATAGTGATACTTATGAGCTTGATTTCTATATGGATGCAAATGGAATCACTGTCTTCTTTAATACATATGATATAGCACCATACGCTGTAGGACTTATAACTGTATTTATTCCTTATTCATCTGAGCTTGTAAATGAAAACTATAAGCCTTTTACAGATATTAGCTACGCATCAGAGATGGCTAATTATATGGATGAAAATGTTGAAATTGATGGTGAGTATAATAAGATCAGCATAGAAACTGATGATGCTGATGAATCAGATTATCACAATCAGGTATCAGTTAGAGTAAATGATAAGGAATATAAACTTATCTCGAAACAGTATTGCAACCTGTATGCAAATCTTGTTGCACTTTCTTCTAATCAAAAATATATTATGGTTTATTTGAGTGAAGAATACGATTGTAGTGAGCTTTATATCGTAAAACTAGGAAAAGAGCCTTCACTTGTTGGAAAACCTTTAAGTAGCTGCGACTTTTCCAGTATTAGCGGCGTTGATGACTATAAGGAATTTGAAGGATATAAGGGGTTTGCTTCTATTGAAAAAGAGGATAAGGAAAAATCGTATGATGTAACTTATTATTCAGTAGTACCAGCACATGTCGAGAAAGTAAGGATTGATACTGATTTTAATCTTCTGAGCACTTATAGTGCATATAAAGACTATAGTATGAACGATGATGGAAGTCTGATTTCAGAAGATAAATATTACATAATTAAATATCCAAGAACAATTGTATCTAAGGATACTATAGAGTGTGAAATTGTTGATGAGAATGGAAATGTAACAGGAAAAGAAAATTTACCGGCAAAAACAAAGTATGCAATGTACAGAACTGATGGTATAGATAAAGTTGATGCCAAGCTTGAAGATGGAAGAATCGCAAGATTTACACTTACATCAGATGATGAAGATGGTTTTTATAATCTTATTAATGGAAAATCAATTTTTGATTTATTTGAAGAGTTGTTTTTTGCAGGTTGATTTTGGATTTGTATAACAAAATGACACCTTTTCTACCTTTTCGATATTTAATAGTCATAATGTGGATGATATTCTAATTTCTGTGACATAGTTTAGGTTTTTAGCATATTATTTAAGGAAGGTACATTATGGCGAATAATAGGGTAGAGCAAATTTCAGATTTTAAATTAGGAGATATCAGACTTTTGGATTCATTTCTTGTAAATGCCCAAAATAAGGATATTTCCTATTTAAAATCTCTGGATGCTGACAGACTTATGAAAGGCTTTGGTGAGCAGGCCGGAATAATTAACAAGAAGATTTCATTATATGATGGATGGGAGAATACGGCTATAAAAGGTCATACTCTTGGACATTATATGAGTGCTGTAGCACAAGGATATGCTGCAACTCAAGATGAAGAATTGTATTCTATTTGTGCTCATATCATAGATGAGCTTAGTCGTTTTCAGGCTGCAGACGGATATCTTGCTGCAATTCCCAAAACAGATTATGAAAAAATTGCTGCGGGTAATACACAGGGAACTTGGGTTCCATGGTATGTAATGCATAAGGTTTTAGGTGGTATTATCAGCATATATGAATATACTGGAATTGATAAGGCATTAGAGGTTGCCAAAAGACTTGGAGACTGGATTTATAACGAAAATAAAAAGCTAGATGATGAAGGTCAGAAAAGAGTTCTTCGAGTTGAGTATGGTGGAATGAATGATGTCTTATTTGAGTTGTATTCTCTCACTAAAGAAAAAAAGTATTTTGATGCTGCTCATTTCTTTGATGAAATATCTCTTTTTGAGAAGTTATACAAAAATGAAGATGTTCTTGACGGTCTTCATGCAAATACTACTATTCCTAAGATAGTGGGAGCTTTAAATCACTATATTGTTTCTGATGAAAAAGACAGGGATTTTTATCTAAAGACAGCAGAAAATTTCTGGAATATGGTGGTCGAAAGTCATACTTATATTACAGGAGGAAATAGTGAATGGGAACACTTCGGAACACCTAAAATACTTGATGCCGAGCGAACCAATTGCAATTGTGAAACCTGTAATACTTACAATATGCTTAAGCTTAGCAGGATGTTGTTTAAAATCACAAAAGACAAGAAATATATGGATTTTTTTGAAAGGACATATATTAATGCTATTTTATCTTCCCAAAATCCAGAAACAGGAATGACAACCTATTTCCAACCAATGGCAACAGGGTATTATAAAGTTTATTCTTCGCCTGAAAATCATTTTTGGTGCTGTACAGGTACAGGAATGGAGAATTTTACTAAGCTCTCACAAGGAATTTATTTTTTTGATGATAATACTTTGTATGCATGTGAGTATTTTTCATCAAGTGTTAACTGGGAAGAAAATAATGTTGTTGTAACTCAGGAAACTCGTATTCCAGAGACGAATTATTCAAAGTTCACGATTAGTACAGATAGGGATAAAACTTTTACAATAGCATTTAGAATCCCTTATTGGACTGATGAGTTTGATGTAAAGTGCAACAAAGAAGAAGTATCAGGAAATAAGGAAAACGGCTTTGTATATATTGAAAGGACATGGAAAAACGGAGACGTAGTTACAATTTCTTTTAATATTAAAGTTGGAATTAGTTCACTTCCTGACAATGACTTGGTTGCTGCTTTTAGTTATGGTCCACTTGTTTTATCTGCCGATTTAGGAGATAAAGACATGACTGACTCTGTTACTGGAGTCAATGTTACTGTTCCTACACTTAATGACATGACAGTTTCTTCTTTCATTAAGACAAATTCGGATGATTTTAGAAATCATCCTGAAAAATATCTGGTAAGAGAAGGAGAAGAACTATCATTTAGACTTTTAGGAACAGATAGAGATGATTTAGTATTTACCCCGCATTATCGTCGTTATAAGAATAGATATGGAATATATTTTTATGTTGTATTTAAGGATGATATAAGAGCAATAGAGATTGAAAAAAGAGAAAAGGAAAATCAAATGTTAGATGCGGCAACAATTGACTCTGTTCCGGTTGCAAATGATCAGTATGAGCTTTCACATGGAATGAAAGCTGAGAATACTTTTTCTGGCTCAAATAATGGAAAGATGTTTAGAGTGGCATTTAAGGAAGGTTTTTTTTCTTATGAGCTGAAGGTAGATAAGGCTTGCGCAAATGTCCTACAGGTATGTTATATAAGTGATGATAGTGGTAAAGCTTTTAGTATATACATAAACGACCAGTTACTAGTAGATGAGAAACTAAATGTGAATAGTCCACATACTTTTATAAAAAAGTATTACAACCTTCCACAAGAAGTTACAAAGTATGCTGATAAAGTAAAGGTAACCTTTAAAGCTAGCGAAGACATGAATAGTGCGGGCATTTACGAGAGGGTTAGAGTTGTTAAGGCTGACTATTTGAACGATGTTAAATAAAGAGAGCTTTTATCCGATAAATATATGTAGTGCTAATGCAGAATCCTGAATGAAATTGAAAAGAAGTCACATCTTATATACATCGTTAAAATAAGGAGGCTTGTATGCTGAATGATTTTGTGAAAGCAGAAATTCCTGAGGAAGAAGAACTTAGAGGAAGATTAAAACAAGAGCGTGATCGTTTGTCAAGTGTTCAGATGAAAATCAAAGATGCTAAACTTCCTGTGATGGTTATCTTTGAAGGCTTTAATGCAGCAGGAAAGGGCGCTATTATAGGCAAAGTCATAAGGTGTATTGATCCTAGATTTTTCAAAGTTGCAACAATGGATAGGCAAAGAAGTGAAGAAGAAAAAAGATATCCATTTCTTTACAGATATGTAAAAGAAATACCTGAAGCTGGAAAGTTTAGATTTTTTGATACCTGTTGGATGGATGAAGTTGTTGAACAGGTACTTGAAGAGAAGCTGACAGAAGAAGAATATCAAAAAAGAGTTCATTCCATAAATGTTATGGAAAGACAGTTGTGTGATAATGGATATCTTGTAGTCAAATTCTTTTTCCATATATCCAAAAAAGAGCAGAAAAAGAGGTTTGATAAGCTTTTAAGTGATAAGGATACTAAATGGAGAGTTGATGATAAAGACATTTGGCAGAATAAGCACTATGACAAGTGTATGGAGGTATTTGACAAGTACTTGTCAGATACAAATCAGTCAAGGACTCCTTGGTATATTATTGATGCAAAAGATAAGAAATATGCTGAATTTCAGGTTCTTTCCTTTTTGAATCAGGCAATTGATGTTGCACTGCAAAACAGTTCTCTCAATGTTCCAATATTGCAGAATACTTTCAAGATGGAGAAGACAATAAAGCTTTCTGAAATTTCTCTTGAAGATAAAACCATGACTGACGAAGAATATGAGGCAGAACTTGATAGACTACAGAAAGAATTGCAGGAACTTAATAACAAGGTGTACCGAAAGAAGATTCCTGTTGTAATTGCTTATGAAGGATGGGATGCAGCAGGTAAAGGCGGGAATATTAAGAGAATAGCTGCTGCACTTGATCCTCGTGACTATGTGGTGGAACCTATAGCAAGTCCTGAACCTCACGAGAAAGCAAGGCATTATCTTTGGAGGTTTTGGACAAGACTTCCAAAAACAGGACACATTACTATTTTTGACAGAACCTGGTATGGAAGAGTAATGGTTGAACGTCTTGAAGGTTTTTGTTCTGAGAATGATTGGCAAAGGGCATATAACGAAATAAATGAGTTCGAAAGTGAACTACATGATTTTGGTACTGTAATTATTAAATTCTGGGTTCAGATTGACAAAGACACTCAGCTTAAGAGGTTTACAGACAGACAAAATACGCCGGAAAAACAATGGAAGATTACAGATGAGGACTGGAGAAACAGAGAAAAGTGGGATTTATATGAAACAGCAGTAAACGAAATGATTGAAAAAACCAGTACCAGTTTTGCTCCGTGGTATATTTTAGAGTCAGTAGATAAAAAATATGCTAGAATAAAAGCATTGAAGATTGTAATTAGAGAAATAAAAAAAGCATTGAAACAAAGTGAGTAAGATATAGAGTCAATGCTTGTATAGGGAGATTTTAACGTTTTTTATAAAAGTCATGGAAGACTTATGATTTAACAGTTACTGTTTGCTTGTTTATAATGGGCAAACAGTAATTGTTTTTGTAAGTACATATAATGAGGAGGGGAACAAGATGAAAATGTGGTATGACAAAAAGGCAGATGCTTGGAATGAAGCTTTACCTATAGGAAACGGAAGATTAGGCGGTATGGTATATGGTGATGCATTACACGAATGTATCAAGATAAACGAAGACAGTGTCTGGAGCGGAAAACATCTTGATAGAATAAACAAAGATGCATTGGAAAGTCTTCCTGTTGTTAGAAAGCTTATAAGCGAAGGTAAAATAAAAGAAGCTGAGAAAAGAGCTATTTATTCAATGGTGGGAGTACCGGATTCTCAAAGATCCTATCAGATGGCAGGTGAAATGTATCTGAATATGGATATAGATGGTGATATCAATGATTATCGAAGAGACCTTTGTCTTGATAACGGAATTGCATCTGTTGGTTTTACAGTGAATAATGTTCATTTTCTTAGAAAAACATATTGTTCTTTTCCAGATAATGTTATGGTAATGCATATTTCTAACAGTGAAAATGAACCGTTTTCTTTTGATTTATGTCTTGGAAGAAATCATAATTGTACAGATGAAATGTGTGCTAAAGCTGCGGATACAGTAATATTCAAAGTTGATGGAGTAAGAGATGGTATTTCTTTTGCTATGGCTGCAAATGTTAAAGTTAAAGGCGGTAAGATGTATAGCCTTGGTGCAAGAGTAATTGCTGAAAATGTGACACAGGCGTGGATATTTCTTGATGTTGAAACAAGTTTTAGGCATGAAAAGTATGAAGAAGTGTGTCTTGATAGAATCTATGAAGCATCACAAAAATGTGAGGAACTGTTAGAAAGACATGTTAAAGATTTCTCTAATCTTTTTGACAGGGTAAAGCTTTCATTTAGAAAAAAAGACGAATCAAAAGAAAAACTTCCAGTGAATATGAGACTTGATGCTGTAAAAAAAGGAGACGATGATTTAGGTCTTTTGGAGATGTATTTTCAATATGGAAGATATCTTCTTATATCTTCTAGCAGAGAAAATACTCTTCCGGCAAATCTTCAGGGAATCTGGACAGATCAGATGTATCCAGTATGGGACAGTAAATTTACAATCAATATCAATACCGAAATGAATTATTGGCTTGCTGGTTGTGGAAATCTTGAAGAATGTGAGCTCCCTTTATTTGATTTAATGGAAAGATTGAAAGAAAACGGTAAAGAGACAGCTAAAAGAATGTATGGATGCAGAGGAAGCGTAGCTCATCATAATACAGATATTTATGCAGATTCTGCGCCTCAAGATACTTGTATTACATCTACAATATGGGTAATGGGACTTGCATGGCTGTCAACTCATATTTGGGAGCATTATCTTTACAGCGGTGATGAAGATTTTTTGAGGAAACACTTTGATGTTATGGAGCAGTGTGTATTCTTTTTCTATGACTTTTTAATAGAAAAACAAGACGGAACACTTGTAACTTCTCCATCTATGTCACCAGAAAACACATATATCATGAAAGATGGTACAACAGGTGTATTGTGTGAAAGTGCGGTAATGGATACTGAGATTTTGACAGAACTATTTGAAGACTATATTAATTCCTGCAGAGTTTTAGGACTAGATGAAGAAAAGATTGAAAAAGCTTTAAAAACCAAAGAAAAATTTCCTAAGCTTAAAATTGGACGATATGGTCAGCTTCAGGAGTGGATGGAAGATTACGAGGAACTTGAAAAAGGTCATAGACACATTTCTCACTTGTATGGGGTTTATCCTGGAAATTCTATTTCTTATGATAAAAATGGTGTTTATATGGAGGCTGCAAAGAAATCCCTTATAAGAAGGCTTGAGAATGGTGGGGGGCATACGGGCTGGTCAAGAGCATGGATAATATGTTTATGGGCAAGATTTAGAGAAGGAGCAAAGACATATCAGAATCTTAAGGAACTTCTTATGACAGGAACATATAATAATCTTATGGATAATCATCCTCTTGGACCAAATTTTTCAGTTTTTCAGATTGATGGAAATCTTGGTGCTGCAGCAGGTATTCTAGAAATGATAGCTTATAGTAGAAGTGACAGACTCGAACTTCTTCCTGCTATTACAAAAGAGACAGAAAGTGGAAGCCTTGAAGGAATGAGGCTAAGAAGTGGTGGAACACTTTCTATGAAATGGGAAAAGGGGGAAGTTACCTATTGTTCCATTATGCCTGATAAAGACTGCGTTCTTACAGTTGTTGTGGGTGGAAAAGAAGTAAAATGTGAGCTGAGTAAAGGTATAAGAAAACAAATTTGTGGTGTCTAACTTATATTGTTGCTATAATAAAAAGATGTGAATACTATATGTGAAACTATTTCAATGCGTTTGACTGTTTTGGGAATTTTTGCTTACACGAAACGTATAGTAAATGCAAGTTTCTGAAGAAAAATGACAATACTCGTACCTTTATTTGGTGAGGGCTTACTATGACAATTGGGAAACGAATAAAAAGTCGTCGAGTGAACATGAATCTTACACAAAAACAGCTGGCAACACTCTTGCTTGTGTCTGAAAAGACAGTAAGTATGTGGGAAAATGAAGAAGCTATGCCAAGTAACCAGAACAAAGAGAAATTATCAATTGTTCTGGATATACCACTTGATAAGTTGGGAAAAGGAGACTTTGATGTTCCGTGTTGGGATGTCAAAGACAGAATTTTTTCTGAAGAAAATATGCTTGCAAAGCTTAGAAAAATCGCTAAAGAAGAAAAACTTCAGGAGTTTCCAATGGCTATTGGGTATGCGTTGGTTAAGCACAGTAAAGAGTTGCGCGATGGAAATAAATTTCACAAAGATGTCAAGGTACCATATATTATTCATCCCCTGATGATGGCATGTCATGCCCATGCACTTGGTATTCACGATGATAAAGTACTATCTGTTATAATGCTCCATGATATATGCGAGAATTGCGGAATTCTGCCGGAAGATTTACCTTTTTCGGACGAAATAAAATATTCCGTTTTTTTACTGACAAAAGAAAATACATTGTCAACTCAGGATTATTACAGAGAAATAGAATCAGACAGTATTGCGTCAATAGTTAAGGCTCTTGACAGGTGTAATAATGTTTCTACAATGGCCATGTCATTTGATAGAAAGAGACTGATAAAATATGTTAATGAAACAGAAGAATATGTTTATCCTCTTCTTAATCATATAAAACATGAATATCCGCAATACAATGATGCTGTTTTTGTAATAAAGTATCAATTATTGAGTTTGATAGAGACTGTTAAGTCACTTCTTTTGTCATAAGTTAAATATTTAGAGGAAGTATAGAGAAAAGAGATGAAGGAAAAACAAAGGGAACAGTTTGGTTCAAGGTTAGGGTTTATTTTGGTTTCAGCAGGATGTGCAATAGGAATAGGAAATGTATGGAAATTTCCTTACCTGTGTGGTCAATATGGGGGTGCAGCATTCATTTTGATGTACCTGATTTTCCTGATGATTCTAGGTATACCTGTTTTGATATGTGAGTTTTCAATAGGAAGGGCATCGAGAGTAAGTGCAGCTCGTGCTTTCGAAAGACTTGAACCTGCAAATTCAAGGTGGCACTGGCTTAAATGGATTAGTGTAATCGGATGTTATATGCTTATGATGTATTACACTACTGTGTGCGGGTGGATGATGCAGTACTGTTTTTTGCACGTGAAAGGTGATTTTGCACACAAAGATACTGCTTTCGTAACAAAACGATTTGGCCAGATGTTACAGGATTCAAATGGAATGGTTTTTTGGACGATTCTTGTTTGTGTTCTTGGATTTTTTGTTTGTTTTTTCGGTATTGAAAATGGGGTTGAGAGAGTTACCAAATACATGATGCTGGCATTGTTGTCCCTGATGCTTGTATTGGCGTTTCATTCCTTAATTTTGGATGGTGCAGCATCTGGAATAAAGTTTTATCTTGTTCCGGATTTTGAAAATATGATAAAAAAAGGAATAGGAAGCGTTATATTTGCTGCGATGAGTCAGGCTTTTTTTACCTTATCAATAGGAATAGGCGCAATGCTTATTTTTGGTTCATATATTGATAAAGATAGAAGTCTTACTGGTGAAGCTATAATGATTACTGTTCTTGATACGTTTGTGGCTCTCACAGCAGGATTTATCATTATTCCAGCTTGCTTTGCCTATGGAATTGAACCGGATGCCGGGCCAAGTCTTATATTTTTGACAATTCCGAATCTGTTTTTGAAAATGCATTTTGGAAGACTATGGGGAGCTATGTTTTTTGTATTTTTAACATTTGCAGCTATGTCAACAGTAGTAGCAGTGTTTGAAAATATCATTGCTTTTTCTATGGACAGATTTGGATTTGAAAGAAAAAAGAGCGTTGCAATAAGTGCAGTTTTGATTATTGTTTTGAGTATTCCATGCGCTCTTGGATATAATGCATTATCATTTGTTACACCGCTTGGTGAAGGTTCTACAATTCTTGATTTTGAGGATTTTGTAGTATCTAACAACCTTCTTCCATTAGGAAGTCTTGCATTTGTTCTTTTTTGTACTAGAAAAAATGGATGGGGATTTGATAATTTTATTGATGAGGCAGATAAAGGAGATGGAATCAGGTTTCCAAAATCTTTGAAAAACTATGTATCTTATGTAATACCAGTTATTATTATTGGTATTTATTTAAAAGGATATTTTGATATGTTTTCTCAGAAAGGAATTTTGACACTTTCTCTATGGCTTGCGTTTGCTTTAGTTTTGCTTGTATCTGTATTTTACTGTTCATTGTACACTGGTTCTGATTCTAAAGAATAAGAAGGGCATAATATGATCTGGGTGTTAATGGTAATTGGTGCAATTGCAGCATCTGTTTTTGGAATAGCTTTTTTGGTAATGTCAATTGGAAAGTTTGGCTTTTTTAAGAAAATAGGCAAGGAAAATAAATTTTTGAAGATTTTATTGCCACTTGTAGTAGTGGTAGGAGTTTTTGGATTTTTTTCTTATGCAATGTCAGTAATAAATGCAGTAGTCATTATAGTGTATATTACGATTTTCTTTTTACTTAGTGAGTTGCTTGCAAAAATAGTATCAAAAATATCCGGAAAAAAGTTTTCTCATTATTGGCAAGGCTTACTTGCAATAGTGTGTTCAGTTTTTTACCTTGTGTGCGGTTATTATCTGTGCGTAAATGTTGTCGAAAAGGATTATAACCTAATAACTGATAAGAAGGTTGGAACCCTGAAAATTGCCATGTTTGCAGATTCTCATATAGGAGCTGTATTTAATGGAGAGAGTTTTGCAAGGCAGCTTAAAGTAATCGAAAAACAGTCACCAGACATTTTAATTATTCCAGGCGATTATGTAGATGATGAGACAAAAAAATCAGATATGGAAGCATGTTGCAGGGCACTTGGAGAATTTAAGGCTAGGTTTGGTGTTTATTTTGCCTATGGTAACCATGATGAAGGATATTTTAATAAGAGAGATTTTTCGGCAGAAGATTTAAGAGAATCTTTATCGAAAAATGGTGTACATATTCTTGAAGATGAGGCAATGTTGGTAGATAATAGATTCTATGTAGTAGGTCGTTGTGATAAGAGCAAAATCGATAGAATGAGCATGGATGAGCTTCTTCAAAATGTTGATAATGACAAATATATTGTTGTACTTGATCATGAACCTAATGATTATGAAAATGAAGCTTTATCGGATGCTGATCTTGTTGTTTCGGGACATACACACGGAGGTCAGCTTATTCCAATAACCTATATAGGGCAGTGGCTTGGATTTAATGATAGAACTTATGGGTATGAAAAGCGGAATAAAACGGATTTTATAGTAACATCCGGAATATCAGACTGGGCTATAAAGTTTAAGACAGGTTGTAGATCTGAATACGTAATAATTAATGTAAATAGCCTTGCTGATTAGAACAAAAAGATAAAAGAGAAAGGGGGAGGGCATTTTGATTCGTATATTCATAGATCTTGAAATGCATCCTATGGGACGTGATTATAAAGAGGAGAGACGTTTCTGTACTATGGAGACGATTGAAATCGGTGCGGTTAAGATGGACACTAATTATCAAATAATTGATCGTTTTCAAGAATATATTAAACCTAAGTATAGTACAAAGGTTTATGCAAAATACGAGAAGCTGACAGGAATTACAACACAGATGCTTCAGGATGCGCCTCCTTTCGATGTGGTTTTATCTGACTTTGTAAAGTGGTGTGGAAAAGATTATACAATTTACTCCTGGAGCACTACTGATTCTATTCAGATTATGAAGGAGATGGAATTGAAAAAAGTTGAAAGCTCACCAGAGATAGAATATATGCTTGAACAGTGGCACGATTTTCAGGTCGAGTACAGTAAACTTTTTGAACTTTCCAAAATAATGTCTCTTGAAAAAGCAGTAAATCTGGCTGGATTAGACTTTGAGGGAAGAGCTCATGATGGACTTGTAGATGCTGAAAATACAGCATTGTTATTCAAAGAAACTCAGGATAGCGAAAGTTTTAAAAGACTATTAAATGTAGTAAAGAACGCATTTAAAGAGGAACAGTTTACTATGGGAGACATTTTTGATTTTGATAATTTAAAAGCTAGTTTAGGAGATAGCTGATAAGTTTTTATGATTTACAGGTTAGAAAGTTGGTTTTTATGGCAAATGTAATTGCACTTATTTGGGATTTTGATAAAACACTTGTTGATGGTTATATGCAGGATCCTATTTTTGCTGAGTATAATGTTGATTCTGAAGAGTTTTGGGAAAAAGTTAATAAACTCCCAGATTATTATAAAGAGCAGGGAGTTTTGGTAAATCCAGATACTATATATCTTAATCATTTTATTCATTGTGTAAAAGATGGATTTTTTCCTGGATTGACTAATGAAAAATTAAAAGAACTAGGAAGTAAAATAAAGTTTTATAATGGTCTCCCTGATTTTTTTGAATTAACTAAGAAAGTTATTGAAGAAGATAAAAATTACAAAAAATATGATATTACAGTAGAACATTATATTGTTAGTACTGGAATTCGCAAAATGATAGAAGGCTCAGTTATAGCCAAATATACTTCAGGAATTTGGGGATGTGACTTTATAGAAGGAGAAGATAGTAAAGACTCTTCAAAAAAAGTGATTAGTGAGATTGGTTTTACAATTGATAATACTACAAAGACCAGGGCTTTGTTTGAAATTAATAAAGGCGTAGGCAAGTGGGATAAAATTAGCGTTAATACCAAACTTGCTAAAGAAAAAAGGCGAGTTCCCTTTGAAAATATGATTTATATAGCTGACGGACCAAGCGACGTCCCAGCATTTTCAGTTATAAAGCAAAATAAAGGTGCAACACTTGCTGTCTATGCTCCGGGAAGTATGGAAGGAATGAAACAGGCTGAACATTTAAGAGAAGATGGACGAGTTGACATGATAACAGAGGCTGATTATTCAGAGAATAAGATGGCTTATATGTGGATAGTAAATAAAATGCGAGAATACGCAGATAGAATTTGTGAGATTGAAGCACATAAACTGTCTGGAAATGAACTTCCAAAGCACCTTAAGTGACAAGAAGTCATAGGTTATTGTTTTCATTAGGAAAATCAAGAACCGTACCAGACTAAAATTTGTCGTTAAGACAAATTTTGTCCTGCGAAGCAGGATTCTTGCTGATGATTATCCTAAATCTCAGCAAGAAGTCATAGATTTTTGTCACTACGTTCCAAAAACTACGCAAACTAGCCATTTAAAAAGGCTTCGCCTTGGACCAGTTTGCCGCTTGACTTTTGTTCTCACGAAACTCGCAGTAAATGCGAGTTTCTGAATATAAGCGACAAGAAGTCATACTTTTCGTTATTTGAACTAATTAGATGCGTTCTGATGGCTTGTAATATTTCACGAGCAGAACTGTTTATAAACGTTGGTTCTTATGCGCTGTTTTTTAGCGCATTACGAACCATTACGTTTATAATCAAGCGAAAGCGTGTCTGCGACGAAATATACAAACATCAGAACAGATTATATAAAACAAAAAAGCATAGGTTTTTGTCGTTATTATTTTAAGAAGCGAGCTTCCTGGGCATTTTTCCAAATTGTATCGAATTCACTTTCAGTGAAACCAAATTCATTTTTTAATAATTCAATTTCCTTATTCAAAGATGTATGCGAAACGGTACGGTTATCTGTATTTAAGGTGATTTTGATACCGGAATCGAACAGTTTTCTTATAGGGTGAAGGCTGGCTTTTTTCAGTGGAAAAGTTTGGCAGTTACTGGTAGGACAAACTTCAAGGATAATCTCTCTTTCCTTTAACTGTTTCATAAGGTTGGAATCTTCAATGCATCTAACGCCGTGACCAATTCTTTTAGTGCCAAATTCCAGTGCACTGTAAATGCTTTCTGGGCCTGCAGCTTCTCCAGCATGGATAGTGAATGGAATATGAGCATCTTTTGCTTTATCAAAGATATATTTGTAGTCAGAGGTTGGATATAAAGCTTCTGCACCAGCTAAATCTATAGCACATACAACATCTCCTAAAAGATTAGAACAAACTTTTACGGTTTCTAAATTTATGTCTTCATCTAATCCTCTCATACAGCACAGAATAAGACCGATTCTTATATTAGGATGGTTTTTCATTGCTTTTTTTGCGCCATTAATGGCAGCTTTAGTTACCATTTCCTGAGTTAAACCGTTTTTAGTAGAATAAAATGGTGCAAAACGAATTTCTCCATATTCAATTCCTTCTTTGGTAAGATCTTCTGCTAGTTCATAAGTGACTCTTTCGATTGATTCACCATCCTGTAATATCATAAGAGGCAAATCGAAACGTTTAAGATATGTATTTAATGAATCACAATTTTCAGGAACTTCCATAAGCCTTGTTACTTCTTGAAGAGAAGTTGCTGGTATACTGATATTTTTTTCTTTACATATTTCTAAAAGAGATGAGGGACGTATAGAACCGTCAAGATGTAAATGTAATTCGGATTTAGCCTGTTTTAAATTCAAGAAAATCACCTCCTGTTTTTTTTATAATTGAGCATAAAATCAATTTCTTTATAAAAATATCATACAACAGATAGTAAATTAATAATAGCGCTATAAAGTTGAATTGATACGGGGAAAGTAATGAAGTTGCTGTTTTTGGGATGCTAGAAGCTATTATTATCCAATGTTTGTTTAACGCGTTAAAAATTTAATCAAATAAATCTTGAGTGTATGTTCAAATTAATGTTATGATGTCACAAGTGTAACTGCGTACATGAGTGATTTTAATCTAGGATTGTTCATAGAACACTTAGTAGTGTGCAGCTGTTATAAGTGGCATCCAATTTTATAAGATGCTTGAGAACAAAAAGAGGAGAAAGAAAATGGTGGGTTTTAATGAGATTTTAAGTGAAATTGATAAATTTGTTTGGGGAATTCCTCTTATTGTGCTTATTTTGGGAACTGGTATATATCTAACTCTTAGGCTTGGTGTTCTTCAGTTTAGAAGACTTCCACTTGCTTTGAAATACATGGTTCAAAACGAAGATACCTCAAATGGTGAAGTCAGTAGCTTTGGAGCTTTATGCACTGCACTTGCGGCGACAATCGGAACAGGAAATATCGTAGGAGTAGCGACAGCAATTACCGAAGGCGGTCCAGGCGCAATTTTTTGGATGGTTGTTGCGGCATTCTTTGGAATGGCGACCAAATACGCAGAAGGTTTACTGGCAGTTAAATATAGAGTAGATAAAGGAAATGGCAGATTTCTTGGCGGACCATTCTATTACATTGAAAATGGTATGGGAAAACAGTGGAAGTGGCTTGCAAAGTGTTTTGCAATTTTTGCTACATGCGTAGGTCTTATGGGAATTGGAACATTTACTCAGGTTAATGGAATTTCGTCAGCTACAAAGAATTATTTTGATCCGGAAATGGCAACTAAAGTGACTATTTTCGAAAATGACTATTCGATAGTAACAGTTATCACATCTGTAGTAGTTGCAGCTCTTGTTGCCCTTGTAGTAATCGGAGGAATCAAAAGAATTGCCAGTGTTTCATCAATTGTAGTACCTTTTATGGCTATAATCTATGTTGCAATCTGTATAACGATACTTGTTGTAAATTTTAAAGAGATTCCATCAGCAATAGTTAGGATTTTTGAATGTGCTTTTGGTATTAGAGCTATAGCAGGCGGAGCTATTGGAACACTCTTTATGGCAATGCAGAAAGGTATTGCAAGAGGTATTTTTTCCAATGAATCAGGACTTGGAAGTGCACCAATTGCTGCTGCGGCAGCCAAAACAGATGAGCCTGTAAGACAGGGACTTGTATCAATGACAGGAACTTTTGTTGATACAGTTTGTATATGTACAATGACAGGTTTAACAATAATGGTTACGGGCGCTTATGATATTGCAATTTCAAAAGGATATGAAGGAGTAGAAGTAACATCGCTGGCATTCGAAAAAGGCCTTTTGTGGAATTCTAATATTGGACCATTTATTTTGATGATCTGCCTTGTTTTCTTTGCATTTACAACGATTATTGGATGGGATTATTACAGTGAACGAAGTCTGGAATATCTTTTTGATAATATGAAAGTAGTCAAAGTTTATAGATGGCTTTATATTCTGGCTGTTTTGATAGGTCCATTTTTTACAGTATCTGCGGTATGGAAAATTGCTGATATTTTCAATGCACTTATGGCAATACCTAATCTCATTGCTCTTATTGTATTAAGTAAAGTTGTTGTTAAGGAAACTAGAAAGTATTTTGATAAATGTCATAAGGATTAAGGAAAGTTTAGTGAATGATAAATCAAAATCATGTAGAAAATAACAAATTTAACCGATAAATTAGTGGAACATTTATGCTTTGATAATTTTAAAAGATTGTTATAGGTTCTTGTTTTCATCAGGAAAATCAAGAACCGTACCAGACCAAAATTTGTCGTTAAGACAAATTTTGTCCTGCGAAGCAGGATTCTTGCTGATGATTATCCTAAATCTCAGCAAGAAGTCATAAAAACTAATTTATCGACTGTTTACTATGTTTGTTATGGTGACTGCATGAAATATGATTTTATAAAAATACATAACAGAATAATTTGGAAATTTTTTAAGAGACTTTTCGCTATTTTTGTTGTTGTTTTTTTGTGTGGAGTTACTCTATTTCCTTTATATACAATGGCATATGCTAGTGATACTAATGAAATCGTCTCTAATATTAAGCTAGACGATAAAGGAAACAAGATTGTTAGAGTTGGCTGGTATGAAGCTTCTTACAATTACACAGATAGATTTGGGAGAAGAACTGGAATTGCATATGAATATCAGGAGAAAATTTTAACTCACACTAAATGGAAATATGAATATGTTGAGGGAACATGGCCTGAATTATTACAAATGCTGTTAAATGGTGAGATAGATCTTTTAAGTGATGTTTCCTATACAAAAGAAAGATCTCAAAAACTCCTTTACCCATCACTTCCTATGGGAACTGAGTCCTATTATATCTATGTTAATAAGAAAAATGCTACACTTATGGATGATGACATTCAGTTTTTTAATGGCAAAAAATTCGCTGTTAATAAAGGAAGTATACAGGAAAAACTTCTTAAAGAATGGTCTAAAAATCATGGAATTAATATAGATTTGATAGAAATCTCAAATTTGGATGCCGAGGAGACTATTAATCTTTTAAAAAATGGAATAATTGATGCATATGTTTCTTTAGATACATATGGTAGAAGCGAGTTTTGTCAGCCTGTTTATAAGTTTGGATCATCTGATTATTATTTTGCTGTTAATAAGGAGCGTTCAGATCTTTTGGCTGATTTGGAACATGCTCTTATTGCTATTCAAAACGAAGATCCATTTTATAATCAACGACTTTATCAGAAGTATATTTGGACATTTAATACGGGGGTTATTTTTCGTAAAGAAGAAAAAGAGTGGCTAGAAAAAAAGCATACTATCAAAGTTGGATATAGAAATGATTATGAGCCGTTTTGTTTTGAAAGTGAAGGAAAAGTTTCAGGAGCGTTAAAAGAACTTCTTGAGCGCGCTTCAAAATGTGTAGAAGGAATTGATATAAATTATGAAGCATATCCTTATGATAGTACTAAAGAGGCAATAAAGGCACTTAATGAAGGTGAGATAGATGTAGTGTTTCCTATAAGCATGGGGATTTATGACAGTGAGCAAAATAATATTTATATATCGAATCCTATTATGAGTACTGAGATATATGCACTAGTAAAAACTGGTGAGCAGAAAGATATTTTTTCTTCTGAGAATACTAAAGTTGTGCTTCTTGAAGGAAACGTAAACTTTGATAATTTTGTAAAAGAGTTTTTTCCTGATTGGGAGATTTCGTGGCGAAATACACTTGAAGAGGTTTATTCGGCAGTTGGTTCTGGAGAAGCAGACTGCGCTATGGTTAATGGTTATAGAATTAATACAAATGACAGACTTAGAAGAGAAAATAACTTATCTATCCTGGATACTGGAGAAGAAATTCGTTTTTCTTTTGCAGTTAGTAGGGATAATAATATTTTATTATCGATACTAAATAAAACAGAAGCTTTGATGGAAGAAACTTCTGTTGATGCTATGTTATCAAAGTATACAAATGCAGTTAATAAAGTATCATTTTCGGATTATGTTCAAGATAATCTAGCTGATGCTGTGGCGGTATCTGCGATACTTATATGCCTTTTATTATTCCTTCTTTTAGCTAGGATGAAGGCTGAAAAAAGAGCGCTTGAACGTCAGAAGCTAATTGATGCAACAGAGAGAGATTCGCTTACAAGATTATATACAAGAAACTTTTTCTTTGAATATGCAAATCGTATGTACAAAGAAAATCCATATAATAAGATGGATGCAATAGTAATTAATATTGAGCAGTTTCATGTAGTAAATGCGATATATGGTTGGGATTTTGGTGATAAAGTATTGACAAATCTGGCATTGGATATAAAAAAATTTATTACTGAAAATGATGGAATAGCTTGTAGAGCTCAGGCGGATAGATTTAATATTTATTTCAAGCATTTTGATGATTATCAGCAGATTTTTGATCGATTCCAAAAATGTCTAGATGAATGTACGCCAAATGTGAATATTTTGCTTAGAATGGGAGTAATGCCATGGCAAAGCGGAATAGAGCCTGTTCAGCTTTTTGATAGAGCAAGAGCTGCCTGTAATATGACTAGAAATATTCATCATTCAAGACTTATGGTGTTTAATGAAGAGATGAGAGTTAAGGAAATTCTGGAACAAAGACTTCTTAATGATCTTAAGAAAGGCATTGAGAACAAAGAATTCATCGTGTATTATCAGCCGAAATATAACGTTCAGGAAGACGTGCCTATGCTATGCAGTGCAGAAGCACTTATTAGGTGGAATCATCATGAACTTGGTATGGTACCGCCAGATGAATTTATAACTCTTTTTGAAAAGAAATATCAAATCGGAATGTTAGATCGATATATTTGGACAGAAGTAGCAAGACAAATAGCGGTTTGGAAAGAAAAATATGGAAGAACTATACCTATTTCGGTAAATCTTTCACGTGTCGATATATTTGATCCAAATCTTGATAAGACAATTGAAGGAATTGTAACAGAGACAGGTATAGGAAGAGAAAATCTTCATCTTGAAATAACTGAATCAGCCTATACTGAGGGCGAAGAACAGATTCTAGATGTAATAGATAGATTCAGGAGCAAGGGTTACCATATCGAAATGGATGATTTTGGAACAGGGTATTCCTCTTTGAATTTACTAACGCATATGTCTATTGATGTACTTAAACTTGATAGAAGTTTTATTAAAGATATTGAGTTTGATGATGACAGCAAAAATGTTCGAATGGTTGAGCTGATTTTGGATATAGCCAAGAGTCTTAAGCTTATAGTAGTGGCGGAAGGTGTAGAAACAAAAGAACAATTAGATTTTCTTAAAGGTAGAGGATGTGATCTTGTTCAAGGATACTATTTTTCAAAACCTCTTCCGGCTGATGAGTTTGAGAAAAAAGCATTTAACATAGTGCATTGACAATTAGAGGATGCAGATTTTGAAAAAGGCAGGCATATTGGTAGAATTGTGTACTTGCGCCTGATTAATGAGAAGATTTATAATGTTTTTGGGCTGGGTTCTTAAAAAATCATTCTTATATACTGCAATATACAAGGAGAAAAATGAATAATTGTAAGGAACGTGGCGATAAAAATCTTAGTACACCAAACAAGAAGTCAGAAAACAGAATTCTTGCAATAGTTTTTTCAGCTATTATATGTATCGCTATAGTAGTGTGCACAATATGTGATTTTGCAATTTCTAGAACATTGTCTTGGTCATTAGTTGTGCTTTCGTCGTGTTTTATAGCATGGAGCATTATTTTTCCAATTTTATTATTGAAATTAAGAGGAATTAAGCTGTCTATTATTGCGTTTACTTTGCTGATTATTCCATATCTTTTTGTACTTAGTATTTTAACTTCCGAAAAACAAGTGCTTCGTGTTGGTCTTGTTATGGCCATTATTTTTTTGTTTTTTATCTGGGGAGTATATATATTATTTATCCGCTTGCCCAAAAGAAAGTTACTTGCAGCTGGAATATCATGCATTATGGCAGTTTTGTTCATTTTTATAATTAACTTTTCATTATCAAAGCTTATTGGTTCAGTTATGCTTGATATTAGAAATGTTATTCCGGCGATTTCTCTTCTGGTTATTGGGGGAATGTGCATTATGATTGATTTTGTTAAGAAAAAATAAGTTTTCTAGTCCTATAGAATTTTGTAGGAGTATTTTTATGATTTTTATTGAGTTATTTATAACTTTCGCTAAGATAGGGCTTTTTACTTTTGGTGGAGGTTATGCGATGATTTCTCTGATTGAAGATATCTGTGTTGAGAAGAAAAAGTGGATATCTTCAGAAGAGATGATGAACATCACAGTTATGGCTGAATCAACACCAGGACCTGTGGCGATTAACTGTGCAACTTATGTGGGGTATAAAAAGAGGGGAATTAGTGGTGCAATATTTGCTACAATAGGAATAATATTGCCATCGTTTATAGTGATATATCTTATTTCGTTATGCCTTGATGATTTCCTTTCAATTACATATATAGCAAATGCCTTTAAAGGGATAAAACTTGCAGTTGGAATACTAATACTTGATGCCGCAATTAAGCTGATTGGTAAGATGTCTAGAGGATTTTTTCAGACTGCTGTTATGATTTTTTCCTGCGCAGTAATGATGATAGCCGATATTTGTACTGTCAAAATATCATCTATGCTTTTAATGCTTGCTGTTACCCTTTTTAGCCTTCTTATTTTTTGCGTGAAAAATGTTATTGAAAGGAAGGGAAAAAAGTGATTTATTTTAATTTATTTCTTGGATTTCTAAAGGTTGGTCTGTTCTCTTTTGGAGGTGCGTATGCAGCGATTCCTCTTATAAGAGATGTTGTACACAACTATGGATGGTTGTCGGATGAGCAGATTTCTTATATGGTTGCTGTAAGTGAGAGTACCCCAGGACCTATTATGGTCAATATGGCTACATATGTAGGTGGTGTTAAAGCGGGAGTATTAGGTGCAATGCTTGCAACATTTGCAGTTGTAGTTCCTGCTTTTGTTATTATTATTTTGCTTACAGTTATGTTGAAAAATGCAATAAAGAATCCTTATATTCAGGCAGGACTTAGAGGACTTAAGCCTTGTATTATTGGGATAATATTATATACAGGTATTTCAATGATAATCAGCAATATGAATTATTCTGAAAAGAAGGGGTTTGTTGATATGACATCTACCTGTCTTACAGTGTTTTTGGCTTTTATATATTTTTTGTCAAAAAAAGTATTTAAAAGAGGACTTTCACCGATAGGACTTATTTGTATTTCTGCGGTGCTTGGAATGATATTTTTTAAGAGTTAATGTAGCAATGGAAACGTAAGTTTGGTTTTTAAAACTTTTGCAAGTCTTTACTTTTGGGAGGATTATTATGAATGAAGTTGAAGCAATCAAAAAAAGGCATTCGGTTAGAAACTATAAACCTGACAAAATTGAGCCTGACAAGATAGCACAGTTAAAGGCAAAGATAGATGAACTCAATAAGGATGGAAATTTACATCTTCAGCTCATTGAAAATGCTGGGAATACTTACAATAAGCTGCTTAATCGATTTATGGGGTTGTCTACAGCACCAAGCGTTATTGCCTGTGTTGGAAAAGATTCAGAAACTCTTGAAGAGAGAGTTGGATATTATGGGGAAAAGCTTGTTATTTTTGCACAGACACTTGGACTTAATACTTGCTGGGCTGGAACCTTTAACAGGAAGAACATTGGAGCTGACATAAGAGAAGGTGAGAAACTGGTAATTTCTATAGCAATTGGCTATGGTCAAAATCAGGGAACTATGCATAAGTCTAAAGATGTATCGACTATTAGTCAGGCTCCAAAGAATAGTCCAGACTGGTTTAATAAAGGGGTAGAACTTGCACTTCTTGCACCGACTGCGCTTAATCAGCAGAAATTTTTGATAAAGCTAAATGATGATGAAACTGTAGATTTTATAGATAAAAAAGGTCCGTTTAGTAAGGTGGATATGGGAATCGTTAAATGTCACTTTGAAATTGGTGCAAGTTTATAGGTTGAAATTATGTTTGGGAGGGCGATATGATAGAATCAGTAAAACCGGTTAGGAGAAATGTTGCGCATGTTGAGAGAAGGGGAAATATTCTAGTGCTTACTTCAGATTATGGCACTTTATTTTTAGAGCCAAAGACTGAAGCAATAATTCGCGTGACATTTTCAACACAAAATAAAATATCTGATAAGGAAAAGCCAGGCGTTATTTACGATGGCTCTTTTTCTGACTGGACTTACGAGGAGGGAGACGATTTTATAAGGCTTTTCCTTCCATTTCTTACAGTTCATATAAAAAGAGCAAATGCTGCAATAAGTTTCTACGACAGTGATAATAAGCTAATCTTTGCAGAAAATCAGGATAATCCCAGAGATTTTGAAGAATTTGATACATATCGTCTGGCAGATGTAGAGCAGAAGACAAAGACTATACAGACTGCCGATGGTGTTAAAGAAGTTGTAGAAGAGCCTCTTAAGGTCTTTGCAGGTAAGAGTTATCATGCGCGTTTTCAATTTGAACTTCAGGATGAAGCTTTGTACGGACTAGGGCAGCAGGAAAAGGGTTTTGGATCACTTCGTGGAAAAAATCTGTACATCCATCAGGCTAATAGGAAGATTGCAGCATCTTTCTTCACATCCACAAAAGGATATGGAATCCTTGTTGATACCTATAGCCCTATGATTTTCAACGATAATCATAATGGTACTTACATATATGTAGAAGCTGATAAGGAACTTGATTATTATTTTATTTATGGAGAAGCAAACACTAGAAACACTAGAGAGGTAAGTAATGTTACAGGAGAAAAAACAGTTGGATTAGCTAATTCTAGTAATACGGGCATGAATAATGTTATTAGAGGATATCGTCTTCTTACCGGAAAGGCGACACTTTTACCCAAGTGGGCTTTTGGTTATGTTCAGTCACAGGAAAGGTATGAGACACAGGATGAAATCCTAGCTGTTGCTCGTAGATGCAGAAAAGAAGGTTTTGGTATTGATTGCATTGTCCTTGATTGGATGAGTTGGAAAGGAAATGAGTGGGGGCAAAAATCCTATGATGAAACAAGATTTCCAGACCCATCTAAGATGATTAAAGAACTTCATGAACAGCATGTTCATTTCATGATTTCAATCTGGCCTACCATGGCAAAAGGCACTGATAATCATGATGAATTTGCCAAAAGAAATCTTTTTTTACCAGCCTGCACAGTGTATAACGCGCTAAGCAAAGAGGCTAGATGTTTGTACTTTGACCAGCTTAAAAGAACTCACTTTGGTTATGGAACTGACGCTTGGTGGTGTGATAGTAGTGAACCTATAACTCCTGAATGGAATCATTCATTTAGACAAGAGGAGGGAGCTGTTTTTCAGGATTACTGCAGAGAAATGGGACTTCGTGTTCCTTATGAATATACTAATAGTTATCCGCTTTACCATGCCATGGGCATTTACGAGAATCAGAGAAAGGCCATGGCAGAGGGAAATAAAACAGAGAAAAGAGTTTGTAATTTGACGCGTAGTTCATATACAGGACAGCAGAGATATGGAACTGTCATGTGGTCTGGAGATACATCGGCAAGCTGGGAGAATCTCCGTGATCAGGTAGCTGTTGGCTTACATTTTAGTGCTTCTGGAATGCCTTTCTGGACAATGGATATTGGAGCATTTTTTGTTAAAAAAGGGAATACCTGGTACTGGAATGGCAGGTATGATGAATGTGCAAATAATAAAGGTTACTGTGAGCTATATGTTCGATGGTATCAGTTTGGAGCTTTTCTCCCTATGTTCCGCGCACATGGTACTGATTTTAGAAGAGAACCGTGGACTTTTGAAGGTGAGTTTAGGGAGGCACTTCTAAAGGCAAATAGACTTAGGTATAGCCTTATGCCTTACATTTATTCTGAGGCTGGTAAGGTTTGGCACGATGATAACTCCATGATAAAGTTCCTTGCTTTTGACTTTACAAAAGACAAGAACACTTGGAACATCATTGATCAGTTCATGTTTGGTGAAAGTATAATGGTTTGTCCTGTGCTTAAACCTATGTACTATGATGAGGATGGAAATGCGATTAAAGATAACTCTAAAAAAAGAATCGTCTACTTTCCAGAAGGCTGTGATTGGTATGACTTCTATACTGAAAAGAAGTATGAGGGGGGAAGTAGTGCAGAAGTAGATGCACCTCTAGATGTAATCCCAATTTTTGTGCGAAGTGGAAGCCTTGTGCCAGTTAGAAAGCCAGCTCTTTCTACACAGGAACAGACAGATGAAATAAATTTCAGGTGTTTTGCAGAAAATGGAGCGAAGGCAACCTACAACTTTTATGATGACGAAGGTGATAGCTACGACTACGAAAACAAGAGAGATGGGTATAGATATGACGTATACACAGTTTTTCGATGAGATAATGCTGAAAAGAGAAAGTTGGTAACATTATGAAATTACTAATTCACGACCTCTCTGCTGATGAATGGGATGTTATTGCAGGAAATTACGAAGGATGGCTATGAGAATATGGGTGCGCTCATCCATAAGGCTTCCATCAAAATATGCGGCTGATGCTCTTCGAAAACTTGCGTAATCCTTGACATGTTAGCGATTGCTAACTATAATAATTAGCGATACCTAACACAAAAGGAGGCTTTATGAAAAAATTTCTTGAAATAAAAGATTTAAAAAAGAGCTTTGGATCAGGGGAAGCTAGGCAGGAAGTGCTTCGAGGGATGAATTTTACTGTGGAAAAAGGTGAGTTTTGTGTCCTTCTTGGTCCGTCCGGTTCTGGTAAGTCCACACTACTTAATATCATAGGCGGTATAGATACTCCAGATGAGGGATATGTAAGCATAGGTGGTGATAAGCTTGAAGAAATGAATGAAAAGCAGCTTACAATCTATAGACGCAAGCATCTAGGGTATGTATTTCAGATGTATAACCTTATACAAAATCTTAATGTCAAAGAGAATATCGAGGTGGGAGCATATCTATCTGATAAACCTCTGGACGTGGAAGAAGTAATAACAACTCTTGGTCTTCAGAAACACAAATATAAGTACCCCAATCAATTATCAGGAGGACAACAGCAAAGAGTATCCATAGGAAGGGCTGTAGTTAAGAATCCTGACATACTTATGTGTGATGAACCAACAGGAGCTTTAGATTATAAGACATCAAAAGAAATTTTGTCGCTTATAGAAGATTGCAATAAGAAGTTTGGAAGTACCATCATTATGGTAACTCACAATGAAGCTATAAAATATATGGCAGATCATGTAATTAAGCTTCGTGATGGAATTGTTCGTCATAATGATATCAATGAAACTAAGATTCCAGCATCAGAACTTGAATGGTAAGAGGAGAAGAAAAAATGAGAAATCCTCTTATAAGACGTATTCCGAAAGAATTAAAAAATGAATGGCATAAATATCTTGTAATAATTGTGTTTATGGTGATAATGATAGGCGTTATTTCAGGAATGTATGTTGGTCATGACAGTATGCTTTATTCTGTAGAGGCAGGTAAAAAAGAATTGGTTTTAGAAGATGGTTCTTTTGAACTTGAAAAGAAAGCATCTAAAAAGGTTTTAGATGCTATAGAAAAAGGTGATATGGCAGATGTCAGACAATACTACATTGATAAAGGAATGAATGAAGCTGATGAGGAAGTTTCTAAGTTTATTGAAGAAGAACTAAATAAAAAAGTCACAGCTGCAATTAAAGAACAGGTTCGTAAGCAGTGCTTGGCATACGGTATAACTGATGAGAAAATAATAGAAAAAAAGATAGATGAAGCTATTGAAAGTTCTTTTGACAAATCAAAAAAAGAAATAAAAGAGTCAAAAGATTACAAAAAATCAGTTAAAGAAGCTTATGATAAAGCACATGAAAAAGTCATAGAAAAAGTAAACGAAAAATGGGATGAAATTGCTGACAGATATAATCTTAATGACAAAGATTTTGAGGCAGTTCCTGTGACAATCTATGAGAATTTCTATAAAGAAGCAACAGAGGATAAAGATTGTAATGGCAAAGTAGATGCCAATGTTAGAATATTTAAAAGTGATTCTGAAATTGACAAGGCTTCTTTTAATGAAGGAAGAGCGCCAGAAACTGATGACGAAATAGCCATTGATAGAATGCATGCAAGCAATGTGGGAATTAGCATAGGAAATAAGATTGAAGTTGGCGGGAAAAAGTTTACAGTTGTAGGTCTTTTATCTTATGTCGATTACTTGACACTTCACGAATCAAATACAGATTTAATGTTTGATGCTTTTGGATTTGACGTTGCAATGGTTACCCCTAGTGCATTTGATTCTTTCAAAAAAAGAGTTCATTACAATTATGCTTATTTATACAAAAAGAAGCCAATAGATAAGATAACTCAGTCGGATTATGCAGATAACTTTCTCAAAGCGCTTATTACAAAGACTGTTGTAAATGATAACAAGATAGAAAATTATCTTCCTGAGTATCTTAGACAGGCAAGTAACTTTGCACCTTCTGATATTGAGGGCGATTCTTCGACTACCAGCATACTTTGCTACATTCTTATAGGCGTTATCGCGTTTATTTTTGCGATAACAATAAGTAACACTATTGACAAGGAGTCACTTGTTATTGGAACTTTGCGCGCATCAGGTTATAGTAAAAGAGAACTTATCGTCCACTATATGTCCATGCCGCTTATTGTTACTGTTATTGGAGCGATTATAGGTAATGTGCTTGGATATACAGCTTTCAAGAATATAGCTGTCAATTTGTATTATGAAAGTTATAGCCTTCCTACTTGCCACCTTGTTTGGAGCAATACAGCAATTATTAAGACTACAGTTATTCCACTTATTTTGATGTTTTGCATTAACCTTTGCGTGATTGCTAAAAAACTGCAGCTTAGTCCATTAAGATTTCTTCGCCATGATCTTACAAATTCTAAGCGTACTAAAGCAAGAAGACTTCCAAAATGGTCATTTATGAAAAGGTTCAGGTTGAGGATTCTTTTCCAAAATATTCCTAACTATCTGGTGCTTGTTTTTGGAATTATATTCATAGAACTAATGATGTGTTTTGCATTTGGCCTTCCGGATTCACTTAATAATTATGCAGATAATGCTACTGACATGATGTTTTCTGATTATCAGTATATTCTAATGGATTATAAAGATGAGGAAGGAAAAGTCATAGAGACCAAAGAAAAGACTGCAGAGAAATTCAGCATGGCAAGTCTTATGTATGAAAAAGAAAAAAGTTCTTTCCGAACAGGAATGGGAAGCGGAGGCGATGAAAGCGTATCAGTATATGGAATTGCAGACGATAGTATGTATGTTACACTTTTGAAGAAGACAACTAAAGGACAGGCGTATATATCAAGTGCGTTTGCATCAAAGTTTGGAATATCAACAGGAGATACAGTCGCACTTCATGAGGAGTATGAGAACAAAACCTACAATTTTAAAATTGTTGGAGTAATTCAATACGATGGCGGCATAGCACTATTTATGAGTGGTGATAGTTTCAACAGCTTTTTTGAAAAAAAGGAAGGAGAGTTTTCAGGATTTTTTTCAAAAAACAAGATAAATGATATTGCTGATAAGGATATAGCAACTGTTATCACTAAGGATGATGTGTTGAAGGTGGTTGTTCAGCTAAAACATTCCCTTGGTGGAATCATGGGTGTGTTTAAAATTGCATTGATAGTTCTTGCGGCATCGCTTATATACCTTCTTGCCAAGATTATCATTGAGAGAAATGAAGGGGCTATTTCCATGACAAAGATTCTTGGTTTTAGTAATATGGAGATTGCATCTTTATATATGGTGCCAACAGCGGTTGTAGTTACGCTGTGTTCTGTGGTAGGTTTTGCTGCTGGTTATTACCTTATGACATGGGTATTCCGTATATTTATGCTACAGATGGATGGATACTTTGCATTCTATTTAAGACCTGTATCTATGATACTATCAGTTGTATATTTACTCATTGGCTATGCATTTGTATCAGTTGTTGATTACATCAGAATAAAGAAAATTCCGATGGATGTGGCTCTTAAAAATGTCGAGTAAATTGCGACAAGGGAGAATCGATAGAATGATTAACTGGCTATATGAAAAACTTGAATCGATGGATTATAGGGATTTTTACGACATTGAGTCCGAATTTTGCCTGGCTTTTTGCTCGAATAATAGGCTTATGAAAGATTCAATTATAAGTGTGTTCCTTGTAGTGTCGAATTGGTCTGCAGCATCTGAACGAAGCGGTGTCTGGACGTTTTATGAATCAGAAAATAAAGAAATAATAATGAATGCTGTGCAATATCTTGAGAATAAAGGTGAAAAGGAAATGTCAGATATGCTTTCAAAAGGAATCAATGACTATCAGAATCCTAAGTATGCAGACAGTTTTGATTTTCCTCAAGAATGGATGGAAGAAGCTGATGAAATAGATTCGTGGATTGAGGAAAATACTGATAGTATTAGAAAATGGCTCTATGATTATTTGGTAGCTAACAAAGAGTATATAGTTAATGTAATTAGCAGCGTAGACTAGTTACGAACAAAAGGATACTGATATTAAGAAAATTCATAGACCTAAAATAAAATTCCATAAAAGTCAAATATATGGTAAAATTATATTGTTTGGAGCACTCGACTGATAAAAAATTCTTACAAAATTAATATTGCAAAATTCCTTAGAACAAGGTAAGATACTTAAAGTTTGTTTGAACAAACGTTCAGATGTTATTTTGAGCTGTTTTGTTTATATGAATAACATTTAGTTTGTGATTAAAATCCACCAAGTGGATTTTCAAAAACAAGGAGGCAACATTATGAAAAAGAAAATTTTGGCAGTACTTATGAGTGCTGTAATGGTAGCTTCATTAGCTGCTTGTGGTTCTTCTTCAAAAGAGTCTGGAAATGGTACATCTACACAGACAAACGCTGAAGATGCAAATGACAAAAAAGAGGATACAACTGAGAAAAAGTCTGATTTCAAGCTTGGTATTGTAACAGATACAGGCGGAGTTAACGATGGTTCATTCAACCAGTCAGCTTGGGAAGGTGCACAGAAGGCAGCAAAGGAACTTGGAATTGAAGCTTCTTACCTTGAGTCTTCTACAGATGCAGATTACATTCCTAACATTGAGAACTTTGTTGATGAAGATTATGATCTTATCATTTGTATCGGTTATCAGCTTGCTGATGCACTTCGTGAAGAGGCAACAGCTAATCCTGACAAGCATTTTGCTATCGTAGATGATTCTTCTTGCAGTGATCTTGATAATGTTGCATGCCTTATGTTCGAGCAGTCACAGGCGTCTTATCTTGTAGGTTATGTAGCTGGTCTTACAACTCAGACAGATACAGTAGGATTTGTTCTTGGTATGAAGACAGATACAATGAATGAGTTCGGATATGGTTACCTTGCAGGTGCAATCGATGCAAACTCCAAGGTAAAGGTTCTTCAGACAAATGCAAACAGCTTCTCAGATACAGCAGCTGGTAAGACAGCAGCTAACAACATGATCGCATCTAAGGCTGATGTTATTTTCCATGCAGCTGGTGGTACAGGTCTTGGTGTTATCGATGCATGTCAGGAAGCAAAGATTTGGGCAATCGGTGTTGACTCAGATCAGAGTTCTATTGCACCAAAGACAATCCTTACTTCTGCTATGAAGCGTGTTGATACAGCTGTTTATGATGCAGCCAAGCTTGGCAGTGAAGGTACTTTCCAGAAGGGAATTGTAACATTCTCTCTGAAAGATGCAGGTGTTGATATCGCTCCTACAACAGACAACCTTAACGAGGATGTTCTTAATAAGGTTAACGAAGTTAAAGAGAAGATTATTTCTGGTGAAGTCACAGTTCCTAAGACAAAGGCTGATTTCGAAGCTAAGTATGGTGATGTTTACGAACTTGATTGATTGTCATTAGTTAGTTAATTTTATAAACTCAAATAATACGGGGCAATGTAGCACGGACGCTACCTTGCTCCGTAAATTTGGGTAAAAGTTAAAAAATGTTAACTGTTGTAATTGTTATATAAATCGTTTATATTTTACGTACAGAATACTTTTTTTATTTAGAATGGAGTGGTTGTCTTTATGAAACAAATAAGCATGGAACGTGTTGAAAAAACAAGAGAAGAAATGTTGCAAACAGTTAAGAGTGCAACGTTAACTCATGAGCAGAAAGTTGCAAATATGGCAAATCTTGCTGATGGTCTTCTGGAAGTCCTTGATTTACCAAAAGGGCTTGATGAATTGTTGAATCAGCCTATCGATAAGCAGTGTATCTGTGATTTGTTCGAAGGACATGCGCCACTTCGTCCAAGATATATTATCCCTGATTATGAGAAATTTTTAAAAGAGGGTAGCAAATTTCTTCAGTTAGAACCACCGAAAGATTTATTTGAAGCTATTAACAGTCTTCTTATTTTCTATAAGCATGTACCAAGTGTTACTAATTATCCAGTGTATATTGGAGGACTTGATAAACTGCTTGATCCTTATGTTCAGGATATGGACGAGGAGATGGCCTATAAGATAATCAAACTGTTTTTGATTCATTGTGATAGAACTATTCTTGATTCTTTTTGCCATGCCAACTTAGGACCAGAAGATACTAAGGCAGGCCGCATTATACTGCGTGCAGTTGGAGAAATGACAGATGCCGTTCCGAATATCACTTTGAAATATGATATGGACAAAACATCAGACGATTTTCTGATTGAAAATATAAAAACAGCTCTTCACAGTGCAAAGCCAAGTTTTGCTAATAATAAAATGTTTGTTAATGAACTTGGTGAAGATTATGTTATTGCAAGCTGTTATAATGGACTTAAGCTAGGTGGCGGTTCATATACACTTTGCAGACTTATTTTGGGCAATATTGCAAAAAAAGCTGACAATATTGAAGATTTTCTTAATGATAAACTGCCATATGTTATGGACATTATGGCAAGATATATGGATGAAAGAATTCGTTTCATCGTTGAAGAAAGCGGATTCTTCGAAAATAGTTTTCTTGCAAAAGAAGGATTTATCAGAAGAGACAGATTTTCAGCAATGTTTGGTCTTGTAGGACTTGCTGATGCTGTTGATATTCTTTTACAAAAAGAAGGAATAAATGAGCGTTTTGGACATAGCGAAAAAGCTGATGAACTTGGCGTTCGTATTATGAATAAAATTGATGAATTCAATAAAGCGCATATAAACAAGTATTGTGAGGCAACAGACAATCACTTCCTTCTTCATGCGCAGGTGGGAATTGCATCTGACACTAATGTTACACCAGGAACACGAATTCCAATTGGAGAAGAGCCAGAAGAATTAATCGATCACTTGAAGAATATGTCTAAGTTCCACAAATATTTTCCATCTGGAACAGGTGATATATTCCCTGTTGATATGACAGTTCATAGAAATCCTGATTTTGTTGCAGATATTATAAAAGGAGCAATGAGACAGGATATTAGATATATGTCATTTTATGGTTCTAATAATGATGTTATTAGAATTACAGGATATCTTGTAAAGAGATCTGAAATCGAGAAGCTAGAAAAAGGCGAAAATGTAAAGCATGACACAACAGCACTTGGAATGGGTGCAAAGCAGAATGGACATATTTTGGAGCGTAAAGTCAGATGACAGGAAGTAAATCTGAATTGCAAAAAGTGACCGTCAACCGAATTATTCCATTTTCCAGCGTTGACGGTCCAGGAAATCGTAGTGTCGTATTCTTGCAAGGATGCGGATTTAACTGCAGGTATTGCCATAATCCTGAGACTAGAGGCATGTGTAATAACTGCGGTATTTGTGTGCAGAAATGTAAGACTCATGCATTATCACTTGCAGACGGCAAAGTGGTATTTGAACCTGACAAATGTGTAAAATGTGATATGTGCATCAAATCATGCCCGAATGGTTCTAGTCCTCGTACATCCATGATGGATGCAGAAGATGTAATGAAAGTTGTACTTCGGCAGGTACCGTATATAAGAGGAATAACAGTATCAGGGGGAGAATGCACTACATATCCTGAGTTTTTGAAACAGCTTTGCAGGTTGTCAAATGAGAACATGCTTCCTGTGCTGTTAGATAGTAATGGAAGTTATGACTTTTCTAAAGATGAGGAACTGATGGATTTATGTGATGGTGTAATGCTTGATATTAAAGCATGGAACAGTGATGAACATAAATTTGTAACAGGAACTGACAATGACATAGTTTTAAAAAATCTTATTTTTCTTGCAGAAAACAATAAACTAGAAGAAGTTCGTACTGTGGTAGCACCAGAAATTTTTAATGCAACAGAAACAGTTATTGAGACATCAAAAGCCTTGCTGCCTTATTTAGATAAAAAAGACATAAGATATAAAATAATAGCTTATCGTCCAATGGGAGTTCGTAGCCAGTATAAAACTATGACAACACCAACTAAAGAAATGCTTCTAGAACTTGAGAAAAAAGCAAATGACATAGGCATTAAAAATACAATAATTATATAGTGGCAAAAAATGACACTGAAATCATAAAATGTGAGAAATCGGAGGAATCACTGTGGCTAAGAATAGTAATATTGATAAAAGCCAGGTCGTTATTCAGATGAAAGACATTGTAAAGAAATTTGGTTCTTTTACTGCTAACGATCACATTAACCTTACAGTTCATAAAGGTGAAGTTCATGCAATATTAGGAGAAAATGGTGCTGGTAAGAGTACTCTTATGAATGTCCTTTATGGATTACTAACTCCAACTTCAGGCACAATTGAAATTAATGGACAGCAGGTAGATATAGACAGCCCAGATAAAGCGATTTCACTTGGAATCGGAATGGTGCATCAGCACTTCATGCTAGTAGAACCTTTTACAGTTACTGAGAATATTATTCTTGGTAAAGAACCTGTTAAAGGTATTGTTGTTGACAAAAAAGAAGCAAGACGTCAGATTCTCGAACTTTCTGAAAAATATAATCTTAAAGTTGATCCTGATGCCAAGATTGAAGATATCTCAGTTGGAATGCAGCAAAGAGTAGAAATCCTTAAAGTATTGTACAGAGGAGCTAACATCCTTATTTTGGATGAGCCTACTGCATCTCTTACTCCTCAGGAAATAACTGAGCTTATGGATATTATCAAAAATCTTACAGCAGATGGAAAGTCAGTTATACTTATTACTCACAAACTAAAAGAAATTAAATTTGCTGCAGATAATTGTACTATTATCCGCAAGGGTAAGTACATTGATACTGTTGATGTAGAAGAGACAAGTGAAGATGACCTTGCAGCCATGATGGTAGGTAGAAAAGTCAATTTCAAAGTAGAGAAAAAAGAGCAAGAGCCTGGTGATCTCGTACTTGAAGTAAAAAATCTTCATGCGAAGGATTATAGAGGAGTTGAGATTTTAAAAGGTCTTAATCTTAAGGTTCGAAAGGGAGAAATTGTTGGCCTTGCCGGAGTAGATGGAAATGGTCAGTCTCAGCTTATTGAGATTATCACCGGTCTTTCCAAGGCTGTATCAGGCGAAGTAATAATGTCTGGTGAAAATGTTGTAAATAAGCCTCCGAAATATATGTTTGAAAAAGGAATTACCAGCATTCCTGAAGATAGACAAAAGCATGGACTTGTTCTTGATTTTAGCGTTGCAGAGAATCTTATTTTGCAAAATTTTGGTAAAGCACCATTTTCAAAACACGGTATTTTGCAGAAAGATAAGATAATGCAGCATGCAACTAAAATGATTGAGAAGTTTGATATCCGTCCTGTTGGATGTGAAAACAGACTCGCGGGACATTTATCAGGTGGTAATCAGCAGAAGGTTATTATTGCTAGGGAAGTGACAAATGATGCAGAACTTTTGATTGCATTTAATCCTACAAGAGGTTTGGATGTAGGTGCAATCGAATTTGTACACAAGTATCTTGTTCAGCAGAGAAACAAGAATAGAGCAATTCTTTTAGTTTCTTTTGAATTGGATGAAATTATGGGATTGTCTGACCGCATAGATGTAATTTTCGATGGCAAGATTGTGGGAAGTGTTGATGGTAAGGATGCGGATGAGAATACACTTGGATACATGATGGCTGGAGGTAAGAATGAATAAGAAGTCAAAGATATTTAATAGTAATATATTATACACATTCATAGCCATTTTAATTGGTTTTCTTGTTGGAGCAATTTTGCTTCTTGCAATCGGAAATGATCCAGTTGTGGCTTATTCCAAACTTTTTTCAAGTGTATTTAGTAAACCAAAGTATATTGTTTACAGTATTGTATATGCTTCACCTTTGATTCTTACAGGTCTTAGTGTTGCGTTTTCTTTTAGAACAGGCGTATTTAACATAGGAGCAGAAGGCCAGTTTGTAGTTGGTTCACTTGCAGCTTGTCTTTGTGGAATTTTCCTTAAACTTCCTGCACCGCTTCATGTTCTTGTTTGCGTTCTTGCAGCAGCAGCAGCCGGAATCGTTTGGGGAGCTATTGTAGGATTTTTAAAGATTAAAAGAGGTATCAACGAAGTACTTAGTTATATCATGTTTAACTGGATTGCTTTTTATCTTTCTAACTATGTAGTAAACCTCAAGTCAGTTCATAGAGATGGCGGTGGAGAAGCTACTAAGAATATTTTGGAAAGTGCCAGAATGACTGCTCCAAAGGATATTATTAAATTAACTGGATGTTCTGATGCTAACTGGGGAATTATTCTCGCAGTAGTTGCAGCACTTGCTATTTGGTTTATTATGAATAAAACAACGCTTGGATTTCAGCTTCGTTCAGTTGGTTATAGTAAGACTGCAGCTGAATATGCAGGAATCAGTTCGAATAAGATTTTCCTTATATCAATGTCTATTTCAGGAGCTCTTGCAGGTCTTGGCGGAGCAGTACAGACACTTGGAATGGGTGAAAGAATCAGTCAGTTCGCAACGCAGGAGCAATATGGATTCCAGGGAATAACAGTTGCACTTATTGGTAGTTCTCATCCTATTGGATGTATTTTTGCTGGTCTTTTCTATGGTGCTATGAAATATGGCGGTAGTAAGCTTACAATGGTAAATGTTCCTCAGGAAGTTGTTAATATTATCATGGGAACAATTATTATATTTGTGGCAATCACACATGTATTTAAGTCTTTGCTTACCAAGAATAAGGGAGGTCAGAACGAATGAATATAGTTACAAATTTAGGTCTTGTTATAAATGCAATATTGATTTGCACACCTCCTCTAGTATTGGCAGCACTTGGTTCATGCTTTTCAGAAAGAAGTGGTGTAGTTAATATCGGAATAGAGGGTATGATGACAATTGGTGCATTTACTGGTGCTGTTGTTGCATACTATACAGGTAGCGGATGGATAGGCTTTTTGTGTGGAGGTCTTGCTGGTGCAGCATTTGGTTTGATTCATGCACTTTTTTGTATCACATTTGCAGCAGATCAGACAATTACAGGTACTGCGATAAACTTCATTGGACCTGGTCTTGCGGTATTTCTTTGTAAAGCACTTTTTGATAATTCATCAGATTCACCTGCACTTTCTCCAGCTAGTAAGCTTCCTAAGATGTTTGATGGTAAGTTTGCAGCAGGTAGTTTTGGATATAATGTAATTTCCACATATTCTGCAGCTTATCTTAGTTTCCTTCTTGTGGCAGTTATCTGGTTTGTATTTTACAAAACAAGATTCGGAATGAAGATTCGTGCAGTCGGTGAACATCCTAAGGCTTGTGAGACACTCGGTATTAGTGTTATTAAGACAAGATATATATGTGTTATTCTTTCAGGCTTTTTGGCAGGACTTGGTGGATCTTTTGTTACTTTGTCAACTGTAAGCCAGTTCAGACCAAGTGTAATCGTTGGTCAGGGATTTATTGCAATTGCAGCAGTAATTTTTGGTAAGTTTTCGCCAGGTGGAGCATTCCTTGGATGTCTTATTTTTGGATTGTGTAACGGAATCAAATCTCTTCTTGGTGACAATCACATTGTATCACCAAACCTTATATCTATGATTCCTTATGTAGTTACTATGCTTGTTCTTATTTTCTTCGTAGGAAAATCAAGAGTACCTGCAGCAAATGGTAAACCATACGTAAAATCAAAATAAGTTTTATATCTTTGTTTTTGATAATTAGACGATTAATTATTCTAATATGACTAACGAGTCCATTCTTGGAAATGGGCTCGTTTTTTGACCAAATAATGGAGGAACAAACGTTATGATAAAGGAAAAAGAATTAGTAAAAGAAGCTCTTGAAGCTCGTAAAATGGCGTATACACCTTATTCTCATCATAAAGTTGGTGCCGCTCTTTTGACTGATGAGGGGGTGGTTTTTAGAGGGTGCAATATAGAAAATGCAGCATATACCCCTTCTAACTGTGCTGAAAGGACAGCATTTTTCAAAGCTGTCAGTGAAGGATACACACGTTTTAAGGCAATAGCAATTGTTGGAGGAATGGATGATGCGAAAGAATTGCCATTTTGTCCGCCATGCGGAGTATGCAGACAGGTAATGGCAGAGTTTTGCGATGATGATTTTAAGATTATTCTAGCAAAGAATGAAAATGAAATAAAAGTTTATACATTGCCGGAAATACTTCCAATGAGATTCGGTCCGACAAATCTCTCATAAGAAAAGCAGCAAGCTGGTTCAAAGCATAACATAAAGTAATATAAACGATTATTAGTTGAACGATAAACTAATTAGTCATAAAACATGAAGAAAATTGAGTATTACTATGCCGGCATAATATACAAAAAACATTGTCACAAACGTACAAACATGTAAAAAATGCCAAAAAAATGTTGACATATAAAGAGATGTGCATTAATATTAGTCTATAAGTTAAACGTTTTACCGATAAAAAATTATAATCGCTTTTGAGAGGGGAGCGATTATATTGATTGAACTTTTCTAAATTTCAGATAGAAAAGAAAATAATCGTAAAACAGTATAGCGTCTACAGTATGATGATGAAAGGGGACGTGATGGTAACATTAAAGCAGCTTGCTAAAATGTGCAACGTCTCTCCAACAACTGTATCTAATGTAATCAATGGCAAAGCTAAAGCAAGTGAAGAAACAAAAAAACGTATCATGGACATGATAAAAGAAACGGGTTATAAACCGAATTTCATGGCCAAGGGCTTAAGGGCTAAGAAAACTCAGATGATAGCTATAATCGCAGAAGATATAGCTCAATTTTCTTCGCCGCCTATTATAGAAAGCATAATGGATCATCTAGAACGTAGAGGGTATAGGGTTACAGTTCACAATTTACGTCTTTATGATAGATGGGCTGATACGTGGTACGATCAGGAGAAGGCATATCACTCTGTACTTGATCCTGTTATTCAGGATATTTTTTCAGTACAGGTGGATGGGGTAATTTATCTTGCGGGGCATTCAAGGATAATTCGATGTTTTAATGATGATTTTCCATTACCTGCAGTGATGTGCTACGCATTTTCAGATTCGAGTAAGATTCCATCAGTAGTAATTGATGATGAAAAGAGTGCTTTTGATATGGTTTCGTATCTTGTAGAAAATGGACACAGAAGAATAGGATTTGTTGGGGGGCGAGCTGATAATATCCATACTATAAAAAGACTGTTAGGATATCAGAGGGCATTATACGAAAATGGTATATTGTTTGATCCTAAATTGGTTCACTATGGGGATTGGAGTAGAGAAGCTGGATATGAATCAGCCAAGGCTTTACTTCCAGAAAATGTTACAGCATTTTTTGGAATTTCTGATTTAATGGCTGGCGGTATTTATGATTTTCTAGAGGAAAAGGGACTTAAGGTTGGAAAAGATATATCGGTGTGTGGTTTTGATAACGAGAGTATTTCAGCTTTTTTCAGACCTGCGCTTACTACAACTTCACTTCCTCTTGCAAAGATAGGTGAGATATCAGCAAGGCTATTATTGGATAAACTTGAAAATATAAATAATGAAGAGGATGATGATAAGGGCAGAGAGGATAATAATCCAAAAGTTATCAGCGTCCCGTGTTCAATGGTTATTAGAAATTCAGTTTTAAAAATTTAATATTATTTTTCTTGAAAAGTTTTTTTACGCTATAAAACAAATAGGGGTTGTTTATTATTTTGGTTTATCGTTTGACCAAGGGAGGTGCGGCTTGTCCAAGAAAAAGATTTATTCTATTAAACTATTTCTACTAGTTCTACCATTTATTATTTTAGTTCTTACTTTTTGCTACTACCCATTATATGGCTGGATGTATGCATTCTTTGATTACAGACCACCAAAAACACTATCGCAGTGTCAATTTGTTGGTTTTAAGTGGTTTGAGTCGCTTGTGAGTAGTCAGGTCAAAATTGATCAGATTATTCAGGTTCTTAAGAACACTTTTGCAATGAGCGGACTAACACTTGGAACCAGCTGGCTTCCAATGATTTTTGCGGTATTTCTTAATGAAATTCGAAGTGTGAAGTTTAGAAAATTCGTCCAGACAGTAACAACACTTCCGAATTTTGTAAGCTGGGTAATGGTTTATTCTATCGCATTTTCACTTTTTAATAGTACCGGAATGATGAATTCCCTTTTACTGAAAACAGGAATCATTGATACTCCAATACTATTCTTGCAGTCTACAAAGCATGTGTGGTTTACACAGTGGTTATGGCTTACCTGGAAGAATCTTGGATGGGCAGCAATTATGTATATTGCAGCTATTTCCAGTATTGATGATGAACTTATTCAGGCAGCAAGAGTAGATGGAGCTTCTAGAATGCAGATAGTAAAACACATTACTATTCCTTCACTTTTGCCAACGTATTTCGTACTTCTTGTTTTAAATGTTGCAAACTTCTTGAATAACGGAATGGAACAGTATTACGTTTTCCAGAATGCTTTTAACAAAGATTATATTCAGGTTTTGGATTTGTATGTTTACAACATGGCGATGGGAAGCGGAGGATATCCGGTTTCTGTTGCAGTCAGTATGCTTAAGAGTCTTGTAAGCGTTATTCTTTTGATTATAGTTAACAAGTCTTCAAAGCTTATTCGAGGAGAAAGCATTCTTTAATTTGACTTGTTAAAGAGAAATTTTTTGTTTGCTACTTGATTCAAGGGAGGAAATATAATGAAAGGCGAAAAGAATAAAAATAAGGTTAAAGTCAGTGCTCAAGACAGAACCGTTGAAATAATATGCTATATATTCTTTTGCGTAGCAGCATTTTTATGTGTATATCCTTTTTACTACATTATTATTAATACAATCAGTGCCAATGATATAAGTGCAAGAGGAGATATTATCTTCCTGCCAAAGAGTATTCATTTTCATAACTATACATCAGCATTTCAGATTTCTGGACTTTTGCAGGCATTTAATATTTCTCTTCTTAGAACTGTAATAGGAACATCACTTACAGTATTTGCATCTGCTTTCCTTGGTTTTATGTTTACTCAGGAAAAAATGTGGCTTAGAAAATTCTGGTACAGGTTAGTAGTTGCTACAATGTACTTCAATGCAGGTATTATTCCCTGGTATCTTGTTATGAAGAGTATGCACCTTACTAATAATTTTATGGGATATATTCTTCCGGCTATTGTGTCCCCGTTTAATCTTATTTTGACAAAGACTTTTGTAGAATCTGTACCAAAGGAATTGCAGGAAGCTGCGGAAATTGATGGAGCAAGTGTCCTTACAGTATTTTTTAAGGTTATTATTCCTGTTATTAAACCTATTATGGCAACAGTGGCTATTTTCTCTGCTGTAAGCCAGTGGAATGCATTTCAGGATACTCTTTTACTTATGACTAATACTAAGCTTTATCCTTTGCAGTTTGTGTTGTACCAATATCTTAATCAGGCTAGTTCTTTGGCATCTCTAGCGCAGAGTGGTACAAGTACGGCATCACTTGCAGCGGCAGCAGCAACTGCTCAGACTACTACCAGTGTCAGGATGACTATTACAGTTATTGTAGTATTGCCTATTATGCTGGTATATCCTATTTTCCAAAAGTACTTTGTAAAAGGCATTATGATAGGAGCAGTTAAGGGATAATATAGGGTAAGTTACTGTACAACTTACAGTAGAAAATAAAGAAGGAGGACAAATTTGCAGTAAAAATTTGAGGGGTAACGTTAAATTTTGTTCAAAGGAGGACGAAAATGAGGAGTAAAAAACTAACATCGCTTGCACTTACTGCGCTTATGACAGCAAGCCTTCTGGCTGGTTGTGGCAGTGAAAGTGGAAAGGCAGGTGCTACGGGCGATAAATCGGCAAATGGAAGTGTTGAAGTTAATCATGATGAACTGTATTCAGTAGATTTTTATGATGTGGCTTCAAACTTTCAGGGTGTTCAGCCTGGATGGTATGGCAAGATAGTTAAGGATAAGTTTAATATGGAACTTAACATCATTGCTCCGCAGGTTGCAGGAGATGGAGCCGCTTTGTATCAGACAAGGTGTGCTGCAGGGGCTCTTGGTGATTTAATAATTCTTGACAATGCAGACATGCAGGAATGTGTTGAATCTGGTCTTGTTCATGATTTGACAGATGTTTTGAGCAAATATCCAAATCTTATGAAGTATGAAAAGCAGATTAAACAGTTCAATTCAATGATGGGAGATGGCTCTAAGATTTATGCTATTCCTCTTGAAATGAATAACAATGGTCCGACTGCTTACAAGCAGCTTCATGTATATTCTTATCCTCGTATGGGATGGGATATGTATAATGAAGTTGGTGCTCCTGAATTAAAGAATACTGATGATCTTCTTGATTGTCTTAGTGCTATTCAGAAGGCTCATCCAAAGAATGATAAGGGCGACAATGCATATGCAATAAGCATGTGGAAGGATTGGGACAGCCAGTATATGGAAAATGTCGCTCAGCTTACAAAGTGGTATGGTCAGGAAGTTAACGGATCTGTTCTTATTGGAACAGATAACTCTATTGCTCCTTTAACAGATGAAAAGGGTGCATATCGTAAAATGCTCAAGTTCTTCTTTGATGCTAATCAGAGAGGCTTGATTGATCCGGATTCTGCTACTCAGGATTGGAACTCTGTTGTATCCAAGATGCAGGATAAGAGAGTATATCTGTACTGGTACAGCTGGCAGTATGGTTTCTGGAACAGCCCGGCAAAGGGTGATGAAGGTGTTAACTATGTGGAAATTCCTGTAGCTGATACAAATTTGTATCAGACATCTGATACATACTATGGAGATGGCCGTGTAATAGCAATCGGTTCACAGGTAAGCGACGAGAACTTCAACAGACTTATGGAGTTCCTTGACTGGTATGCTTCTCCAGAGGGAGTTCAGCTTCAGCATGCAGGTACAGAAGGTCTTATCTATACTGTAAAAGACGGAAAGTACACACTTACAGAAGATGGTCTCAACAGATTCTCAGCTGAAGTAACTGTTCCTGAAGAACTTGGCGGAGGCAATTGGAATGACGGTAACAACCAGATTAACCAGTGGATTGTTGCTTCATGTGATATTAACCCAGATACAAAAGAGCCTTATGCTTCTGATATGTGGGATACATCTATTGAAATGAATAAGACAAAGACAACAAATGAGTGGTCTAAGAAGTTTGATGCAAAAGATGATGTAGATTATCTTACAAAGAACAAGATGATGACAGTTGTTCCTAGTATTAACATCGCTCTTGCAATTGATTCTTCTGATATTAGCCTTATTCGTAAACAGTGCGGAGATATTATCAAAGATGCTTCATGGAGAATGGTATTTGCTAAAGATGAAGCTGAGTTCAATAAGCAGTGGGATGATATGACATCTCAGCTTAAGGGACTTGGATGGGATGATCTTGTTAAGTTTGATACAGAAAAGTATCAGCCTATGATTGATGCCAGAAAGGCAGCAAAATAATTATAGATATAGAAAATAGCTTTTTTCCATTGATAATTCAATAAAATTTGGCATTTTAAAAGTTTCTCTTCACATACATAATCCATGCAACGACACCTTTAGGTAGCATGATTGGTAATTGTTGTCATTTTTTATTGAATTATCATGGCTTGGACATTAGTTTGCAACTTCGAAGTTCATGTAACATAATAGTTTGTGAGTAAATTTATAGAGCTTATCCGTGAGTGAGGATAAGCTCTTTTTTTAAGCCTTTTTTTATTTTTGTAAGCTAAATAATTATGGTAGAATAAAATAAATACATTTGACAAAGCACATAGTAGGAGGCTTTCATGGATGGAAATATTCTTTTGTTTATTCAGAATCATATTAGAAATCCCATTCTGACACCATTTATGGTATTTTTCTCTGCAATAGGAGAGATGGGAATTGTATGGTTTATTATAATAGCACTGTTATTGCTCGATAAAAGGACTAGAAAACTTGGCATTATTTCACTAATATCCCTTTTTGTCTGCGCTGGAACTACAGAGTTTATAGTCAAAAATATAGTAATGAGAGTCAGACCTTTTCTTGCAATACAAGAACTTAATCCAGTTTCATCAGTTGTGATACCTACAAGTTTTTCGTTTCCATCAGGGCATACTGTTTCATCTTTTTCAGTTGCATTTATTCTGCTTCATGCTCCATGGAAAAGATTACAGTATTTTCCAATTGTAATAGCGTCTTTAATCGCAGTTTCAAGACTTTATGTTGGTGTTCACTATCCGACAGATGTAATATGTGGTGTTTTGTTTGCTGCCTTTGGAAGTCTTATTGTATGGAACATTACTCAGAAAAAAATTCCATCACTTCAACTTACGCAGTGCATTTCCTGATATTCTCTAGGAGAGTATCCAAATTCTTTTTTGAATGCTTTATAAAAATTTGAATAATCATGGAAACCATAAGTAATAAACGTTTCGCTAATGCTTTGACCGCTTAAAATGGCATCAGAGCATTTAGCGAGACGTTTTTTTAATATATATTGGTGAATTGATAGTCCAAATTCCTTTTTGAAAGTATGCACTATATGAGATTTACTTACAAAAAACTCATTAGAAAGTCTTTCAAGACTTAATTCTTCAGAGATATGAGCTTCAATGAAAGATAAAATCTCATGAAATTCAGTATCTTTTCTTACAGGAATGCGAAGCTGTTCTGAGTCATATAGATAACTTGTAAGAGATAATGTTAAATCGCTGACGTATAAATGCAGGAAAGTTTCTTTTCCGTATCGATTGCCATGGACTTCTTCTATTACCCTAATAGCTTTTGCCTGGATTTCCTGAAAATGACTAGCTTCTAAGTGGTGATAATAGTGCCCTTCGTGGGCTTTATCAATAAGATAGTTATAGTCACTTGATTCTGAAATGAGTCTTTTGACATATTTTTTGCTTAGCCAGAAAACAAATCTTCTATATGGTTTACCTTCTCCGCAGGAAAAAGCATGATGTCTTACACTAGGAGGCAAGACAACAATATCGCCTGGAGTAAGAATTCTGCACGCTTTTTCTATTTGCATTTCTACATCGCCTTCAAGAAAAAGGTAGAATTCATAGTAATCATGTGAATGCTGAGCGACTTCCTTTAATACGGCATCGCTATAGTAGAATAACTCAAACGAGTCATTAAGCATTGTTTGTCTTGTTGTGAAATTACTTCTTATATCTTTTCTCATATTAGTATTATGTGCCACTTTTGCAATGTATGCAATCTCTTTTGCTATTTTTCTTTTTATAAAAAAATGCGAAAATTACGTTGTTTACTTAAAGAAAAGCAATAACGATGAATATACAATTTTTGTGGAGGATTTTGTTATGGAAATGACACTTCGCTGGTATGGCGAGAAATATGATACAGTAAAGCTTTGGCAGATTAGACAGGTGCCTGGAGTAAAGGGTGTTATTACAACTCTTTATAACAAGCAGGCTGGTGAGCTTTGGACTCAGGATGAAATCAAGGCTCTTAAGGCTGACGTTGCAAAAGAAGATATGCACATTTCTGGTATCGAATCTGTAAATGTATCGGATGATATCAAAATAGGAGATGGTAACCGCGACGAGCACATTGAGAACTATATTAAGACTCTTGAGAATCTTGGAAAAGAAGATATACACATGGTATGTTACAATTTCATGCCTGTTTTTGACTGGACTCGTACAGAGCTTGCAAGAAAAAGAGCAGATGGTTCAACGGTCCTTGCATACACACAGGAGGCAGTTGATGCGCTTAACCCAGAGGAAATGTTTTCAACATTAAAAGGTGATACAAATGGTACAGTTATGCCAGGCTGGGAGCCAGAGCGTCTTGCTCATGTTAAAGAACTTTTTGAGCGTTACAAAGACGTTGATGAAGCTAAGCTTTTTGATAACCTTGTTTATTTCCTTAAAGCTATTATGCCTGTATGTAATAAATATGATATCAAGATGGCTATTCATCCTGATGATCCTGCATGGAGCGTATTTGGTCTTCCAAGAATTATCAACAATGAGAAGAATATTCTTAAGATGATGAATGCAGTTGATGATGTTCATAACGGTGTAACATTCTGTTCTGGATCTTATGGAACAAGTCTTGAGAACGATCTTCCTCATATGATTCGTGCACTTAAAGGCAGAATTCATTTTGCACATGTTCGAAACCTTAGATTCATCTCTCCTACAAACTTTGAGGAATCAGCTCATCTTTCAAGCGATGGCACTTTCGATATGTATGAAATCGTAAAGGCATTGTATGAAACAGGATTTGATGGTCCTATTCGTCCAGATCACGGACGTATGATTTGGGGTGAAGTTGCTATGCCTGGATATGGTCTTTATGATAGAGCACTTGGAGCTGCATATATCAATGGCTTATGGGAAGCTATTAAGAAGAATGATGAAAGAAAATAATAAATATTTCATTGGTTAATATAAGAGAGGATTTATCATGAAATTAACAGTAGAAGGTTTAAAAGATGTTAAAGCCTGGTCTTCAAAAGGATATCATCTTCCAGAATTCGATAGAGAAAAAATGATAAAGGATACAGAGGAGAATCCAAAGTGGGTGCATTTTGGTGCTGGTAATATTTTCAGAGCTTACCACGCTGTACTTGCTCAAAAACTCCTTGAAGCAGGCAAAGAGACAAGCGGAATTATCGTTGCAGAAGGTTTCGACTATGAAATAGTCGAGAAAGCTTACAGTAAATATGAAGATCTTTCTATTCTTGCAATTTTAAAATCTAATGGAAGTATCGAGAAGCAGGTAATAGGCAGTATCGCAAAATCCTGCATTCTTGATTCCAATAAAGAGGATGAGTTCTCTTATCTCAAGAAGGTATTTGCTGCAAAGTCTCTTCAAATGGCAACATTTACTATTACTGAGAAAGGCTATAGTCTTAAAACTCCATCCGGAGAAATGATGGATGCTGTTAAGAACGATATTGAAAATGGTCCATCAAAGCCACAGAGCTATATTGGTAAGGTAGCAGCTTTGCTTTATTCAAGATATGAAGCTGGTAAATACCCTATTGCTATGGTTAGTACAGATAACTGTTCACATAATGGTGAGAAACTTTTTGCTGCAATTCATGCTTTTGCAAAAGGATGGGCTGAAAACGGCAAGGTTGAAGAAGGTTTTGTTTCTTATATTGAGGACGAAAATAAGGTTTCTTTCCCATGGAGCATGATTGACAAAATTACACCTAGACCAGACAGCGGTGTTGAAGCAATGCTTGAAAAAGATGGAATTGAGGAGCTTAATCCAGTTATTACATCTAAAAATACATATGTTGCACCTTTTGTAAATGCAGAAGAGAGTGAATATCTTGTTATCGAAGATTCTTTCCCTAATGGAAGACCATCATTAGAGGATGCAGGAGTTATTTTTGCAGATAGAGAAACTGTAAATCGTACAGAGAGAATGAAGGTTACTACATGTCTTAATCCTCTTCACACAGCTCTTGCTGTTTATGGCTGTGTTCTTGGATATACTAAGATTTCAGAAGAAATGAAGGACGAAGATTTGGTAAAACTTATTACCAAAATAGGTTATGTTGAAGGTCTTCCTGTAGTTACTGATCCAAAGGTTATAAAACCTAAGGAATTTATTGATACTGTTGTGAAGGTTAGACTTCCTAATCCTTTCATGCCAGATAGCCCGCAGAGAATTGCTACAGATACTTCACAAAAGCTTTCTATTCGTTACGGAGAGACTATTAAGAGTTATATGGCAGCAGAAGATAAGGATGTTATGTCATTGGATGCTATTGCACTTGCTCAGGCAGGATGGCTCCGTTATCTTTTAGGGGTAGATGATAATGGAAATGAATTTGAAAGAAGTTCTGATCCTTTGCTTGAAGAGTTGGATAAGACTATGAAACAGTTTACTCTTGGTGATAATCTTAGTACCAGCGAGGCAAAAGAAAAGCTTAGTAGCATTCTTACAAGAAAAGATATTTTCGGTGTAGATCTTATTGAATGTGGTCTTGCAGAAAAAGTTGTTACATACTTTGTTAGTGAGTTAAAGGCGACAGGTGCAGTAAGACAAACACTTAGAAAAGCACTTGACTAATAAAAAGACAAAAGATGCATTAGACTTATCAGGGAGATTTTTTATGGGGATTGTTAATATAAATGATGAATTAACATTTGTTTTTAATAACAATGTGGATTTCTGCGTTGGCACTGGAAGACTTGGTCTTGGTCTTACAAAAGAGTATCTTGAAGAGCTAAAATTTGTTCAGGATGAAATTGGATTCAAACTTATAAGAGGGCATGGACTTTTTTCTGATGATGTAGCAATTTATCATGAGTATGAAGAAAATGGTGTCAAAAAGGTCGAGTACAATTATACCTATATTGATAGAATATTTGATGAGTATCTCAAACTGAAAATTGAACCATATCTTGAACTTGGATTTATGCCGGAGAAACTGGCAAGCGGTACTCAGACCATCTTTTACTGGAAGGGACAAACTACTCCTCCAAAAGATTATTCTATGTGGACAGATATGGTGGTTGCTTTATTGCAGCATTTAGTAAAAAGATATGGCGAAAGAGTTTATAACTGGCCAATAGAAGTGTGGAATGAACCTAATCTGCCAGGGTTCTGGTATAAGGCTGATATGCAGGAATATTTTAAACTGTTTAAAGAAACTTATATTGCAATTAAGGCTTTTGATAATAGATTTAAAGTTGGCGGTCCTGCTGTGTGCGGTGTAAAGGAAGATGTTTGGATTAAAGCATTTTTAGAGTTTTGTAATGAAAATAATCTAAAGCCGGATTACATTACAAGACATCATTATACTGTCGAATTTCCTGACAGAATAGGACATTATGATTATTCAAAGCTAGAAGATGCTAATAATCGTTTTGACAATCTTCAGTCAACACGGGATATCATAGATTCATTTGAGGAGTTCAAAGATACACCAATTCATATAACGGAATTTAGCACATCGTATACACCACGCGGAGTAATTCATGATACGAATCTCAATGCTGCATATATTGCAGGTCAGCTGGCAAGACTTGGTGATGTGAATGATCTGTATTCCTATTGGACTTTTGGAGATGTCTTCGAGGAAGAGGGAGTTCCATTTACCTTGTTTCATGGCGGATTCGGAATGGTAGCTGCTAATTGTATTCCTAAACCTACCTTTTGGACTTTTGCTTTCTTTAAAGAATTAAAAGAAAAAGGCGAAAAGTGTGTATGGAAAGATGATTCCATGATAGTTCTGAAAACTAACAGCGGGTATATTGGAGTTTTATGGAATACTTCTGAAGAGGATGCAGAAAAAGATCTTGTAGTAAGACTTGATGGAAAACAGTATGTATTTGTCCAAAAAGATGTTGATGAAGAGTGTTGTAATCCTTTGAAAATGTGGCACAATCTTGGAGAACCAGCTAATCCTAGCAGCTTTGAAGTAAGACTTATCAAAGATGCGGCAACTCCGAATGTATCCAGTAAGATTGTTGAAACACACACTAATGAACTGTCAGTGCACATCGTTACCAAAAAGCATGGTGTGAAATTATTTGAACTTATAGAAAGAAAATTCACACCAGATAGAGGCTACGATTATGAAAAGGTATTGAGCTTCCACTAAGATAAGGTTTATAAAAATCTATACTTTATTGTTTTTATATAGTCCGTTTTATTGTTTGTATATTTCGTCGCAGACACGCTTTCGCTTGATTATAAACGTAGTGGTACGTAATGCGCTAAAAAACAGCGCATAAGTACCAACGTTTATAAACAGTTCTGCTCATGAAATATTACAAGCCAGTAAAACTACTCTACTAAGTATTCAAAACAATAAATTATAGGTTATTGTTTTCATCAGGAAAATCAATAACCGTACCAGTCCAAAATTTATCGTCAAGAGAAATTTTGTCCTGCGAAGCAGGATTCTTGCTGATGATTATCCTAAATCTCAGCAAGAAGTCATACCTTATTGCAACTCTAAGATTTCGTTTCGAATTTCTTCGTTTTTGTCACTAAGAAGGAGCATCTTATTATATTTATAAAATTCTTCATTCCCGATTTCCTGAACAAAGCAAAGAGAGTACCATCCGCTTGTAAGTCTTGAAAGGAACAATACCATTTCCTGACTTTCTCCAAAAGTATTCTCTATGAATCTGAACACATTTGACAAGTGCAGGCTTGTTTCATCAGTTTGTTTTGCTCTGACAATTTCAATTTCCTTGAACCTGTCTCTGACAAACTGATACGACTCTTTTGCATCTTGATGATTGTCGAATTCATAGAGTAATTTAAGCAGTTTATTTGCGTTGTTTTCGCAAATCTTTCTTTGAATAATTTCGTCTTGCTCTATTATTTCAGCGTCAACGTTTTTGGTGGTTTCTTTTTTGAATTTGTTTATAACATATTCCAAAAGATAAATAGGAGATTTATCTTGGTTTTCTTCGGCTTTTAATTCTCCATGAAAGCTTTTTAATAAAGTCATAAGCATTGTATTAGCTTCAAAATTCAAGTGCCAGGAAGAAAACTCATTATCAAGGCTATTTGCAAGAAGCCCTAGAATACTTAATTTTTCGTCAAATGGAGCATTTTTTAAAGTACTGATTTCTATTACCTTTCCTGACAAAATATCATCTATTTGGTATAAATCTCTATATTTTTTCCAAAGGCTGTAATAGGAGATGAAATCTTCACATATTTCCGGATTATGAAGATATTCCAAGGCTTGCTCTTTTCCGAAAGGAATGTCATTTTCTTCATAGGCATTTAATAAAACAGATAAGTCTTCCCAGCCTCTTGCCGTTACAAAATTCTGTCCATCGGTATCAATTCCAAGTTTATAGAATTGATCATTATGAATATCGAGATAAGAGATTATTGCACCATGGACACGTGACTTTAGAGCATAATTTTTCCAGGTTTTAAAATCTGCATCAATATTAATCTGTCGTACTCTGTCTAGAGTTACAATATCAAATTCTCTGACGCTTCTATTATATCTGGGCGGATTTCCAGCGGTAACAATGACAAATCCGTCAGGAACCTTATGCGTTCCGAAAGTCTTGTATTGCAAAAACTGAAGCATTGTTGGAGAGAGTGTTTCAGAAACACAGTTTATTTCATCTAAAAAAAGAATTCCTTCCTTAATACCAGTTTGCTCTATTTTCTCATAGATAGAAGCAATTATTTCACTCATAGTATATTCGGTTATAGAGTATTCTTTTCCATCGAATTGCTTTTGAACAATGAATGGAAGTCCAATTGCACTTTGTCTTGTGTGATGGGTGATGGTATAAGAAACAAGACAGATGCGTAATTCTTTTGCAATTTGTTGCATGATGGCTGTTTTACCAATTCCAGGAGGTCCTACAAGGAATAAAGGTCTTTGCTTTGCAATGGGAAATTTGTAGAATCCAAGTTCGTCTTTTGCAAGATATGTTTTAATAGTGTTTTTTATTTCCTTTTTTGCCTCTTCTATGTTCATAAATAAAGTCCTTTCAATGTCTTATCCTAAAAAAGCATATTTTGAATATGATTTTTTAATCTATAATTAGTTTCATGGCCCAGTCTGGAACATTTGATGCATCATAATCTTCTTCTTTCCAGAAAACAAATGCAATATCAGCTTTATTTTGAGGGGGATTTTCTGGAAAAATTCCGTATCCATCGGTAAAATATAAAATTCCGCGCAGATGTGGAAGTTTCTTTTCTTTGACCAGTGCATCTATATAATTAAAAGCCGGTCTAAAATCAGTTCCATAACCTCCTGCGTTTATGAAGTTTTTGGAGTAATTTTTCATTTCGGAAGCTGAGTGCAGTACTATATCTTTTTGAATTTGGTCATCGCATTCAATGATATGTATTTCGCTTTTATGTGTAAAAGTATTTTTGCTTTCAAGTATTGCCGCTGTTTCATCCAAAAAATGCTGTACTAGCTTTCCCTGACAGGATGCACTAGTGTCAATTACAATTGCAAGCTGTTCTAATCTTGGTGCTTCACAGAATTCGTTTTCTTCTATTAACGGCATGTTTCCATATAGGCTCATTCCGAAATTATAAAGACCGTAATCAAAAGAGTCGAGGTCAATAATAGTATCTTCCCTAACGGTCGAGAATCTAGATAAAAATTTTCTCCAATTGGTACGGCTTTTTAAAGTTGCAGTTAGAGTGCTGATAATAGTTCCGGTTTCAAGACTTTTGTTATTTCCAAGTGTTTCGATTTCTGCTTTTACGATTCTTGATGTTTTATCCCAGTCTTCTTTGGACATACGGATAGGTGTCAGAGTATTTTCCATAGGAGTATTTTTTGTGGTACTGGTGTCATTTTCGTTGGCTTTTTTATTATCACCTGAAGTAGGAGAGAATGGGAAAAAGGGCGGCTTTTCATCATTGTCACTATTATTTTTTTCGTCGCTAAGTCTTTCCCAGAAACTATGGTCATCAAAAAGAAATTCTCTTTCAAGGTGTAGAAATTCATCTTCATCAACATCAATGGCTTTATCAGAATTGAAATAATCGTAAAGTCTTTGAGCAGTAAGTGTTCCTATATCTTTGTTTAGTCTCTGATACCAGTTTAGCCTATAATCAGAACTGATTCTGTAAATTGCTCTGCATTCTATAGAGTCAGTAACTGATTCAGTGACGATATCACAACATAGGTTCCAGAGTCTTTGATTTTCATATTTTTTAGCAAAATACATATGCTGAAATAGGCAGTGAAGTACCATGTGAACCATGGTTCTTAACATTTTTTGCGGTTCTTCAAGAAAAAGATTAAACAAATAGTGTGGATTAAAACGTATATAAGAAGCATCGGTTCCAACGCTAGAAGTAGTTAAATCCATGCAGTCTGACAGGCTGCAAAGGGCTGACTTTAAATAAGGCATAGATAGTAATAAATCTGTGCGTGATTGATTAAGTATTTTTTTGCCAAGCTTATCGAGCTTTTCTCGCTGTTCCATGGTTGTTTTCCTTGTCTTTACACTTAGAGGAAAGGCGTATTCTTAAAAATTTCATGTTGTCATTGTGATTATTTAAAAATCGTCCAATGAAAGCATTGTGTTATGCTTTTTTTCTTTAGTGTAGTTCATCAAAACTGAGCATATTTTAGTATTGTTTTGCTGAGATGCTTTCTTAATGCATTTTGATAAATCGCTTTTGTTAAGGTAATTGTGGCTGCAAAAATAGTCTAATACTTCATCCATTCCTTTTTCGATTAGAATATTTACACAGTCATTTGTATTATTCCACATAAATTTACTCATATCTAAAAGAATTTTTCCAGAAGCTTTCCATGGAAAACCAAGTCTGAAAACTGTTAGGAGACATGCTTCCCTATGGCCATTTTGTTCAGCACAAACTCTTTTGTATAACTGGTCGTATTCAGTAATATTTATTTCAGTATTAGTCACGCATTCTCTATAAGCATATCCGCAACCCTCTATAAAATGGTGCATAGCTCTTGCGAAAGTATCTTCTTCATATCCTTCGACAAAATGAGGAAAGAATAAAGATGCTTTTTCATCAGTATCTGTAAAATTAAGATTTAAAAGAATGCCTTTATCACATGCTTGCAGTATAGTTCTAATGGCACTAAAGTCACAGTGGTTATAGTCTATTGCTTTTACGCTTATCTCTTCAATACTGTCACATGCTCCAAAAACCTGGCTATCATATATTTTTATTCCTGAAGAGAAAGAAATTTTTTTTAGATTTTGACAATTGTGAAAAGCCAGCTGACCTATCGTAATATTTGTATTTAATATAAAGACTTCCTCCAAGTCTTTACATCCGATGAATGCAGATTTGGATATTTCGAGTACAGGATAGCTTATTGAACCAATCTGTGTTGTGCAAGGAATGACAAGTTTGTTCGAACTTTGATTGTTATTTTCTAGACCTGTTACAACAGCATATTTTGTTTCGTTATTTTGGGTTAACTCATATTTTAGTATCATAACTCTAGTATAACAAATTTATTATTAAATACTTTAAAAAAATCTAAAAAATAGTTATCATGTTATTTAGGGCAGTAATATCATTGTTCAAGTAAAGGGGACTTGATTTATGAAAAAATACTCTTTTGGAAATGTTTTGGATACAAAGGCTGTAACAGTAAAAGTTGAAAAAGCAGAAGGCGAAATGCCATATTTTACAGTTTCTCAAGATAATCATTCTTTAAAGTATACTCTAGGTAAAGATGCAAGAGTTTACGGTCTTGGAGAACAGGTTCGTGGAATCAATAAACGAGGTTGGATTTACGTAAGTAATAACTCTGATAATCCTCATCATAGAGAAGATGCTCATTCTTTGTACGGATCCCACAATTTTCTTCTTGTTACAGGCGGAAGAGATAAGTTTGGAATTTTCATAGATACTCCTGGTCGTGTGACCTGGGATGTTGGATATTCAGATATGGATGAGCTTGTCATTACCGTCGAAGATGATGCATACGATATATACTTTATTGAAGGCAAATCGGAGAGACATATTGTTCAACAGTTTAGAACACTTATTGGTAGAAGTTATATAGCACCTCGCTGGGCTCTAGGTTATGGACAGAGTAGATGGAGCTATATGAATGAAGACGAGATTTGTGAAGTGGTTGACAGGCATCACGAAAATGGTCTTCCGCTCGATAGCGTATATATGGATATTGATTATATGAACGAGTACGAGGACTTTACGATAAATTCGGAGAGTTTTCCTGATTTCAAGGATTTTGTCAGTAAGATGAAGAAAAAGAACATTCATCTTATTCCAATCATAGATGCAGGTGTCAAGAAAAAAGACGGCTATTTTGTTTACGAAGAGGGAAAGGAAAAAGGCTATTTTTGTAAGAAAGAAGATGGCTCTTTGTTTGTTGCAGCTGTATGGCCCGGTGAATCTGTATTTCCAGATATGTTGAATGAAGATGCAGCTAAGTGGTTTGGTGAAAAATATAAGATTCTTTTAGACATGGGTATAGATGGATTTTGGAACGATATGAATGAGCCAGCACTATTCTATACTCCCCAAAAGGTTGAAGAAGCGCTCAATTATGCTATTTCACTTAAGGGTAAAAAGTTGGATTTAAGCACTTGGTGGGCTTTTGGTGATAAAATTCAAGGACTTTCTAATAACGAAGAAGATTATAAATTATTTTATCACCAGATTGGAGATAAGAAGGTTCGCCATGATAAAGTGCATAACCTTTTTGGTTACAATATGACCAAAGCAGCTACAGATGCTTTCAATAAGTTTAAACCAGAGGAAAGAACTCTTATGTTCTCTAGATCTTCATATATTGGTGCACATAGATATGGAGGAATATGGCAGGGGGATAATTTTGCATGGTGGTCACATATAAAGCTTAATATGTGTGAGACAATTTCTCTTAATATGTGCGGATTTGTATTTACAGGTGCTGATATTGGAGGATTTGGATGTGATACAACGCAAGACTTACTTCTTAGATGGCTTGAATTTGGAATTTTTACTCCTTTATTTAGAAATCATGCAGCACTTGGAACTAGAAGACAGGAAGCATATCAGTTTAAAGAAAAGACTGGTTTTAGACATGTCCTTGGAATGAGGTATAAGCTTCTTCCATATATTTATAGTGAGTATATGAAAGCTGTTTTAAAAGATGATCTTATGTTTGCACCACTTGCATTTGATTATCCTGAAGATTGTTATGCAGTAGATATTCAGGATCAGGCAATGATTGGTAAAGAGGTTATGATTGCTCCTGTAATGGAACAGAATGCAAAGGGGAGATATGTATATGTACCTGAGAGGATGAAGCTTTTCAATTTCCATGAAAATGGAGAGGTTGAAACTCATATTTATGAAAAAGGACATCACTACATAGATATAGCGCTTACAGATGTAACCTTCTTTATAAAAGAGGGGTGTGCAATACCTGTAAGCATGGCTAAAGCTCTTTCAACAAATGATGTGAATTTCGAGAATCCAGAAATGATTGGATTTGCAGATAATGAGGCAGAATATGAGTATTATCATGATGATGGTATCTCAACAAAATATGATTTAGCTAATAATATAACTATATTAAAATACAAAGAGAAGTAATTATAAATACATACAGATATATTTATAATTAGTTGTGGGGTATTAAAATGTCAGTTTACCCTAGGAAACTTTTATTTAATACTAATTTCCTAAGGTTACCTATATTCTTAAGGAGGTTACTATGTTTTTTTCAAAAGAGGACGGATGTCTTGTAGTAAAGGGAAATGGTGAGAAACTTAGAATTGAGCCATGGGGGAAGGATGCATTTAGAGTAAGATCAACAATGTATCCGGAGTTTACTGGTAAGGTAAATGGACTTGAAGAGGAAGTTGATCATGGTACTGCAGACATTCAAATAAAAGAAGATGGTGCAGTTATTACTAATGGAATTTTATCTGCAACTATCAATTTTGCAGGTGTTATTACTTTTTATCGTAAGGGCGAGAAGATTCTTAGAGAATATTTCCGTTCTTATGGCGGAACTATTAGTAAAGAGTCAAGCTGCCTAAAGCTTATTGCACGTAACTTCAAACCTATTATTGGTGGAGATTATAAGCTTACAATGCGATTTGAATCCAATGATGGAGAAAAACTGTTCGGAATGGGATGTTACCAGCAGGAATATATGGATTTGAAGGGATGTATATTAGAACTTGCTCAGAGAAATTCACAGACATCTATTCCGTTTGTAATGTCGAATAAGATGTACGGATTTTTGTGGAATTCTCCGGCTGTAGGAAGCTGTTTGTTTGGAAAAAACTTTACTGAATGGATTGCTGAGTGTACAAAAGAGCTTGACTACTGGATTGTAGCAGGTGAAAATCCAAAGGATATAACTATGAAGTACACATCTGTAACAGGAAGAGCACCTGTTATCAGAGATGATGTATTTGGACTTTGGCAGTCAAGACTTCGTTATCGTACACAGGATGAGGTTTTATCAGTTGTTCGTAGATATAAAGAACTTGGCATTAAGCTTGATGTAATCGTAATTGACTTTTTTCACTGGACAAGGCAGGGTGACTGGCAGTTTGATCCGGAATATTGGCCAGATCCAAAGGCTATGATTGATGAGATTCATTCATATGGTACTAAGGTGATTGTATCTGTATGGCCAACAGTAGATAAGAAGAGTATCCATTATGGAGAAATGCTCGATAAAGGATATTTGATGAGAGTTGAGCACGGTTCAACACAGGCATATGATTTCCAAGGTGATTGTATGATTATTGATTGTACAAATCCAGAGGCAAGGCAGTATCTTTGGAATATCTGTAAGAAGAATTATTACGATTACGGTATCGATATGTTCTGGCTTGATAATGCTGAACCAGATCTTGCAGTTTATGACTATGAAAATTTCCGCTATTATATGGGTACAGCGCTTTCTTGCAGTAACGTTTATCCAAAGCTTTATGCTAAAGCTTTCTTCGATGGCCAAAAAGAATGTGGAAATGATGATGTATTTTCACTTATTAGATGCGGATGGGTAGGCTGTCAGAAGTATGGAACACTTTTATGGAACGGGGATGTTCAGAGTAATTTTGAAACATTAAAAGATTCTGTTGCTCAAGGTCAGAACATGGGTATTGTAGGAATACCATGGTGGAATACTGATGTGGCAGGTTTTATGAATGGAAATATGGAAACAGAAGAGTTCAAAGAGCTTCTTCAAAGATGGTTTGAGTTTGCTGTATTCTGTCCGATTCTAAGACTCCATGGAGACAGGGAACCATTTAATATTCCTGTACTAGATGATACCAAAGACTGGGGAGGCGGATATCTTCACACAGGTGCACCAACTGAAATGTGGGCGTGCGGTGATGAGGTTTTTGAAGTGCTTAGAAAAAATCTCGAACTTAGAGAAAAATTAAAGCCTTATATCCAAAAACTTAATGTTGAGGCACATGAAACAGGATTGCCACTCATTCGAGCAATGTTTTATGAATTTCCTGAGGATGAGAAATGTTGGAATATTCAGGATCAATACTTTTTTGGCGATGAATATCTAGTTTGTCCTGTCGTTGAGGAAAATGTTAGAGAACGCACTGTATATCTTCCGGAAGGAAAATGGGAAGATATAAGAGATGGTAGAGTCTACGAGGGAAATGGTGTTATAACTGCTAGTGCTCCGATTGATTCTATTCCAGTATATAAAAGAAGGTAAATAAAAAGAGTTAATTATTGTTTTTTTTCTTCCGATAAAACTAATAGCATGTTAAAGTTTTTAAGTTTGCTTTTAAAAGAGATTAGCGTGAATATTATAAGCTTTTATGAAGTAACGATTGATTAGTTTTCATTCAGGAAGGAATGCTAATATGAGAGTTTTACTTAGAAGCGGAGTTGTTAAAGAGATTATTTCAGCCGAAGTTAAACCAATGGATGTCGGAAATGGAGAGATTTTTGGTACACAGGTTAATTTCATTACACCTGACGGTAATACACTTGAATATGTTTATAATGAGAATTTAAGTTTAGAGCAGTCAGGACAGATGGCGGTTGAATTTATCGATAAGCTTTATAAAAATGGTTTCGCAGACTTCTCTTCAGAACCAGTTGAACAGATGTAAAGGCTGTTTGTGTCCCCCTGCTTGTAGATGAAGCGGGGGGATTTTTTAGGGAAGAATTTAAAATGAGGAATAACTTATGCCTAAGAATAAAAAAGAAGACTTACTAATATCTGACTCGGGAGTAAAAGAAGACCTTAACCAAAGGAGAGTAACGGCTTTTGTAATAATATGCAGGATATTAACAATTGTTTTGATTATTCTGGGAGTTATTGCTTTCCTGGAAGGTAACTTTTGTTTATTGTCATAGGAGCACATGATTATGGAGAGTTTAAAAAGACGAACTTATGAAGTAATAGAAGCTTCGCATGAAGGTGACAGATCAAGTAAGGCTTATGATATTCTTATGACGACTGCAGTAATTGTAGGAATGATTCCGCTAACAATGAAAAAAGATAATTTCTATACTATGATAATTGAACTTCTCACAGCTATCATCTTTCTGATAGATTACTGTGCGAGAGTTTATACTGCTGATTATAAGATGGGATATAAAAATATAAAAGCTTATATAGCATATGTTCTTAGTCCCTTGGCGGTTTTTGATTTCTTGTCACTACTGCCTATAATATATATTTTTTTTCCTGTATCTTCTGTCATAGGACTTTTGAAATTATTTAGGATTTTTAGAATATTAAAACTTATCCGGTATTCAAAGACTATGGTAATTATTGCCAATGTTATTCGTAAGGTAAAATCACAACTTATTGCAGTACTGATTCTTATAGTAATATACATTTTTGTATCAGCTATGCTTATTTTTCAGTTGGAGCCCGATTTGTTTGATGATTTTTTTGCTGCACTTTATTGGGCAACAATATCTATAACGACAATAGGATATGGTGATATTACGCCGACGACGAATATAGGTCAGTTCATAACGATGATATCTGCTCTTGTAGGTGTTGCTGTAATTGCTCTTCCGACAGGTATGATAACAGCTGCATATATGAATGAAATATCTAAAAAGAAGTCTAAATATGAGTTGTAAATGTTTTGAAATGAATAAGGTATAAGAAAGAAGTTTAAATTAAAATAAAATGATAATTTGTTCAAACTACATACTGTATTCTGAATATTAAGAAAACTCATCAATTTTTCAAAAGTATATTGACAAATATACGGTATATTGATAATATATAATCAAGAAATGCAAAAAAACCGGTTTACTTTTCACTAGGAAGGCGGCGATGCTTCACCAACCGACATGAAAGTACGATCGAGCGAGAGGATTTAGAGGAAAGATAGCGATGCTTTATCTGACTAAACTAAATTGCTCTCGCATTTTTTTGCACTTTTTTATCTTTTTCCTTATATAAAAAATGACCTTTGTTCTTCCGAAATATATGATGAAATATGTATTTTGCATTGAACTTTACACGAGCAGTTTTCGGGGAAGGAAGAGGCATGAAAAAATATAAATCTTATCTTATTATGCTAGTTCTTATATTGATGTGTGGTGTTTTCCTTTTTTTATTAATAAATCCAGATATATTCAGAAATACTATTAACGATATAAAAAGAGAGGGAAAAACGGAAATCGGAGAAATGGTTTATTTTCTCCCAGAGAAAGATCAAGTTGCTATGGACAGTAAACCCAGGTTTAAAGCAGAGATAAAAGCTAAAGATGAATTTATTAGTGATGTTCAGAAAAAAGAGGATACACTAAAGAGTATTAAATCAGCTGAAAGCGGAATTTATTCGGGATATTATTTTGATGGTATTTATGATTCATGGCAGCAGGCATATGAAAAATATCTTGAAGAATATGGCGAAGATTCTGAAGGGGAAGAATCTTTTTCCTATGGACTAATATATGTTAATGATGATTCCATTCCGGAACTTGTATGCAATTCAGGAAATGAGAATAGCGGGAATCAGATTCTTACATTTTATAACGGAAGAGTTAATGTATTACAGACTAAAAAGCTTTATTTTACTTATTTACCAATGAAAAACCTTTTGGATAATTCAGATGGTGGAGAAGGAAAGTACTTTGATAATTTTTTTAGTATCGAGAATGGTAAATGGTATCTTGTAGCAGAAGGTGAATATGTTAATAAACTAAGTGACAGCAAAGATAATTTTTATAAATTTAACGGGCAATATCTTGCTTCAATGAATGATTATGATGAAAAGGTTAGCGAATACTATCATAAAGAGCTTGTGACATTGCCAAAGACTATTTATGTGTTAAAAGAAATCATGGCTATTATAAAAGAGGGAGCATTTTCTTCTAAAGGGCATACGTATGAGATAGTAAGTGTAGATATTTCATGGAACAATGCAAGAAAAAAATGTGACGAAAAAGGTGGATATCTTGCCACTATAACGTCATTAGAGGAATTACAAACTATTGTAGATACTATTTCTGACAAGAAGCTTACCGGCTATACATTTTTTATAGGAGGGCTTAGAAAAAATGATTTTTCATATGGATGGGCAGAATACGGTAATATAGAAGATTTATCCTATATGCCTTGGTCTGCATATCATGATATGGATATTTTCGGTGAGAATGAACCTTCATATTTTTCCAAAAATGCAGAGGGAAAGAAAATAGATGAAGAAGTTTTTGCTCTTATTTATAAGAACGGTGAATATAAAATTTTTGATGTACCAAAACAGTATTTGAAAGAGTTTCCTGCGAAAAAAGGTAAAATCGGATATATTTGTGAATATTCAGATTAAGTGTTTGACTGCTGCTTTGACTTTTTTATTTATGCATTTTTTTAGCTTAATGCATAAGCGCAAATAAGTGTCAACCATCTAAAACTTGTTAAAATAAAGATTTATATAGTACAATTAGACTATAGTTGAAAAGATGGGGCAATGAGTTATGATTCAAAATATAAAATCGAAAAAAACTATTCTTGGAATCCTCGCATGTACTAATATAGCTATCATAATGTTTACTGTTTGGATTGGAATATGCCAGGTTAGACAAGATGAATGGGTTATGAATCTAAAAATTCCAGTTAGCGGTATTAATGGTTCTTTGCAGACGCTGGTTTATCTGAATTGTATTTTAATGACTATTACCAATTATCAAATTGGTACTAAACTTTCAATCTTTAGTATTGTGTTGTCTTTGGCTAATATCAGCAGAGCTATTTTTGGCAGCAAGAACTATGTTAGTATTCCTGGATTTTTCAATTGTTTTTTACAACTTCTTTCTATTGTAATACTCAGCAGACAATTTAGAATAAGAGAAAATAAGAGAATAACTGATAGAGTAACAGGTCTTGGGAACAGATATGGGTTTGAAGAAGTTTTATCCAGAAAGCTTGATTTAAGGAAAAATGGCAGTATTTTATATATTCACTTAAAAGGTATTATGCAGGCTAATATTGATTTGGGTAGAAATTATGGAGATGAACTGCTTAATATTGTTGCCAAGAGAATTTGTAGCGTATTAGAGGAAAATGGAACAGCATTTAGGATAAGTGGAACAGAATATGCAATTATTTTATTAAATGGAGTAAATCCTCAGGCTGTTTCTAGAGATCTTCTTGAAGAGATTGAAAAGAAAATAGTTATAACCATTAACGAAACTCCGAGAAACTGCTATTTAAATGGAGTTATTGGCATAGTGAAAGATTTTGGCAAAGAAGAAAATATTGAGACTATATTACAACATGCTGACATCGCTATGAATTTTGCAGCTAAGAGTTTTAATGAAAAAATATGTATTTATGATGAAGAAGTAAAAAATCAGGTAGACAGACGAAATCAGATTGAAAGACTGATTAAAGAAAGTCTTGAAAAAGATTATTTTTATCTGGAATATCAGCCACAGTTTTTAATTGACGGCAAGATTCTTAGAGGTTTTGAAACCTTGTGTAGAATGAAGCTTCCAGATGGTACACTTATTTCTCCTAGTGAATTCATTCCTATAGCTGAATCTTCAAATATTATTATAGATTTAGATGAATATGTAATTCGTAAAGCACTTGAACAGTTTAAGAACTTGTGTAATGAATATGGAGATTCAATAACACTTTCTGTTAATGTGTCGGCTAAGGGAATTGCACTGCCAGATTTTCCTAATAAACTATTGGAAATTATAGAAAAAGCAGATTTTCCAAGAGAATGTTTGGAAATAGAGATTACAGAATATTCACTTTCTGATTCTCCTTCGCAGACAATGAAGAATGTCGAGATATTAAGAGCAAATGGTGTGAAACTGGCACTTGATGATTTTGGTTCTGGATATACTTCTTTAGCACAACTTCTTCATATACCTGTAAGCCGAATAAAAATTGATAAAAGTATGATTGAAAATATTGATAGCAATCAGACTAATAAAGATTTCGTTAAAACTATGATTTATTTAGGACACCTTATGAAATGTGATGTAATAGTAGAAGGAGTCGAAGATTATAATCAGTACGACCTTGTAAGAGATTTTTCAGGAGATCTTATTCAGGGATTTATGTGGGGAAAACCTCAAAGTCTGGAAGATACCGTAAGACTATGTTCGGAATATCTTGTAAATAATAAATAATATAGATATAAGCGACTATTTCGCTGGATTGAAGGGTAAAATGAAAAAAATTAATATCGGAATGCTTGGTATAGGAAATATTGGTGTCGGAACATATAGAACTTTGGAAATGAGCCGAGCAAAAATTGAACAGTCAACAGGAATGTCTCTTGATATTGTAAAGATTCTTAATAGACATCCTGAAAAGGATAGAGGAATAGATATTCCTAAGGAAAAGTATGTATCTGATATAAAAGATATAGTTGAAGATCCTGATATTGATATAGTCGTTGAACTTATAGGAGGAATTGAGCCTGCAACTACATATATGGCCGAGGCTTTAAAGCATGGGAAACACGTAGTTACAGCTAATAAGGCAGCTATAGCAGCAAATGGTAAATATCTTCAGGAACTTGCATATAATTCTCAGCTTATGCTCAGATTTGAAGCGAGCGTTGCAGGAGGAATTCCTATTCTGAATGCGATTTCAAGTGCGCTTATTTCAAACGAGTTTAGTCAGGTTCAGGGTATTTTAAATGGAACAACAAATTATATTTTGACCAAAATGACTGAAAATGGAACTCCCTATGAAGATGTTTTAATAGATGCTCAGAAGAAAGGTTTTGCAGAAGCAGATCCAACAGCAGATGTTGAGGGAATTGATGCTGCTAATAAACTATCAATTCTTATTTCGCTTTTATTTGGAATAGGTATAAAGCCAGAGAATATTCCTACAAAGGGAATTACTTCTGTAACCAGTGAAGATATTTCTTTTGCCAAAGAATTTGGATATAAAATAAAGCTTCTTGCGTCAGCACATAATAGTAATGGGAAGGTTACTTGTAATGTTGAGCCATCACTGGTTCCAGAGAATCATCCACTTGCTAATGTAAATAATGAATTTAATGCAGTTTATATAACAGGAAACGCAGTGGATAATCTCATGTTCTATGGTAGAGGCGCAGGACCACTTCCAACAGGAAGTGCTGTAATAGGTGATGTAGTAAGTGTTGCCAGAAAAATCGAAAAAGATGCGGCCTATGACTTGCTTCCTCATTTAAGATACGATGCTGATTTAGAATTTGCAGGTGAAGGATCGCATCAGTATTACATAAGAGTACATGCTGAAGATCATCCGGGTGTTTTAGGTCAGATTACATCTACTCTTGGTGTATACGGAATAGGCATTAAGACTATGATGCAAAGAGCAGGGGATAATAGCGGTGGTACTGTACCTATGATTTTTATAGTATATGATATCGATCAGTCAATTTTGAACACTGCACTTAACGTCCTTCTTACCAATGGTAGTGTTCAGTCTGTTGATAATGTGCTGAGAGTATTGAAAAATAATTAAATGTTTTTTGAAGGAAAAAAGGGGAATTATGGGAAAGTATATTATGTCATTTGATGCCGGAACGACCAGTAGCAGATGTATTTTGTTCAATGAAAATGGAGAGGTTTGCAGTAAAGTACAAAAGGAATTTACACAGTATTTTCCGCGAGCTGGCTGGGTTGAACATGATGCAAGTGAAATTTGGCAGACACAGCTTAGTGTTGCTCGTAAAGCTATGCAGGAAGTTGGTGCTACCTATAAGGATATTACTGCGATTGGTATTACCAACCAACGTGAAACAACTATTTTATGGGACAGGGTTACAGGTCAGCCTGTATCAAGAGCTATAGTCTGGCAGTGTCGTAGAACCTCTAAGTTTACTGAAAGGCTTAAAGAAGACAATGAATTAATTGAGACGTTTCGCGAAAAAACAGGATTAATACTTGATCCTTACTTTTCAGGAACTAAAATAAAGTGGATTTTGGATAATGTTGAAGGCGTAAGAGAAAAGGCTAATAAGGGAGAAATCTGTTTTGGAACTGTTGATTCATGGCTTATTTATAAGCTTACTAAGGGGAAAGTTCATGTAACAGATTATTCTAATGCGTCTAGAACGCTTCTTTTTAATATTAATACCTTAAAATGGGATGAAGAACTCTGCGAAATACTTGATATTCCGATGCAAATTTTACCAGAGGTAAAGCCATCAAGTTATGTATATGGAGAAAGTGATGCTGAGTTTTTTGGCGGACCTATTGCAATTGCAGGGGCAGCAGGCGACCAACAGGCTGCTTTGTTTGGCCAAATGTGTTTTGACAAAGGCGATGCTAAGAACACATATGGAACAGGATGCTTTATGCTCATGAATACAGGAGATAAGCCTATTTTTTCACAAAATGGCTTACTTTCTACAATAGCATGGGGAATTGATGGAAAGGTTACGTATGCCCTGGAGGGGTCGGTATATTCGGCGGGAGCAGCAATTCAGTGGCTAAGAGATGAACTTAGAATAATAGATAAATCTCCGGATTCTGAATACTTTGCAACTCAGGTCGAAGATACAAATGGGTGTTATGTTGTTCCTGCGTTTACTGGGTTAGGAGCACCTTATTGGGATCCTTTTGCAAGAGGAATAATAACAGGACTTACAAGAGGAGTTAATAAGTATCATATAATAAGAGCCACACTTGAGTCTTTGGCTTTTCAGACAAACGATGTTCTGCATGCAATGGAACTGGACTCAGGAATTCATCTTTCTTCCTTGAAAGTTGATGGTGGTGCGTGCATGAACAATTTTTTGATGCAGTTTCAATCAGATATTATTAATGCACCGGTTCATCGTCCAGAGTGCGTTGAAACTACAGCAATGGGAGCAGCATATCTAGCTGGTCTTGCAGCCAAGTTTTGGAAAGATATTGATGATATCAAAAAGAACAGAAAAATAGATAAAGAGTTTTTGCCTAATATGTCAGAGGAAGAAAGATGCAGGGAACTTAAAGGTTGGAATCAGGCAGTTAAAGCTACTTTCGGATGGGCTGAATAATAAGGAGAACTGGTATGTTGTATGACGTAGTTATAATTGGAGCAGGAGTAAGCGGTTGTGCTATAGCAAGAGAACTATCGAAATACAAGCTTAATATATGCGTTCTGGAAAAAGAAGAAGACGTTTGCTGTGGAACCAGCAAAGCGAACAGTGCAATAATTCATGCTGGTTTTGATGCAAAGCCGGGATCACTTATGGCTAAATTGAATGTTTTGGGCAACGAAATGATGGATGATTTGTCTGAAGATTTAGACATTCCTTTTAAACGAAATGGTTCTATGGTAGTGTGCATTAATAAAGTTGGATTAAAAGGTCTTCAGGAATTATATGAAAGAGGCATTGCGAATAAAGTTAAGAAGCTTAAGCTTTTGTCAAGAGACGAAGCACTTAAGTTAGAACCTAATCTTTCAGATAATGTTGAGGGAGCATTACTTGCTCCAACGGGCGGAATAGTCTGCCCGTTTATTTTGAATATCGCTATGGCAGAGAATGCATATGAGAATGAAGTAAGTTTTTACTTTAATACTAAAGTCTTAAAAATATCAAAGTGTGAAGATTTTTATCAAATAATCACGAATAATGGTGATTATAGAGCAAAATATATTGTAAATGCTGCAGGTGTATACGCAGATGTATTTCACAACATGGTTTCTGAAAATAAAATTCATATTACACCTAGACGAGGAGATTACTGCCTTTTAGATAAAGAAATGGGGCATCATGTTACTCATACTATATTTCAGCTTCCTACAAAATATGGTAAGGGTGTTTTGGTATCGCCTACAGTACATGGGAATCTGATTGTAGGACCTACTGCAATTGATATTGAAGACAAGGAATCTACAGCAACTACTATGGAAGGAATTAATGAGCTTATTCATAAATCTGAAATAAGTGTTAAAAACCTTCAAGTATCCAAAAATGTCATTACCAGTTTTGCAGGATTAAGAGCCTGCGAAGCCAATCACGATTTTATCATACGAGAAGTTCCTGATGCCCCATGTTTTATAGATTGTGTAGGAATTGAGTCTCCAGGTCTTACCGCCAGTCCTGCAATCGGGGTAATGGTTCGTGAAATTCTTGTAAGTAAAGAACATCCAGTTTTAAAAGATAACTGGAAATCCAAAAGAAAAGGTATATTAAATCCCAATAATCTATCAATAAATGAACGCAATAAACTCATAAAAAATAATCCTTCATATGGAAATATCGTATGCAGATGTGAGTCTGTTTCGGAGGGAGAAATACTAGATGCAATTAATAGACCACTTGGAGCCCGTTCTCTTGATGGAGTAAAGAGAAGAACAAGAGCTGGAATGGGACGATGTCAGGCGGGGTTCTGTAGTCCTAAAGTTATGGAGATAATAAGCAGAGAACTTGATATTCCAATGGAAGAAATTACTAAATGTGGCGGAAAGTCACATATTGTACTTGAAAAAACCAAGAAATAAAAGTATACTTTATAGTTTTATGTAATCTGTTTTGCTGTTTGTATATTTCGTCGCAGACACGCTTTCGCTTGATTATAAACGTAATGGTACATAAGGTTCTAAAATACAGAACCTAAGTACCAACGTTTATATACAGTTCTGCTCATGAAATATTACAAGCCAGCAAAACTCATTTATCAAATATAAGTAACAATAAAGTATAAGTTTTTTTCTCAAAAAATATAAAAAGTGCCTGGGACTAAGCGTTTGCATTAAGCTGCAGATAAAAGGAGTGAAAAATGCAAAAGTACGATATTGTAATTATAGGAGGAGGTCCAGCAGGACTTTCAGCAGGACTTTCTGCTAAAAAAGCAGGGATAGACTCTATTTTAATTCTGGAAAGAGATTCAGAACTTGGAGGGATTCTAAATCAGTGTATACATAACGGATTTGGGCTACATACTTTTAAAGAAGAACTTACAGGACCTGAATATGCTTCTAGATTTATAGAGCAAATAATAGATAAAGATATTGAATACAGGTTAGATACCATGGTTTTGGATATTTCTCCAAACAGAATTGTTACAGCCATGAACAAAACAGAGGGAATGTTTCAGATTAGAGCAGGCGCTGTTATTCTGGCTATGGGATGCAGAGAAAGACCAAGAGGAGCTTTGAATATACCAGGATATCGACCTGCCGGTATTTTTTCTGCTGGAACTGCTCAAAGACTTGTAAATATTGAAGGGTATCTTCCGGGGAAAGAAGTTGTTATTTTGGGTTCTGGCGACATAGGGCTTATTATGGCAAGGAGAATGACTTTAGAAGGTGCAAAAGTCAAAGTTGTGGCAGAAGTAATGCCATATTCAGGCGGATTAAAACGAAATATTGTTCAATGTCTTGATGATTATCAAATTCCTCTTAAGCTTTCACATACTGTTGTAGATATTGAAGGAAAAGACCATATAGAAGCGGTTACAATTGCTGAGGTAGATTCCAACAGGAAAGTTATACAGGGAACAGAAAAACGATATACTTGTGATACTTTACTGCTATCAGTTGGACTTATCCCAGAAAATGAGTTATCCAAAAATGCCGGAATAGAAATAAGCTCTGTTACAAATGGTCCGATTGTTAATGAAAGTCTTGAAACCAGTATAAGCGGAATCTTTGCCTGTGGAAATGTGCTTCATGTTCATGATTTGGTGGATTTTGTTTCGGAAGAAGCCGGAAAAGCCGGAGAAAGCGCAGCTTTGTATGTATTAAAATCTAAGGAAACAAGAGATGATGTAAATGAAAATTTGTCAAATGTAATAGTCAATAGGACTAATTTAACTGATAGTGAAAGTTTGGGTGATTTAAGAACAGATACCATTATAAATGTAAAAGCAGAAGAAGGGGTTCGTTATACAGTGCCTTCAAAGATAAGAAGCTTGCACGTTAATAAATTTATTAATCTACGTTTTCGAGTTGGAAATGTTTATAAAAACTCATTTGTAAGCGTTTATTTAGATAATGAAAGAGTTATTCATAACAAAAAAAGAATTCTTTCACCAGGCGAAATGGAACAGGTTGTAGTAACTAAAGAAATGCTTTGTCAAAAGACTGATTTAAAAAATATTACTTTAAAAATAGAGTCTGAATAGTTATGCAATATATTTAGAAAGGAGCTTTTTGTGGATATAAAAGAGCTTACATGTATTGGATGCCCAATGGGATGTTTACTGACAGTTAAAATACAAGATGGAATAGTCCAGAAAGTTTCAGGAAATAATTGCGCAAATGGGGATGTATATGCCAGAAAAGAAGTAACTAATCCCACAAGAATAGTCACAAGCACAGTGGTAATAAAAAACGGTAATAAACCACGTCTATCAGTGAAAACAAAATCTGATATTCCTAAAGACAAGATTATGGAAGTGATGGAAAAGATAAATGATACAGTAGTAAATGCCCCTAAAAATATAGGAGATGTTATAATAAACAACGTTGCAGATACAGGAGTTGATGTTATCGCAACAAAAAATATTAAAAGAGTAGGATGATTCAAAGATATGGAAGAAAAAAAGCATCAGAGAAGACCGCATTATAGTGGTAAATACCCCAAAAAATTCAGTGAAAAATATAAGGAACAGAACCCTTTAAAATACGCAGATACAATTAATAAGGTTATATCTAAAGGAAGTACCCCTGCTGGAATGCACATTCCTATTATGGTCGATGAAATTTTGGAAAAACTAGCTATAAAACCAGGAGAAAAAGGATTGGACTGTACACTTGGATATGGCGGGCATTCTACTAAAATGCTGGAAAAATTAAAAGGAAAAGGTCATTTGTATGCCCTTGATATAGATCCTATTGAAATAGAGAAAACAAAAGAGAGAATTGCTCAAAGAGGTTTTGGTGAAAATCTTTTCACAGCAATACATACAAATTTTAGAAATATAGATAAAGTTGCCCTGGAATATGGAAAATTTGATTTTCTCTTGGCAGACCTTGGAGTTTCATCGATGCAGATAGATGATCCAAAGAGAGGTTTTTCTTACAAAATTGATGGACCATTAGATCTTAGAATGAATCCAGAACAGGGAGAACCAGCATCTGAAAGATTAAAAAATCTAACTAAAGAAGAATTGATTGGAATGTTCGTTGAGAACTCTGATGAGCCATATGCTGACAAAATTGCAACTGAAATTGTCCGTATTCAGAAAAAAGGTCAGATAATTGATACAACTACAGCGCTTAGAGAGCTGATTTATAATGTAGTGTGCAATCAAAAAGACATAAAAAATCTCCCTGAAAAAGAGCAGAAAGAATTTGCAAAGAAATCCTGTGCAAGAGTTTTTCAGGCATTGAGAATTGATGTTAACAGTGAATTTGAAGTTTTATACGATTTTTTGGAAAAGCTTCCAGAGGTTCTTGCAGATGGAGGAAGAGCAGTAATTCTCACCTTCCACTCTGGAGAAGATAGAATGGTCAAGAAGGCTTTCAAATCATATTCTAAAACCGGAGAATTTGAATGTAGTAAGGATGTTATAAGACCTTCAAAAGAAGAGTGCTTCAGAAATCCTAGAGCACATTCAACAAAACTTCGATGGATTATCAAGAAAAAGTGATATATAATTTGAGAATGGTATTAAAGTAAGCAACCCTAAATTTCTCTAACGACAAATTTAGGGCTAGTAAGTTTTTTATTGTTCTTATGAAAATAATATCCTTTGAAAACGGATATTGTTACTTGATTAAACTGTTTGTAAATTCGAGGGGAACAAGGTATGAGACCATTTTTAACTATATTTCATTTGATTCAGGAAATCATTGGAGTAATTTGCAGTGTCGCTTCTGTTGTAATAGCGATTGTTATGACTTTTACTATTAAAGAACAGATTCCAGTTCATTTTGATTTTGCGGGAAATGTTGATCGCTACGGTTCTATAGGTGCCGTGCTTATCATGCCACTAATCCTTTTACCAACTATTCTTATTATGGTAGCAGCGACGCATTTATTCCCGTTATCATTGTGGAGTCTTCCGGTAAAACCAAAGCCTTCTAAAGAGGCTCTTATATATCGTGATTCAGCATATTTGGTGACTTTATATACACTGCAGACTGGAGTATATTCCTTGCTATACACTTGTTTTTACGGATTTAAAAAGACATTTCTTCTAGGCCCGTTAAGTTTTGCGTTATGCGTTACAATGCTTCTTACTGCAGTTGTCATTTTTGTGAAATGTATAGTGGAGAATAGGTGAAACTAGTGAGTAGATAGGAAGAGTCAATATGATCAGCTTATTTCTTTTGAAAAAGGGTATTACATAAAGAAGCGTTTTCTGATATAATCACAAACTGTTGAATGTAATAAAGAAGACGCTAAAGTAGGTAATATTGGAAACGCACACTCACATAAAGTGATAACGAACAACACGCTTAAGTCTTCCCTGTTTTTGAAAGGAGATTTTACGTGTTACCACAGAATAAGTTTCAGGATGTTATTTTCACCATTTTTATGGCATTTGTCATGGTCTATGCAATGATTTGCTACAATATCGCTCTTAATGTAGGTGGAATGCAGAATTTTGTATTTCTAGCAGCATTTAAGGAAATGCTGATTATGTGGCCTATTGCAATAGCGCTAGAACTGTTATTTGTAGGAAAGCTTGCACAAAAGCTTGCGTTTAGATTTGTAACCCCCAGAAAAGATTCAATGATCATGATAATTCTATCTATTTCTGCAATGTCAGTTTGCCTTATGTGTCCGTTAATGAGCCTTACGGCAACATTTCTTTTCAAAGATGCAGGAAAAGAATTAGTGGCAGTATGGCTTCAGACTACTGCCATGAACTTTCCTATGGCTCTTTGCTGGCAGATATTCTTCGCAGGACCTTTGGTGCGTAATGTATTTGGTTTCTTTGTAAAGAAGTTTTCCAAAAATTGAAGATTTTAAAATAGATTTTTTTCTTATTTAGGCATGTGCTTATTATTTAGTAAGTACATGTCTTTCTTTTGTAATATGCCTGTTAAGCTATAGAACCAAAGTGGATGAATCCGACAGAAATTACTTAAGAAATATAAAATCGAAATAATGGTGGTTGAAATAGTTATTGAAATGTGATACTCTTTGTAAGTCGCTAAAACTAAAAATAGCAAATTTCGTGAAAGCGGAAGACGCAAAACTCTAGAGCCTTTAAAATGGCAGTCAGTTGCTGATAGTTATTTACTCGAATACATGGTTTTGTTAGCCCTCAGCTTTGCTGAAGGCTTTTTTAGTTTTTTCACATAAAAAAAGTGAAATAGGAGTTAATAGAAAATGAAATTGAGAATGAATACTGTAGTAATGACTATAGCAATTGTTTTGGGAAGTATCTTTATGTTTTCTAGCGAGGCAGAGGCAAAGACACATTTTCGATATGATGTACCAGATACTATTACTAGAGATACATATATTGAAGGGATAGGGTATTTCATTGGATTTAATTATTTTGGACAGGGCATTTTTTCTGATGAACCAGCATCATCATATGTTATTGATTTAGGTAGAGAAATAAATGATGATGATGATCCATACTCAACAGTTGAAAAAGCTTGTCAACATTATGTATATGAGATAAGAGAAGATGTTAAAGCTGGTCAGGAATACGGATATAAACCTTCACTTAAGTATGTACAAGAGAGCATTAAGCAGGATCATCCAGCAGATATCATAGCTGATTTGTTTGGGAAGACTAAAACTGAAAGGTCGAAGGCTATGCAAATATATGTAAACTTAGCTTATCAAGGTTATTCAATCAAAGAGATATATATACTTATGGGATCTTGTAATTTTTCAGAAGAAGTAATGTCTCAGTTATTTTATTCTGTCTATAATCAGGCTCAGTAAGAAAAAGAAAATTAAATTTTTATTTGATAATACTGCTTAAAAAAGGCTCAAATCAGTGATGGTTAGAGCCTTTTTTGTGTTATGATATAAGGAACTATTGAGCTTGGGTGATGGAGTATGGAAAAAAGGATCGTATAATATGGCATCTAGTATCATGCATTTAGCAGTAATTAATGAACTTACTAAGAAGTTTACTTTTAAAGATGAAAGCAGGCTTAAGTTTGGGGCAGTCCTGCCTGATGCTGGAGCAAAACAAGTAGGACATTTGAAGATAAGTTTTTGTGGAAGCAATAAAAAGGCTTACGATTTTGAGTTTTTTAGATCAAAATATGGAAATCTAATGAAGGAAGATGACCTGTATCTTGGGTATTACCTTCATCTTGTTCAAGATGTTTGCTACAGGCATTTTGTCTACGACAAGTATCATTGGAATCCTTTAATTCCTGGTAATATTGAAAGGCTTCACAATGATTATTCCATTATTAACCACTATGTTATTGAAAAGTATCAGCTCAATAACACTCTTAAAGTACCATCACAATTTGAAAAAGAGTTTATTAATGAAATTTGCATATTTGATGTCAATAGCTTAATGGAATCTTTGGAAGAGTATTTTAACAAAACTCCTAATGGTGATGTTTTCTTTTTTACCAGAGAAATGGCGGATGAGTATATAACTGAGGCTACAGAGATATGTGAGAAAGAACTTACAGCTCTTGAAGAGGGAACAGACCTTATAAGTAGCTATGAAACTGCGTGGGACAGGTGTAGTGGATCATTTTACATTTAAAACAACTATTAAAATGACAATAGAAAAGTTATATAAATTATTAAAATAACAGGAGTTTGAAGATGGAAAAAGAATACAACTGCGGATTTACCAATGATAACAAATGGTTCAGATACAGGGCAGCAGCCATAATAGTAGAGGGAGACTATGTCCTTTTTGCTGGTATTTGAAAGAAAAAAACACATATAGGAAGGAACGATGGGAAATGGCTAAGCAGAATATTTTTGACAATGAGACTTTTTTTGAGGGGTACAAGACAATAAGAGATAAGGAAGGTAATGCAAATGATTTATTTGAAATACCAGCGTTATTTTCGTTACTTCCTAATCTTGAGAATAAGAGTATCCTTGATCTTGGATGCGGCTTTGGTGAGCATTGCGCAAAATTTGTTGAAAAGGGTGCTTTAAAGGTGGTTGGGATTGATATTTCAGAGAAGATGCTTGAAGTTGCAAGAAAAGAAAATTCCAATCCTGCAATTACCTATCTTCATCTTCCAATTGAAGATGTTGAAAAAGTTGAAGGAAAGTTTGATGTTGTAATTAGCTCTCTTGCTTTCCACTATGTTGAAGATTTTGACGGTGTAGTAAAAAAGATTTATGAAAAATTAAATGAAGGCGGAAGCTTTGTTTTTTCACAGGAAAATCCGATTAATACTACATATTGCGGTGACATTCCTCGTTGGACAAAAGATGAGAATGGTAAAAAACTATATGTTAACTTTGCTAATTATGCAGTGGAAGGTGAGCGTGAGTCTGAATGGTTTGTGGAAGGAATAAAGAAGTATCACCGCATGTTTTCGACTATAATTAATACGCTTACAGAAAATGGATTCATAGTTGAGAAGTTGATTGAGCCTACTCCAACTGACGATATATTACAAAAGTTTCCAAATCAGGATGACCTTTTCCACAAACCGGATTTTCTATTGGTAAGAGCCAAAAAGAATATGTAATAGCACGCAATTTACTAGAACAGTTATGAAATACAAGTTTAAAGGAAAGTTTTGCAGAGGATAATTGTTTTTGTAGTTTTATTTGAACTATTATTATTCAAAGGAGGCTAAATGATGATTCTATTTGTAAATGCATGCGTTAAAGAGAATTCTAGAACAAAGAAAATTGCTGACAAGCTTCTCGAAAAGCTTAGTGGTGAAATACTTGAAGTTAAACTGGAAAATGTCTTTTTCCCTAAAACTGATGAAGAATTTCTTAAATACAGAGATGATTGCATAAAAAGAGGAGATTTTTCAGATGACTATTTTAATTTTGCCAAAAACTTTGCGAATGCAGATATTATCGTAATGGCAGCTCCTTACTACGATTTATCATTTCCGGCTTTATTAAAGCAGTACATTGAGCATATTAATGTTATGGGTATAACATTTGAGTACACCAATGAAGGGCAACCTAAATCTCTTTGCAGTGCGAAAAAACTCTATTATGTCATGACAGCTGGAGGAACATTTGTTCCGGATGAGTATGGATATGGTTATATAAAAGCACTTGCACAGAATTTTTACGGAATTAAGGAGTGCGAGAAAATTCAAGCGGTAGGGCTGGACATAATTGGAACTGATGTTGAAATGGTTATTAATAAATGTATAGAGAGCATTATTCTTTAGAGGATGTATTTTACAGATTGGAAAAAATTGGACTAATTTTTTATAGAGGATTATATTGATAACATTGGCGGCTAACTCGTGACTTTAGTCATGAGTTAGCCGCCTTTTCTTGACTCTGCTAATTACGTATGGTATTATATAGACATGGATAAAGATAGAATATTCACAATGAATTCAGATGTAACGCATGGTAGAGGGTATGTATACTGCTTGCAGTACCATATAGTATGGTGTACCAAGTATCGTAAGAAGGTCATTATTGGCAATATAGAGTCAGATGTTAAAGAACATCTTTACCGTACAGCCGAAGATTTAGGCATTAAAATCCTTGCTCTGGAAACAATGCCTGACCATATACATCTGCTTATAGAATGTAAGCCTCAATGCAGGATTTCAGATGCAATTAAAGTATTCAAAGGCAATACTGCAAGATGGCTGTTTCTTACACATCCAGAAATCAAAACTAAGCTTTGGGGTGGACATTTATGGAATCCATCATATTTTGTAGCAA
>NZ_AUKC01000016.1 GCF_000424545.1 Butyrivibrio sp. NC3005 | reverse complement strand
CTGAAGTCCTTTTTTCTTGTAGTTTATACCGGAACCAATATCACTTATTATTTCAAATGGTTGTCCCTTTGCTATAAGATACGTTCTCACATTTTCAATTTGCCGCTCTAAGTCATCTTTTTGTTTTTGACTCGATACTCGGCAATATCCAATTGTGATACGATTTTTAGGCTTTACATTCATTACTTGGTTAAGTTGTTCATCAGAATAATATCTATAACCACTTGCTGTAGTATGATGTGGATGAAGTTTTCCGTTAGCATCCCAATTTCGTAATGTCTGCGCAGATACACCTATAATCTTTGAAAATTTATGTATAGAATAATATTTACTCAAAGTGCTAGCTCCTTTCAACATTATTATACATCAGCAAACTATAAAACACAACATCTATTTATATAGTTTTATAAGTATTATTCAACAGTTATTAACCTCCCTCTCAATTGGATTCTATTAGTTCTTTTGCAAGTATATTGGCATGCTCTAAATACCAATTATCTTCGTCCTCATCAGCCTCAATAAATTCTACATACTCATTAAGGATAGCGAGTTTAATATCATAAAGATACTGCTCGTAGTCAGGCTTCATATTAAGTAATTCATAAACATGGTCAACAAAAAGCTTCTTTTGTTTTTCATTCATGTAGAATGGGAATGTGGCTCTATTTTCAGTTGCATGAGCGATAAACCTAGCTATATCGAGAGAATAAGGCAGAATTCCACCAAATCCCCAATCGATTATATATACTTTGCCTTCATGATTTACAGAATTAAATTCCAGGAAATCACCATTTGACATAGTACGAGGGCAAACCAATTGGCGTTCAAGAAATATTTTATAAGCTTTACCAATAACATCATTATCTTTAATAAATGAATATCTCTTTTCTATTCTCTTTAAATAGGTCTCGAAACGCTCGGTATCCGTACAGTTCCAATAGGCATTTTGAATAACAGCTAGACTCTCTGCCGCCTCTATTGCCAATTCATCTGTCATATCGCGCAAATCATTACCTTCAATATTTTCTAGAATAATCCACAAATCTTTTCCATCTACATAACTCCCATAATAGCTAGGAACATTAAAGCGATTTGTATTAAGATACTTTTTATAATTTGAAGCCTCGCAATCAGATGCTTTTTTCATTATTCTTTTTCCATCTTTAGTTATAATCTTATAGACATCATATTTTCTGAACTCATTCTCTCGGAGACCATATCTCTCACATACCCTAGACATAGTTTCAATAATGCCCCTACCAAGAATATTTTCAGCTAGATGCTGTATTCTGTCACTTACTTCATTTATTTCAAATTGTCCCATTGTCATAATTTTCTTATTACCTCTGATTTATTTATCTACCACTCAGCTATAATGCCGTTGAAATTGTGCCCACACCAAGCTAAAGAAGTTTTATCCATCTTTCTTATAGATTTCCCAATCCTCTTTGTCTTATTTCATCTAATTGCTCTGCACTAAGTGTCCCCGACTTGTAAAGCTTTAGATATTCATTTTCAATTGAGGAATCAAAAATAAGAAGATCATCAGTATTAATGGTGACTCTGACACCATTCTCTACTAACGTCTTGATTGGATGTGATTTATAATCCTTTGCAAAACCCAGCATTACATTGCTGCTAGGGCAGACATTAACCTGTATATGATTATCCGCAAGAAATCTCATGGTTTCTTTGGATGTTGATGCATTAATTCCATGATGAACTTCTGACAGGCCTAAAGTCTCTACAGCTCTTCTTACATCTTCAGCCGAACCTGTTTCTCCAACATGCATCTTCTTGTTTAAATGGTATTTCTCAGCCTTCTTGTAAAGTGGCAAAAAAGCTTCGAATGGCTGAACATTTTCTCCTGCACAAATATCAATTGCCTTGAAGTATCCTTCCTCGGCATATTTATCGAGCTCAGCTGCCTCTTCTTCCACGTTTCCAAAGGAGGGATATGTGAGCTCAGCTTCAAAAATACTATCAGGACAATATGTTTTATGGAATTCTTCAATAAGCTTGCGGAACGCTTCTACTGATCCTACCTGATCCACTTCAGCGGTACCAAAATTCATTACAAGACGAGTTATATTATTTCGCTTTGCCTCAGCAAAAGCACCTTCCCACCTAAGAAGCATATTTTCATAGCCATCACATACAAGTTTTATATTTGACCTGAACCAATTCTGCATACCTTCCAAGCCATCAAGGTGCTGTGGCGGCTTTGAAATATCAACATTCAGTTTCTGGGCAAGCCACTCTCTTCTGCAGCCTTTGGTTGAGTGATTATGGAGGTCACTTTTAGGTGCAGATAAAAGCTTATTTATATTGTTTTCTTTTAAACCTTCTACAAAAATATTCTCCACGCTGATTCTCCCTTTGAGTTTTTTCGGTATTGCAGTATTGTAACAAAAACAGATACTCCTCGTAAAATATTACAATAACTCAAAATCGAGAAAGCTAATCCTTCTTCACTTTTCTCGCCAACTGAAGATCCATAGTATCATATATCTTTATTACTCCATTAAATGAATTGATGATATTTTTAATATCCTTAAAGAATAACGTACGAATTTCTTCATCTATAGCGATATGATCTGAATATGTCCCTAAAAGTTCTACATATTCCTCTGCTGTAAACTCCCTGATTCTGTAAAACAACCCATATTTAATATCAGAAAATGCGTATTTTTCGGCTATATTTGCTCGCCTCTTTGCATCTTCTTCAGAGTATTCCTTTATCTGCTCAGCTTTTTTATTGTAAAACTTGTAGTAATACTTCTTATAACTGGCATCTATAGCGCTAGCTAACTCCGGCTCGTTCTTACATCTAAACGGGTGATTCGCAAATCTGGCAAATACTCCGCCGGGTTTTAATGCCTTAAACACTTTTGTATACCCTATTTCCTCCGGAATCCAATGAAAAGCAGATGCAGAATAAATCAAGTCATATGCATTATCTTCAAGTTCAACGTCTTCAAATTTTGATGTTATAACATTAAAGCCAGTATATTCCTTAAATTTCTCTCTGCAAATATCAGCCAGATTCTTTCCATACTCAATAGCTGTAACACTACAGTTCTTTTTAAGAAAAGGCAGTGTAGCCTGACCACCTCCAATACCTACCTCGATGAGTTCGCTTCTATTATCTATAGTACAATAATCAAATATCTGTTTATACAAATCATCTACATAGCCCGGTCGCATCCTCTCATATTTGGATGCAGCAGTATCAAAAGCCCATTCTTTCCCTGCCAATACTCCCATTTACGTTTCTCCTTAGTGTAGTTTTATAACAAGTACCAATCCAACAAAGTTTAACACTAGTCTCTCCATTTTACACTTTTATTGCACAAAAAATCCACAACCATTTGGTTGTGGATTTCTGAAATCTGCAACTGCAGATTGATTATCTCTTTGAGAACTTTTGCAATAATATTGCCTCACTTCTCATAAGCTTATTCAGTAATACTTATTGTTACGTTAACGTCCCCGGAACCAAGCCTTTTTTTCATTTCTTCCGCAGATGTATTTTCAATATGCCCGAGCTTTGTATAAGCCCAGCTATTTGAACCGTAAAACACTACCAGCTGATTACCTGAATACAAAACAATGTCCCCGGCACTTGTAGTCATCTGCTTATCATTCCTTGGAATAGACTGACCAATAGAGCCAACCTGCTCAAAGTCGCCATACATAGACATATCAATGATGATAGGTTTATCTTCAGCCAGATTTTTCAGAGCTTCTACTGATTCATTTTCTTCCCAGATTACCTGTATCTCTTTATCATTTATAAAAAGCTTAAGCATACTTTCCGTCGACCTTTCATCATTAGTAATTACGTCTTCTTCATCCTTTAAGTGATCTTCCGTTGCCGTATTACTGTTCGTTTTAGCCTGTGTATTCTCATTATATCCACATCCAGTAAAGAGGGTTACAGCCATCACACATAATGCTGTAAGCGTTTTACCTGTATTTTTGCAAAAGAGATTTTCCAAACTCATAAGCTTCCTGCTTCTCCTCTTCTTATTTAAGATATTCATTGAAGAAGCTCTCAAGTTTGTCAAACGGAATATAATCCTTATCTCCTCCATCATACAGATCTGTATGAACTGCATCTGGAATAATCATCAGTTCTTTATTATCAGCATATTTGCTGTCCTTTATCATGTCGGCATAAGCGTCTTTACTGAAGTAGCAGGAGTGAGCCTTCCCGCCATGTACAAGAAGCACTGCACTTCTGATTTCATTGCTGTATTTAAGGATTGGCTGATTCACGAAAGATTCACAGCCTATCACATTCCATCCATCATTGGAATTAAGGGAACGGGCATGATATCCGCGATCAGTTTTGTAGTAATCAAAATAGTCTTTTACAAAGAAAGGTGCATCTGCAGGTAGAGGATCTACAACACCTCCCGCACGCTTATATTCTCCATTCTTTAAATCTTCAAGACGCTGTGTGCACAAAGCCTTTTTCGCTTCATATCTCTTTTCTTCACTGTCATCGGCATCAAAGTAACCTTTTGCATTAACTCTTGTCATGTCATACATAGTCATTGCAGCTGTAGCTTTGATTCTTGTGTCAAGAGCAGCTGTATTGATAGCCATTCCGCCCCATCCGCAGATTCCTATGATTCCTATTCTTTCCGGATCTACCTTTTCATTAAATGAAAGAAAATCAACTGCAGCCATAAAATCCTCTGTATTGATATCAGGTGATGCCATATATCTTACGTTGCCGCCTGACTCTCCTGTAAAAGAGGGATCAAAGGCTATTGTAAGAAATCCTCTTTCTGCCATAGTCTGGGCGTATAATCCTGAACACTGCTCCTTAACAGCTCCGAAAGGTCCTGAAACTGCAATAGCCGGAAGCTTGCCATCTATATCCTTTGGTATATACATATCTGCCGCAAGAGTTATACCGTAGCGATTTGCAAATGTCACCTTGCTGTGTTCTATCTCCTCACTCTTTGGAAAGGTCTTATCCCACTCTGTTACTAAATTAAGTTCTTCTGTTCTGATCATCATTTGATACCTCCGTCATCTCTGCTTCATTTCGTTTTCGATTTTTCTTAGCATGAAATCCATGCAGTCAACTTTTCTTCCACATTCGTGGTACTCGTCCATGGCACGGCATCTTTCTTTTTTCAGAAGCCTTACCATTTCATCGATACTGCCTGACTCAAATCTTTCCAGGATAGTGTCTGTTACCTCATTACAGCATCCCGCATCTGAAAGGCTTTGCTTTAAATATTCTTTATCCATGAGTATTCCTCATTTCCATGTAACTATTTCACTTACAATTCTATTTTATGAGCTTGTAAGATTTTTTGCTAATAGTTATAATGAATATCATATTATTCCATTTTGGCATATCATTTAGCAATGAGCAGTGCAGCAATATTTATAAAAATATGCACTTGGGAGCTTGCTCACATAAGTGCATATTTTTGTAAATATTGGTATTCGGCGAATGCCGAAGAACGAGAAATGCGTAGCATTTCGAGTACTGCACTGCGTAGGGAAAGGAAGCGCCATGGAAATCAGGACTTTAAGATATTTTTTAGCTGTAGCAAGAGAAGAAAACATGAGCAGAGCCGCTGAGATACTGCATGTGACTCAGCCAACTCTATCCAAACAATTAAAATCATTGGAAGAAGAATTGGGTAAGAAGCTATTTACGAGGCACAGTTTCAGTATAAAGCTGACAGAAGAAGGCATTCTTCTCAGAAACCGTGCAGAAGATCTTGTGAGCATGGCTGATAAAATCGAGCAGGAATTTGTTTCACTTGATGACATAAGCGGAGGCGATCTTTACCTCGGACTTGCAGAATCTTATCAGCTAAGATTCCTTGCAAGAGCAATCAAGACCTTTAAAGAAAGCTATCCCAATCTCCACTATCACATCACAAGTGGTGATACAGAGCAACTATCTGAAAAAACAGAAAAAGGGCTTCTTGATTTTGTTGTTCTGGTTGAGCAGCCGGACATCAGAAAGTATGAATATATAGAATTTCCACAGGCTGATACCTGGGGACTTATCATTCCTGAAAGTGACCCTCTGGCAAAAAAGGAATCCATTCGTTTGGATGACCTGATAGAATTACCTCTTTTCTGCTCAGATCAAGCTTGGAACGGCGATATAAAGAAATGGGCCGGGAGCAGATTTTCAGAGCTACAGCTTGAAGGTTCTTTCCGTCTTTCCTACAATGGCTCTATTTTCACAATGGAAGGTCTTGGGTATCTTCTCACCTATGATCACCTTATTGATACATCAAAAAACAACGGCCTTGTATTCAGACCGTTGTCTCCTAAGCTTGAAAACAAAATATATTTCGCATGGAACCGCTATCAGGCATTTACACCTATAGCAGAAAGATTTTTATCGCACCTAAAAGTTCTAGTGTTATAATCCATCTTTTTGAGAACTTTTTGTGTTAAATCTTTGTCTGTCTTATGTGAGATTATCTTCCAATATAACTCACCATCCCGACAAACTAGAAGTTGTCTAAAGCTTTGATAGATTCATTTCATAAATACCAAGCGTCTTATTCAGTCTTTCGTATCATTCTGACTTCCACAATCGGAGAACCCAGATTTATTACTTCTTCTCGTCCATCAATACAAAAGCCACATTTTTCATAAAACTTGATTGCACGCTTATTATCCTTAAGTACCCAAACTGCCACCGTTTGGTAATCGAGTTCACCCAAACCGGCTTGCATAAGTGCCTTGCCAACACCGGTACCACAGTATTCTTCCAATACATAAATTGCAAAAATCTCGCCAGTCTCAGTTAGTTCTTCATCATGGTATTTTCCATAACCCACAAATCCAACTACCTGATTGCCATCTTTTGCAACTATAAGATTATCAGGCCACTTGAAAGCAATTTCTTCACACTTTGCTAAAGTCATTGAATCCAAATAGCTTTGATCCACTATTCCTTTATATGCATCCTGCCATGACTTCCAATGAACATAAGCTTTCCCTTTAATCTCTTCATCAGATTCCATTTTCTTTATCTCAATGCCCATATTCAATCTCCGATGTGCCTTAGTCTATTATGCTGAAAGTTAATCTATTCAGAAATACTTAAATTTTTTCTTTGTAGCAACTGTTTATAATTATACCTATATCTACCATCCTGTTCAACGGCACACAAAAAGACCCGGTACATTGTAGCGAGTCAAGTTCTGTGCAATAGCTGGAACTGTTTGGGTGATGTTCCGATCTGCTTGCTAAAACGCCTTGAAAAGCTGGAATAGTTGTTATACCCAAGCATAAAACACACGTCAGAAGGAGAATAGTTCTGAAGTAATAGTTTTTGCGCCAGAACCATTTTTTTGCGTTTATATAATGCTTCAGAGAATCGCCTGTTACTTCACTAAAAACCCGGCTTAAGTGATCACTGCTATAGTGGAGATCCTGGGCCATCTTGTTTATCTTAAGATCATCATTTATGTTGGATTCAATATAGTCAAATATTTTAGAAACAAGAGGTGGTATCAGGCTGCTCTTATTCTGTGGCCGCTCTGCGGAAGAATAGCCGTTAGCCTTGAGCATTAATTCTATAATAAGAGCTTTTGCAAGAGCAACATGACCAAAGGCTGTGCTATCCATACAGTCGTGAAGGCGTTCTGCTGTTTCTATGAAGTCCAAAAGTGCATCTTCAGGTATTATGAAGTGGTTCATATAAGGGGATGCGGCACTTTGAAAAAGTGTTGAAAAATCAGTTTCATCGTCTCCAAGTTTTTTAAGATATTCATATTGCAGATTGATGACGATTCGCTCGTAATCGCTGCTGTCTTGAAGATCAAGTCCGTGGAAAACAAGAGGGCTTATAAAGAACATATCCCCTCGTTTCATTTTGAAAATCTCAGGCTCTATCATGATATTAACTTCTCCGCGCAGGAAAAGGACGATCTCGTAGCCATCATGATTGTGTAAATATTTGGTATTTGTTTGTTTAAGTCCGGCGGTCTTGTGCTCGCAGATATACTCTCTGTCAATAAGACTATACGGACAGTTAAGGTCTTTTTTCAGCATCTTTTTCATGGATTCTCCCCAAAACTAACGTTTTTCAGATATTATATCGTAAAATGCAAAGTTTATCCATTTTTATGTGTATTTATCATATAATCCCATATTATATAATCTCATATCATATATTTAATGTGAGTTGTATGACTTCTTGAACGTTCATACAGAAACCCGCATTTTCTGCGAGTTTCGTGAGAACAAAAGTCAAGCGGCAAACTGGTCCAAGGCGAAGCCTTTTTAAATGGCCAGTTTGCGTAGTTTTTGGAACGTAGTGACAAAAATCTATAAATATTTATATAGAGCCGGAGGACAGGAAATGGCAAATTTGTATCTTGATAAAGAATTGATGTTTACCTGCGAAGAAAAAGCTTTTCTCGGAGTCAACAGGGTTGCGGAGCTGGTTAAAGAGGACATATTCCTCGTTACCGGTTTTAAAGCGGGCAGATATGTTAAAGGCACAGGATGTAAAAATCTGATCATATATGGGACAGTTGACAGGAGCGATTATTTAGAAGAACTTGATAGAAGCGGAATTATCAGGTTAAGCGAGATCAGAGGCAAATGGGAGAGCTATATTTTTAAGGTGGTCGATAATTCTTTTGAAGGCGCAGATCAAGCGCTTATAATAGCAGGCAGTGACAAAAGAGGCACAATCTACGGCTTGTTTCATTTATCAGAGCTTTTAGGAGTATCACCTTTGGTTAATTGGAATCACTGTTTCCCTCAAAAAAAGGAAAATGTGGTTTTAACCGATGGTTACAATATTGTTTCTAAGGAACCGTCTGTAAAATACAGGGGATTTTTTATAAATGATGAGTGGCCTGCCTTTGGAAACTGGGCAACAGAGCATTTTGGCGGGATTAATGCAAAGTGCTATGAGAAAATTTTTGAATTGCTCCTGAGATTAAAGGGAAATTACCTCTGGCCTGCCATGTGGAATTCAAATTTTAGTATGGATGGACCCGGGCTTGAGAGTGCGCGGCTTGCTGATGAATATGGCGTTGTAATGAGTACCTCTCATCATGAACCATGTATGCGAAGCGGCGAGGAGTATGGTCTTCTCAGAGGTGAGAATTCTGTCTATGGCGATGCCTGGGATTTTGAGGCTAATACGGAAGGCATAACAAGATTTTGGCGCGACGGTCTTGATAGAAATAAAGCCTTTGAAAATGTTATAACTCTTGGAATGAGAGGAGAAAGAGATTCAAGGCTCCTGGATGAAAATGACGGCCTTGATAAAAATATCCGGCTATTAAGAAATATACTAAAAACCCAGAATGATCTCATCAGGGAAGTTATAAACAAAGATATTGATAAGGTTCCCAGACAGATAGTTCTTTTTACGGAAGTTGAGGAATTCTTTTATGGAAATGACAAGACCCGGGGGCTTATTGATGATCCGGAGCTTGAGGGTGTTACTCTGATGTTAAGCGATAACAACTGCGGTTATACCAGAACTTTGCCGGATGAAAAGATGAGGGGGCACAAAGGCGGCTATGGAATGTATTATCATCTTGATATGCATGGTGGACCTTATTCTTATCAGTGGATCGGCGGCGCTTACCTTCCAAGGATCTGGGAGCAGATGACTCAGGCCTATGAATACGGGGTCAGGGAGATTTGGGTCGTCAATGCCGGGGATGTCGGAACGCAGGAGCTCGGGCTTTCTTTTTTCCTGGATCTTGCCTATGACATGGACAAATGGGGAGGCAGCGATTGCCGTATTACGGAAGATTACATGTCCGACTGGATTAACAAACAATTTAAAGGAATGATGTTACAATCCGATTGCAGGATCGCAAATAAGATAAGCTGGGATTATACAGAGCTTCTTGAAAAAAGGCGTCATGAGATAATGAATGCTGATGTTTATCATCCTATGCATTTTGGAGAAGCACAGAATGTTTTGGAGATTTCTGAAGAAATATTAAGTGAAGCATCACGCCTTAGAAAAAAGATTGAAGATAAAGACCTTTCGGCATTTATCTCGCTTTTGTATTATCCTGCCTGTGCCACTGCGAATCTGATGAAAATGTGGATTTTAGCAGGCAGAAATAAGCTTTTTGCAGATCAAAACAGAATTGAAGCCAATGAGCTTGCACAAGAAATTGAAGAATGCTTCATAGAGGATGAGAGGCTCATTGAGGAGTATGAGTCTGTTGATGGCGGGTATTACAAAGGATTTGGCAAGTCCGAGCATATTGGTTTTGTTAATTGGAACGATGAGGACAATAAATATCCTCTAAGGCATCTGGTACGCGGGGCAAACAGGCCGAGAATGCTCGTGTCGAGGAAGGATGACGAGCATTACATGACAGGTCTTGAATGGTGCGACAGACCTCAAACATGGAGAGATATGCTTCGGCCGGATGTTAATACGATCGAGTTTGATCTCATAAACGGAAGTGAATTTCCATATGAATTCAAAATAGAGACTGATTGTAATTGGATCGGCTTCAGCAAAACAGCAGGTACGGTAAAGGTAAGGGAAAGAATTAAGCTTACTGCCGACAAGGATCTTTTGAAAAAGAAATCAACAGGCAGGTTCACTGTAGAGTGCACCGGTTGTGGAAAGGCGATGGTAACTGTAGAGGCGTCACCTGTTATCCGGTATGAAAAAAAGTGTTTTGTGGAAAGTGACGGTTATGTATGCATGGAATCTGAACACTTTGCGCAGAATATTAAGACGGAAGGGGCTGAGTTTAAAGTCTTAAAACCATACGGCCGAAGCGGTAGCGCGGTAAAGGTATTTCCGACGACTTCGGATCTTTTGAAAACGGAGAACAGACCTTATGTTGAATATCATTTTCAGATACAGGAAACGGGCGAGTATGATTTAAGTTTTATTCTTGCGCCTACTACACCGGTTACATTCAAGAATGAGCAGTTTATGGGATATTCTGTAAACGAGGGCGACATTCGGGTGTTAAATACCGTCAGACAGCCTGAGATTCCCTTTTTTCTCAGTCCTCAGTGGGAGAAAGAAGCAAAGGAAAATGTGAAAACAGTTGAAGATAAGATTTTATGCACGGCAGGAGTTAATAAGCTCAGGTTTTATGCCATAAGCCCCGGAATAGTATTGGAAAGGATTTTACTTGTACGAAGCGGAATAAAACTTCCGGAATCTTATTTGGGGCCTGTTGAAAGTTATATGCAGAAAGAATAATGCGCAAAAGATATCATAGTCAAGCGAAAAATAAATAATTTTGCCTTTTTTTGCCTCTAAATGCCTCTGGGGATTTTTACGGCTGAATCGCCGCCAGAAAAATAAGAAAAGGGAGCACAATGGCTCCCTTGAATTAGTTATTACATTATATTCCAATTTACTGTTCCAACACTTTAAGATTAGATCTCTCATATTTGTTTTGGCCTTTGAGGCTTTTCTTATACTTCCAGCATCTTATAGCATCATCCAGCGAAGCACCTTTGTTATCTGCAAAAAAATCTTGTCTCTTTAATCCAAACGTTAGTGTAGGTCTTTCAGACATACTGTCCTCCAATATCTTCAAAAATACCCTCTTTTCCTCGTTTGATTTTACGTCGTAATATACCTACAAAACAGTTTTATCAAAACAAGCATCTTCTGCAACGTTGTAGAAATAATCTTGCTCCGTCATTTGATAGGATATAGAATCCTTTATTGCAATTTTCGAGCTCATCACACTCATAATCGCAAAAATGAACCACTAACCCCGTCCCCCAGGTCCACCAAGCGGTATTTTTCAAGATTCACCTTATTGCCAACAATCTCAACACCTTCGCTTTCCAGTATCTGCGCCTGCTTCCATGCTCCACCAAAGGCATATTCACCTGCAAGTTCTCCCTTCGAATTGACAACGCGATGGCAGGGAATTGTGCCCGGATCAGGATTTTTGTGGAGAGCATTTCCAACTGCTCTTGCCATTTTCCTATCTCCAGCCATCTGTGCAACATCAGCATATGTGGCAACTTTCCCTTTTGGAATTTTCTTTACCGCTTCATAAATTCTTTTGGTTGGGGAATCTGTGACAAGATCATAGCTCTCTGCAATCATTCTTTTTATGACATCATCAGGAATCGATCCATCCAAAACAACAGTATTCCAGTGCTCTTTGTTCTGATGATATGCAGGAAGTACAGCTGTATATGTTTTTCTCCAAAGGTCTCGCCACTGCGGATCCACCTTCAGATTCAAATTGATAAAACCGCCTTTTTCATAGGTCCACAGAAAAGCTTTCCTGGTTTTTTTTACCCTTACAAGCTGCCAATTAAGGTCATGAAATGGCGCCTCCTGGTAGGTGTCAGGAAAAGACAATCCATAGCTTAATGCTTCTTCTCTTGTTTTCATCAGATTATACTCCCCTCCCTACTCCAATATGATACCTCCGGTGAAAGAGTCAATTCTTTTTTAATTCTTCATGATCAGTCTATCTTACGCTATTCCAGTATTCAAGCGCTGCTTCCATCTTTTTTATAACCTTAGGAGGCAGCACCTTAGGTCCCATATTAAAAAGATTATCGATACCGGCCACGGCACCAACACCAAAATTATCATATAGAGAAATGTGATAATCCTTACTTCCATGCCAGAATTTGATCTTTCCGGCAAAATCATTTGAAGGTTTTTTGTCGTATTGCTTTGCTATTTCTAAGGCTGTATCAATACAGTTTTTCATTTCATCATCCTTTTTGAGGCAACAAAGAACCAATGATTTAAAGACAAGCCCCATGATCTTCATCTTGGAAAGATAGCTGTTCTTGCTCCTATCAATGCTGGTAGCATCTACTATAGTCATATACCAATCCATAATCTCACCAGCTTCCTTGTAAGCCTTCGTATTGTCCATAGAAACCAGCACCATAAACATCTCTGTAGAAAACTCCAAGGTCTTTACCAGAATTGAAACCAGAACTCTAGTATAAACCTCCATTGCTTTCTCCGGCTTGCCCGTCATTCTTAAAATATTAGCTATATTGATGTCTGCTATCCCCTGATAATTTATCTTTTTAAACTCCTCAAGAGATTTCTCAGGGTTATCACGACCTTTTATAGTTGCTATGCGATATTTAATGCTAAAGGTTTCCTGCTCCGGATTGTCACTCTGTGAAATATAGCGAAGAGACGACTCATAAAGTTCGATTGCTTTGTCCCGATAATCCTTCAAATCTTTCATCGATGAAACGATATGGTATGTGTCCGCACAGCTTGTGAGAATCTTAAAGTTACCCGGATATCTAACCAGTGCTTTTTCTGCCTCAGCGATAGCCTCGTCATATTTATCCTCATGTAAAAGAGCATCCAACCTGTCAGAAATGTCTTTGACGTTCTTGGAGGACATGCTATATCCCAGAAGCACGTCGACAGATATGCTAAAAAAGTCTGCAAGCTGCATAAGAGTTAGAATATCCGGCACGTTACTGCCGCTTTCCCATTTTGATACAGCTCCAACAGTAACTCCAAAGGCTTCTGCCAATTCTTCCTGGGTCAGATTCATGCTCTTTCGGTACTTCTTTATGTTTTCATTAAGCTTTATCTGCATTGCAAACTCCTTTAATGAAAGAATTATTATCCTAAATTTGCTGATACTTTCTCGTTTTTAATTCCAAGGGAGCCTTCCTCAATCTCCATCTGTGGCTTTACAAAGACTAAGATTGCAAGAATAGCTATTGCAAAAATCACGCAGAATACAAGAATTGCTTCTATGCTGACCTTAGTTACAACTGCGCTTAAAAGAAGTGAACCCACAGGCATACATGCTTCTCCGCAAGCACCCATTACTGCGGCTGCTCTTGCAATATATTTTGGATCAGCATTTTTCATAAACTGGATATTGATTGTACCGCCTATGATTGAAGCTGCCACCATCATGATAAAAAATGAAGCTGCTACGTCCATAGAACAAGCAATATTATTTCCAACAAAAACTCCGCCGCAAGCCATACCAAGCATTCCTGCTCCGAGAAGGGATGTTCCAAGCATGATCATCTTAAGTGGTGAAAGCTTCTGTGAAAGAACCGGTACAAATGCGGATCCGGCAATACCTCCGATTGCAGCAAATGCACCTGCAATACTAAGGATTTCTCCGCCCATCTTGAATATCTCGCTTGCAATTGGTGCCTGAAGTGCATTTATTGGAATGAGCATAAAATTAAGGGCAACTGCAAGTAAGCCATAATTGCAGATAACTCGTGAATTTGCCACATATCTAAAGCCGTCTAAAAAGAATTCAAGTTTGCTCTGCTCTTTTTTGTTCTCTGTTTTTCCAGTTAAGGATGCTACCTCATGTGCTTTAAGCTGGGTAGTATCATCCTGTGTTTCATCGTTAATTGCAGCTCTGCCGGCCTTCATTGCACCAATAAATACTGCTGCCACTGCAAAAGTAGCCACATCGATCATCATTGCTGTTAAAGCGCCTGCTGTTGCAATGATCACACCGGCAGCACCTGTACCTGCCAGTGATGCTGCTCTTGAAAGCATTGAATTAAGGCTCATTCAGCAGGTCATATGCTCTTTCTTGACCACCTGGATTGTAAATGCTGTAGTTGCAGGAAGATTAAAGGATTCCACTGTTGTGATGACCAAAGTAAAGATTGCCATAACCAGTGCATTCACCAGGCCTGCTCTATATAGAAGTGCAAACAATGTAATAATGACTGCCCTAAGAAGATGTGTTGCTACAATCACATGCTTCTTGTCCATCTTCTCAACAATAGCTCCGGCAAAGGGCTGAACCACCACGTTTGGAAGTGTATTAAGTGCAAAAACTATTGCTGACCATGCTGCACTGTGTGTAATCTGATAAACCAGCCATGTAAAAGCGATTGCATCTACAGAATCACCAAATCGGTTTATCACCGTAGCAAAAATCAGCTTTCTATATTCACGTTCCTTAATGATTTCCCCATACATTTTCCTGTTCTGTTCCATATCTGAAGCCTCCTTACTTGTTTTCATGACTTCATTCTATATGGAACTTACACTAAGTATAATACACTGGTTGTACTAGTTATAAAATAAAAACTTTCCGTTATGGAAAGTTTTACACTTATGCAACTTTGTTATTCCTCTTAATCTGTCTGTTTTGTAATAATCATGCTTTACCGCTCATCTGTCAAAAAATGTTTAACTTCATTTACAGGATGCAGTAATTCTTTTCTGAAAAACTCTGGATAAAATTTAATCGGATCATCGGGATCAATCCATTTAAGAAACTCTTCATGATCATCCTCTGTGAAACTGTTGCACTTCGGCTCAAAGTCCTCGGGCACATTCATGTAAAAGAAGAAAGATATCTCATATATTAACTTTCCGAGATTAGACTCTGCGTCCCCATAAAAATAGTTTTCATTTATGAATCCAAGCCTGTCCACTTCCATACGGACACCCGTCTCTTCATATACCTCACGAATTACTGCCTCTTCCGCAGTTTCTCCGAATTTGATTCTGCCGCCTACGGAATACAAATACTCTGGTCTGATATTATTTCCGACCATGAGAAATTTGCCATTCTTCAGAATGATTGCTCCTACTCTTATATTTATAAGTCCATTGTCACATGGCACTGTCATATCTATATTCATATTAGTCCATCTCCTCCCGTATATTTGCACACAATCATTATCGACTGTGTGCAAATAAGCTCGTAAAAACCAATCATGCTGATATTCGATGGTTTTTATCCCAATATTACGCGCATCTTAAAGTAATCTTAATGCTGAATCAATTTATTACACCGTCAGTGGCCAACTTATTGATCGTCAAGCTCCGCAAAGATACAAAATATGTAATTATCAAAATACAATTAGCAAGTGCCCAGGCACAGATTTCCCCAAAATAGATACCATAATATCCTATGATACGAGTTAAGAAAATCGCGCAGGCCACCCTCATTATCAGCTGCGCAAAGCTTGAAAGCATAGGAATTATGCTGTTTCCCATACCCTGCAAGGTTGATCTGACAATATACAAAATGTAGAGAAGCGGGAAAAATGCAGCCAGTACCTGCAGATAATTGTATCCATATGAAAATACCTTGGCGTTTGCAGTCCCTGTATCTATGAATAGTTTCATCAAAGGCTGCCCAAAAATGATCATCACCACAGAACATAAAAGAGCCGTTATAATACCAAGCAGTACGCTTACTTTTACTCCGCTGCGTACACGTTCATAATCTTTTGCCCCCATATTCTGCGACACATATGCAACTACAGCTAATCCATAAGAAGATGCTGCAATCTCAAGAAGTGCATATATTTTTCCTGCTATGGTATATCCGGTGAGAAAAGAGAGCTCATACTGGTTGATCCTATTGATGACGATAAGTCCCCCTATTGCAGTGATCACACTCTGAAGCGCCATTGGAAGGCCAATTGTCATCAGCTCTTTTACCACGGTAAATCCACTCTTTAATCCGGAGCTCTTTGCGGAAGTCGCATCAGCAATGCCCTGCCTGTTTTTATATACGTTATAACCACAGATAAGCATAACTAGGCATTCCGAAAGGATTGTACTAAGAGCCGCTCCTCCTACCCCCATATTCAGGGCGCTTACAAACAATATGTCCAAAACAATGTTGCACAGTGAAGAAACAGTCATCGCCATAAGATGAGTTTTGCTGTTTCCTCTACTTCTTAAAACCGCAGCAAAAAGCTGATAAAAAATAAGAAAAGGAAGCCCTGCAAATATGACATCAACGTAGGTTTTAGCAAAAGAGAACACCTCATCTTTTGTATCAAGCACTCTTAGTACAAATCCGGAAGTGCCAAGCAGAAGCGCCACAAGAGATATGGTTAGACCGAAACAGATTGCCTTAGCCTTTTTATAGTACTGAGAAAAAGCAGCTTCGTCTTTTTCCCCATACTTATTACCCAATAAAACTGAAAATCCCTGGATTAAGCCTATGACAAATCCATTCACCAGAAATATATACCAATCAGTTCCGCCTATGGCTGAGAGCCCTTTTGCGCCAACTTTTTGACCTATAATGATGCTGTCTACAATAATGTAGAGCTGCTGAAAAACATTACCAACTATCAACGAAAAAGCAAAACTTAAAATCAGTGATAATGGTTTCCCCTTAGTCAGATCCCGATCTTCATTCATACGTCTGTCCCCTCTACCTCAATACTATCTCAACTCATTTTCCCTTACATATACTGAAAATATGTCATCTAATTCTTTTTGCGCCATCATAAAATGCATCTATATATTTATCAGTGCTTTCATACACTCATATCAAATACATTGTATTTCCAAACTAATATCATTTCTCCTTAAATATTTATTTTGACACAGTATAAGTCGTTCCTCGCCCATTACCATTTTTTGTAACCTGGCCGGACTCAACGAGCTTATTTAATGTAGCTACAACTTTAGTTTTTCCTGCATTTGCATATTCTGCTATCTCAGTGCTTGTCAGGTTCATATTGCCATATTTCTTCAGAATATTTAAAACCAATCTCTCATTATCACTAATGTCAACTTGTGATTCTATCAAGGGCAAGGAAATTTTTATCATAGAATCTGTGACAAAATATTGGGGTTTAGTTTCAGAATCCTTATAGGCTTCATTTATTCTACGAATTCCCGTTCCAAATCTTTCAATCAGTTTCAATCTCAAAAATATAGAACATATAATTGGATTCCTTGGAATAGAAAGTCCTCCCGCCAAATACTCATCTATAGTAATTCCTTTCGGTAAGCCTCCTGGTGAAGTAATCTCTATGCACTTTTCAAACATTGAAACATTAATACTTGCAGGTACATCCCAAGTTCTGTGCACAAGTGCATTTGCTATTGCTTCACGGAAAGCTTTTTCAGGAATTAATTCCTTGTTTTCTCTTTTACTACCAATGATTTCTTCATACTGATAATACTTGCAAAACAGATTTACAGCTCCATCATATTGTTCCAAAATAGAGCTGTTTTCAAAAGTCATTCTATCCAAAATTATACTGATGTTAGAGCCAAATCTAATTGCATCTATACCTGGATAACTATTTGAATCTGACAATAACTCTGCGGCTTTATTGTATCCTTTTTCCTTATCATATAGTCCCAATGAAGTTAATATATCTTTAGAAAAAGACGTAATTCCAAGTTGATTTCGAAGGCTTTTCTCCAATTCATTGAATGATAACTCTTGATTTTGCGCACTCAATTCTTCATAAGACAAGTTTTCACCTTCAAGTATCAGCCTTTTAAGTTCAAATCCATCCGCCTCTATCGTAGCTGTATCACTTCGTTTATATGCCTTTGACTTGTAAAAATATGGTTTATAATTACCACCTTTCACCGATAAAGTAACAACTTTTGTTCTTTCATTTACTTCCAGCGTATAATCCGGTAAAGGCTTTATGTTATCATTTATTTTATTTTCAACATCCAAGCAAAAGTTTTTAGGATCTTCAATTCCAATATTTTCGCCATTATCATCAACTCCAAAAATAATCTTGCCTCCATCATAATTTGCAAAGGCACTTACCGTTTTTAAAAACGAATTTGTAAGATCACTTTTAAATTCAAGGTTTTTATTTTCTTTCATCTGCCTTCTCTCTCCTTATGAATATATTCTAACAAAAAACGAACGCAAAAACAAACGTATTTTTTTGCGTTCGTTTTTGCGTTCATTTCAATGCATTACACACTTCATTTATTCTTTACATATTATGTACTTCAGGTTCCCCTAGTTACTAAAAATAATACAATCGTCTTAATCGCCAACAGTCTATAATTTAAAATAACCTATCCACAAATTATATCCATATTACCGTAAGATTCTATTAACGAATTAACTTTCATATAACTATCATACGATTCTAGATTTGCCACAATCGTCATATTTCCATCTTCGAAAATCATTTCTTCTATCTTCCCACAAGAACTAATGATGCGCTTAATTGCTTCAATTAAACATCCAGCTGTCTTATTGCAATCATATATCATACTATTAGTAAACTCTAAGCTTGAATGCAAAATATTTAATGCCCCATACGTACATTCATATATTCTTGTTCCATTAACTCTCACATTTGAACAATTTTCTAATTCGATACCATACGTACCGCAACCGAACAGTTCCAACGAATCCACCTGTATATTATTACAATCACTAAACCGTAAAACCGCTCCTGTACAACTACCTTTATGTGGAGTATGCCCTATTGTTAATCCTATAAGTTTAATATTGCTACATCCACAAAAATTCATTACATTTGCATATCTAGGGCTTACTAAAAGTGTGTAATTATCCCCCACAATTGTAATATTTGACAAATTTGACAAAACTAATTCATTTCCATCAAATACCTCTTCTTTTTTTACGTTTTTATTGTCAGAACTAAATTCCAAAATATCATAAAAACCTTTATTTAAAACAAGTTTGTTGTTCGAGCATAATCCATCTATAAATTCACTGACCGTTGACACCTCTAATTAATCATTTCTTTCTAAGAACATTGGACACCGTTGATTGAGAAATGTCTAACATAGCAGCTATGGTCTCTTGATTAATTTTCTGTTTTGCCAAATCCTTAATCACATCATTTCTTTGTGCTACAGATGCTATCTCTGGTAATTAAATATTTGTCTGTCTTTTGTAAGATTATCTTCTGATTTACTCTTCCTCAGGATATTTCAATCCCCATTCATTTCTAAGCCTTGTCATAATATCCATTACATCAATCGAATACTGTAGTTTCATAACAGAAGCATCTCCGCTATTAATTGCTGTTTCCATATCTGTAAGCTCATAGTACAAAGCATCTGCCGTATTCCCTGCTGATATTTCCCTTTTTTCGCCGGTTAAGGCTTCTGTAATAATCGCTTTATCAGCACGTGGAAACTCCATTATCTCTATATAGCCCTTTTCACAACTTATCATTACTCGTTTAGGTTGCTTTGAGTGCATGGTAAGAGCTACAGTTGCCATCTGATTCTTATCATTTTGTAATAGAATAGTCGCCTGCTCATCAACTCCGGTCGGTGCACTCTTCCACTGGCTCATCAGTTTTTCGGGTTTTTCTTCCATGAAGCTACGGACAATGCTTAGGGCATATACTCCAATATCAAGCATTGCTCCACCAGCCAATTTTCGATTAAAAAACCTGTTCTTCATATCATAATCTTTGAAGCTTCCAAAGTTCACCGTTATCATCTGAACTTTTCCAAGCTCTCCATTTTCTATAATCTTCCACAGTTCCTTGTATATCGGCATGTGCCAGATTGTCATTGCTTCTGCAAGTATAAGGCCTCTTTCATTTGCCAGGCTGATCATTTCGCATAGTTCTGAAGAATTCAAAGTGATAGATTTTTCAACCAGGATGTGTTTACCATTTTCCAAAGCTTTTTTCATAAAACCATAATGGGTATTATGAGGAGTCGTTATGTAGATAATATCCACATCTTCATCGGCAAACATTTCATCGATTGACGGATAGACTTTTTCGATACCATACTTTTCTGCAAAAGCAACCGCTTTATCATAGGTTCGATTTCCTACTGCATAAAGAGATTTACCCATTTTCTGAAGACCTGCAGCCATTTCATTTGCAATTACACCTGTTCCCAGTACAGCCCATTTTATCTCTTTGCTCATATTTTTCTCGAATCTCCTTTCCCGTAGTTCATCTGTATTATAATCAGTTATTATATAAATTAATCTATTCAGAAATACTTAAATTATTTCTTTGTAGCAACTGTTTATAATTATACCTATATCTACCATCCTGTCCAATATTATGTGCATAAAATAAGGGCGTTTTCACGCCACTGCCTACTGCATATCAGCTATTCATCTCTCAGGTCTTAGATTATTCCTATTAAGATTAGAATGTTTTAAAGGCTTTCGGCACACAAAAAACCCGGTACAAATGTACCGAGTCTTTTGAAATCTGCAATAGCAGATGATTATCTCTTTGAGAACTATTACTACTTCGAAAGTGCCGTGCCTTCGGCATTTTCAAGTTGAGTTGCTGTTTACCTGCTGCGTACGCAAGGAAGCTCAGGGCTACTGTATGCGGCTGGTGGCAACTTTAATAACCGCGATCAAAAATAATACTCTGATTTTACTTTCTACTCATTAAATATATCTGTGAGAAAAATGAAATGGAAAGTTATGACATATGAGCTCTATCCACACTGTCATCTCCCTCACTCCAATAATAGGCCAATACTCCTAAAGGCTTCTGAAATGCTCTCGTCATCATTACTTCCGATCACACACGAGAATTCCTTCTTCAATTCCTCCGGAGCATTTCCCATCAGAAAAGGAAATCCTACAGATCGTAGCATTTCTGCATCATTAAAATGATCACCAAAAGCAACCGCTTTCTCCGGCGGAATGTTCATATACGAGCATACTCGCCTGACTCCGGCGGCCTTTGTAATTCCCTTTCCCATGATTTCAAGAAGAACATCTGAGGATTTAACTATCGACAGCTTTGGAAATCTCTTTTTCAATTCATTTTCTATACCACATATTGCTTCAGGCTCACATATGCAAAGGAGCTTTCCTATGATTGCATCTTTTGGAAGAAGCTCTATGCCGCCCTCTGTTGCACAGACCTCAACGATTTCCTCTTCTGCGCGGACCAGTCGGTCATTCCTGTCATTTACAATCCACAATTCTTCTGAATAGATATTCCATGTACAGTCAATCTTCTCCGCCTCTATATAAGAAATAATATCCCTCGCGTCATCGGCATCAAATCCCTCCGAGTGCATTATCTTATCGTTTTCATCAATGATAAGCGCCCCACTATAACAGATCATCGGGCAGGTAAACCCGTATCTTTTAAAAATCGGCCGTACTCCGGATGGCCCTCTTGCTGTCGCAATGACGAAAGGGATATTGGCTTTCTTTAGGGCAAATATTGCATCAAGTGTGCCCTTAAGCATTCTATGTTCACTGTTTAGAATTGTTCCGTCTATATCTGAAAAAACTATTTTAAAATCCATTGATGTCTCTTAACATTTCTTTCTAAAATAAAGTTGTATCGCCGGGTATGAACCGAGAACAAACCTGTGGGCAACTTCTCCCTGCCTGTCTGCGGAGAGCCCTCTGGAAAAGACATTTGACAGTGATCTGTTGAAGTCCCACTTGATATAGGATATCTTAGTTCTCCTAAGCACCGCTGAAATACTCTCATACAAATATTATATAACCTCAGACCTTGACATATCAAGCACCAAATGATCTCTTGCCATCACCGGCTTTCTGCCGGGATCAGTGAGTGCCCAGTCGGGATGTGCCCTGTAAAGATCAGAATCCTCATTGACCATCTCCGGTTCAAACCACAGGCCAAATTTCATGCCAAGGCTCTCTACATGATCAGCAAACACAACACCTGCGTTTGTCATTTGTCCGTCTTCTTGCATTAATCTAAAGCTAATAAGATCTTCTTCAAAATCGTGATTACCAGACAGTACATCAAGATATCTTTTTTTGAACGCTTCAAACGTCAGCTTATCACGAGTTATGTCTGAAACCATAGCATCATATGACGTTCCTGTGCTTTTTATAATGAATTCAGTTAGCTCAAATCCTGTAATCTCCTTCTTTACATATCATTATTGCGCTTTACTAGCCAACTACTTAACAACATGAGGGCATAACAAAAACACCCCAAGACAGTTGTCCTGAGGTGTAATAAGTCGTATTTGATTGCCCAAAGACGTAATACGTTGTGAAACGATTATCTCTTTGAGAACTTTTTCATTGCCTTAAGTGCCTTGTTTTGGGCATTTGTAAGGCGAGTTGCTGTTTACCTGCTGCGTACGCAAGAAAGCTCAGGGCTACTGTATGCGACTGGTGGCAACTTTATTATTTCTTTCAAAAATAATCCTAGTTTCAGTCTCGCTCTAGCATCACGATATATTCAGGTGTGCCTTCTTCTAATTGTCTTTTCCCGTTGAGATAAAAACCATGTGTCTCGTAAAAATGAATAGCTTCTTTGTTCTTCTCCAGCGTCCATAGGAATCTGCTATCATATTTTTCTTTTGCGAACTCTATCAATTTGGCTCCTATGCCCTGTTTCCAAAAGAAGTAATCTACATATAATTCCGAAATTTCTTTTCCCTCCAGATGCATCATCCCCTTAACTATACCATCATCATATACCCAAACTTTATTGAGAAGTTCAGGATCCTTGAATTCATTGGTGACCTTTACTACCTGCAATTCGTTAAAAGAGTAATCATCATTGTGAAATATTGCTCTGTACTTCATTCTTTTTGTAAACACCAGGATTTCGGCAATTCTAGATATATCTATTGGTTCTGCTTTTCTTATCACGTTTCTGTATCCGCCTTAAATCTCAATCATTTTCCTAATGCCATTAGGAATCTTCATATCGCATTACCCTACAAATACATAGTTTTCATTCAATCGACATTTTCTTTAATGGGATCCATTCGTCCTCTATCATTGTATCGCCAGTAAAATCAAATCCATTCTTCTTATAAAACTTAATGCCTCGCTCATTTTGTTCTAAAACCCACAGCCATTTTGCTCCTTTGTCTAAGATCGCAAAGTTTAGTAATTTACTGCCAATCTTCTCCCCTTGAAACTGGGGTTCAACATAAAGCTTTACTATTTCATCATGATTTAATCGAATAACTCCTTTAACAGCACCATCATCATATACATACGTATCCTGCAGTATTTTCTTGTTATCAATGTACTCTTTAGCTACATCAACAACATTTAACTCCCCAAAATAAAATTGCTCATTTTTAAATATCGGAAAGAAATTCTTTCTATAATTTGTAACAATCATTTCTGCAATTCTAGAAGCATCCGATGGCTTAGCTTGCCTTATATTCATGTCCAGTCTCCTTCTTTTTTAATCCAGCAACTCATTGTATGTCTTAAATGATTTTGTCCATAATATCTCCTAAAAATAACGAAAGGCCCCCGCAGGGACCCTCCGGACCAGAGGCTTCACAAGTTTCTCCAGTACGTTCACTATAATAAAGATACCATAAGTAGCGTTTTTAGACAAACCGGTTTGCTTCACCGGATTCATCATTTAATAGGCTATATTGGCAACTGAATCTCCGTCAGCCAGCCCTCTCCCAGTTCCTTATTCCATATAGCTTTCCTCCAGAATTCTCAGTCCTTCCTTATAATCCTGTCCCAAAACTTCCTGTGTCTTTTGGAAGTCATACTTCTCATGTAGTCTGTCATGAACCTTTAAGAACTCTTTCTTTCCGTATTTCCTTATATATAATGCCTGAGCCTTTGCTGCATTTGCTCCGTCATTTGATGAAATATAGAATCCTTTATTGCAATTTTCGAGCTCATCACACTCATAACATCCGTCCAAATCTTTTTCCTTACAGCATTTCACATTCGGACATATTCTGTCCTCCTCACAGGTAGCAAAAGAGCAGACATTGTACTTCGTTCTGCAGGATCCGCACCACTCTGAAAGGAAACAGTGATTACAGGAAAAGCCACAATAAGCAACAGGATCAACACCCTTTCGTGCTATCTTGCAAAGTTTATTCTTGATGCGGCGCATGGCTTCGATATGCATGATCCAGTGACGGCTAAATGGCATCTGAATCAGTCCTTTTATATCCTTTCCGCACCAGTAATCAATCAGCCAAAAGGCATTCTCATTCTCACTGACACATTTACTCCGGATAAGTTTTTCCTTTACATCGCCGCCGAATTTTTGCTTTAAATCCTTGTATGTCAGATCTCCAAGAATCTGATCCGTAGACTCCTTTACAGCTTTTACATACAGATATAGTTCTTTAATATTCAGTTTTTCTGAAAACTCTGCAATCTCGTTCCACTGAAGTTCATTACCCGTAGTAATAATAGGTGCGCCAATGCGATTATGAAAGTCATGTGTAAAAAGGATTTGACTATCCCCTGCTATCATCTCATGGGCAACTATATCTTCAATCCTGAAAATATGCCAGATAGAATAGGCAAGGGTTTTACTGTGATATCCATCTGCACCCGCAAAAGGCATTTTGGCAAAGGCCTCATCCGGGTATCCACTCACAATCTGAGTAATCTGCTCAAACATTTCCTCGCGGAAAGCCAAAAGCTTCTTTATAGCATCTTTAAAGGTTGCTTCCTTCGTCAACAATTTCTGTATTTCTTTATTGTTTTCTGACCATAATTTGTCCATAATCTATCTTCTCTCATCGGTTAATCCAATATTATTCCATGGTGCTTTCTTACATTTTAATAAAGTCATATTAAAATAAGCAAGCCTTACCCTTAATCTTTTAGCACAAAAGTGAACCACTAACCCCGTCCCCCAGGTCCACTTTCGGCGCAAAAAAGACCCGGTACATTGTACCGAGTCTTTTGAAATCTGCCGAAGCAGTGATTATCTCTTTGAGAACTTTTTCAATGTCCTAAGTGCTGTGTTTGTGGCATTTCTAGGACGAGTTGCTGTTTACCTGCTGCGTACGGTAGAAAGCTCAGGGCTACTGTATGCGGCTGGTGGCAACTTTAAGTAATATTCTTCAAATTCTTTATATACATAAGTTCCCTATAGCTTTTGGGAAATCCTATAAGGTTAATATCTATATCCTTCTCATATTTCTTTACTATACGATTAAGCTTATCTCTAAATTGCTTTCTTTCATCATCAGAAGGTAACCTCTTAATAAGCATAAGTATATACGCAAACAGCGAATCATTCCTTATTGCCGGGTTATTCCTCAAAAAACTTTTATTGAACTTTACCGGAGGATTCATCGTAGAATTATACAAACGCACACCATGAGAACATTTATTTCTGAGCACAGACAAGGCATGTAGGTGATTCTCAAGTGTTGCTGTGCTTATGCCAACCTCAGATGCTATCACATTCTTATCCGATAAATACAATGCATGATAGAACAGAGAAACACTTGAACAAGTCATCAGTTCCAACATAACCCATACCGGCATCTTATCAGCATATTTATTGAAATGATGCTTAACAATTGCACTATCCTTATAATATGACTTTTCTTTGGTGAAATTCTGCAATGTCTTTGTAATTCCAACTTTATCGTAATAGTTCTTCACATCATAGTGCTGATCATATGGTGGTGTCTGACATTTTAGTTCTGCAAATTTATTTCCTATCAAATCTTTATAGAAGAATTCTGCTTTTTCAATGTACTGTCTAAGCAATGATCTGATTTCTTCGTCAAAACAATAAACCGTGTAAATATCTTCAAAACGAATACCATTAATCATCTCATGACTATCAGTTGACAACCTATATTGCAACATATATCCCGAAAGTCTATAATAGCTGACTTTCCGAAGTACATTTCTTGCAAATGCATCATCAGATATTACTACTCCATGATCTTTTAGCTTTTTTATCTGTTCATCTAATGTATAAGGTTTCTTTAAATCCATACAATCTCCATAAAGTAAAAAAGCCAAGCTCAACGCTCGGCTTGGTCCCAAGTGTTATTCGCACCTGGCAACTCTGTTAATCATAGTATAACACGATTTGAATTCTTTGCAACCTATTTGGAACCGGTTATATTTAGCATTTTCGCTATAAACACTTCATATTTCTTATAATCAGATAACAATCCATTCTGTAGTTTCTCTGCGGTTGACAGAGCTCTTTGATATTGTTCTTCAGAAATATCATTAGTCTTTAAAGCTTCGTCAAGTTCATCCCTGTCATCAACAATAATATTTCCATCAGGATAAACAATCAAATCCAGGTAGCAATCATAAAAGAAAGGAACGCCATCTTCATCACTCCCATGCGTATCAATCATATCAATGTAGCTTACAACTATCCTGTAATTCTGATTCATCATGACAGTTATACAATAATAATCATCATCGGGCATAATTGAAAGCCACTTATAACCATTATCAAGCACAGTAATAGTGTCATTTTGATATTTCCATTTTTGAGGTTCTGAAACCTCATCTATTGACAATAAACCAATGTATCCGTTGAAATCAGAAGTATGCGCATCAACGCCATATCTTCTCTTCTTTTTCATACTCTTCCACTCATCATATGTCAGTCTGCATTTTTTCATTTTCATCCTCATATAGACTTATAAATTACTTATAGTCTTGATCTCACCCTTGTTTAAGCATATTATATCGCCATAGTAACGCTTTCCATTCTCATTGCACAGAATATGGCTACCATCTGTCATTAAATAGATTTCGTATTTCATTGACAGATCAAGTATTTCCTGCTGTACCTCCTTCATGTCATAGTGTGATATAACAGTTATATCCACTAAGCCAAGTCCATCATAAATAACTTGCTCGTAATGGCCATTACAAATAGCACAAATGACTGTTTGTGCAAGATTTAGCGTTCCAGCACTCATACCGATTACTACCCCATCATATTCTTTCAAAATGTCATCTAATCCATATTCTTTTATATATTTATATTCTGTAGGAGTATCGCCACCAGAAATCCATACCACATCAGCATTTTTAGTATATTCTCTTGCCATCTCCGGGGTAATTCTTGAATCTATGACCATTGAGCTTTCAAATTCTAATCCGGCATTACAGAACATATCATAGAATATGCTCCAAAAATGGTCTGTCATTTTGTATGAATAAAAGTCGGATGCTATGCAAACAATGCTGTGCCTCCCTTTAATTTCGGATTTAAGCATCTTGATTGTTTCTGAAGGAAATTCTTTTTCATACATACTGGTTAATACATAAGTTGCCATTTGTCATCTCCTTATAATCTCACTGGGATAATACCTTTGAAAAATAATACCTTTTCCCGGTATATGGATATTGATCCAAGACAAACACTGTTTCATATCCCATTTTTTTATAAAATTCAGGTGCTTGGAAAGAAAAAGTGTCTACAAATACATATTTACACCCTCGTTCAGCCGCCTCTTTCTCAGCAGCAAGTAATAAATTACGGCCTATTCCCTGCCCCCTGTATTCGTCATCCACATATAAGTATTGTATGCAAAGCCAATTCCCAAAAGTTTCCCCTGTCAATACAGCTGTTTTTTTACCATCTTTATCTTCAAAGAAACACCTATAGGAACGTTCTCAGACTCTTCTCTATTACTTAGATTAAACTTTTTTAATCTTTCATATATTTCTTTGATATCTGAATCCGTGACTTGTTTAGTTATTCTAATATCCATATATCAATAAATCCCATTCTAACCTTCCATATTCATGCAGCAAACACTACAATTATACTTATTTCTATTATCCTCTTCAACATATAGCCTCAGAAAACAAGGGCGTTTTCACGCCCTTGCTTACTGCTATCAGTTATTCATCTCTCAGGTCTTAGATTATTCCTATTAAGATTAGGGACTTGTTGCTCTTTTCTCTGATCAACTATTGCCTGGCTTTCTCTTAGCTTTTGTAAAATGCTTGTTTTAGCCTTTTCAGCTATCTCAGGCTTCTTGGTCTTGTCCCACCACTCCTTAAATGTTTTGAAGGCTTTTGAGACTATTTTTCCCAGTGTAGTCTTGGGATTTTCAAGTGTTGCGTATCTCATGAATTCCTTTTTCATTAAGGTTTCATCTCCAAAGATCTCCGGGTGGTCTTTCATCTGATGCTCTACAAAATCGTGCATTAGATCTTGTATTTTTTCTAGTCTCTCCTGATCAAACACTTTTGTTTTTGCCACCTGTTTGCTTAGTCCTCGTTTGTATCCTGTTGCTACCGGAACTCCTACTACGTGCATATGAGGTGAATCCTCATCCAAGTGTGTTACTGCCGAAGCAATTTTGAATTCCGGAACTATCTCTTTTACATATTCAAGCTGTTCCCTCAAGAGTGGCTTCATTGCATTCCACTGTTCTCTCGTCTTATCTGCCCAGAATTCCTTATCCCTACTTGGAGAATTACCTCAGTAGCCACATCATTCTTTTTACTTTCGGATACATACTCCAGATAGTCATGAATCTGTCTGTCACTTCTTTTACCTTTGTTGTATTCCGCCACTTAATACAATTATAGATAAAAGAAAAACCCCAGAAACACTGAGTTTCTGAGATTTGTAAATTCTTTTTGAATCTCGAAAGATTATCTCTTTGAGAACTATTAATGAAGTGAAAGTGCCGTATTTTAGGCATTTCTCCTTCAAGTTGCTGTTTACCTGCTGCGTACGGTAGAAAGCTCAGGGCTACTGTATGCGGCTTGTGACAACTCTTGTGACAACTCTATACTCACTATTGAACAATTACAAATCCGATGATACAATTAAGACGCGATTTGGTATGTTTAACATATCATCTAGAGAACACCGTTTGATTGCGCCAACAATCTATTCGGTGTTTTCTTTTTTAAATAATTATCAATAGCATATTCCAATCGCGATACCTGCTGTTGATCTATGCAATTAATAGCCTCAACGTTATAGTATTCTACGATTTGAAGCAGTCTTTTCAGAAAAAAATCCCATACTATCGCAGACTCATTCACTGGCATATAATCCAATAATAAAACAACACTTTCCCCTACGACGCAACTTTGTTCTATTGGCTGCTCATTGCTTAACACCTCTGATAGTGACAAACAGCTTTCTGAGTTTGCGTGTTCTCCAGAGATGTTTATCATGAGTTTTTTACTCGAAACATCTTTGTTATCCCAAAAGGTACCAAACAATTTATATGATGTTTTCATATCTGTACCTCCTACATTTCAATAGCAATGCCTGTGTTATACTCAAGTGCACGAGTCGCGAAATCTTTCAACACTGAAACCACTTTAATATACTTTTGAGGCACAAATTGATCCGGAAGATCATCGAGTAATGAAATAAGCTTCTCACATTTCTCTGCAGGTATATAGTCAACATCACCATCATCAAGTAATGTGTCACAAGTAGCATTTATTTTATCGACTAAATTATCCATCAACCAGTCATGCTCATCGAATTCCATCACATAATCTTCAACTTTATCTGGCACACCGCTCCCAAGATCATATATGGGTCCGTACATTCTAAGCCCTTCTAATGTTTTAGCTAAATATAATCTCATCTTGACATCTCCTTTCTTTTCATTATTTTGAAATGCGTTAATTCAAAGTCTGTACTTGGGGTTCCGTCAATTTTTGTATACATCTTTGCACTTTTGTCATATATCCTAAGATATCCAGACGGCATGTCCACTTTTATAATGTACTTGTTGTTTTCGAACTGGTATTTAACGCCCTTCGGTTTTCCTTTTACTCCTAGAGTATACTGATTAACCACATCATTGAGATTAACCATATGCTTTTTCCAATTCTCGTTGAATTTTGATTCACGTACTTTGCTCCTATAGTATCTTATAGCATCAAGCATAGAACTATGAATCAGTATTCGAGCATAGTGTTTTGCAGCCTGTGAATATCTCGCTTTACTATCAGCCGTGGCGCACCTCCTTACACAATCTATGAAAGTCAGTGTAGACCCTGTAATCAATGCCCATGGTGTCCAGCTGTTTTTCAGCCTTTTCGTCGTGTTTGCCATATATGATGAGCTTTTCTGGCAAAAGCATTAAGATTTTTTTCAGGTATGAAAAATCATCCTCAGAATCTAATGGATCGCATCCCAGAAAACCTGACGCAGCCATCACTCCTTGCGGAATATTTTGCCACACACAAGCAGCATCTAATCCTGCAGTCCTCGTGTTCAAAACAATACTAATTCCATTAACAGCTAAAACTGCTAGAAAGAGTTGGTTTAATAAAGCCATTGCGCTCTGCCACTCTTCGTCCATATCATCCGTAAAAGTAACATCCAGCCCTATAACACCCATATACATTTTGTATTCGTCGATCTCTTTCAGTAGCTTGCTCAGCCTTGGATATAAATGATGATCCTTGTCAAAAAAACATAATACAGTCTTTTTTCTATTAATGACTCTTTTGTTTTTTCGCTGAGAAAAAGGAATTACTAAGTCTGGCCAATCTCTTAAAAACATCTCATTAGTGAATATCGGAAAGCCATCTTTGTCAAAAGAAATCTCTTCCCCCTCGAGATACAAGTATAGCTCATCAATTATTACAAATATGTCTTTTAAACTTTTGATATGCATTTTCATACCCTCCGTTTAACATTGTTTGGGATGTGATATGCATAACATATACGATTTGGTATGTTTAACACATCATCACTTCCAGTTCCATATTCAGTTTTAAATAGTATTTGAAATGTATTGGAACTGCGCCAACAGTATACAGTACATTTCAAAATCAATTAAATCATAGGCATCATCCCTCCTTAATATCGTTGTCTTTTCTTAGCAAAGCCTTTTGATACGTTATATTTTTTCATTATTTCAGGAACAGACATTTCTTTTGTTTCTTCATAAGGCATAGCAATTTCACCAGTCAGCGCCTTAACTTGCCACTCCACACTACAATAAAGTGGCATTTTTTCAAATGATCTCTGTAATATTGGAGTGTAACCTATCTCATACATAAATATGTGTGCCATCTCATGCAATATAAATCCACAATATGCACCTATTCTTTCTAATGCACCATCGTAGACATATTGCTTAATCTCGATAGTGAATCCTTTTCCTTCATTCTTTACGCATTGAGCTACAACATTCTTAGGCAGTTCATCATCTTGGACAACTACATATGTGCTCCCCTCAAATACATCAGGCAACATTTCCAGTGCATCTAACACCGGAAATGGGCCTCCTTGCGAAACATCAAACAATTCTCTAAATAATACTGCATACTGTCTCAGTTGTTTTCTGCTAACAGGTTTTGTAATATAATCCAAAGCTATTTTTCCTTCTGTTTCAACAATGCAATTATCTTTTCTGCTGTCTCATCATCAATATCATCAAATGATCTTGCAAACTGAAGCGCTACCCTTCTTTGCATAATGGATGAATCCTTCATATCAATCTTTGTCTGTAATTTAGACTCATCTATTGCCTTTTTTAATAAGGTCTTATCCTCTGATGATAAATTGTAATGGGTTGATATTTTCCCCATCCAGTCCTTTGGTACATTTTTTCGTCCGTTTTCAACAGCTGATAAAAATGGTGTCGTAGTTCCAAGCATTTTAGCCATATCACCCATCACCTCATGATTCTTAATTCTAAGAATTCTGACAAATTCACCAAATTTCGTATACATGCTGTTTCTCCTTTCATCCTCATAACTTAATAGTATTCATATTATACCTTTATGTCAATAAGTTTTTTAACCTTTTTTTGGTAGAGCGAGTATCAAAAAATCACCTCAGGACAATTGTCCTGAGGTGTAATAAGTCGTATATGATTGTCCAAAGACGTAATACGTTGTGAAACGATTATCTCTTTGAGAACGATTAATGAAGTGAAAATGCCGTATTTGAGGCATTTCTTCATCTAGTTGCTGTTTACCTGCTGCGTACGGTAGAGAGCTCAGGGCTACTGTGCGAGGCTGTTAGCAACGAAAGTTTATAATATGACGATATTGCCTGCTATATTACTTCCACCAATTTGAATATCTATCGATACTTATTTCGAATATAGAACACTGAAATTACTAAAATGATAGGAAAACCTATACCTGCCAATACTCCTGCCTGCAAATTATTAGCCGCTTTTTCAGATATACTTCCAATAATAGCAGGGCCCATTGCTCCCCCTAAATCTCCTGCGAGCGCTAGAAGTGCAAACATTGCTGTACCTCCAGTTGGAAGTATCTGTGATGATATACTAATTGAACCTGGCCACATTATACCTACAGAAAATCCGCATAATGCACATCCAATCAATCCAACCCATGGTATATTTGCCAGTCCGGCAACCAGATAACACATAAGGCACATTACTCCGGATGCCATCATGAAAATTGTCAGATCAACTTTTTCACCGAACTTTCCATAAAGAAGTCTACTGATTCCCATGCACACTGCAAATCCGCAGGGTCCAGCCAAATCTCCAACTGTTTTGGAAACATGTAGTGCTGATTCAGCATAGGCGGATGCCCACTGTCCCATCGCTATTTCTGAAGAACCTGCGCAGATCATGAGTATAATAAAAATCCAAAATGCTTTTGTTTTCAACAGTTGGGGCATTGTCATGCTCTTACCATCTTCTACCAGTGGTTCGATTGGACAGGTTGCAAAATTGAAAATGTTATAAAGCGGAATGACCGACCATATAAGTGCCATTATTCTCCATTTTTCTATACCAAAAACCGTAAAGAAGGCTGTGGAGCCCAAGACAACTCCAACCCATCCCCAGCAATAAAAGGAATGAAGAAGACTCATCATTGTATCCTTATTTTCAAATGGACATGCTTCTACAATTGGACTTACCAGCACTTCTGTCAATCCACTTCCAACAGCATATATAAATACACACACAAGGATTCCCCAAAATGGTACTGACAATAAGTCAGGTAATACAGCAAGTCCTGCAAGTCCTAATCCTGATGTAATCTCTGCAGCTATTACGCATACTCTGTAACCCAGTTTATCTACTATACCTGCACATAAAAAATCAACTACAAGCTGTGTAACAAAGAATACTGTTGAAATAGCGGCCAGCTTTCCAAATGATATATTGTATGTATTATGAAATGTTATAAACAATAGCGGTACAAAATTAGCGCAGATGGCCTGTGTTACAAATCCCAGATAACATGCAAGCTGTGTTTTTTTATAATTCTTTTCTACTTCCATTTTTATTCCCCGGCCCTGATATTTTTTACCGTTTTGCTTTCAATAGAAAGATTCTCGTATATTCTGTCTCCACCTTGGCCTGTAGGTGCCTGAGCAAGTAAACCTACTTTCACAGACTCAGCATCTTTCATTAAGAAATATCTTGTCATGTGGAAATGCACTCCATCCAGGGAGTAATGAAAAGAAAATGCTCTGCCCACGCGACAAACTCTAAGATATGCAAAATTCTGTCCTTCAATATCGCATCCATTAGCATCATCGGATTCACCATCTTTAGTTACAACACTTACAGCAGCGTGTGTTCCAAAGTCAGTAAGTTCAAAACAGCATTTAGCCCAGTTGTCCATATCCTGCATAACCATTACAGATGCAGAATCATAAGTTTCCTTAAAATCATGAGATACCTTTACATTAAGAACGAAGTCGCCCTTAACATCTGTGTAGAAATATGGAGCATTACAAAGTGATTCAGGAAGAATTCCTTCTTCACTTGTTGTACTTCCACCACAGAAGAAATCTGTCAAAGCCGGTGCTTTTATTGTAACCTTATTCTCTTCAATTTTTATCTCACCTTTATTGATCCATTTAAAATTATCAAACATAATCTACAGCCTCCTCTTTTTGTTAGTGCTTTTTTGTTAATCGAAAGAAATTATTGTAATTATATCGTATTATTAATATAATAAAAGGAATAAAATGGTCAAATAGTATAACTATATCTTCAAGAGGAATAATTATGGCACTCTCATCATGTATATCATTATCAAAACAAGCAACTCCATTCAATATAGATGAAACTGGAACCCATGGAACTGTAGAGTTTCCAGTTGCCATATATAGAGATGATATCACCGAAGATTTTGTCAACTGGCACTGGCACGCTGAAATTGAGATAGGCCATGTCGAAAAGGGCGTTATTCTTTTAGAATGCGGTAACAGAAAATATATACTTTCAGAAGGAGACTTATTTTTCATAAATACCAATGTTTTGCATTCCATGCGTAATCATACCCCCGTCAATGCAGCAATTTTTAAATCTGTCATATTTGACAGCTCTGTTATAAGCAGCAATACAGAAAGTATTTATTATAAAAAGTATTTACATCCTATCATCCATAGCGCAAGTATTAGAGATTTTATACTGAAGTCAGATTCCATATTCTTTAGCAAATTGGACAATATTATCAAAACTGTATGGGAAATAATAAATCATGAACCAGAGGATTACGAGATATCAGTCAGAAATGAATTATCTGATTTTTTTGCTGTACTAAATCATATGAATCTAACAGAAAGTATGCTTACCCACACAGTAAATCCACTGTTAGAGGAGCGCGTACAGATAATCCTAAACTACATCCATTCAAACTATTCTAAAAATATAACGTTAGATGACCTGGCTAATGCTGCAAATGTTAGTAAAAGTGAAGTTCTTAGGTGCTTTAAGTCAATTATCAATATTTCACCAATTAAATATCTTAAGAATTTCAGATTGCAAAATGCGGCATATATGCTTAAAAGCAGCACTTACTCAGTTCAAACAATTTATGAGTTATGTGGATTTGATAACAACAGTTATTTCTCTAAATCATTTAAGGAACTGTTCCACTGTTCACCTCGTGAATACCGTAATAATTAAGAACAAGGCAACGATGAAGATTTAGAACGGCCGTAGAATATCTGAACTACATGATTAATATAAGAAAACCCCCAGATAAAATCTGGGGGTTTCGAATCTGCAACGCAGATTGATTCACCGGGGCACTCTCGCACATTGCTCCCGGCATCCGGAGTCCTTCTTTCAAAAGCATCTCCAACGCAGAGTCTATATCTATTTTACCACCAGCATTATGATAAGCCATTAAAATCTAATATATGATGCCCTGGCCCATGTATGCTTATATACTCTTTTTTTGCCATTGACTTAAACATCTTGATAGGATTTACGCCTTTTTCATCACGTATATCTTCAATAATCCTGTTTGCTTTTTCTTCAATAGTCATAATTAGTTTCTCCTATAAACTAATTATGAAGCTCTGTACTCCATAAGAGTTGTGTTCTGCCATTTTCCAAATCGATCTTTAGCTATTCTTTCCCTATAGCCAATTTCCCTGAAACCACATTTTTTGTGTAATGCTATACTTGCTTTATTAATTGAAAATATTGCAGAATATATGCTCCAATATCCACATTGCTCAGCCTCTCGGATAATCGTATTTACCAAAGCTGTTCCTATCCCAGGATAACTTTGAATGCATATTTGCATAACAGATATCATCTGCATCACAAAAACCTTTTACAATCTCCGGGCAGCCATATTTTAACACTATTACTGCTCCACCTATAATAACAATCTCTGCAAGTGTATTCTTTCTATTGATCTTTTTGTACTCTTTTGCCAGTTGGAACAACAGATTGTCTATATTATCTTTCGTAAATAAACTACCCTTTCCAAAGTGGAGTCTGTGAGGGTAGTTCATTCATTTTCAGATGTAGTCAAAGATTCCTTGAATAGCGTCTGTGATATTTATAATGTCATGATAATGTATCCTATCAATCATCGAATAACCCCTGATATTTAAATCAAGGAGTGCCATTTTTTCGCATTGCACATAACCTTCTACATCTTCAGTTTTGATATGTATATGTAAGGGTCCTGCTTCCCCTTTTTCAAAAATAGGACAGCCGATTATTTCAAAGGTCTGATTAAAGAAATCCTTACTCACAATAAGAACCGGTTTCTTGATATGCTCAATCTTAAGTATATCCCCCTGATGCAATTCTTCCTTCATTCCCAAATCTCTCTTCCTACCGATTCACCCCAGTCAAATTCACCGTCTAAATGGAGCTGCCCACCATATTCTGCAGCACGTTCTTCCAGCGTTCTATGTCTAAATGGTTTAACAAGCATTATCATGCCATTAGATACCTTGACATCGAGAACATCATCAACTGAAACAGCTGCTTCCTGAAGCACTTCTTTGGGTATTCTAATTCCTTGACTATTTCCCCATGCTTTAACTTGAGCTTGCATAAGCAATACCTCCTTTGTATATACATTGTATATCCCTAAGGCAAAAAAATCAACTTATTCATCATTCAGGTTAGTACATTATACTGGAATATAATCATTTCTTCCTTGGCGCCGGCAGTTCATTGTACATCGCTTCCAGCAAATCTCGCAGAAAAGCCTTGCTATCAACATCATCCACGAGGATCATTTCCTTTGCCCCATCATACGGCAGTTCCAAATCAGCATCAGGCATCATTGTCACAGCGGATTTTGTCGGCTTTACCAAAAAACGATCATCATAGATACCTCCCACCACCTTGCCGCGATAATATATAATGTATTCTCCCATCATCGCCCGAGATAAAATTTCATGCAGCTCCGAAAGCTGCTCCAATATGAAATCCAAATACTCTTTACTTGATGCCATTTTACACTCCCTTTATCATTATCATCTCCATTGGCTGTTCATACCCGGGAACATCTACGACGAATCCTCCGCAATCCTTATATCCCAACTTGCGATAGAAGTGTTGTGCATACTCATCGACCTGAGTGGATGTCATCAGCATTCCGTATCCCCGTGACTTCATATCCTGTTCCCAGTATTCCATCAACTGTTTTCCATATTTCTGATTGCGATAATCGGAATCTATGAATAGCATTGTGCAAAACGGAGTATTATCCCAGAAAAGATTATATCTGAGCACCCCGATGATTACCTCATCTTCAGTATATACATACCCTTGTCCACATCTTACCTTTTCATCAAACACAGATTCTGGCAAATGCTTGTCGAGAGCATACCATGCTTCTTTATCACGTTTTTCAACCAGTCTTATCATTGATATTCTTCTCCCCATGCCATTCTAAGTTGCCCTGTAATGTAATATGTTGCTACAAACTCTGTGATTGAATTTATAACCTCTATTCCTTATTTTATCCAATGTACATACGTAAAACAAGGACGTTTTCACGCACCTGCTTACCACAGCAGAGTACTCATCTCTCCAGACTGAGATTATTCCTATTAAGATTAGGGACTTGTTGCTCTTTTCTCTAATCAACTATTTCCTGGCTTTCTCTTAGCTTTTGTAAAATGCTCATTTTAGCCTTTTCAGCTATCTCAGGCTTCTTAGTCCTGTCCCACCATTCGTTGAATGTTTTAAAGGCTTTCGGCACACAAAAAAAGACCCGTTACATTGTACCGAGTCTTTTGAAATCTGCAACGCAGATTGATTCACCGGGGCACTCTCGCACATAGTGCTCGAATACGTGCCCGTAAAACATCCAAAGGGATGTTTTACCTCTTTGAGAACTTTTTCACTGCCTTAAGTGCCTTGTTTTGGGCATTTGTAAAGCGAGTTGCTGTTTACCTGCTGCGTACGGTAGAAAGCTCAGGGCTACTGTATGCGGCTGGTGGCAACTTTAATATCAGCGATCAAAAATAATTCTCTGATTTTACTTTCTACTCATTAAATCTTTGTCTGTCTTTTGTAAGATTATCTTCCGGTTATTATTACATTTAATAATATCTACACATTCAGTGTCATATATTTATTTCCTCATATCCAAACTCATAAGATCAAAATCAATATATTCATTTCCAATTTTGAAAAAAGCCGGTATTGTTCCAGTCTTATCAAATCCATATTTTTTATAAAGATGAATCGCCGCTGCATTATCACTTCGAACTTCCAAGTTTATTATTTCAATTTCATGTTCCTTGGAATAATCTATAAGATGCCGAAGCAACTTAGTGCCTATCCCTCTGTTCCAATATGCCTTAAGGACAGAAATCCCTATTTCAGCCCTATGCGCCATTCTTCGTGGCATCCCACTCATATTAGCCGTTCCTACTAACTCTGATCCATCCCACGCACAATAAAATACGCTTTTATTATCATCATGCATAGTTTTCAGAATACTTGCTTCTTTCTCAACAGAAATATCTCTTCCTTCTGCCCCATAAGTAAGGTTATCTGTCTCTCCACCGATTATTTTCATATAATCAAGTATCTTTTGAGCATCCGATGGATTTGCCTCTTTTACTGTTATTTCAGCCATTTAGTTTGTCTCCTCTTTCGATTGTTATTCTGCAAGATATCTTCTTCAAGCTTTACTGTACAGCCTTGATCATGATCATTTCCATCGGTTGCTCATATCCCGGCACATCAACAATGAAGCCTCCGCAGTCCTTATAGTCCAACTTTCGATAAAAATGCTGCGCATTCTCATCAACTTGTGTTGAAGTCATAAGCATTCCATATTCCATGGCCTTCATATCGTTTTCCCAGTGTTCCATTAGGAGTTTTCCATATCCACGGCTCCGATATTTTTCGTCGACATAAAGCATAGTACAAAAAGGCGTATTATCCCAGAAAAGGTTGTAACGTAAAACGCCTACAATTTTATCCTCATCAACCACAACATAACCCTGCTTGTTTCTGACTTTCTCCTCAAATCCAGAATCAGGCAAATGTCTATCCAGCAAATACCACTCTTCCTTATCTTTTAGCTCCACATATCTTATTTCCATTTTTATTTCCTCAGCAAACTTGAAGTTAGTGTTCTGTCATATGTCTGTTAATAAGTAATAAAACAAACATGACACACCATATTGCCCACGCGATCAAGCATCCAATTCCTTGATAGAAAAAATCAATAATTGTCCCAACTATAAAAGGAAAAGCCATAAACATAATCCTTCTTCCATAAGCCTCGCACATAGTTTTTTCATCATAGTTTTTTCGTTCTTCTTTTGATCTTGAATTATAACCGGTTAAAAATTCAGCAGCTTTTCCGTTAGATTTATAAAAACATATCCCCAGCAGAAACATAATGAGTGCCATAATAAGATTAAATATAAAATAAAACATCCTTATCCCCTTCCTACAAACAGCGTTTTTTCTCAGTTATCCTGGAATTTAAGGATGTAAAACAAATACTTGATTGGGATACCCAAACTCCTCAGTCATTTCGCCCTCTTGAAATCCGAATTTTTTATACAAAGCTCTCGGAGCAATTCCTTTTTCATCATTTTCACGAAACGTTGATACCGTGATTTCCCTACTTCTATCCAATTCAGCAAGCGCTTTTCTCAGAAGGATTGAAGCAAACCCTTGCTGCCTGTATTCAGGATCCACAGCAAGACAACAGATCATATTTCTATTACGTGAAAACAGAAGAACTCCCACAATAGTTTCACTGTCTTTGACACATACAGCTTGCAGCTTGTTCATAAACTTCAATACAGTCTGCTTATGTTCTTCTAAATTCTCTTCTGTTTCGAGCCCGGGGAAATTCCAGCTAACCTTTCGAACAAGCTGCATCCACGAATCGATATATGAACTTTCTCCAAATATTGCTTCCATTTCTTTCATCACTATCATATAAAAATCCCCCATCGTAAATAAAACTGAAATTAATCTTACACAGGGCACATCATCTGAAGGTCAAATGGTTCTTCTTCAGCAATTTCTTTTATTGGGTTAACTGTCAAATCACTCCCCATCACTCTGTAAAACGCAATCGTCTCCTCTGAAGAGCAAGCAGATATGTACAAAGCTTCCGCACCATTTTTTCTTGCTTCATCTTTTCCTACTTCAAATAATCGTCTGCCGATGCCTAGACCTCTACATTCAGAAGATACCTGCATCATATCAAGAATCATATATCGACCTTTTAGCTGTTTTAATAGTCCTATAAAACCAACAACTCTATCATTTTCTAATGCAATGTATGTAATATATTCATCACTGCTTATTTGCTTGGCTACTGAACGTTTTTTATTTAGATCCCAATCTTCGGTATATTTGCATTCAATCAATATATATTCCCCGTCAATTCTGCGATATACCTTATTTACATCCTGTTTTCTGTTATATGAATCCAATGAATTAATAGAGAAATTCTTTTCTGATAATAATTCTATTTTAATCAAATAATAAATCTCCTTGCTTCTAGACATTTATACGATTGAAAATAAATATTAACTTTTTTCGAATTAAAGTTTAGTCGTTTTTACTGAAATATATTCCGTTTTACTGTTCCAACACTTTAAGATCAGATCTCTCATATTTGTTTTGACCTTTGAGGCTTTTCTTATACTTCCAGCATCTTATAGCATCATCCAGCGAAGCACCTTTGTTATCTGCAAAGAAATCCCTGATATAGGTATTATACTCAAACTGCTTTCCAATAACAGTCTGCCCCTGCTTTACTGTTCTTTTGATCTCATAATAAGCATCAATGGCATCACTATATGTTTTCCCGGAATTCGCTTTGAGCCATTTTTGAAATGTCACATTGAAACAAAATGACTCCCCTATTTTGCTCTTAAAAAAGGCTCTATGAACCTCCGAACAAATAATGTTCTCTTCAATTTTACTGGCCTCTGTTATAGTGGTTATCTTTGCCTTTCTTTTAGTAGATGCTGTCCCCGATGAATTCTTGATTTTCCCCGTATCAAGATAGTATGCAATCCTCTCAGTAAGCTCTTGTTTTCCGCCGGAAGCAGGCAACCCGTTATCGTGGCAGAACTTTACAAGTTCTTCCTTCAGGTAATAATATTCAAGAAAATCTTGTCTCTTTAATCCCAACGTTAGTGTAGGTCTTTCAGACATACTGTCCTCCAATATCTTCAAAAATCCCCTCTTTTCCTCGTTTGATTTTACGTCGTAATATACCTACAAAACATTTTTATAACATCATCAATAGTTTATCCAGCTCATAAAGGAGCTTCTCTTTCATTTCTCCTAGTTCTTCACTGCTGGGTCTGTTTATGTCAGCATACATTTTTTCGCTTGGATAACACCAGACAGGTCCCTTGCCTTGGTTTCCATAGTTATCTATGTCGCCAGCCCTTCTTGGAAACAGATGCCAATGAATATGTGCACCACCTTCACCGTTTCCCAGACATTCATAATTCATTTTTTCGGCTCCGAAAGCATTTTTCACCGCTTCAGCAATCAGTGTCATTTCATATAAGTGCTTTGCCCTTGTCTTCTCATCCAAATCAAACAGTTCAACAACATGGTCTTTATATAAAAAAAGCGTATACCCCTTAAAATGTTGAAAATCTCCAATTACCACATATCCAGTTTCAAGTTCTTTTACAAGAAATGGATTGTTGCCAGCCTTTGTTTCTTTAATTCTGTCACATATTCCGCACATATAATTCTCCCTACAAATACTGTTTCCTATTCTAAGTTATACTGGAAGTTATTTTCTGTTACATTCTATCCACGATACAGCAAAATCTACTAATTCACGTTGGTTCATCAGCTTTATGTCAGCATTGCCCACTTTTACCTTACATGTAGTATAGGCTACTTCAAATGCCCTTCCTATATCTTTGAAGTCCTCTCCATCAACATACAATGTTTCATACGCTTTCCAGACCCGAACACCATTCTCCATGACTGCACTGTGTTCAATGCAGGTATGTTTGCTTGAGTATTCTGCACGCGCATCCGCTAAATGAATGGAAGTATTCTTATCATAATCAACTCCAATCAGTAAAACTTTCCCATCGAGTTTATAAAGCCTCCCAATTGGTGATGAGTCTCCAAATATATTCGAAAGATCATGGTTCTCAGTTAAATACTTAGCATTCTTTCCCCAAGCCGCAACAGATCTGGCAGGATGGTCACTCCTTAATGTTCCCGGCCATGAACGGAACATTTCGGCAACCGCACCCATAGTGTTTGTCGGAGTAATTGCCTTATCATATGCCGGCCAGTTTTCGCGTATTGTATCCCAGTCAGCCTCATCTGCATCCCAATGAACTCCTGTTTCCGGATCAAGGTTTTTCCATGACTGTGTAGGCATCATAATAGTTCCATTCTGCCCCACAACATCAATCAAAGCTTCAATAATAGTCTGTGCACCACCACATACATATCCAATCTGTCCAAGTGATGTATGTACCATTACTGAATCACCATTCTGGAGCCCAACACTTTTTAATGCACTTACTATATCTGATTTAATGATAGTCTTCATACTCTCCCCTGTTAGATATTTTAAACTTAAAGTTAATCTATTCAGAAATACTTAAATTTTTACTTTGTAGCAACTGTTTATAATTATACCTATATCTATCATCCTGTTCAACGGCACACAAAAAAGACCCGGTACTTTCGTACCGAGCCTTTGAAATCTGCAATAGCAGATTGATTATCTCTTTGAGAACTGAGGTGCGCGACGAGCTGCCTTTAAGCCGTACTTCTTACGCTCCTTCATACGAGGATCTCTTGTAAGGAATCCTGCTTTCTTAAGAGTTGGTCTGTACTCTTCTGTATCAGCCTGAAGAAGTGCTCTGGAAATACCATGACGAATAGCACCAGCCTGACCAGTTGTACCGCCGCCCTTAACTGTTACAACAACATCAAACTTATCAACAGTCTCTGTTGCAACGAGTGGCTGACGAACGATTGTCTTCAAAGTCTCAAGACCGAAATACTCATCAATATTCTTCTTATTGATTGTAATATTACCTTTACCAGGGAAAAGATATACTCTTGCTACAGAGCTCTTTCTTCTACCTGTTCCATAAAAACTAGCTGCTTTAGCCATTTTGAATTCTCCTTTCAAATCCCTGTATTAAAAATCCAGTACTTCAGGCTTCTGAGCAGCATGATTGTGCTCGGCTCCTGCATATACATGAAGCTTTGTGTACATAGCTCTTCCAAGAGAATTCTTTGGAAGCATACCCTTTACTGCGTGCTCGATAACTCTTTCTGGATGTGTATTAAGCATCTCGCGAAGAGTTGCCTGCTTCTGACCACCAACGTAGTCTGTGTGATGCCAGTAAATCTTCTGATCCATCTTCTTACCAGTAACCTTAATCTTCTCAGCGTTAATTACGATTACATAATCACCTGTATCAATGTTAGGTGTAAAAATTGGCTTATTTTTTCCTCTTAAAACATTAGCAACCTCTGTAGCTAAACGACCAAGAGTCTTATCTGTAGCATCAACTACATACCATTTCTTCTCAACTGTAGTTGCGCTCGGCATAAATGTCTTCATTATGTTACCTCCATAATTACTGTTCAATAACTTTCCGACGAAATCAACTGCCGCCAGTCTCTTCCGTGATGCAGAAACCCTTCACCTGATTTCCACCTTGAACTATATGTAAGGCATAAAGCCGGTGGATTCGACTTCTCCGTTCGTGACGCGGAACCTTACTCATTGTTTAAACTCTTACCGGGAAATTTAAACAATATCTATTCAGACAGTAAAACATTATATATTAATTCACTCTATTCTGTCAATCCTATTAACTCTATTTTATTAATAAAAAGAAACCAAAAAACAACTAGTGAAAAGGTAAATTATAAATTAAAATGTCAAACGCGGAATTTGATTTTTCAACAAAAAGCGATAACAAACTCACTAACATTCAATCCTCACTAGTATCGATACAAGAAAGCAATTCCGGCTCTAAAAAATCATATCCTATCAGAAAAAGCCCCTGAGGAGGCGCTGTTGGTCCAGCCTTTTTCCTGTCACACGCTTCCAACATTTCTCTAACTTCTTCAGGAGTTTTTTTGCCTCTTCCTACCAAAAGTAATGTTCCTGCAATTATACGAACCATATTATATAAAAAACCGCCGCCTACAACCTTTATGGTAACAGTATTATTTTCTCTAATTACTTCTATTTCATAAATGGTTCTAATCTTAGTAAGTGCTTGTGATTCGACATTGCAAAAGGAAGTAAAATCATGCTCGCCTACTAAATATTGCGCTGCCTCTTCCATTTTTTGTACATCTAATTTATAACTGCAAGGGTAATAATAAAATCGATTTGTAGGCGGGATTATATCACCATTCCAAATTCTATATTCATATGTTTTCTTACTTGAACAGTGTCTTGGGTGAAAAGCTACATTAACTTCTCTTGAATTCATAATCTTAATATCGTCTGGCAAAAGCCGGTTTAACGCTGGAGTGAATTTTGTATCTGGAATCTTAGACTCAGTATCAAAAACTGCAATATTTCCATATGCATGAACTCCTGCATCAGTTCTGCTTGCGCCAATAACAGCAACCTTCTCGCCCGTTAATCCATATATTGCATTATTTAATATTCCTTCAACTGATTTTATTCCAACCTGATAAGCAAAACCATTATAATTTGTGCCATCATATGCTACTGTCAGCATAATTCTACGCATGTCTAAAATACCTTTCAATAAATTTTACTAATTCGTCCAAGAACTATAATAGCAATATTACATACAGCCATAAAACTATAAGCGTAATAATCGCATCTTTTATATATAAGCGGTTTCATCTTTGTTCTACCATCACCACCTCGATAACATCTTGCCTCCATAGCCATTGCTAAATCGTTGGCTCTTCGAAACGCAGATATAAATAATGGCACTAAAATTGGTATTAAACTCTTGGCACGCTGTAATAGATTTCCACTTTCAAAATCTGCTCCTCTAGCCATTTGTGCCTTCATAATCTTATCTGTTTCTTCCATCAGTATCGGAATAAATCTGAGTGCAATTGACATCATCATGGAAATTTCATGAACAGGAATTCCGATTTTTTTTAGTGGTTTTAATAAAGACTCAAGAGCATCTGTTAACTGATTGGGAGTTGTTGTCAATGTCATAATTGATGAACCAATCAATAGAAAAATAAGTCTAACAGCCATTCTTACAGCCATTTTTAGTCCCTGATCAGAAATAGTCAAAAAACCAAGTTTAAAAATAGTATTTCCTGGCGTTAAAAACAAATTAAACACCACTGTTATTAGCAAGAGAAAAAAGATAGTTTTCATCCCTCGCATGATAAATCTAAATGGAACTTTTGAAATTTTTATAATAATAGCTAAATATAACGCGGCAATAAAATAGCCAAAAAAGTTATTTACAGCAAATAATGAAATTATAAATACAAAAGTTGATAAAATTTTTACTCGAGGATCAAGACGATGTATTAACGAATCGGCTTGATAGTATTGTCCAATTGTTATGTCTCTTAACATACTTTTACCCGTCCTTTAAGAATGGAAAATTTTTAAAATTTCATTCTTTGCTTCTTCTATTGTAGTGACATCCTTATCAACCGGGATGCCTGCATTATACAAATCATGCATCACATATGTAACTTGAGGAACAGCAAGCCCCATTTTTTCAAGTTCTTGTATATTTCTAAAAACAAGTTTTGGAGTATCATCAAACATTACTTTTCCAAAATTCATCACTATTATTCGTTCTACATATTCAGCAACATCTTCCATGCTATGTGAAACAAGTACTATAGTTATTTTCTTTTCTTTATGAAGATCAGAAATCAAATTTAAAATATCTTTCTTTCCCTTTGGATCAAGCCCCGCAGTTGGTTCATCCAAAATCAACACTTCTGGATTCATTGCAAGTACTCCTGCTATTGCTACTCTTCTCTTCTGTCCTCCTGACAAATCAAATGGAGATTGTTTATAAAATTCATCTCCTAGTTTTACCATTTTCAAAGCTTCGTAAGCTCTTTTTTCAACTTCTTCTTTTGGTAGTTTAAGGTTTTTGGGTCCAAAACACACATCACTAAAAACATCTGCTTCAAACAGCTGATGCTCTGGATATTGGAAAACAAGTCCTACCTTTGAGCGAAGTTTTTTCATATCAAAACCTGATGCATTAATATCCTCACCATTCCATAGTATTCTTCCACTTGTTGGTTTTGTTAATCCATTTAGATGTGTTACAAGAGTAGATTTACCAGATCCTGTATGTCCAATTAACCCAATAAACTGTCCATCAAGAATTTCTAAATTTATATCATCTAGAGCAATCTGCTCCATCGCTGTACCTTTTTCATATATATGCTGTACATGCTCTAGTTTAATTGACATCTTCTACTGTTTCCTTCCAATAATTTATTCACTTAACTTACATAAATTCGTTGTTATATATCGATGTATTTATTCAAAAATATTAAACCAAATATTCAAACAAAAATTTGAATATCTTTTAATGTAGATAAAATATTTATTTGTTTCTATACAAATTTAATAATTCATTTTCCAATTCCTGACGTGAAAGGATGCATTCAGATAAAGGAATACCCTTTTTTCTGAGTTCATGAGCAAGAAGTGTTACTTGAGGAACATCAAGTCTCAACTCTTTCAGCTTTTCAACCTTAGAAAAAATCTCTCTAGGTTTGCCCTGCATCTCTATTTTCCCTTTTTCCATAACATATATATAATCAGCATCCACTACTTCTTCCATATAGTGAGTAATTAGAATGATTGTTATTCCATGATTCTTGTTAAGATCATGTGCAGCGCGAATAACTTCTCTGCGACCACTTGGATCAAGCATTGCAGTGGGTTCATCCATGATTATGCACTTAGGCTGCATAGCAATAACACCAGCAATTGAAACGCGTTGTTTTTGACCTCCTGATAAATGATTTGGAGATTTTTTTCTATACTTGTTCATTCCTACAATATTAAGACTGTTTTCAACTCTCTGCCATATTTCATCTGTAGGTACACCCATATTTTCAGGTCCAAATCCTACATCTTCTTCTACAATCTGTCCAATAATCTGATTATCAGGATTTTGAAATACCATACCTGCATTATGCCTAATATCCCACAAAAGAGACTCATCTTGCGTATCCATTCCATCTATCTGTATCGTTCCATCTAATGGAAATAATAATGCATTGAAGTGTTTTGCAAGCGTTGACTTACCTGAACCATTGTGGCCTAAAATAGCAACAAAATCACCCTTTTTAATTTTTAAAGAAACATCATCAATTGCAGTAATTTCACCTTCAGGATTTCCTTCTTCATCATGCTTTATATATTTAAACTTTACATTTTGAGCTTTAATCATCTCATCAATTCTAGTGTTCATGTTAATCTCCTAGAAATCGGTCATATTATTTAACAATATTAGTATTATACTTAATAGCATGACTTTTTGTCACTTATATTCAGAAACTCGCATTTACTGCGAGTTTCGTGAGAACAAAAGTCAAGCGGCAAACTGGTTCAAGGCGAAGGCTTTTTAAATGGCCAGTTTGCGTAGTTTTTGGAACGTAGTGACAAAAATCTATAGGTTCTTGCTTTCATCAGAAAAATCAAGAACCGTACCAGACCAAAATTTGTCGTTAAGACAAATTTTGTCCTGCAAAGCAGGATTCTTGGCGTTGTCCTAAACTTCTTGTCACTTATATTCAGAAACTCGCATTTACTGCGAGTTTCGTGAGAACAAAAGTCAAGCGGCAGAATGATCCAAGGCGAAGCCTTTTTAAATGGTCAGTTTGCGCATTTTTCGGAACACAGTGACAAAAATCAATAGATTCATGCTTTAATCAAATAATAAAAAACATCATAGCCAAGACTAGACGTTAATTTTTTATCCTACAAAGCTTTTTAATTACCAATTTAAGCATCATTTTTCGAACAACATAAAAAAGTTATTTTTAAACATACTCTAATCATTTTATATTCATACGGGAATTTTTACAATAGCAGCATATAGGTTGAATGGACACATTTCTTCCATATTTGAACCAGGCAAAGCCTGCGAAAAATTTTGTACAAACTCTTATATAAATATCTATGTAAATATTTGCATACGCTACAAGAACGTCGCGAATACATTTTTGTCACACAAAAAAAAATACCAGTCACTAAGCTAGTGACCGATATTTTTTTATAAAAAACAATAAAAATTAAACAAGCTCAAGAATAACCATCTCAGCTGCGTCACCCTTACGAGTTCCAAGCTTGATAATACGAGTGTAACCACCCTTACGATCAGCATACTTTGGAGCATACTCATCAAAAATCTTATCTGTAAGATCAACTCTGTTTGTATTCTTCTTACGAGCCTTACCATCAGCAGGTACTTCTGTTACTGCATAAAGCATTTTGTACATCTGACGTCTAGCGTGAAGACGAGAAGGCTGATCCTTTGTTACTGTCTTCTCTTCAACAACATAATCATAAACCTTAACACTCTTGTGTTCAGCATTCATGACTTTCTTAAGAACGATACGCTTTCCGTTCTCGTCCTTCTTTACATGCTTAACCTTTACAACACCTTCAACTGTGTTATCTTTCTCTCTAACACCAAGAGTTATAAGGTGCTCAGCAATTTTACGTACTTCCTTTGCACGAGCCTCAGTTGTAACGATCTTTCCATTATAAAGAAGAGCTGTAACCTGATTTCTCAAAAGAGCCTTTCTAGGTTTTGTTGCTTTACTAAGCTTTCTATACATTGCCATTTTTTTATTTCCTTTCTCTATGTAGAGTTCTCTCTACAAGGTACATAATGCAGTGCTCATCGGACTTACCTACAAAATGTTAACTACACCGTTTGAGAATCCGTTTCCGTACTCTTTGGTTTTACCATCAACGGATTGAGTATTATTTTATTAATTAAATAACACTCAAATATAATTAAAGCTCTGAATTCTCTGAATCTCTAAGGGCAAGACCAAGCTCTTTCAACTTAGCTAATACTTCCTCTAAAGATTTACGTCCTAAATTACGAACCTTCATCATGTCATCCGGAGTCTTATTGCAAAGTTCTTCAACAGTATTGATTCCGGCTCTCTTAAGACAATTAAAAGAACGAACAGAAAGTTCAAGTTCATCAATATTCATCTCAAGAACTTTACCCTTAGTATCTGTTGCTTTGTCTACCATAATCTCAGTAGCCTTAGCATTCTCGGATAAATCAATAAACAAAGACAAATGCTCAGATAAAACCTTAGCTGCAAGGCTAACAGCTTCATCAGGACCAAGTGTTCCATTTGTATGAATATCCAATGTCAGTTTATCAAAATCTGTTACCTGACCAACACGAGTATTTTCAACGATTACATTCACACGCTCAACTGGAGTATAAATAGAATCAATTGCAATAACACCAATTGGAAGTTCAGGTGATTTATTCTTGTCTGAACTTACATATCCTCTTCCCTTTGTAATTGTAAGCTCCATATAAAGCTTAGCATCAGCACCACAAAGAGTTGCGATAGTCAAATCAGGGTTCATAATCTCGATATCCTGATCAACCTGAATATCAGATGCTTTAACAACACCTTCACCTGAAAATTCGATGTAAGCAGTCTTTGGCTCATTTGTCTCGGAATTATTCTTAATAGCAAGACTCTTGATATTCATGATTATTTCAGTAACATCTTCCTTTACTCCTGGAATAGTACTGAACTCATGAAGAACACCATCAATTTTGACTTGACTTACAGCAGCACCGGGTAATGAAGAAAGCATGATCCTTCTGAGGGAATTACCAAGTGTAATACCATAACCTCTTTCCAGAGGCTCTACAACGAATCTTCCATACTTCTTATCATCTGAGATTTCTGCAACTTCAATATTTGGTCTCTCAAAATCAAACACTGATATTTCCTCCTTATATGCTTCATCAATGGCTGCAATCCAGTTAATACACTAATTACTTGGAGTACAACTCGACGATCTGCATTTCATCTACAGGAACATCAATCATGTTTCTAGCAGGAAGCTGCTTAATTGTACCCTTCCAATTTTCTTTATCGGCATCAATCCACTCTGGAACAAGACGTGATCCAGCAATTTCTGCAACATCTTTAAATCTCTGCATATTCTGCGCAGACTCTTTAATAGCTACTACATCACCAGCTTTAATCATGTAAGATGGTACATTTATTGTAGCGCCATTAACTGTAACAAACTTGTGAAGAACGATCTGACGAGCTTCTCTTCTTGTTCTTGCAAAACCAAGACGGAAGATGACATTGTCAAGTCTTCTCTCAAGGATAATCATAAGGTTTTCACCAGTCTGGCCTTTCATCTGATCAGCCTTTTTGTAGTAATTTCTGAAAGGCTTCTCAAGTACGCCATAGATGAACTTAGCCTTCTGCTTCTCACGAAGCTGCTGACCATATTCAGATAACTTACGATTTGCTCTCTGAGAATTTCTCTTAGACTTCTTATCATATCCAAGGAATGTAGGATCAAGATCAAGAGATCTGCATCTCTTAAGGACGGGAGTTCTATTTACTGCCATTTTGGGCTCCTTTCTTTCAGGAAAAATCCTGTTGTTGTTTACAGTTATAAACCTTCTTCCAACTTTCATTTATACAATGATGTAATATCAAATTATGATATTACATCATATAAAACAACTATAATAACTTAATACACCAATAATCAAAGGTTACGATTATACACGTCTTCTCTTTGGTGGACGACATCCGTTATGCGGAACTGGTGTTACGTCTGTAATGCTTGTTACTGTAAGACCGTTCGCAGCAAGAGCTCTTATTGCAGCTTCTCTTCCTGAACCTGGTCCCTTTACGAATACATCTACTGTCTTAAGACCGTGAATAAGAGCAGCCTTTGTTGCTGTCTCAGCAGCTACCTGTGCAGCATAAGGAGTAGATTTTCTTGAACCTTTAAATCCAAGTCCACCAGCACTTGCCCAACTAAGAGCATTTCCAGCAGCATCTGTTAATGTTACAATTGTGTTGTTAAAAGATGCCTGAATATGTGCCTGACCGTGTTCAACGTTTTTCTTAACACGCTTCTTAGAAGCGCCAGCTTTTATATTTGCCATAGTAAACTAACCTACTTTCTTCCTATTTGTGAATCAAATTTACGAGTGACTATACTAATAATCCTTAATTCACACGAAATTTATCACTTCTTCTTATTAGCAATTGTTCTCTTAGGACCCTTACGAGTTCTTGCATTGGTCTTTGTTCTCTGACCACGGCAAGGAAGGTTCTTTCTATGACGAGATCCACGATAACAACCAATCTCAGTGAGTCTCTTGATGTTCATAGCAACATCACGACGGAGATCACCTTCTACCATATAATCATCTGAAATTACTTCGCTAAGCTTCTTAACCTCTTCATCTGTAAGGTCACGGCAACGAGTATCTGGATTAACACCAGCCTTAGCGAGAATCTTATTAGAACTTGTTCTACCGATTCCATAGATATAAGTCAAGCCGATTTCAACGCGCTTGTCTCTAGGTAAATCAACACCTGCAATACGAGCCATTTTAAAAATTCCTCCATAATATTGAATAGGTATGTCACTGCTATTCCTACCGGTTCAGTGTAAGAATGCTTTTATTATTGTGGCATACGGTTACTTATTGATTGAGGCACCTGAATTAATAATAATTCATAACTTCGCTAAAAGCTGAAATCTATATGCCCAATCGGACAGGTTTTTTCATCCGATCTTTCCAATACGCTTGGTATCAAAAAGTAATATACGTAGGCTCTACGATATATTAATCGAACAGACTTCTAAGTCCAGACGAATCGAATCAACCCTGTCTCTGCTTGTGCTTAGGGTTCTCACAGATAACTCTGATAACACCCTTTCTCTTAATAACCTTGCACTTTTCGCACATTGGCTTAACAGAAGATCTGACTTTCATCCTGACTCCTTTCTTGCGATTAAACGCATATATAATGAAATACCTCAATTTTGTGCCTTGAGGACACAAATATAGGTCTCTACACAAAAGACCGTTTTAAAGTATACATCATTGTTTTTTTTATTGCAATAACTTTTTGTAAATTTTCGACAATTTTTTTCTACGATTTATACAATTTTTTCGAAAATAAACTGTTTTGTAATTACTTATCTCTCCAAATAATTCTTCCTTTACTAAGATCATATGGAGAAAGCTCCATTGTAACTTTATCTCCAGGAAGAATACGGATAAAGTTCTGTCTAAGCTTACCACTTATATGAGCGAGAACGATGTGACCGTTTTCAAGCTCAACACGAAACATTGTGTTAGGAAGCTTTTCAATTACTTTTCCTTCGATTTCAATAACATCTGCTTTCGACATTTTATTCTCCTTGTTCATCATCAAGCATGGTTAATATTTCTGGTTCTCCATCAGTAATAGCTATTGTATTTTCATAGTGAGCTGAAAGGCTATGATCCGCAGTAACTACAGTCCACTCATCATCAAGCCAATCGACATATCGTTGTCCCATTGTTATCATAGGCTCAACGCAAATAGTCATTCCTTCTTTTAAAAGAATTCCTCTTCTCAACTGCCTATAATTAGGAACAATCGGATCTTCATGAAGTTCTCTTCCGATTCCATGCCCTGATAATTCATGAACAATTCCATAACCATAAGAAGTAACATATTTATCAATGGATTTAGAAATCTCAAATAATCTATTGCCTGCTACTGCCTTTTTTATACCAACGAAAAAACTATGCTTTGTTACATCAATTAATTGTTTGGCATCATCTGATATTTTTCCAACTCCCCATGTTCGAGCAGCATCAGAATGCCATCCCTTATATATAAGACCTGTATCAAAGGTAACTATATCACCCTCTTCTACATATCTGTCAGATTTTGGTATGCCATGTACAACTTCATCATTTATTGAAATGCAAATTGATCCTGGAAACCCTTCATAATTCTTACAATTAGGTACACCACCCATCTGTCGAATTAATTTTTCACCTAACTGGTCTATTTCTAAAGTTGACATTCCCGGATGAAGAGCCTCATGCAATTCTTGATGAACTTTAGCAAGAATATGACCAGATTCTCTCATAAGAGCAATCTCATCCTTTGTCTTAATAACAACCGACATGATAAAACTCCATTATCCTAAAATAGCCACAATGTCAGCAAAAACATCATTCAAATCTTTAGTGCCATCAACTGTTTTAAGAATAGCTTTTTCATCATAAAAATTAATTAATGGCTGAGTCTGTTCATGATAAACACTTAAACGATTCTGAACGGTCTCTGGCTTATCATCATCTCTTTGAATAAGCTCTGCACCACATCTATCACATACACCTTCTTTTTTCGGAGGAATATGCTCAATATGATAGCTTGCACCACACTTAGGGCAAGTACGACGACCAGACATTCTTCGAACAATATTTTCATCTGGGACATCTACGTTAATTGCAAAATCTACTTTATCTCCAAGACCGCTTAGTTCTTTATCAAGAACTTCTGCCTGTGGAATAGTACGTGGAAATCCGTCAAGCACATAACCATTTTTGCAATCATCATTTGCTACTCTATCAAGCAAAAGCTGAACTGTTAATTCATCTGGTACTAACTGTCCTTTATCCATGTACTCTTTAGCTTTTTTTCCTAATTCAGTACCGTTCTTAATATTTGAACGGAAAAGATCTCCTGTAGAAATGTGTGGAATACTGTACTTATCACAGATCATTTGAGCCTGTGTGCCTTTTCCAGCACCAGGTGCACCCAGCATAATTATTTTCATCCTTTTGCTCCTTTTCTTCTTAAATAAGATTTAACAAAACCTAAATTTAAACCGAAAATACCCACTACAGTCAATAATAGAAAAAGGCAGAGACCGAGCATGGCAATTCCATGTTTTCCGGCCTCTGTCATTTTTAATCGTCTAAAAAGCCCTTATAGTTACGAACAAGCATCTGTGATTCAATCTGTTTAATTGTCTCAAGTATAACACTTACTACAATTATCATTGATGTACCACCAAATGAAATATTCGCTCCAAACAGACCACTAAACATAATCGGAAGAATTGCGACAATCATAAGGCCACATACACCGATAAAAATAATGTAGTTTAATACAGTATTCAAATAATCACTTGTTGGTTTTCCAGGACGAATTCCAGGAATAAAGCCACCCTGCTTTTTCAGGTTATCAGCAACTTCCAACGGATTAAAAGTAATCGATGTATAAAAATAAGCAAAAAAGATCATCAACAAAAGGTAAACAACAAGACCGATAGAATACTTTGGAGCAGTCTTGTCAAACCAGTTTCCTTCGTTCAAATACTTAAGTACTTCGCCCCAAACACCAGTTCCGTTATATCCAACTAATTGAGATACAATAAGTGGGAACTGAAAAAGTGACATAGCAAAAATAATTGGCATAACACCAGCTGTATTAACCTTAAGAGGAATTTCAGCTCCGCCTGCTCCAACCATTTTACGCCCTTGAAGTTTCTTTGCATATTGAACAGGAATTCTTCTTTCAGCATCATTTAAGATTACTACAACAACTACCATTGCTACAATAATCGCAAAAATAATTAGTCCATATACAACTTTCTGAACAATTGAATGATTGCTCAAAAACTTTGTATAGAGTGCTCCTAAATCTTGCGGCATTCTAGACACAATATTAATTGTCAAGACAATGGATATACCATTGCCTACACCATAATCTGTGATTCTTTCACCAATCCACATAAGGAATGCACTACCAGCTGTAAGAGCTAATACTATCTCTACACAATAAATCATATTTTGAGACTTAATCATATTGCCATTTCGATAGAATCCAACAGACATTGCTATTGATTCTATAAGAGCAAGAGCAATAGTAACACGACGAGTATAGGCAGTAAGCTTTTTACGTCCTTCTTCTCCATCATGCTGCAACTCCTCCAATTTAGGAATTGCAATCGTCAGCAGCTGAATGATAATAGAGGATGTGATATAGGGGGTTATATTTAATGCCAAAATAGACATTTTTTCAAATGAACCACCTGTAAAACGATCCATAAAACCAAGAGCCTTATTAGATGTCATGCCATTGTACCAGTTAGTAAATACATCTGATTTAATTCCTGGAGCTGAAATTGCAGTTCCAAGTCTGACAATAGCAAGCATCAAAAAAGTAAAGAAAATCTTATTTCTAATATCTTTGATTTTGAATGCATTCTTTAAGGTTGTGAACATTAGATCACCTCAGCAGTTCCACCAAGTGCCTCGATTTTTTCTTTTGCAGATGCAGAATATGCATTTACTTTAACCGTAAGCTTCTTAGTCAGCTCACCACTTCCAAGAATCTTAACACCATCATACTCTTTCTTGATGATACCCTGATTCTTAAGTGCGTCAACAGTAACTTCAGCTCCGTCTTCAAATACTTCCAATCTATCCAAGTTGATTGCTACGATGTGCTTAGAATTGATGTTCTGGAAACCTCTCTTAGGAAGTCTTCTGAACAATGGCATCTGACCACCTTCGAATCCTGGTCTTGGTGCTCCAGAACGAGCCTTCTGACCCTTGTGACCCTTACCTGCAGTCTTTCCGTTTCCTGAAGCGTGACCACGACCTCTTCTAAAGTTATCGCTGTGTACAGAACCTTCTGCTGGTCTTAAATTGGATAATTCCATTTTACATCCTCATTTCCCGCTGCGAAATCACTATAACGCAAGCCGTGTCTCGCAGCGTAAGGTGGACACGGCTCGCTCGCAATTATGCTTTTAAATTAAACTTCTTCAACCTTAACAAGGTGTCTGATCTGCTGGATCTGTCCTCTTGTTGCAGAGTTATCCGGAAGAACAACAACACTGTTAAGCTTCTTAAATCCCATTGATTTTACGGTAGCTACCTGCTTAGGTACAGCACCGATTGTGGACTTAACCAATGTGATCTTGAGTTTCTTTTCATTTGTTGCCATTGATTTACTCCTTTCAATAAGTTGCTGTAACTTAAGCCTTTAAATCTTCTACTGATTTACCGCGCATCTTAGCAACTTCCTCAGGTGTCTTGAGCTGACTAAGTCCGCTCAGGGTTGCAAATACAACATTCTGCTTGTTATTGGAACCCATAGACTTTGTACGGATGTTCTTGATACCTGCAAGTTCGCAAACAGAACGAGCTGGACCACCTGCGATAATACCAGTACCTTCTGGGCTCTTCTTCAAAAGAACAGAAGCACTACCAAACTTACCAACGAAGTCATGTGTAACACTATTGTTTTCATCAAGAGCAACAGTAATCATGTTCTTAATTGCTGCATCTTTACCCTTACGAATTGCATCTGGGATTTCTGTAGCTTTACCAAGACCAGCACCAACATGACCATTACCATCACCAACAACTACAAGAGCTGCAAATTTCATGTTACGTCCGCCCTTAACAACCTTGGTAACACGTTTGATGGTAACGACTTTATCTGTTAACTCAAGCTGACTTGCATCAACGATTGTATGTTTCATTTAATTTCTTCTCCTCTCTTAGAATTCCAAGCCAGCTTTTCTGGCAGCATCGGCAAGAGCCGCAACCTTACCCTGGTAGATGTAACCAGCTCTGTCAAATACAACAGTCTTGATTCCCTTTTCAAGGGCTCTCTTTGCAATTACATCTCCAACATATGCAGCAGCTTCTACATCATCTGTGTGCTTAAGCTCAGCTTTGATATCCTTTTCAAGAGTAGAAGCAGAAACAAGAGTTGTCTGTGCTACGTCATCAATAACCTGAACATAGATATTCTTGTTGCTTCTGAACACTGCCATTCTAGGTCTCTCAGCAGTGCCACTATAGCGCTTACGTTCCTTCAGGTGCTTCTTAACACGAATTTCCTGTCTGGATTCTTTACTAACCATTTTACACTCTCCTTATCTATTACTTCTTACCGGTCTTACCAACCTTACGCTTGATGACTTCATCAACATACTTAATACCCTTACCCTTATATGGTTCAGGCTTTCTCTTCTCTCTGATGACAGCAGCGTACTGGCCAACCTTTTCCTTGTCAATACCCTTAACAGTAATGATCTGTCCTTCAACAACAGATTCAAGACCTTCAGGATCCTCAAGCTCAACCGGGTGAGAATATCCAAGAGAAAGTGTGAGTGTTTTACCCTTCTTAGCAGCTCTATAACCTACACCGTTAACTTCAAGCTTCTTCTCGAAACCTTCGTGTACACCTACAACCATGTTATGAAGAAGTGCTCTAGTGAGACCATGAAGAGCTCTTGTCTTCTTATCATCATTAGGTCTTGAAATAACAACTTCGCCATCCTTCTGCTCAATTGTCATTTCCTTAGGAAGCTCTCTTGAAAGTTCTCCCTTAGGACCTTTTACAGTCACCTTGTTATTTTCTGCAACACTGATAGTTACTCCATCAGGAATTGCGATTGGCATTTTTCCGATTCGTGACATGCCCGTACCTCCAATTTACCATACAAATGCAAGAACTTCGCCACCTACCTGCAGCTCTCTTGCCTTTTTATCAGTTACAACACCGTGGTTTGTTGAAATAATAGCTATTCCAAGACCGCCAAGTACGCGAGGAAGATCTTCCTTACCAGCGTAAACACGAAGACCAGGCTTAGAGATTCTCTTGATACCAGTGATAACTTTATCATTACGATCAGCACCATACTTTAAAGTAATGTGAAGATCTTTGAATCCTTTATTATCAACAACGTCAAGCTTCTTGATATAACCTTCTTCAAGAAGAATGTTAGCGATAGCGAGCTTCATCTTAGAAGATGGAACATCAACAGTGTCATGTTTTGCAGCGTTAGCGTTACGAATTCTTGTAAGCATATCTGCGATAGGATCATTCATTGCCATTTTAAATACTCTCCTTAATTATTATTTATTATTGCTTCGCCTTACTGCCCACCGAAAGGGGCAGAGACACGAAGCCGCAACGATTTTTAAATTACCAGCTAGCTTTTCTTACGCCAGGAATCTCGCCCTTGTAAGCAAGTTCACGGAAGCAAATTCTGCAGATTCCGTACTTTCTAAGAACTGAATGAGGACGACCGCAGATTTTACAACGAGTATAAGCTCTTGTAGAGAACTTCGGTTTCATCTGCTGCTTTCTCTTCATGGATAATTTAGCCATGTTTAATCTTTCCTCCTAATAATTACTTTGCAAAAGGCATGTTGAACAGTCTAAGAAGCTCTCTTGCTTCCTCGTCTGTCTTAGCTGTAGTTGTGAAAACTATATCCATACCTCTGGTCTTATCAACTTTATCATACTCGATTTCAGGGAAGATCAGCTGCTCACGAAGACCAAGAGCATAGTTACCTCTGCCATCAAAAGAGTTAGGATTAATACCACGGAAGTCACGTACACGAGGCAATGCCAAGTTTACAAGACGATCCAAGAAGTCATACATCTTCTCACCACGAAGAGTAACCTTGCAACCAATTGCCTGGCCCTCTCTGATTTTGAAGTTAGCGATTGACTTCTTAGCCTTTGTCAATACAGGCTTCTGACCAGTGATAATTTCCATATCACCAGCAGCATTCTCAAGAACCTTTGCGTTCTCCTTAGCCTCACCGACTGCCATATTAACAACAATCTTATCGAGCTTCGGTACTTCCATAACGTTCTTATAACCGAACTTCTTTGTCATGGCATCCACGATCTCGTTTTTATATAAATCTTTATATCTGCTCACAATGATACCTCCTTTCCTTATTTATCCTGCTTGTCGAGTTTACCCTTGTTTCTAGTCTTAACTTCGTCAAGGATTTTACCAGTAGCTTTAGCATAACGCTTCTTTACAAGCTTACCATCAGCACCTTCTTCGAACTTATAACCAACTCGAGTTGTCTTACCATCAACGACAAGCATTACATTTGAGATATCGATTGGAGCTTCAACTTCAACGATTCCGCCGTTCTGGTTCTGCATAGAAGGCTTCTCGTGCTTCTTAACCTTGTTGATACCTTCAACAACTACACGATGATTCTTCTCATCAACTGAAAGAACCTTTCCTTCTTTACCTTTGTAATTATAGGAACCAGCAATTACTCTAACTGTATCACCTGTTTTAATTCTTGTAGCCATTATTGGTTCCTCCTTATAATACTTCCGGAGCAAGTGACAAAATCTTCATGAATTTCTTCTCACGAAGTTCTCTTGCAACCGGTCCAAAAATACGAGTTCCCTTTGGGTTGCCTTCGTCGTTGATAACAACTGCAGCATTCTCGTCAAACTTTATATAGGAACCGTCTTTACGGCGTGTTTCCTTTACAGTACGAACGACAACAGCCTTAACAACGTCACCCTTCTTTACAACACCACCGGGTGTTGCTTCTTTAACGGACGCAACTATTATGTCGCCGATTCTTGCATATCTTCTTGTAGATCCACCCATAACACGAATGCATAAAAGCTCTTTAGCACCAGTATTATCAGCGACCTTAAGTCTGCTTTCCTGTTGAATCATGCTAATTCTCCTTCTAATAAACGTGAGCTTTCAAAATTACTTTGCGCGCTCAATGATTGAAACAAGTCTCCATCTCTTATCTTTAGAGAGCGGTCTTGTCTCCATAACCTTAACGGTATCACCGATATGGCACTCGTTGTTTTCATCATGTGCCTTAAGCTTATAAGTTCTCTTTACGATTTTCTTATAAAGCGGATGTTTTACATGGTCTTCAATGGAAACAGTGATGGTTTTATCCATCTTATCGCTTGTTACTTTACCAACACGTGTTTTTCTAAGATTTCTTTCCACGATTGTTTCTCCTTTCCCGGATACCGGAATTATTCAGCTGCCTTGGACTTCTCTGTTATGAATGTCTGGATTCTTGCAATATTCTTTCTAACTGTAGTGATTCTTGCAGTATTATCCAGCTGATTGGTAGCTTTCTGGAATCTCAGATTGAAAAGCTCTTTCTTGGCAGCAACAAGCTCTTCCTGCAGAGCCTTTGTGTCCTTATTCTTAAGCTCCTGTACATATGCGTTTCTTACATTACTCATTAGATACACCGCCTTCCAAATCTGCCTTGGAAACAATCTTGCAACGGCACGGAAGTTTGTGCATAGCAAGACGAAGAGCCTCCCTAGCATCTGCCTCGGCAACTCCACCGATCTCGAACATTACGCGACCTGGCTTAACAACTGCAACCCAACCGTCTACAGCACCTTTACCAGAACCCATTCGAGTTCCGAGAGGCTTAATTGTAACCGGCTTATCAGGGAAAATTTTAATCCAAACCTGACCACCACGCTTTGTGAAACGTGTCATAGCAACACGGGCTGCTTCAATCTGGTTTGACTTGATCCAGCAAGGATCAAGAGCAACAATTCCGAACTCACCGTAACTAATTGTTGTGCCGCGGTTAAGCTTGTGAGCCATAGAACCACGGAACTGTTTACGATGTTTCACTCTCTTTGGCATTAACATTATTTATCGCTCCCTTCCTTGACTGCGTCAACAGAGTTTGCTTTGTTAGGAAGAACTTCTCCCTTATAAATCCAAACCTTAACACCAACCTTACCATAGGTTGTATTAGCTTCCGCAAATCCATAATCAATGTCTGCTCTAAGTGTCTGAAGCGGGATTGTACCCTCGCTGTAGAACTCCTTACGAGCGATATCAGCACCACCAAGACGACCGCCGCAGCATGCCTTAATACCAAGCGCGCCGCTCTTCATTGATCTGCTCATACAAGACTTCATTGCTCTTCTGAAAGATACACGGTTCTCAAGCTGCTGTGCAATGTTCTCAGCAACAAGCTGTGCATCCTTATCAGGTCTCTTGATCTCTTTAATATCGATCATAACCTTTTTATCTGTTATCTTCTGAAGCTCTTTCTTTGTAGCTTCGATCTCAGCGCCGCCCTTACCTATTACAACACCAGGCTTAGCTGTGAAAACGATAACCTTAACACGATCAGATGCTCTTTCAATCTCGATCTTGGAAACACCAGCTGCATAAAGTTTCTTTTTAAGAAACTCTCTAATCTTATGATCTTCAACAAGATTATCAGCAAATGCACCACTTTCAGCGTACCATCTGGAATTCCAGTCAGCGATAACGCCTACTCTCATGCCATGCGGATTAACTTTCTGTCCCATTTGATTTCAGTCTCCTTTCTTATCTCTCACCAAGAATGATGCTAAGATTGCTCATTCTCTTGTTGATTCTGTAAGCTCTGCCCTGTGCACGAGGCTGAATTCTCTTCATAATAGGGCCATTGTTTGCATAGCACTCTGCGATATACAGATTCTCGCGATTCATTCCCTTGAATTCTGCATTTGCAATAGCGGATGCAAGAAGCTTATAGATAACGCTGGAAGCATATCTTGGATTGAACTGTAAGATAGCAAGAGCTGTTGTTACATCTTTACCACGGATAGCATCCATAACGAAGCAACCCTTCTGAACCGGGATTCTAGCGTTAGTCAGCTTAGCATGCGGTCTGGTTTCTCTATTTGTTTTATTTCTCTCAACTTTATATTGAGATCTGGACTTTTTCTTTTCTTCTGCCATGACGAACCTCCTTTCGATCAGCTATTATCTAGCTCCAGTTGACTTCTCATTGCCTGCATGGCCACGGAAAGTTCTTGTCTGAACGAACTCACCAAGCTTATGACCTACCATATCCTCAGTAACATATACCGGAATATGCTTTCTACCATCGTGTACAGCGATTGTATGTCCTACGAAAGACGGGAAAATCGTGGAACGACGAGACCAGGTCTTGATGATCTGCTTGTCATTGTTTGCGTTCATAGCATCTATTTTCTTTAAGAGACTTGCATCAGCAAATGGTCCCTTTTTTAATGATCTGGACATTATGTTCCTCCTTAATTATTTGATAGCCTTACCATTTCTTCTTCTGATGATCAACTTGTTAGAAGCCTTCTTAGACTTACGAGTCTTATATCCAAGAGCAGGCTTGCCCCAAGGTGTGCAAGGACCAGGACGACCAACAGGTGCCTTACCTTCTCCACCACCATGTGGGTGATCATTAGGGTTCATAACAGAACCACGAACTGTTGGACGGATACCCATATGACGAACACGTCCAGCCTTACCATAATTAATGAGGTTATGCTCAATATTTCCGATTGTTCCGATAGTAGCACGGCACTCAATAGGAACCATTCTCATTTCACCTGAAGGAAGACGAAGAGTTGCATACTTCTCACCCTTAGCCATCAACTGAGCAGAGTTACCAGCTGAACGAACAAGCTGACCACCCTTTCCAGGATAAAGCTCGATATTGTGAACCTGAGTACCTACTGGAATAGCAGATAATGGTAAGCAGTTACCAACACGGATTTCAGCATTTACACCGTTCATAACAGTCATTCCATCTGTTAATCCTGCAGGAGCAAGGATATAAGCTTTCTGACCATCCTGATAGCAAATAAGAGCGATGTTAGCTGTACGGTTAGGATCGTACTCGATACCGATAACCTTTGCAGGTACATCATCTTTGTATCTCTTGAAATCGATAACTCTGTACTTTCTTCTATTTCCACATCCTCTGTGTCTAACTGTAATCTTACCCTGATTATTACGTCCAGCAATGCTGTTCTTAGAAACCAAGAGGCTCTTTTCTGGAGTCTTCTTAGTGATTTCAGCGAAATCAGAACCAGTCATATTTCTTCTGGATGGGGTATAAGGACCATACTTCTTAATTCCCATGATTATTTTTCTCCTTTATTTATGAAGAATCACTTGTGACTCTTCATAAGCTTTATCGCATACTAGGGATTTTTCCCTCGGCTCTAGGACTTAGAAGAGCCTGTACGCATAGTTATTTTCAAATTAAGCCCTTAGAACAGCTCGATATCCTTGCTGTCTGCTGTAAGAGTAACAATAGCCTTTTTAGTCTTAGCTGTGTAACCTACTGTCATACCTCTTCTTCTCTTTGTTCCCTTAGCATTGAGTGTATTAACCTTAGCAACTTTTGTGCCTTCGAACATTTTCTCAACAGCTTCTTTAATCTGAATCTTGTTTGCTTCAGGATTTACGAGAAATGTGTATTTCTTTCCTTCCATAATGTTCATGGATTTCTCAGTTACAACTGGCTTAAGGATAATATCATAATATTCAAGTGCTGCCATTATGCATATACCTCCTCAATCTTGTTCACTGCGTCTTTTGTAAGAACGAGTGTTCTTGCATTAACAATATCATAAACATTCAACAGATTTGCCTGAGTTGTCATAGCCTCTGCATAATTTCTTGCGGAAAGAACTACGTTCTGATCATTATCAAGAATTACAACTAAAGCTTTGCGTGTTGCGTTAAGGTTAGTCATAACCTCTGCAAACTTCTTTGTCTTAACCTCATCAAGCTTAAGTTCATCAACAACGATAAGGTTACCATTCTGAACCTTGTCTGTGAGAGCAGACTTAAGAGCTGCAAGCTTCTCCTTCTTGTTCATCTTGAAGGAATAATCTCTTGGAGCTGGTGCAAATACAACACCACCACCTGTCCACTGAGGAGATCTTGTTGAACCCTGTCTTGCATGACCTGTTCCTTTCTGTCTCCAAGGCTTTCTACCGCCTCCAGAAACTTCGGAACGTGTCTTTGCCTTCTGTGTTCCCTGACGCTTGTTAGCTAAATGCTGAACAACTGCAAGGTGAACCAGATTCTCGTTAACATCAACACCGAATACAGCATCGCTTAATTCGATTGTGCCAACTTCTTTGCCTTCCATATTTAAAACAGATACATTAGCCATCTGAATGTTCCTCCTTTCCTTCGTTATGCCTCAACGATCGTTGTCTCTTTGATTGTAACAAGGCCCTTCTTAGGTCCTGGGATAGCGCCCTTAACAAGAATAAGATTCTTCTCAGCGTCTACCTTAACAATCTCAAGATTCTGAATTGTAACTCTTACGCTACCCATGTGACCAGGCATCCCTTTGCCCTTGAATACACGGCTAGGATCAGAACTTGAACCGTTAGAACCCTGATGACGATGGAACTTGGAACCGTGAGCCATAGGTCCTCTATGCTGACCATTCTTACGAATAGCGCCCTGGAATCCTTTACCCTTTGTGATTGCTGTAGCATCGATTCTATCGCCGTTCTCAAAGATATCTGCTTTGATTTCAGCACCAAGCTGATACTCTGTAGCGTTCTCAAGCTTAAGCTCTCTTACATACTTCTTAGATGTAACGCCAGCCTTTTTGAAATGACCAGCCTCAGGCTTATTAACACCATGTGTGTGTCTAAGTCTGCCATCCATGTAAACCTTTTCCTTTGCATCTACAAAGCCAACCTGAACAGCTTCGTAGCCATCGTTTTCAACAGTCTTAACCTGTGTTACAACACAAGGTCCTGCCTGAAGTACAGTTACCGGAACAAGGGAACCGTCTTCCTTGAAGATCTGTGTCATTCCGACTTTAGTAGCTAAAATAGCCTTCTTCATGAAAATTACCTCCTTTATTCATCTACAGCGGATGCGTGTTACGATCGCAATGTCGTTTCATTATCCATAATGATGATAATTTCCAGTGTCGCGGCATCATGCGCCTTGCATCATACTAGTAGAGGTGAATTTAATGTTTCGTGATGATTATTTCATCTTAATGTTAATGTAAACACCTGCAGGCATTTCAAGTCTCTGCAATGCATCGACTGTCTTAGGTGTAGGGGTGATGATATCGATCAATCTCTTATGTGTTCTCTGTTCGAACTGTTCTCTAGAATCCTTGTACTTATGTACGGCTCTAAGAATTGTAACAACTTCCTTCTTTGTTGGAAGCGGTACAGGTCCACTAACCTGAGATCCGTTCTTCTTGACTGTTTCGATAATCTTCTTAGCAGATGCATCAACCAACTGATGATCATATGCCTTAAGTGTGATTCTCATTACCTGATTTGCCATAAAAAAAGTCGCCTCCTTTTCGCACTTTTTGATAAGTACGACAAGCGGTGACTGTACACTCTCCCGTGTGTGTCCTGGTCCATCATCAAAATAAACCAGATTTTCACTTTCACGTCGTTTCTGTCCATCAATCCATTTGGATTTGTAACAGACATCATTTGCTTGTACAGTGACTTGTCGTCATGATTGTGTGGCTTAAAAATTAAGCCTCAGGACATTCGCTCCGCGGAAAACCCACATCACTGGATTATGTGGCAACCTCACGCTTCATCGCTATCATGTCACAGCATTTGCTATATTATTCCTTTTTTTGTTTATTTGCAAGTGGTTTATCAAAAAAAGTTTCTGAATTACTAAATTAGATAATAATAATCAAGTTTATTGATTATTATTTTTTGTTTTATTGCCTTACATTTAAACATTCTACACTTTTTCGTCTCAAATACTATATTTATAGTATAAATAATTTATTAACATTATATAATTAACCTATCCAGCCTGAATCCCCCTTTCTATACCTACTGAAATTATCTCGCTTTTACTTCCTATTACTTTATTTTCTTTCTTGTTTCTTTCTCTATTTCATATCTTTCTCCATTTCAATTCTTACTTTGTTTCATTTCTTATTTTATTCTCTTCTTGCCTTATTTCTTTTCTAACTTCATTTTGCAAAAAATATATTATCACCTTTCAACATTCCGATAAATAATGTATAATCAAAGCTATGCTTTAAAATATATTGTTTAACCAAATAATAATTTATTAGTAAACGCTACAAAAATGATTTTTGCGCATTCATGTACTCTTGTAAAGAATGAAGATGTCTTTCTACAAGATGTACGATTTGAATGGCTAAATAATTTTTACAACAAATATTTTGTTTAGTTATTTGCTATACGTTTTTGATACGTTTCTATTATATTTATATTGATGTTTTAGAATGGAGTAATTTATGTGGTTAGCTAACAATTGGAAAGATTATGAAGTAATTGACACTTCACATGGTGAAAAACTTGAACGATGGGGTGATTACCTTCTTGTTCGTCCAGATCCTCAGGTAATATGGAATACACCCAAAAATCACTTTGGATGGAAAAAACCAAATGGTCACTATTATAGAAGCAACAAAGGTGGCGGCGAATGGGATTTTAATAATCTTCCACAAGAATGGACAATTCATTATAACGAACTAACATTTCACCTTAAACCTTTTAGTTTTAAGCATACTGGTCTTTTTCCGGAGCAAGCAGCTAACTGGGATTGGTTTTCTGAATTAATCAAAAAATCCAACAGACCTATTAAAGTTTTAAATCTTTTTGCATATACAGGAGGAGCAACTGTTTCAGCTGCGGCTGCTGGTGCAAGTGTTACTCATGTTGATGCCAGCAAAGGAATGGTTACTTGGGCAAAAGAAAACGCATGTTCCTCAGGTTTGGCTGATGCGCCCATTCGATGGCTTGTTGATGATTGTATTAAATTTGTTCAGCGCGAAATCAGGCGCGGCAATCATTATGATGCTATTATCATGGATCCTCCTTCTTACGGTCGAGGTCCAAAAGGAGAAATTTGGAAGATTGAAGATAATATTTTCCCATTTGTTGAATTGTGCTCAAAATTGTTATCTGATGATCCTTTATTTTTCCTTATTAATTCATATACCACGGGATTACAGCCGGCAGTTTTATCTTACATGCTCAATACTGTTCTAAATCCAATTCATAAAGGTGTTGTTGAGGCACAAGAAATAGGAATTCCTATTAGTAGTAACGGTCTTGTATTACCATGTGGAGCAAGCGGAAGATGGACATCTTGTTAATAGATTTTAAATTATAATTTATTTTTCTTTTATACAAAAAACTAGCGTTTTATGCCTCTCGGCTTTAAAACGCTAGTTTTTCTATTACGAAACACAATAATAAAATCTAATTAAGCTTTTATTACTCTCTATTCATTAATTGACGATTGAACATAATTTGCTTTTTTTCTTTCATCACTAGATGCTCTTACATACAAGTATTTGTTACCTGCGCCATCATAGTTTTCTTTAATATCCAATTTATCCGACTCAATCATAGAATCATACAAATAATCTGGATCAGATGAATCTTCTTTATTTTTAGGAGCATCATTTGCGCTTTTATTTTTTACATTAGATTCTGACTTTGTTTCATCCAAAACTTGTATGTTTTCTGTTTCCAACTCAAAATCCTTAGCAGTTATTTTATCAACCACATCATTAGAATTCTTATCAGCATCAATTCTTTCTCTTATTTGTTGCATTCTTCTATCCAACTGGTTAATTAAATCTGCAGAAAAAGCCAAATCTTCTGTAATCATCTCAGCATCCTGAACATCTTTTTTATATTTCATTTTATGTTCAAGACTTGCCCAGAAATCCATTGCTATTGTTCTAAACTGGACTTCTACTTTCATAAAGCTTTTCTGATGTGTCAAAAAAATAGGCACTTGCAATATTAAGTGTAAGCTTCTATAACCACTTGGCTTTGGATTTTTTATATAATCCTTAACTTCAATTTGTTCAATATCATCCTGTTTTCTCAAACAATCAGCCAGCATGTATATATCATCAAGAAATGAACATATAACACGAATTCCAGCTACATCATTAATGTTCTTTTCTATGTTCTCTACAGAAAATTCTATTCCCTTACGCTGCATTTTCTCATACAAGCTTAATGGTGTTTTGATTCTTGTCTTTATAGATTCAAAAGGGTTACGATTATTTTTGAGTGATAACTCTTTATTCAAGACATCAAGCTTAGTACGAATTTCATACATCGCACATTCATATCGCATCATCAAATCTTGAAACGAATCAACTTGATCTGTAAATAACAGCAATCTATTAATATCTTCCTGTGAAATTGTCTTCAAATCTGATAATGCTATATTTCCAAGCATTCTATCTGCTGGTCTTCTATCTCTTTCCATCAAACTCCTCGTCTATGTTACTTTTCAAAAAGTTCTAAAATAGAAAAATAACTTGTTTATAATATGTTTTTATCAAAAGATTAAGATTATTGTACCCCGTAAATGTGTTTATATTATGAAAACCCTGTACATCCTACTGCATATCACTCAAAAAATCAAGGTTAAAATTTTTGTTATTAGTATAAAAATCTAAAAAAGCTCCCGAGGAAAATCCTCGAGAGCTGAAATTTAAAATTTGGGTTGGGCTGTTCGCTCGTAATTACTCAATGATTGTAGCAACACGACCTGAACCAACTGTACGTCCACCTTCACGAATAGCGAATGTAAGACCTGGCTCCATTGTCATGTGGTGAATCAATTCAACAGTCATTGTTACGTGATCACCAGGCATGCACATCTCTGTTCCTTCTGGAAGTACGCAAACACCTGTAACGTCAGAAGTTCTGAAATAGAACTGAGGACGATAGTTATTGAAGAATGGAGTATGACGACCACCTTCATCCTTTGTAAGTACGTAAACCTCTGCTGTGAACTTCTTGTGGCAAGTTACAGTACCAGGCTTAGCAACAACCTGACCTCTTTCGATATCTGTACGATCTACACCACGGAGAAGAAGACCTACGTTATCACCAGCTTCGCAGTAATCCATAGTCTTTCTGAACATCTCGATACCAGTACATACAGACTTCTTTGTCTCTTCCTTAATACCAACGATTTCGATTTCGTCGTTCATCTTGAGCTGACCTCTCTCTACACGGCCAGTTGCAACTGTTCCACGACCTGTGATTGTGAATACATCTTCAACAGGCATAAGGAATGGCTTATCAACATCACGCTGAGGATCTGGAATATAGGAATCAACTGTATCCATAAGTTCCATGATCTTGTCGCCCCACTCGCACTTAGGATCTTCAAGAGCCTTAAGAGCAGATCCACGGATGATTGGAGTATCATCGCCTGGGAAATCATACTCGTTAAGAAGATCTCTAACTTCCATCTCTACGAGATCAAGAAGCTCATCATCATCAACCATATCGCACTTGTTAAGGAATACAACGATGTAAGGAACGCCTACCTGACGAGCAAGAAGAACGTGCTCCTTTGTCTGAGCCATAACACCATCAGTAGCAGCAACAACAAGGATAGCACCATCCATCTGAGCTGCACCTGTGATCATGTTCTTTACGTAGTCAGCGTGACCTGGGCAGTCAACGTGAGCATAGTGTCTGTTAGCTGTCTCATACTCGATATGAGCAGAAGAAATGGTTATTCCACGAGCCTTTTCTTCTGGTGCCTTATCAATCTGATCGAACGGAACTGCTGGATCAACACCAAGTCTCTCAGCAAGAACTGCTGTGATAGCAGCTGTGAGAGTTGTCTTACCGTGATCGACATGTCCGATTGTACCGATGTTAACATGCGGCTTTGTTCTGTCGAAATGTGCCTTTGCCATTTTAAATGTCCTCCTTAAAATAAATGTGTGACAACATTAATTTTTTAACCGACTAATATCGATTATATTAAAATTCCGTCAATAATTCAAGCTTTCCATCGCAATTTGATAAAAACTGTTTAGAAAGCTGAATTATCTCAGGATAGGTTCAAACTTAAATTAACCCTGCTTGTACTGAGCGATAACTTTATCAGCTACGTTCTTTGGAACTGGCTCATACTTCTCAAAGAACATTGAGTAGTTACCACGTCCCTGAGTCTTAGAACGAAGATCTGTAGCATAACCAAACATCTCAGCAAGTGGAACGTATGCACGAACAATCTTACCATTTCCAAGATCATCCATACCTTCAACACGTCCACGACGAGAGTTGATATCACCAATTACATCACCCATGTACTCTTCTGGCATTGTTACTTCAACCTTCATGATAGGCTCAAGAAGAGTTGGAGCTGCCTTTGCCATAGCATCCTTGAATGCCATAGAACCTGCAATGTGGAATGCCATTTCAGAAGAATCGACTTCATGATATGATCCATCATATACAGTAGCATGAACACCAACAACTGGGAAGCCAGCAATATTACCAGCTCTCATAGCTTCTTCGATACCTTCAGAAATTGGCTGGATGAATTCCTTAGGAATAGCACCACCAACAACTTCGTTATCGAACTTATAAAGCTCTTCTCCGTTAGCATCCATTGGCTCGAATCTAACTTTACAGTGTCCGTACTGACCACGTCCACCAGACTGCTTAGCATACTTAGATTCGATATCAACAGCCTTTGTGAAAGCTTCCTTATATGCAACCTGAGGTGCACCTACGTTAGCTTCAACCTTAAACTCACGAAGGAGACGGTCTACGATAACTTCCAACTGAACCTCACCCATACCAGCGATAATTGTCTGGCCTGTTTCATGGTTTGTGTGTACCTGGAATGTAGGATCTTCTTCAGAAAGCTTACCAAGAGCTTCACCAAGCTTAGCCTGACCAGCTTTTGTCTTAGGCTCGATAGCGAGCTCAATAACTGGATCAGGGAACTCAATAGACTCAAGGATAACTGGATTGCTTTCATCACAGATTGTATCACCTGTAGTTGTATCCTTAAATCCAACTGCTGCAGCGATATCACCAGCAAATGCTTCCTGGATCTCAGTACGCTTATCAGCATGAATCTGCATGATACGACCTACACGTTCCTTCTTATCCTTTGTTGAGTTAAGTACATAAGATCCGGACTTAAGAATTCCTCTGTAGACACGGATAAATGCAAGCTTACCAACGAATGGATCTGATACAATCTTAAATGCAAGTGCTGCAAGAGGTCCATCCTCTGTAGACTTACATGTAATTTCGTTACCATCCATATCTGTACCTTCAACATCTGGTACATCTGTTGGAGCTGGAAGATACTCGATAACAGCATCAAGAAGCTTCTGAACACCCTTGTTTCTATAAGCTGTTCCGTTACAAACCGGAACTGCCTCAGAAGCAATTGTTCCCTTACGAAGAGCTGCCTTAAGTTCAGCATTAGAAATCTCTTCGCCTTCAAGGAATTTCTCCATAAGTTCCTCATCAAGCTCTACAATCTGCTCAACCATCTTGTTGTGCCATTCTTCAGCCTGATCTTTGAGTTCCTCTGGGATTTCCTCACAATCTTCATCAGCACCATTTGCTCCCTTGAAATAATATGCTTTCATTTCAAAGAGATCAATAAGTCCTTCATATGTATCTTCAGCACCAATCGGGATATTGATAGCGATTGGGTTCTTACCAAGACGATCACGAATCATGTCCAAATCATGGTAGAAATTTGCACCTACGATATCCATCTTGTTGATAAATGCGATACGAGGTACGCCGTATGTGTCAGCCTGACGCCATACGTTTTCAGACTGTGGCTCAACGCCATTTTTAGCGTCAAAAATACCAACTGCGCCATCAAGTACACGGAGTGAACGTTCTACTTCAGCTGTGAAGTCAACGTGGCCAGGAGTATCAATGATATTCAAACGATACTCAGGTGCTCCTTCAATTTTCTTTCCGTATTCCTGTGGAGTCCAGTGGCAAGTTGTAGCAGCAGACTGAATTGTGATTCCACGCTCTTTCTCCTGCTCCATGAAGTCCATGGTAGAAGCGCCGTCGTGTGTTTCACCAATCTTGTAGTTAACACCAGTGTAATAGAGGATACGCTCTGTACATGTTGTTTTACCAGCATCGATATGAGCAATAATACCTATATTTCTGGTTCTCTCCAATGGGTATTCTCTTTTAGCCAATGGTTCTTCCTCCTTAAAAAATAGAGCTGAAACAAGGTCTCAACTATTAGAAACGATAGTGTGAGAAAGCCTTGTTTGCATCTGCCATCTTGTGCATGTCTTCCTTACGCTTTACAGCTGCACCTGTATTGTTAGATGCATCCATAATCTCTCCAGCAAGACGATCGATCATAGTCTTCTCGCCTCTCTTACGTGAAAACATTACAAGCCAGCGAAGAGCCAAGGCCTGGCGTCTGTCAGGTCTAACCTCAATCGGAACCTGATATGTAGCACCACCAATACGTCTAGCCTTTACTTCAAGTGCAGGCATGATATTGTTCATAGCTTCTTCGAATACTTCAAGAGCTGGCTTACCAGCCTTCTCTTCAATCTGTGCGAAAGCGCCATATACAATCTTCTGTGCAACACCTTTCTTGCCATCCAGCATTACCTGGTTTACAAGCTTTGTTACAACCTTGCTGTTGTACATCGGATCTTCCAATACATCACGTTTTACAATATGTCCTTTACGCGGCACGGTTCTTCCCTCCTTACGAATTATTCAATAAATCATCGGTACTCACTTGCAGAATCTTTGTCTGCAATATAAGTGTTCGTGCGGTTTTCCAAAACTTTCAATATAACTTGCATCAATAAATGACTATTATATCTATATATGTTTAAAGAATTCCAACACTTAATTAATTTTTCTTAGCTTCAATTATAATTACTTAGAAGCCTTTGGTCTCTTAGCGCCATACTTTGAACGAGCCTGTTTACGATCTGCAACACCAGCTGTATCAAGTGTACCACGGATAATGTGATATCTTGTACCTGGCAAATCCTTAACTCTTCCACCACGGATAAGAACAACGCTATGCTCCTGAAGGTTGTGACCTTCGCCAGGAATATAGGATGTAACTTCGATACCGTTTGAAAGACGTACTCTTGCAATCTTACGAAGAGCAGAGTTAGGCTTCTTAGGTGTTGCTGTCTTAACAGCTGTACATACACCACGCTTCTGAGGAGAAGATGTTGCAATATCCTTCTTATGAAGAGAATTGAAACCCTTCTGCAGTGCAGGAGCAGTAGACTTCTTTACAGTTGTCTGACGACCCTTTCTGACTAACTGGTTAAATGTTGGCATTCTTTTCACCTCCTGTTGGATTTTAAAAAATGTATATCAACGTGTGACCGAATTGAGCTCTTAACCATTCTCAATTCCCATTTTCACACAACTCGATATTATAATGAATTTGCAAATTCTTGTCAATCTTTTTCTGTATAACCGACATAATTTTTTTAAACAAAATTTCAGGCCTTTTCGTGCGAAAAAGCCTGAAATCCTGGTTTAAATTTCTTTTTTATATTATATTAAAGAAATTTTTATAAAGTATTTTCCTCTAATACTTTATTCAACATCATCACCAACACTGATAATGTCTTCTTCACGATCCTTGCTATCAGAATCATTTACATCATCTATTGTGATTGTATGTTTAACCTTTGGCTGGTTTCTTAAAATCATCTTCTGTGGATCACGGAAGTTTTCGTCGGTATTAAGACCTACATCTCTGTATCTCTTAAGACCTGTACCAGCTGGAATAAGCTTACCAATACATACGTTTTCCTTAAGTCCAAGAAGTGGATCTATCTTTCCACGAATAGCTGCATCAGTAAGTACTTTTGTTGTTTCCTGGAAAGATGCGGCTGAAAGGAATGAATCTGTTGCAAGTGCTGCTTTTGTAATTCCAAGAATTACATTCTTACCAATTGCAGGTTTCTTTCCTTCAACTTCAAGTTCCTCATTTTTCTCTTCAAAATCAAGGAAGTTCACAAGTGTTCCTGGAAGGAATCCTGTATCCCCTGCTTCATCAATCATTACTTTTCCAAGCATCTGACGAACAATTACTTCGATATGCTTATCGCAGATATCAACACCCTGGAGACGATATACACGCTGTACCTCACGAAGCATATAATCCTGAACTGCCTGAATACCCTTAATCTTAAGAAGATCATGTGGGTTTACAGAACCTTCTGTAAGTTCATCACCAGCTTCAATCATCTGTCCATCCTGAACCTTAATACGTGAACCATAAGGAATGAGATAAGTCTTTGATTCTCCGCTTTCATCGTCTGTTACTACGACTTCACGCTTCTTCTTTGTATCCTTAATTTCTACACGTCCCTTAAGTTCTGAAATAATTGCAAGTCCTTTTGGTTTACGTGCTTCAAACAACTCTTCTACTCGAGGAAGACCCTGTGTAATATCACCACCGGCAACACCACCTGTATGGAATGTTCTCATTGTAAGCTGTGTACCTGGCTCACCGATTGACTGAGCTGCAATGATACCAACTGCTTCACCAACCTGAACTGCTTCACCAGTAGCCATGTTAGCTCCGTAACACTTAGCACAGATTCCTACATGACTTCTACATGTAAGGATTGTTCTAATCTTTACTGCATCAATTGGATTACCATTATTGTCAACTCCTTCAGAGAGAACTTTTTCAGCTCTTGTAGGTGTAATCATGTGATTTTTCTTAACAATTACATTACCATCTTTATCCTTAATTGTTTCACAAGTAAATCTACCTGTAATTCTATCAATCAATGGCTCAATTGTTTCTTTTCCATCCATGAATGCTTTAACAACAATTCCTGGAATTTCTTCTTTTCCAAGTGAACAGTCAATCTCACGAATAATAAGTTCTTGAGATACATCAACCATTCGACGTGTAAGGTATCCTGAATCGGCTGTACGAAGAGCAGTATCAGAAAGACCCTTACGAGCACCATGCGCTGACATGAAGTATTCCAAAACATCAAGACCTTCACGGAAGTTTGACTTGATAGGAAGTTCGATTGTACGACCTGTTGTATCAGCCATAAGTCCACGCATACCTGCAAGCTGTTTGATCTGCTGGTTAGATCCTCGTGCACCGGAATCAGCCATCATGTAAATATTGTTATACTTGTCAAGACCTTTAAGAAGAACTTCTGTAAGTTCCTTATCGGTAGCCATCCATGTATCAATTACTGCACGATAACGCTCTTCGTCAGTAATAAGACCACGGCGGTAGTTTGCAGAAATTCTATCAACAGTTTTCTGAGCTTCTTCAAGCATCTGTGCCTTCTGTGGTGGTACAGTCATATCAGAAATTGAAACTGTCATAGCTGCTCTTGTTGAAAGGTGATAACCTGTAGCCTTGATGTAATCAAGAACAGGAGCAGTTCCAAATGTACCATGCACATTAATACACTTTGTAATAATCTGCTTAAGCTGTTTCTTACCTACCATAAAGTCTACTTCAAGTTTAAGGAAGTTTTCTTCCTTGGAACGATCAACAAATCCAAGATCCTGAGGTATTCCCTCATTGAAAATAAAACGTCCAACTGTACTTGATACAAATCCGGTTACAACTTCTCCGTCAGCACGCTTTTTACTCATACGAATAAATACACGAGACTGAAGTGTTACTGCACCATTTTCATAAGCAAGAATTGCTTCATTTACAGACTTGAAATACTTTCCTTCGCCGATTGCTCCTGGTCGTTCCTGTGTAAGATAATAGCATCCAAGTACCATATCCTGTGTAGGTACGTTAACCGGTCCTCCATCAGCTGGCTTCAACAAGTTGTTTGGAAGAAGCATAAGGAATCTAGCTTCTGCCTGAGCCTCTACAGACAATGGAAGGTGTACAGCCATCTGGTCACCATCAAAGTCGGCATTGAAAGGTGTACATGCAAGAGGATGAAGCTTAATAGCTTTACCTTCTACAAGAATAGGCTCAAATGCTTGGATACCAAGTCTGTGAAGTGTGGGGGCACGGTTAAGCATAACAGGATGCTCTTTAATTACATCTTCAAGTACATCCCAAACGCGTGTATCCAAACGTTCTACAAGCTTCTTTGCATTCTTAATATTTTGTGAAATTCCTCTGGAAACAAGTTCTTTCATAACGAAAGGCTTGAACAATTCGATTGCCATTTCCTTTGGAAGACCACACTGCCAAATCTTAAGTTCTGGTCCTACTACGATAACTGAACGTCCAGAATAGTCAACTCGCTTTCCAAGAAGGTTCTGTCTGAAACGTCCAGACTTACCCTTAAGCATATCAGAGAGTGACTTAAGCGCTCTATTACCAGGTCCTGTTACAGGACGACCACGACGTCCATTATCGATAAGAGCATCTACTGCTTCCTGAAGCATTCTCTTTTCGTTACGAACGATGATATCAGGTGCACCAAGCTCTAACAATCTCTTAAGTCGATTATTTCTATTAATAATTCTGCGGTACAAATCATTAAGATCTGATGTTGCAAAACGTCCACCATCAAGCTGTACCATAGGACGAAGATCTGGTGGAATAACAGGAATACAATCCATTATCATCCAACTAGGAAGATTACCAGACTCACGGAAAGCTTCAATAGCATCAAGTCTCTTAATAACTCTTGCTCTCTTCTGTCCGCTTGAAGTGTCCACCTCGCTTTTAAGCTGCTGATATTCTTTCTCAAGGTCAATATCCATAAGGAGCTCTTTAATAGCCTCTGCACCCATTCCAGCTCGGAATCTGTTACCAAATTCTTCGCGAGCATCCTGATATTCTTTTTCAGAAAGAACCTGCTTGTACTCAAGTGTTGATTCTCCTGGATCAAGAACTATATAAGATGCAAAATAGAGCACCTTCTCAAGAATTCTAGGAGAAATGTCCAAAAGAAGTCCCATTCGGCTAGGAATTCCTTTGAAATACCAAATATGAGATACCGGAGCTGCAAGCTCAATATGTCCTAAACGTTCACGACGTACAGAAGACTTTGTTACTTCTACTCCACATCTATCACAAACTACACCCTTGTAACGAATTTTCTTATATTTTCCACAATGACATTCCCAGTCCTTTGTAGGTCCGAAGATTCTCTCGCAAAACAAACCATCACGTTCTGGTTTAAGTGTTCTGTAGTTGATTGTCTCTGGCTTTGTTACTTCACCATGAGACCACTCACGAATCTTTTCCGGAGAAGCAAGACCAATTTTGATCTTGTCGAAGGTCATCGGCTGATACGGCTGCTGAAGAGTCGATTTGCCGCTGGAAGCTTCATTGATTGCTTTATTCATTGTTGAATCTGACATGCTATCTATTCTCCTTGTCCGGCACCAGAATATTTTTCTGGTGCCATCTTCAACCTTATTTTACTGTTCATTTACTTTTGGTTCATGTACAGTAACAAAATTACATATTATCGTCATCAGCCTGCATATCCATGGCTGCATCAAATTCACTGGATACAGAATCTTCACTGTTAACAAGCTCTCCATTTTCATCGAAGCCCTGTTCACTAAATCCGTTTTCTGCAAATCCTTCGCTCTTGAAATCACGGCTACGCTTCTCGCCTTCAATTTCATAACGATAATCTGTGCTTGTATCATATTCGCTTGATTCAAGAATCTCAACTTCTGTATCATCATCACGAAGTACACGGATATCAAGACCAAGTGCCTGAAGCTCTTTCAAAAGAACCTTGAATGATTCAGGAACACCAGGTTCAGGAATATTCTCGCCCTTGATAATTGCTTCATATGTCTTAACACGTCCGATAACGTCATCAGACTTAACTGTCAGGATTTCCTGAAGTGTATATGCAGCACCATAAGCTTCCAATGCCCAAACTTCCATTTCTCCGAAACGCTGTCCACCAAACTGTGCTTTACCACCAAGTGGCTGCTGAGTAACAAGAGAGTAAGGACCAGTTGAACGAGCATGAATCTTATCGTCTACAAGGTGGTGGAGCTTCAGGTAATGCATGTGACCAATTGTTGTCTTTCCATCAAACTTCTCACCTGTTCTACCGTCACGAAGCTGTACTTTACCATCTGTTGTAATCGGAACGCCTTTCCAAAGTTCACGGTGATCTCTATGTTCATAAAGATAATCCATAATACCTGAATCAAGACTTTCTTTATATTTAGCCTCAAACTCTTCCCATTCGAAGTTAACATAATCGTTAGCCATCTGAAGCATATTGGCAATATCTTTCTCATTAGCACCATCAAAAATAGGTGTTGCAATATTAAAGCCAAGAGCCTTAGCTGCAAGAGAAAGGTGAATTTCAAGAACCTGTCCGATATTCATACGTGAAGGCACACCCAAAGGATTAAGTACGATATCAAGCGGTCTTCCGTTTGGAAGATAAGGCATATCCTCGATTGGGAGTACACGTGAAACTACACCCTTGTTTCCGTGACGTCCAGCCATCTTATCACCAACGCCAATTTTTCTCTTCTGTGCAATGTAGATTCTAACTGCCTTGTTAACTCCAGGACTTAATTCATCACCGTTTTCACGTGTAAATACCTTAGCATCTACTACGATACCATAGTATCCATGAGGAACTTTAAGTGATGTATCACGAACCTCTCTTGCCTTCTCACCAAAAATTGCACGAAGAAGTCTCTCTTCTGCTGTTAATTCTGTTTCACCCTTTGGTGTAACTTTACCTACAAGGATATCTCCGGCGCGAACTTCAGCACCAATACGGATGATACCATTGTCATCCAAATCCTTGAGTGCATCATCACCAACACCAGGAACATCACGAGTAATTTCTTCTGGTCCAAGCTTTGTCTCACGTGCTTCTGCATCGAATTCTTCCATATGTATGGATGTAAATACATCATCACGAACAAGACGTTCTGAAAGCAGAACAGCATCTTCGTAGTTGTAACCTTCCCATGTCATAAAACCGATAAGAGGGTTCTTACCAAGACCAAGTTCTCCATCATGTGTAGAAGGACCATCAGCAATAACCTGTCCTGCATTTACATGATCACCCTTAAATACGATAGGTCTCTGATTATAGCAGTTACTCTGGTTAGTTCTCTGGAACTTAAGAAGATGGAATTCTTCCTTATCTCCATCATCATAACTTACACGAATAACTTTAGCATCAACATAGTCAATGACACCTGCCTTACGAGCTACTACGCTATCTCCTGAATCGACTGCTGCTTTTCTCTCCATACCTGTTCCTACTGCAGGTGCTTCTGTTGTAAGAAGAGGCACTGCCTGACGCTGCATGTTAGAACCCATAAGAGCTCGGTTAGCATCATCGTTTGCAAGGAAAGGAATAAGTGCTGTAGCAACAGAGAATACCATTCTTGGAGATACATCCATATAATCAATCTGAGCCTTTGGATACTCAGAAGTTTCTTCTCTGAAACGACCGGATACACTATTACGAATGAAGTGATTATCTTCATCCAAAGGTGTATTAGCCTGAGCTACATGATAATTATCTTCCTCATCTGCTGTCATATATGCAATTTCATCTGTTACAACAGGATTCTGTGGATCTGTATGATCAACTCTTCTATAAGGAGCCTCTACAAAACCATACTCATTAATTCTCGCATAGGATGCAAGAGAGTTAATCAAACCGATGTTAGGTCCTTCAGGTGTCTCAATAGGACACATACGACCATAGTGTGTATAATGTACATCTCGAACCTCGAATCCGGCACGATCTCTTGAAAGACCACCAGGACCAAGTGCTGAAAGACGTCTCTTATGTGTAAGCTCAGAAAGTGGATTATTCTGATCCATGAACTGAGAAAGCTGTGAAGAACCAAAGAACTCCTTAACGGCAGCCTGTACTGGCTTAATGTTAATAAGAGTCTGAGGAGAAACTTCTTCAGCATCTCTTGTTGTCATACGCTCACGAACAACACGCTCAAGTCTTGACAATCCAATACGATACTGGTTCTGTAAAAGTTCGCCCACACAACGAATACGACGATTCCCAAGATGATCGATATCATCATCAAAACCAATGCCATATTCAAGAGTCATATTATAGTTAATGGAAGCAAGAATATCTTCCTTTGTAATATGCTTAGGAATAAGATCACGTACTCTTGCAGCAAGTGCTTCTGCTAAAGCTTCGCCATCATCTAGAGCTGCGTACTCATCCAAAATCTCACGAAGTGCTGGATAGTATACATCTTCGTTGATTCCAAGTTCCTTAAGGTCACAATCAACATAATGAGTTAAATCAACCATCATATTGGAGAGAACTTTAACGTTACGGTCTTCTTCCTGAAGCCAAACATAAGGAATAGCTGAATCCTGAATCTCTTTAGCAAGCTTGCGATCAACTTTAGTGCCTGCAGCAGCAATCATTTCACCTGTTGTCTCATCAACAACATCCTCTGCAAGAACATGACCAGCAATACGATTCTTGAAATGAAGCTTTTTATTGAACTTATATCGTCCAACCTTAGCAAGATCATATCTTCTAGAATCAAAGAACATTGCATTAATCAAAGATTCAGCACTATCAACAGAAAGTGGTTCACCAGGACGAATCTTCTTATATAATTCAAGAAGACCCGACTGATAATCTGTTGAAGGATCTTTGGAGAAAGAGCCCTGTAACTTAGGTTCGTCTCCAAAGAGATCGATAATTTCTTCGTTTGTACCAATTCCAAGTGCACGAATAAGTACAGTTACCGGGACTTTACGAGTACGGTCTACACGTACATAAAATACATCATTAGAATCAGTTTCATACTCAAGCCATGCACCACGGTTAGGAATAACTGTACATGCAATAAGCTTCTTACCTAGTTTATCAAATGTTATATCATAGTAAATACCAGGTGAACGTACAAGCTGTGATACAATTACTCGCTCGGCACCATTGATAATGAATGTACCGTTAGCGGTCATAAGAGGAAGATCACCCATGAAAATCTCATGTTCTGTGATTTCATCCTTCTCTTTATTATGAAGGCGAACCTTCACTTTAAGAGGCGCTGCATAAGTAGCATCTCTTTCTCTGCATTTTTCTATAGAATACTTTACTTCATCTTCACAAAGTTTAAAGTCTACAAATTCCAGGCTCAACTTACCAGCATAGTCTTCAATTGGAGAAATATCGTCGAAGGCTTCCTTAAGTCCCTCATCCAAAAACCACTTGTAAGAGTTAGTCTGGACTTCAATGAGGTTAGGCATCTCAAGGTTTTCCTTCTGGCGCTGAAAACTCATGCGGACACTTTCGTCCGAACCAGTAGGATGTATTCTGAACTTTTCCATTGACATTCACCCCGTTCTAAGTTTTATATAAAAAAGAGCTTACGACTCACTTTTTGAGCCTATCGCTCCACAATAAGTGCACTTTATATAATAACTCTTTTATTGTCAAATGTCAATATTCTTTTTTATAAAATAACGTATTGAAACAAAAAAATAAATCATACTAGTATGATTTAAAGATAATAAAGAATAAAGAATAACGATTATTGTTTTAGATACGGTAAGAATTTTTCTTTATTTAAGTAGAAGTAAGAAAAGAAGTCACATTTATAGAACTTTTGGTAAAAAAACGGGGAGTGTATAAATACACCCCCCTGAAAAATCAAAAAAGCAAAAATTACTTAAGAGTAATCTTAGCGCCTTCAGCCTCAAGCTTAGCCTTGATGTCTTCAGCTTCTGCCTTCTCAACACCTTCCTTAAGGTTCTTAGGAGCACCCTCAACGAGTTCCTTTGCTTCCTTAAGACCAAGACCTGTAATCTCACGTACAACCTTGATAACCTTAATCTTGTTAGGACCTACTTCTGTAAGCTCTACATTGAAGTCTGTCTTCTCTTCAGCTGCTGCGCCAGCACCTGCTGCTGCAACTACAACACCTGCTGCTGCAGATACACCAAACTCTTCTTCACAAGCCTTTACAAGATCGTTCAACTCAAGAACGGAAAGCTCTTTAATAGCATCAATAATTTCCTGTGTGGATAACTTTGCCATGATAATTACCTCCATATAAAATTGGTTAATTTTTAATAATATAATTCTTCCCTAGTAGAAGATTCAATTAGGTATAACAACTGAAAAACATTCAGTGTATAACCAAAAGCAAGCAACAAAATTACTCTGCTGCAGGTGCTTCTGCTTCTGCAGAAACTGCTTCTCCACCTTCTGCATTCTTCTCTGCGATCTGCTTGATAACGCGAGCGAAGTTTGTAATTGGAGACTGCATAGATCCAAGCAACTTGGAAAGCAACTGATCCTTTGGTGGAATAGCTGCAACTGCCTGAATACCGTTCTCATCATAGAACTTGCCTTCTACAACGCCACCCTTCATGCTGAGTGCCTTTGCAGTCTTAGCAAATTCAGCGATAACACGAGCTGGAGCTGCTGGATCCTCTTTGGATACTGCAAGTGCGCTCGGTCCATCAAGAAGCTCATCGAGCTGTGCAAAATCTGTACCCTCGAATGCACGCTTCATCATTGTGTTCTTGTATACCTTGTAAGATACACCCTCAGCACGAAGTGCTTTACGAAGAGCTGTATCTTCAGCAACTGTAAGTCCGCGGTAATCTACAAGAACAGCTGCCTGAGCACCATTAACCACTTCAGCGATTTCCTTTACTACAGGCTGCTTTAATTCAACCTTTGCCATGTTTCTAACCTCCTTATAGATTTTGGCCGAACAAAAAACCTCCCAAAGACATAGGGAGGCGAAAAGTCAAATTATAAACTTCTCCTCGGCAGGTACTATCATGTTTACGGTTTACACCACCTGCTGTCTTCGGCTTGGTCAACGACCTTTAGTACTATACAATTAATCATAGTTTATTGTCAAGTACTAAACTGTATTTAATTTATTTTTTATTATCTGTTTTTTCCAAAACGCTTTAAATCAGCATTATACTGCAACTTTCTATTGATTATCTTGGACTTATATTCCCATCTGCATCTATTATAACTTTTGATGATAGCGACTGAAGATAATTCAATATACGTATTTTTTCAGCGCCTGTAGCAAGTTTGCAAGATGATTTTCTCTGTATAGCAGGAACAAATTTCCAGGAAACTACACCCTGCGTGCTAAATGTTGCCTGCAGCAAACCTGTATCCACTGTTTTAGAATTAAAAAGGAAGTTTCCAAGACTATAAATAATCGGAACACCTTCTACATAATCCACTTTTTGAAGACAGTGTGGATGATCTCCTACTATTAAGTCAGCTCCAGCCCTCGCAATATCTACTGATTGTGACTGCTGAATATGATTGAGCTGAGTTGTCTGTTCAACGCCCCAATGCATATACACTATCACAAATGCTCCATTTGACTTTGCCTGACTTATCTTACTGCACAATAATGAGTCATCCCTGGTTCTAAAAACTCCCCCCTGCGTCTGTGTTGCACCACGTGTAAATGGGTTATCTCCTTTTTCAATATCACATCCATTAATAAAAGCAAGTTTTATCCCATTACTGGTTGTGAAATAAAGAATCCTAGAAGCCTCATCAATATTTTCACCTGCACCAATATACGGAATCTTTGCATTTTTCAATGTTGTAAACGTATTATTCATTCCAACTTCGCCATAATCAAAAACATGATTATTTCCGAGAGTCACAAAATCCACACCCATGCCATACAAATAAGCTACAGTGTCAGGGCTAGCATGAAATGTCCATTCTTTGCCTGGATTAGGACTTCCTTCAAGTGTATATGGAAATTCATTGTTAACCATACATAAGTCACTATTCTTCATTAAATCAAGAAGATTAGCATCCATTACTCCTTCAATACTTCCACCATTTCGTCTAATATTTGACATAACTGCATAATCATTCGAAAACAACACATCTCCGGCAAACGACACAGTTATTGTATCTTGTCCATCCGGCAGTTTTACAGAATAATCATTATTATAAATATTTTCTGTAATTACACAACCGCCTGAAGGATAAGAAAAAGAAGTTCCATCTTGCTCATTACTAAGATTACTATCAGTAGTATTATCATTTGCTGATGTAACAGTATCTATTCCTTCAAACGGAACCGCCACTGCATACTCAGCATCAGAAGAATTATTATTCTCCGATGCAACCACTTTTGAATAATCGTTATTTTCTGCCTTGCCTATATTATTTTGGTTTCTTTCAGACGCAAAAATACATCTAAATCCTAGCTCTAACGCCATGAAAAACAATACCACTACTACAACTGTTAAAAATAATAGCATTCGTTCCGATTTTTCTCTTTTACTATTTTTTTTTATTTGACCACTGTAGCGTTTCTTCTTTTTCATATATGCTGTCACCTTTACATTGTATTTGATTAGAATTTATTCAGAAACCGTCTTGAGCATATGTTTTTTGGCAAATAATCATATTCGCATCCATCAAAACTCAATTCATGAATAATCACTTATGTACATCAATCTATTCTAAGTATAACACAATGACTACCAAAATTTTTATATAATAAAAAACGTCACCCTGATATAAATCAAGATGACGCTCATTATTAATATTCAGCTACGAATATTTTAATTAATAGCGGTTTGCAATAACCTTTACGCCAGGACCCATTGTTGTAGCAATGGAGATTGACTTAAGATACTGACCTTTAACTGTTGATGGCTTAGCCTTTACGATAGCTTCCATAACAGCATCGAAGTTCTGGTTAAGCTGCTCTTCTGTGAAAGAAGCTTTTCCAAGCGGTACATGGATGATGTTAGCCTTATCAAGTCTATACTCAACCTTACCTGCTTTAATATCGTTAATAGCCTTTGTAACATCCATAGTTACTGTGCCAGCCTTAGGGTTTGGCATAAGTCCCTTAGGACCAAGAACCTTACCAAGACGACCAACAACACCCATCATATCAGGTGTAGCTACTACAACATCGAAATCAAGCCAGCCTTCGTTCTGAATCTTCGGAACAAGTTCCTGTCCACCAACAAAGTCAGCTCCAGCAGCCTGTGCTTCATCAAGCTTTGTTCCCTTTGCAAATACAAGAACTTTAACAGTCTTACCAGTTCCATTAGGAAGTACAACAGCTCCACGAATCTGCTGATCTGCATGACGGCTATCGCAACCAGTCTTGATGTGCATTTCTACAGTTTCATCAAATTTTGCTGTAGCAGACTTCTTTGCAAGAGCAATTGCTTCTGCAGGCTCATACAGCTTTGTTTTTTCAATCAGCTTTGCAGCTTCTGTATATTTCTTTCCGTGCTTCATGATTTGCTCTCCTCCTATCAGTCTTCTACTACGATACCCATGCTTCGTGCTGTACCAGCGATCATGCTCATAGCACCATCGATATCAACAGCATTCAAATCAGGCATCTTCATCTCAGCGATTTCACGAATCTTGTCCTTAGAAATCTTAGCTACCTTATTCTTGTTAGGTACGCCAGATGCTTTCTGAAGGTTGCAAGCTTTTTTCAAAAGAACTGCTGCAGGTGGAGTCTTTGTAACAAATGTAAAGCTTCTGTCTGTGTAAACTGTAATAACAACAGGGATAATAAGGTCACCCTTATCTGCTGTTCTTGCGTTGAACTGCTTTGTGAATTCAACGATGTTAACGCCGTGCTGACCAAGTGCTGGTCCAACTGGCGGTGCTGGTGTTGCTTTTCCAGCCTGGATCTGTAACTTAATGTATCCTTCGACTTTCTTTGCCATTGTGGCTTCCTCCTAAGAATTTATGTGGTTGGACGTGTTAGTGCATAGCACTCTCACTCCCACTCCATAGGGTTTATAATCGACATTCCTGCAATTATTTGCAAGCTTCTTGTTTCAACCACAGCCTATGCCAAAAGCATAATACCATGTCCGCAAGCGTAGAGATTACTCTCAGTTTGGATGCATCACACCCTACTACTTGAATTTTAACTCAATTAGATACTATATCAAAAGATTTCTCAGCTGTCAATCTTACGAATTTCAGCAAAGCTAATCTCTACTGGTGTCTCACGACCAAACAATTCAACACTAATTGTAGCTGTCTGCTTGTTCATATCGATTCTATCGATATAACCAGATGTATCTTTCCAAACTCCGGCAATGACTCTAACTTCATCGCCTACACCAAAGTCAATCTTAACAGTCTCAGTCTTGATTCCTAAAGGTTTAACTTCAGCATCTGAAAGCGGTACCGGCTTTGATCCAGGACCTACGAATCCAGTAACACCAGTTGTGTTACGGACAACGTACCATGTATCATCATTCATAATCATATGAACAAGAACATATCCAGGAAACATCTTGCGCTGAACAGTACGCTTCTTACCATTCTTAACTTCCACTTCATCCTGAAGTGGAACACGAACCTCAAGAATCTGGTTCTCAAGGTGACGGTTCTCGATAGTTTTTTCCAGATTTGCCTTTACTTTGTTCTCATACCCAGAATATGTATGAGCAACATACCACTTTGCATCAGAAGATATTGCTTCTTCTGAAAGTGATTCAACTGTTTCAACAGATTCAACTTCTTCTGTCAAACCTTCTTCAACAGGCTCATCCTGAACGTTTTTTTCTTCTTCTGCCATTTGAATCTCCTCATCAAAATTCATTGGATGCACAACTGCGGCTTTAGGGAATATCCTCTAAGTCACTACCCTCAGATTTAAAGCGTCTGAAGGAAATTCAAACCTGCTTCGAAACCATAATCAAGGATACCAATCAGAGCAGCAACAATCGCACAAATAACAACAACTGCGAAAGTCTGTTTAACAACTGTATCACGAGTCGGCCAAACTATCCTAGAAAACTCAGTTTTCAAGCCCTTTGTGAATGCGCTGATGGCGCTTATAATTGCGCTGATTTTCCCTTTCTTTTCGGGAGCACTCTTTTGTTTGTCAGAAGATTTTGAAACATTTGTCTTAACTTGTGTTGCCTTTTTGGATTCTTCCATAACTATTGGTCTCCCTTCCGGAAATCATAATAGATTTCTAGATCACTAGATTATTTTGTCTCTTTGTGAAGAGTGTGCTTTCTGCAGAACGGACAGTACTTCTTGATTTCCATACGCTCTGGGTGTGTCTTCTTATCCTTAGTTGTATCGTAGTTACGATTCTTGCACTCTGTGCAAGCGAGTGTAATTCTTGTACGCATCTCTTTACCTCCGTGCGCTTTTTGTAGCTGAATTTTTTAATTTATTTAAATTTATGCATAAAAAAAAGACCTAAATCTTTCTCGCCGCTACGCTAGCTTACCACATATTAGTGTGTTTCGTCAATATATTTTTGCAAAATCAACGAATTATCGGCTATTTTTCATTCACATCCAAAAAACTTTGTCCAGTTAATAGTATCTCTTATATACGGGTTAGCTCCATATACGCCATCAAGGTACCTTTTATCATAATCAACAGTTTTTCTATTATCCCGAACCTTAGAAAAGTCTGCAAGGCTATACAAAATAGTACTCTGTTCCTCATTTTTGGCGGCAAACCATATCTCATCTCTTCTAAGAAATTCTTTTTTTAAAATCGATATGTCACAGGATGTCATGAGAAGTTGAGCTCCAAATTTGTTACTTTCATTATTGATAAAATATCCAATGATATGTTTTAATACATTAGGATGAAGTCCTCTTATACTTTCATCGGCTATAAGCACTTTTCCTGACAAAAGACTATCTGCAATTTTGGGCAAAAGAGTTAATAATTCTCTTATTCCATTTGACTCTGCAGCAAGTGGAAGGTGCATGCAGGTATCTTTAACCTGATGTATTACAATTACATGTTCACCCACAACTTTTACTTCTTTTATGTCAAGGTCAAGTTCCTGTAACATCTGTCTAAAAAGATCCCATACTTTATCCTTCTTGAAAATATCAGGAAGAATATGCTCCGCCATATCTTTGGTACCAATATAATCTATTTCATTTTTTATAAAATTCATTGTTTCGCTAAGGATGTCATTTCCAGGATATCTGTCATATAAAACTTTAAATAAGGATTCCTGATCATACAATTCAGACAGTATTTTCAGGTTGATAAAACATCTTCCAAAATGGTATTCATTTTTCTTTCGTTCAAACAGAAGTGATTTTCTTCCAGTTGAAAATCTGACCATTTCCAAACTTTCGTATTCTATCTTACCGCTAAGAATCTTTATTATATAGCGGTATTCATTTTCGTTTACTGTAAAAACAAGTTCAAATGTGGTGCTTTCTTTTTTCTTTTCTTCAGAAAAATAATAAGGAGTGATAGATGTAAGCGGAATCTCCCCAAGAATAATTTCTCTAAGTTGTGTAAGACCATTAACAATTGTTGACTTACCACTTCCGTTCGCACCAAATATAACCGCAAACGGAAGAATCTTATCATCAAACTTCTCAATTATGTGTTCCGTTTTTTCATGAACTTTGTTCAATGCCTGCAAATCAAAAGTTACACTGTCTTTTACAGACCTATAATTTTCAAGAGTAAATTGTACTAACATATTAAAACTGCTACTAAAAAATATACATTGGTATATATAGATGACTTGCTATAAATTTCAGATTATATAAATGTCTAAATGTTGAATGTTGAAAACTCTTACTTTTTTTGGCTAACTAAATGATATGATTAAGATGTGAAATTAAACATCTTTTATATTTACTGCTTTAAAGACTAATAGTTTTTATCCAAAAATCTATACTTTATTGTTTTTATATAGTCCGTTTTACTGTTTGTATATTTCGTCGCAGACACGCTTTCGCTTGATTATAAACGTA
>NZ_AUKC01000015.1 GCF_000424545.1 Butyrivibrio sp. NC3005 | reverse complement strand
AAAGAAAAATCAGCCTGACCCGGAGCGGAACCGTTGTCAAGGAAACCGTGGAATACCGGAACCGGCAAAGCCGGTGAGGATATGCCGCGAAAGTCCCTTGACATAAGGTTCACGGATTATCCTATACATCTGGTCAGCAAGTGTGCTTGCTGGCCTGCTTCCGGCGAGGACGGGTGCGGGCAGAGCCCGCAATACGGGTCAAGGGACAAGTCCCTTGCAGGTTCTTAGGGCAGCGCCCTAAGCCCTCGGAGAGCTTTTCGGTATCAATATCTACAGTTTTCAAGGTTCATTTGAGCCTTTTTCTTTCATAGGTCACTTGACACTACCTTTTCACGAGTATTATGATAACATATTTTTTCTTTATGAGAATAATTCTTGATAGAAGGCAGTATGTGGTTGATGAAAAGCAGATTTTGTGGTAGTGTTCACAGTTAGAAGACAATACAAGAACGAAGAGTTTTTTTGCTGAGTATTATCTTAAATTTGAGTAGAAACTAAATTAGCATAAAATGAGGTGAAGCATGATAGACAAGAACAGAATTGACAAGGTATATAGGCAATTGGAAAAAATTGGCGTAGAGCAGATGATTATTTCAGATCCAGTCGCTATTTTTTACATGACAGGTAAGTGGATTTTTCCCGGAGAACGTTTTTTGGGACTCCTTATAAAGAAGGGTAGTGAACCGGTACTTTTCTTAAATGAGTTATTTAGTTTTGCAGAAGATTGTGGAGCAAAGAAGGTATATTTTAAAGATACTGATTTTGTTATAAATGTTATAAGACCTTTTATTGAAAGCGAAAAAATACTAGGGGTTGATAAGAATCTTACAGCAAATTTTCTTTTAGCAATGATAGAAAGTAATATTGCAAAGAATTTTTGTAATGCTTCAATAGCAATTGATTCTGCCAGAGCAATCAAAGATGAGGCTGAGCGCGAGAAGATGCGTATTTCTTCTAATGTAAATGATATGGCTATGGATGAATTCAAGAAACTTCTTAGAGATGGTGTGACTGAATTGGAAGTGGCTGAGAGTATGCTGGGAATTTACAAGAAACTTGGCGCTAGCAGATATTCTTTTGATCCTATTGTAGCGTTTGGCAAAAATGCAGCAGATGGTCACCATATGCCTGATAATACCGCCTTAAAAGAAGGTGATGGTGTTTTGTTTGATGTGGGCTGCGTGGTAAATGAGTATTGCAGCGACATGACAAGATGCTTTTTCTGGAAAAAAGAACCAACAGCTATTCAGAAAGAAGTCTATAATCTTGTAAGATCCGCAAACGAAGAAGCAGAGAAAATGCTTCGTGCAGGTATTAAGCTTCAAGACATAGATAAAAAGGCAAGAGATATTATTACAGAAGGTGGTCATGGAAGTGAATTTACTCACAGACTTGGTCATTTCATAGGAATAGAAGATCATGAATTTGGCGATGTATCAATGGCAAATGAGAATTTGACTCAGGCTGGAAATGTATTTTCTATTGAACCGGGTATTTATATTCCTGAAGTTGTTGGAGTTAGAATTGAAGATCTTGCTCTTATTACAGAAGATGGATGTGAGATTTTAAATAATTATTCCAAAGAAATTGAAGTTCTTGGATAAAGAAAATTCAGGCAGAAAATTGTACATCTATTAGTTTAGTTTTGATGGCTTGCAATATTTCACGGTAAGAACTTAAATCGTTTCTGCGACGAAATATACAAACCATCAAAACGGACTATATAAACAATAAACTAAATCATAGAAGTTGAATTCCGTTTGAAAGCGCAGCTTCTTCAACATCTTTTGGCCAAAGTGAACTTTGAACTTCTCCGATGTGAGCCTTTCTTAGGAAGAACATACAAATTCGTGACTGACCAATACCACCACCTATTGTAAGTGGAAGCTCATCACTTAGAATGGCTTTCTGGAAAGGAAGTTCTGCACGTTTTGTGCATCCGGCTTTTTCAAGCTGCTGTTTCAAAGAAGTGGCATCAACTCTTATTCCCATAGAGGAAAGCTCAAGAGCAATATCAAGTACAGGATAATAAACAAGAATATCAGCATTTAATGCCCAATCGTCATAGTCTGGAGCTCTGCCGTCATGAGGCTTGCCATTTGCAAGTTTGTCTCCAATCTGCATAAGGCATACAGCGCCTTTTTCTTTAGTTATAAGATACTCTCGCTCCTTAGGAGTTTTATCTGGGTAAAGTGCTTCGAGCTCTTTTGTGCTTATAAAGTAAATGTCTTTTGGAAGAATTTCTTCTATATAATCATATCTGATAGAAAGGAATTTTTCCGTCTTACGTAGAACCTTATAAACCTGGCTCACTGTTTCTTTGAGATAGTCTATTGTTCTATCTTCTCTTTTTATAATCTTTTCCCAGTCCCACTGATCTACAAAAATTGAATGTATGTTATCTGTTTCTTCGTCTCTTCTAATAGCATTCATATCAGTATAAAGACCTTCACCAACATTAAAGCCATACTTTTTGAGTGCGAATCTTTTCCATTTAGCAAGTGAGTGAACGATTTCTGCGGAGTGATCTGTATCATTTTTGATGTCAAAAGAAACAGGACGTTCTACACCATTGAGGTTGTCATTAAGACCTGATGCTGGATCTACGAAAAGAGGTGCAGATACACGTAAAAGATTAAGACGCTCAGCAAGAAGACTTTGGAAGAAGTCTTTAACAGTCTTGATAGCTATCTGAGTATCATGCAAGTTCAATTCGGAATGGTAGTTATTAGGAATCTTAAGATTTTCCATTGTTTATTCCCTTCCTTATCATAATATTTGATTATTGTTAGAATAACTAACGTGCTTTAAAGTGCTAATCAATATACTTATTTAAAACCTTTTTTCTAAACTTTTCAAGTTCTTTAGTTTATAAAAAAATTAGAATTTGAAAAAATTAAAAAAATAAAATTATATTATGGCAAAAAAGTTTATTTATGTATGAAAAAGTGTTTGTTTTCTATCATAAAAATACATTGAAAATGTTTTTGATATACAAAAACATGATTTTTATTGTGCCATTTTACACGCGACAACAAATTTTTTCATGGTTTTTTGTTAATTTTTTCGGGGGATTTTGACTTTACAATCAGCACGAAAGAATTATAATATACAAGAATCAACGAGAAGTAAAAAATTGTTTTTCAAGCAGACGACTTATTTAAATTTGGAGTTATTGGTCGAGTACGGATGGAACCGAATCTGCGGAAAGGAAATGGAATTATAATGGTTAAAGAGAGAATTAAACACGTAGTTAGAATTACACCATCAGAGGTAAAGAACTTTGTTCATGAGGCTGAGTCATGCAATTTCGACATTGATGTATCTCTTGGAAGCATTGTAGTTGATGCAAAGTCAATCCTTGGTATTCTTGCACTTAATCTTCAGAAGAACCTTACTGTAAGTTACTATGGTGAAAACGAAAAGTTTGAGGAATATTTAGCTACTATCGAGGTAAAATAATACAAAATGTATGGGAGTCGCATAAATATAGCAGGCTCCCCTTTTTATGATAAAAAAAAACTTACATAGGTGATTATTAAAAAAGTGTATTTATTGATACAATAGAACAATGAACACGCTTAATTGTAAGGTATGCTGATAAACTTTACCTAGACGAGCTTAAGTATGGCATATTGTATCAGGAAAGTCTATGAATTCATTTTGAATATTTGTTAAAAAAAATCTATGAGAACAATAAGATGAACATAAATAAAGTTGGATTCTTGTTGTTTCGTAAAAACGAAAAATACATTTTCTTGAACCATGTGAAAATACTCTTTACGGTATGATATAATGCCGTAGGGAGTTTTTTTGTTTATTTTAAATGTGTTTAATACTTGGCAAAAGAAATTCTCAGCAAAAGAAATATAAGTACCGGGAGGATTTGCGGTGGAACTAATGGTATCAGTTCGCGAACTTGTAGAATTTGTTCTACGAGAAGGCGATATCGACAACCGCACACATATAAATGCTGAAACTGCAATGCAGGCAGGTGGCAGAATACATAGAATGATACAAAAAAAGCAGGGACCTTCATATCATGCAGAGGTTCCGCTTTCATATACTATTCATAGTAGAAAATACGATCTTACTATAGAGGGAAGAGCAGATGGAATAGTTGAGGGGGACATTGTATTAATTGATGAAATCAAAGGAACATACAAGAATTTAGAACATCTGGATGATCCGGTAGCAGTTCATCTTGCTCAGGCAAAAGTTTATGCAGCTATTTATTTGATTACACATGAACTTAATAAGATATCAGTTAGGCTTAGTTATTGCAATCTAGATACTGAGAAGATGAAGTATTTTGAGTACCTTTTTACTTCATCGCAGATTACATCCTGGTTTGATGATGTAATAGCAAAGTATCAGAAATTTACAGATTTTGCAGCCGATTGGAGGAAGGAACGTAACAGCTCTATAAAGAGTTTGAGTTTTCCTTTTCCTTATAGAAAAGGGCAAAAGGAGCTGGCAGCAGGTGTATATAGAACTATTGTTCATGGAAAAAAACTGTTTCTCGAGGCACCTACTGGAACAGGAAAGACAATTACAACACTTTTTCCTTCTATTGTGGCAATAGGTCAGGAGAAAGCAGAGAAAATCTTTTATCTTACAGCTAAAACGATAACAGGGCAGGTAGCAGCTGATACTGTAAAACTACTACGTATTCATCAGAATTTAAGATTAAAAACAATAACACTTACTGCTAAAGACAAGATTTGTTTTTTGGAAAAATCCAATTGTAATCCTGAGTCCTGTGAGTATGCAAAAGGGCATTTTAACAGGATAAATGAAGCTTTATATGATCTTCTTACTCATGAAGATGACTTTAGCAGGGATACTATTAGATACTATGCGCAGAAACATAAAGTTTGTCCGTTTGAGTTTTCACTCGATATGAGCCTTTTCGCAGATATGGTGGTTTGTGATTACAACTATGTTTTTGATCCTTTTGTATATTTGAAAAGATTTTTTGCAGAAGGAAAAAAAGACCAATATATCTTCTTAATTGATGAGGCACATAATCTCTTAGATAGGGGACAGAATATATATAGTAGTGAATTGTACCTTGAAGATGCCCAAAATTTAAAAGATATAACTTCCTCATTAGGAAGCTTTCCTTTTAAGGCTCATCTCACAAGATTGTGCAATCTTCTAGATGAAATGTATGATGACAATAAACCTAAAATACTTTTTTCAATTGAACCTTTGACAGATGCAGTCCAAAGATTGTATTCTGCAATATCTTCATACCTTGATGAAAACAGGCAGGATACTTGTAGAGATGATATATTGGATTATTACTTCAAGCTGTCTAAGTTTTTGGTTATATATGACATGATAGATGAACATTACAGAATATATCAGGAAGTGGATGAGCAAAAGGGATTCAGAGTAAGAGTTTTGTGTGCAGATCCGTCGTCAGGACTTGGAGCATGTATGCAGAAAGCTGTATCTACTATACTGTTTTCTGCAACTTTTTTGCCGATTCAATACTATAAAAAGCTTTTAGGCGGGACAGATGAAGACTTTGAAATGTATGCGACATCGGTATTTGATCCTGAAAAAAGAGAGCTTATTTTAGCAAAAGATGTAACTACAAGGTATGTAGACAGAGGACCTGTTCAGTATTCTAAAATTGCCGAGTATATACATCTTATGGTAAATTCTAAAAAAGGTAACTATATGGCCTTTTTTCCGTCGCATGCATTTCTGGAAAATGTTTATGAAATGTATATGTCGAAGTATGCAGGGGAAGATGATGTTGAAATCTTGATACAGGGAGAAGGCATGAGTGATGAAGAAAGGGAAGAGTTTCTTGCAAGGTTTTCAGAAGGTAACAGCTTAGAACTTTCTAACATTATTCAAATGGATGTTGAATATGTAGATAATACAAGCGTTTTGGGCTTTTGCGTTTTAGGAGGAATATTCGGAGAAGGAATTGACTTGAAAAAAGATAGCCTTATCGGTTCTATTATTGTGGGATGTGGTATACCGCTTGTATGCAATGAACGAGAGATATTAAGACACTATTTTGACGATATGGGACAGGATGGATTTTCATACGCCTATAGATATCCTGGGATGAATAAAGTTCTTCAGGCAGCAGGAAGGGTTATAAGAACCAAGGAAGATGAGGGTGTTGTAGCACTTCTTGATAACAGATTTCTTCAATGGGAATACAAATCGCTGTTTCCTAGGGAATGGAACAAAATTGATGTTGTTTCTTCCGACATGGTAGAAAGAAGGCTGGAAGATTTCTGGAACAAAAGAAATAATTCAAGTGACTGAAATGGTTAATATATCGATATACAAGTAATATAACGGGAACATGTGATTTGGCTAACATTACTCTTGACAGAAAAGCGTTGTTTCTTTATTATATAACACAAAAAGGCATTGATGAAGAGGAGTATAGATAAGCTCAAATTGTCAGAGAAGTATCCGCTATTCGCTTGGCTTTACAGCTTTTGGCGAATATGCAGCTGAGAGGATATCAATTTGAATATCTAGAAGGTAGCTTCGGAGCCGAAGTACTGAGAAAGAATTATTCATTAGGTACTTCCGCAGCGTCAGCGTTAAAGGATGAACCATTGTTTTTAGATGGAAAGTGATAAGACAAGGTGGTACCGCGTATGTTACGCCCTTGACTGTTAATATCAGTCGAGGGCTTTTTTATTTTCACAAAAGGAGAAAATCTAATGAGAAAAGAATTGGCAAAGACCTACGATCCTCAAGGAATCGAAGATCGCCTCTACAGTAAGTGGGAAGAAAAAAAGTATTTCCACGCTGAAGTTGATAAAACAAAGAAACCATTTACAATTGTTATTCCGCCTCCGAATATTACAGGTCAGCTTCATATGGGACATGCTCTTGATGAGACAATGCAGGATATCCTTATCAGATTCAAGAGAATGGAAGGTTATAATGCTCTTTGGCAGCCAGGAACAGACCATGCTTCTATTGCTACAGAAGTTAAGGTTATCGAGAGCCTTAAGAAACAGGGCATTACTAAAGCTGATCTTGGACGTGAGAAGTTCCTTGAGAAGTGCTGGGACTGGAGAAAAGAGTACGGCGGACGTATTGTAAAGCAGCTTAAAAAGCTTGGTTCTTCCTGCGATTGGGATCGTGAAAGATTTACAATGGATGAGGGATGCAACAAGGCTGTTACTGAAGTATTTGTTAAGATGCACGAAAAAGGATGGATTTATAAAGGAAACCGTATGGTTAACTGGTGCCCTGTTTGTAAAACATCCATTTCTGATGCAGAGGTTGAATACAAGGAGCAGGCAAGCCACTTCTGGCACATTAAGTATCCAATTATCGAGGATGACGGAACTGTTTCAACAACAAGATTCCTTGAGTTTGCAACAACAAGACCAGAGACTATGCTCGGTGATACAGCTGTAGCAGTAAATCCGGAAGATGAGAGATACAAAGATCTTATTGGAAAGAAAGTAATGCTTCCAATAGTTAACCGTCCTATCGAAATTGTTGCAGATGAGCATGCTGATCCTGAGGAAGGAACTGGTGTTGTTAAGATTACTCCAGCTCATGACCCTAACGATTTCGAAGTTGGTAAGCGTCATAACCTTGAGGTTATTAACGTACTAAATGATGATGCTACTATCAATGAAAATGGCGGCAAGTTCGCAGGTATGGATCGTTATGAAGCAAGAGATGCTATCGTAAAAGAACTTGATGAGATGGGCCTTTTAGTTAAAATTGAAGATCTTACTCACAACGTTGGTACACATGACAGATGTGGAACAACAGTTGAGCCTATGGTAAAAGAACAGTGGTTTGTTAAGATGGACGAGCTTATTAAACCAGCTGTTAAGGCTATCGAGGATGGCGAGATTAATCTTATTCCTAAGTCAATGGAAAAGACTTATTTCAACTGGACTAATAACATTAAAGACTGGTGTATTTCACGTCAGCTTTGGTGGGGACATCGTATTCCTGCATACTATTGTGATGAATGTGGTGAGACTATAGTTGCAGCTACAGCTCCTAGCGTATGTCCTAAGTGTGGATGTACTCATTTCACACAGGATCCTGATACACTTGATACATGGTTCTCATCTGCATTGTGGCCATTTGAAACACTTGGATGGCCTGAAATGACAGAAGATTTGAAGTATTTCTATCCTACAGATGTACTTGTAACAGGATATGATATTATCTTCTTCTGGGTAATCCGTATGATTTTCTCAGGATATGAGCAGATGGGTGAGCGTCCGTTCAAGACAGTTCTTTTCCATGGACTTGTAAGAGATTCTCAGGGTAGAAAGATGAGTAAATCTCTCGGAAATGGTATTGATCCTCTTGAAATCATTGCCAATTATGGAGCAGATGCACTTCGTCTTACTCTTGTAACAGGTAATGCACCTGGAAATGACATGCGTTTTTATACAGAGCGTGTTGAAAACAGCCGTAACTTTGCTAATAAGGTATGGAATGCGTCTCGTTTCATTATGATGAATATGGGTGAGGATGAAAAGAGTGCTATTCATCAGCCAATGCCAGAAGGACTTGAACCTGTTGATCATTGGATTTTATCCAAGTTAAATGACACAGTAAAAGAAGTTACTGAGAATATGGATAAGTTCGAGATGGGTATAGCAGTCTCCAAAGTATATGACTTTATATGGGAAGAGTTCTGCGACTGGTATATTGAGATGGTTAAGCCAAGACTGTATAATTCTGATAATCAGGTATCAAGAAATGCAGCTCTTTGGACACTTCAAACTGTACTTATCGATGGACTTAAGCTTCTCCATCCATTCATGCCATTTATCACAGAGGAAATCTTTTGCACTATTCAGGATGAAGAAGAATCTATTATGATTTCTTCATGGCCTGTATATAGCAATGAGCGTCATTTTGAAAAAGATGAGCATGACATTGAGATTATCAAAGAGGCAGTTAGAAATATACGTAATGTAAGAAGCCAGATGAATGTTGCTCCTTCACGTAAGGCTAAAGTATTTGTTGTAAGTGAAGATGAGAATATGCTGAATGTATTTACTACAGGTAAGCTTTTCTTCGAAAGCCTTGCATATGCAAGTGAGTCTGTTTGTCAGAAGAATAAGGATGGAATTTCAGATGATGCAGTATCAGTTGTTATTCCTGGTGCTAACATTTATATTCCATTTGCTGAACTTGTTGATCTTTCAGCAGAAATTGAACGTCTGACAAAAGAAATGAAGAAAATGGAAGGAGAACTTAAGCGTTCGGAAGCAATGCTTTCAAACGAAAAGTTCCTTTCAAAGGCGCCTGAAGCTAAGATTGCTGAAGAGAAAGCAAAACAGCAGAAGTATCAGCAGCAGTATGATCAGATTAAAGAGCGTTTGTCTCAGCTTCAGAAATAATAATTGTTCAAAAAATCATTAAAGAGTTAATAACTATTTATCAGAACCTCGCATTTTGCGGGGTTCTGATTCAGATAAAGGAAACTAATATTTGGTGTTGAAAAATGGCTGAGTTCTCTGAAAAAATTGATGAAATATTAAAAGTTGAAGATAATAAAGAAAATTCATTCGAGAAAGTTGAAAAGTTTCTGGATTCGCTGACTCGATTTACTATAAAGCATACAATAAATGATACAAAAGATTTTTTGGCCTTTTTAGGAAATCCTGACAAAAAGATGAAGGTTATTCATGTAGCAGGTACTAATGGGAAAGGTTCAGTCTGCAATTATATTACCGGGATACTGATGCAGGCTAATTATCATGTGGGAATGTTTACTTCGCCACATCTTGTTCAAATCACAGAACGTTTTCAGGTTGATAAAAAGAATATTTCTAATGAGACATTCGTAGAACTTTTTTATAAAGTACTTCATATGGTTCTTTTATATCAGAAAAAAAATAATGATTTTTTTCCGTCATATTTTGAATACCTCTTTTTTATGGGAATGGAGCTTTTTGGAAGCCTTAATCTGGACTATGTGATACTAGAAACAGGTCTTGGTGGTAGACTTGATGCAACTAATACAGTTGAAAAGCCTTTGGTATGTGCTATTACAGAAATAGGACTCGACCATATGCAGTATCTTGGAAATACTTTTGAAAGTATTGCAAGCCAAAAGGCAGGTATCATCAAAAAAGGTGTACCAATTGTTTATATAGATAAAAGACCTGAATCTTCAAAAGTAATTGAAGATAAAGCACGAGAGTGTAATAGCAGGATAATAAAGGTTAGTAATAGTGATATTTCAAATATTACTAAAAGACGTGGAAGTGATGGCAAGAATCACATTGATTTTTGCTATAATTCTAGTTATTATAAATATGTTGATTTATCTTTGATTTCTCCAGCATTATACCAGACAGAAAATGCCGCAATAGCGATAAGTGTTGCAGAACAGCTGCGCTTGTTGGGTGCTGATATAACTAATGATGATATTTATAAGGGAATTGCTAGTTCTTTATGGATGTGTAGAATGGATGAAGTTAAAGAAGGTTTTTTTGTAGACGGAGCGCATAATGCAGATGGAATTGAAGCATTTGTAAAAAGCGTTTCAGAGATGGATATAAAAGGTAAAAGATATCTTTTATTTGGTGTAGTCGGAGACAAGCAATATTTAAAAATGATAGATACACTGCTTCAAAGCAAACTTTTTTCTTCGATAGATGTTGCTGTACTAGAAACAGGAAGGTCTCTTTCTAGAGACGAACTTAGAGAAAGCTTTTTTAAAGAAAGAGAAAAAAATACTGATACACAGATTTTTTTCCATGACAATGTTGAAGAAGCTTTAAAAGCAGTTGCTTTAAAGAAAAATGCAGATGATTGTATTTTTGCTGCAGGATCTTTATATTTAGCAGGTCAGATTAGTGGTTTGATTAATAAATTTGGAGATATATATGATAAATTTTGATGAAGAATTGGCTAGATTCAAGCCAAGTCCTGAAATAGAAGCTGCTGAAGAACTTATACATAGTCAAGATCTTGATGATATGGCAGATGTAATTGTTAAACTCATGAAGGAAGCTGAAAATGAAGCACGTTCTGTTGATTCAAGGCGCTAGTAAGGGAGTTTAACGATGATTTGTTATCGATGTGGTGAAAAGCTGACAGAGAGCGATTATTGTCAGGGATGCGGAGAATATGTAGGTGTCTACAAGAAAGTAATGAGCCTTTCCAACTATTTTTACAATGAGGGGCTGGAAAAGGCTAAGGTACGTGACTTATCCGGTGCCAAGGTATCTCTTCAGCAGAGTCTAAAACTAAATAAGAATAATATTGATGCAAGAAATCTTTTGGGACTTATATATTTTGAAACTGGTGAAGTTGTAGCTGCTCTTTGCGAATGGGTAATTTCGAAAAACCTTAGTATAGAAGATAATCGTGCAGATTTTTATATGAATGAGCTTCGCAGTAATCCGGGAAGACTCGATATGCTGAATCAAACTGTAAAGAAGTATAATGTTGCACTTCATTATTGTCAGAAAGGTAATTTCGATGTGGCTGTTATTCAGCTTAAGAAGATTCTTTCTAATAATAGCCGTTTCCTTGCAGCGCATCAGCTCTTAGGTCTTGTTTATATGAATGATGGAAGATATTCCAAGGCAGAAAAAGAGCTTGAAAAGGCATACCGCATTGATACCGGAAGTACCAGAACAAAGTATTATTTGCAGGAATGTCGTAAGATGATGAGTCCTGGCGAAGGAGAAGATACTGTAGTTACCAAGGTAAAGGCAAGTGGTGAGAGTGTTGAGTATAAAGTTGGAAATGAAATGATTATTCAACCTGTGCATCATCTTCAGCCGAAGGGAACAGTAAGTTTTATTAGTATTATAGTCGGGGGACTATTGGGATGTCTTGCAGCACTTTTTCTTTTTGTTCCAGCCAAAATTGAAAAGGTTAACAACCAGAATAGAATCAGAATCGCAACTATAAGTGAGCAGGCTGATGCAAAATCTGCTCAGCTTAATGAAGCAGAAACTGAGAAGAAGAAGCTTCAGGTTAAGATTGATTCTATGAATAACACAATTGAATCCTATGCTCAAACTGATGAGACTGTTAATGCTATGAATGAACTGATGGCGGCGGTAAGTACCTATACAGCCAATCGATCTGATATTGCAGGTATTGCTTCTCATATGGATAAGATAAATATGGAGAAAATTGATAAAACTGCGTCAGATGAATTCAAAACCCTGTATAACTCTATGATGGATCTTGTAGGTCCTAAACTTGGAAGCTATTATTATAAGTCAGGTTATAGTGCCTATGCGAGTCATAATTACAAAGAAGCTATTGCTGATTTGAAGAAATCATCCAAGTATGAGCCTACAAATGAAGCAGCTTTTTATTTCCTTGCAAGTTCTTACTATGAAAGCGGGGACAAAGAAAATGCCAAGAAGACATATGGCAAGGTTATAGATAAATTCCCTAAGACACGTTATGCCAACAAGGCAGAGACAAGACTTGCAGAGATTAACAATGAGAATTAAGGATTTCTATTATGAAACGTGAAATGATTTTTAAAATGGAACGTCCGGGACTTTTGAAAGAAGGTCAGAATATTACAGTAACTGAAGGTGTATTGCCGAGTAACTATTATTATACAATTGATCCTTCACTTGCGATGAGCGGAAATTATCCGTTCTACGAGCAGCTTCATGCAAGGGAGGGAATTGTAACAAAAGTCGAGGAAAATGACCGTGGATTCTATGTGACAGCAGTATTTGAAGAACCAGAAGAAAAAGCGGCATTTTAAATAATAGTATCATGCATTATTTATTGCAGGAGAGGAGTTTTTCATGAAAAAAGTATCAACTAAAAAGGCACCAGCAGCAATTGGACCATATTCACAGGGAATTATTGCAGGAGATTTCCTGTATGCTTCAGGTCAGATTCCGATTAATCCTGAAACAGCAGAAATCGAAGGTGAGAATATTGTAGAGCAGGCTGATCGTGTATGTCGTAATATTGGTGAGATATTAAAGGCAGCAGGAACGGACTATGAGCATGTTGTAAAGACTGTATGTTTCCTTGATGAAATGGGTGATTTTGCAGAGTTCAACAGCGTTTATGAGAAATATTTTACCAGTAAGCCAGCTCGTAGCTGCGTAGCTGTTAAGCAGCTTCCAAAGAATGTTTTGTGTGAAGTAGAGGTTATAGCTTACTTAGGTGAATAATAGATGTTTTACGCTATTGTTTATAAGGAGAGATGTTTTGAAATCAAATAGATATATTTGTGTTTCCCTCCTGACGGCTGCAGTGATATTTGGTGGCGGGTGCACTTCTTCTGCATCCGCTAATTTAGTCGATACAGGAATGTCCGATATCAAGAATCAGGAATACAGCAATGCAATTTCAAATTTACAAAAGGCACTTGACTCTGGAGCTAATAAGAGAATGTGTTATAGAGGAATTGGAATTGCATATATGAGGCTTGGTCAATATGATGAGGCGATAGCTTCTTTTGAAAATGGATTGAAATCAGGTAGTGGAATAATAGATAATGCAGATTATGATATGAATTTCTATTTGGCACAGTGCTATTATGATAAAGGGAATTTTGATGAAGCTATAGGTATATATAATTCTATTTTAAATCTTCATAATAGTGATGATGAAGCTATTTACCTTAGAGGTCTTTGCAATCTTTCATTGGGAAATCATGACGCAGCTCTGGCTGACTTTAAGAGTTCAATAGCTATTCGTCCCAATGCCTATAAGAGAGTTGTTAAGATGAAGCTTGCGTTGACAAATGCCGGTTATGAAGATGATGGAAAAGAACTGCTAAAAAGTGTGATAGATACTACTAAAATGAGCCATTATGAACTTGGAATGGTTAATTTTTACCTTGGAAATAATGCCGATGCTCAGAACTATCTGGAAATGGCCAGAACTGAGAATACAGCTGAAGATAAAACAGAAGTAATAAGCTTGTTAGGTCAGACGGGTGAAAAGCAGGGAGACTATAATTATGCGATAAATGTTTATAAAACATACCTTGAGAAAAACGGCAATCATGCCGATATCTATAACAGATTAGGTATTTGCGAAATGAAGCTTGCAGATATTACCAAGGACGCATCACATTATACAGCTGCAATAACTGATTTCGAAGCAGGTTTAAAACTTAATGATTTGGAATTTAACAAGGCACTTACGAGAAATGAGATTACAGCTTATGAATACTCAGGTGATTTTGTAAGTGCTTTTAATCTTATGAATGAGTATTTGAAAAAATGGCCAGATGATGCCGATGCTCAAAGAGAGGCTGTGTTTATTTCTACGAGAGTCACAGAAAGTTCAAGTGTTTCAGAAAGTGGAAGTTCTGATGATAATGCAGATAATAGTGCAAGTAACGCTTCTGCAGATAATGGTCAATAAACAGTGTTACTGATTCGATGCAGTTATTATTTTTATTCAGAAACTCGCATTAACTGCGAGTTTCGTGAGTAGATTATTTAGGTGTCTAACAAGGCTATGGAAAAGTCTTGTTATATTTTAGTTTGCTTAGTGTTCTAAATCATCTGGAATACCATTATGATTTAAGTCGATGTTTTCAAGATTTGAACTTGAATCATGATAGTTAAGATTTTGAGTATTTACTGTACGTCTTTGGAGACGATTTCGTTCAGATTGTGCAAGTATGAAGTCTTTGATTTCGCTTCCATGACGTATATTTTTCATAATAATCTTGTCGTCAGTTGCATCAGAGCCTACATAACATACGATTGTTCCAAGACCGAATAATCTTTGGATGAAGCTTCGTTTGTATTTTACATCAGAAATCTTATACATGTAGCAGTCATCTTCGTCAAGATTTAACAAGCCTTTTATTATCACAAGGTCATTCTCATATATTTTAAAATGTGTAAATGGCCATGGTATTGCTAGGAATGTTAGTCTAGTTGTTTCTGTATAGACTAGATTTCCTTTAAAATTTCCTGATGAATAATCGTTTTGGGAATAATTATCAGCCATGATTGCTCCATTCTCCGCTTTTGCGGTTGTGTTTTTGTTTTGTGACACACTAATCATAATATGTGAAAAAAGTGTAAATGTAAAGCTGTTTAACAAGGAGGGTACTATGGAGAAAATTCTTTGCTACGGACTTATCGATAGCGAGTATAAGAAGGTAATAACATTGGGAAATCAGACTCGTACGGCAGTGTATAGGATTCCAGAAGGAAATGGTGATAAAACTGTTGAAGAACTCTCTAGAAATGCTAGAAGACTTAAAGATGTTAAAACCGGTAAGATAGGTGGAAGTGTACTGATTTTCTGTGATATTAGCTCCAAAAAACTTGATACAGTTTTAGAAAAAGTCAAAGAACTTAAGATAGCAGTGAGCTACAAAGCAGTAATGACAGATACTAATAGAGAATGGACTCTTAATAAACTACTCCTTCGACTTCAAAGTGAAGAAGCTGGACTTCGATAAAATGTGGCTTTTTTCAAACTGTGTGAGTATATGAATTAAGCGGAAGGCAAGGTTTTGATGAAGCTTTTTAATGGCCGGTTTGAAAAAAATATTGGTACGGAGTAAAAACTTAAAAAAGACTATTATGTGTCGAGAAAAAGGACATGTAATAGTCTTTTTTTAGGCTTTTTCTGTGCAAAATGTAGAATTTTTCCAAATTCCGTGAAAAACGTGGTATTTTCTATAGATATCGCTTAAAATGATAATATATATATGTTTTATCATTTGTAGTTTAGAGGGGCGGGAGGAATTATGCCAAGAGCAGGTTTAAATGATACAATCAGCCGTATTTTTGATACTTTTGTAGTTGTATCAAAAAGTCGTTATGCTGTAGTTTATGATATTTTCAATCATTATGCCAGATGGTCAACAAATGCTGTCGAGTTTTTCGGCCTGGCTGGAGAATATATTGAGAATGCAGATAATGAGTGGCACAAGCGTATTCATCCTGATGATCGCAAAAACTATGTTCAGCGTATCACAGCTATGATAGCTGGAATTAAGCAGGAAGCGCCGATTGAATTTAGAGCAATGGATAAGAACGGAGAATATATTGCGTGTTCTTCGAAGGGAACTATTATTAAAGATTATTCTGGTCGACCAGCATATTTAGCTTTTTTTATCACTAATCATGGAATTGTATCCAATAGAGATCCGATAACTGATACTGATCATTTGTACGAAATGTTTAATGACTTACGTATTAAACGTGATAAAAAGCAGCGTTCAACAGTACTTATTATTGATGCTATCCATTTTGATGAGATAAATAGAACATATGGATATATGTTCGGAAATGAAGTTTTGAAGGCCACAGCAGAATTATTCAAGAATCTAATGGATAAGAATGGCAAAATTTATCGTGGAGATGGAACAAGCCTTTTAGCAGTTGCACCAAATCTGTCATTGGAAGATGCTAGACACTTATACGCAAGAATACGAGAACAGATGAAGAATGCTTTCTATGTTTCTGGGACTCGTGTCACTGTTAATATAGCCGGTGGTATTGTAATGGTTGAAAATTTCAGTGTTGATGAGCACACAATTTATACAAGTGCAAAATACGCGCTGGAAGCTTCTAAAAACATGAACCATGGCGGTCTTGTGGTTTATAGAAATGAAAATCAGGAACAGAATGGGCGTCGTATAGAGATATTAGATGCTATTAGACAGGATATTATCAATAGATGTGAGGGGTTCTATCTGGTTTATCAGCCTATTGTTTCAGCTAAAGATAATCATATGATTGGTGCAGAAGTTCTTCTTCGTTGGCATAACGAGAAGTTTGGAGAAGTCATGCCTGATGCTTTTATTCCTCTTCTTGAGAATGATAGTGTTTACTTCGAACTTGGAAACTGGATTTTAGAGCAGGCTTTTAATGAGACAAGAAATATTATTACTGCATATCCGGATTTTTTGTTAAGCATTAACCTTACCTTTGTTCAGCTTGAAAGGTCAGAGTTTAGAACAAGTTTGTTGGAACTCATGCGTAGAACAAGATTTCCTGCTAAAAATCTTGTTCTAGAGCTTACAAAGAGATGTCGTCAGATGAGTATGGAACATTTAAAGAGTCAGGTTGATTTTCTTAAATCATGCGGAAGTGTAATAGCACTTGATGTTGAAGAATTTAGTTCACTCGATCTTGTAAGACTTCTTCCTATTGACCTTATTAAGATGGATCGCCGTTTTGCAAGAGATATCGATAAGAATCCTGTAAATGAATATACACTTGAAGCAATGACAGGATTTGCAAAGCATATGAATGCTAAAGTTACACTTACTGGTATTGAAAACGAAACAATGCTAAACTTTGTAAAAGAAAAATTTCCAGCAGATAGTTTTCAGGGATACTATTTCAGCAAACCGGTTAAAATCGATGAACTGGCAAAGCTTCCGTTGTACCATACAGTTTAAAAAAATATAAAAAACATGATGTAATACTTACAACATGATAATAAAAAACCGATAAAAATCTAGAAGAATTAGATTTTTATCGGTTTTTTTATCATAAGATGTGTGAACATATAGATTTTTGTCACTTTGAGATTTAGGATAATCATACCAAACCAAATATTGTGTGAATGAAGCTTAAAACGAAAGGATTTGTTTATGGGTGAGCCATATATCGTATTTAAAAATGTTGTTAAAGAATACGGAATGGGGGATGTAACAATAAAAGCGGTTGATGGTATTAATTTTTCAATCGATAAAGGACATTTTACTATAATAGTAGGTCCTTCAGGTGCGGGAAAAACTACAGTACTTAATATGCTAGGCGGAATGGATAGGGCTAGTAGCGGAGAAATACTCATAGACGGAACAGACATAACTTCTTTTTCCAGAAAAAAATTAACTTTGTACAGAAGATATGATATAGGTTTTGTATTTCAGTTTTATAATCTTGTTCAAAATCTCACAGCTAAGGAAAATGTAGAACTGGCTGCTCAAATATGTAAAGATCCTTTAGATGCGGTTGAAGCGCTTGAAAGGGTAGGTCTTTCTCATAGACTTAACAATTTTCCAGCACAGCTTTCCGGAGGAGAACAGCAGCGAGTTGCAATAGCTAGAGCACTTGCGAAGAATCCAAAGCTTCTTTTGTGTGATGAGCCAACAGGTGCGCTTGATTATATTACAGGAAAACAAATATTAAAGCTTCTTCAGGATATGGTAAGACAGCATGGAATGACAGTAGTAGTTATTACGCATAATACAGCTATTTGTCCGATGGCTGATAGAGTAATACATATCCGAAATGGAAAAGCAGATGAGATAAAAGATAATAGCATTCCAAAAGATATAGAGGAAATCGAATGGTAATTATTACTGATGCTATAAGAGAGATTCATAAGTCTAAAAAAAGATTTTTGTCTTTACTGATACTAGTAATGCTGGCAACAGCATTTTTATCAGGACTTCGAACCACAGCGCCTGATATGAAAAAGACTGCCCAAAAATATTACAAACAACAACACCTTATGGACTTTAGGCTTATTTCTACTTTGGGGTGGGAAAAAGAGGATGTTGACTATTTTAAAAAGGCTAAAGGAGTAAGTACTGCAGAAGGATTGAAGTCAGTTGACAAAAAAATGGAAAACATTACAGTCAGCATTCGAAGTATTCCTGAGAGTATTAATAAGCTTTACCTTCAAGAAGGGCGCCTTCCTAATAAAATAGGAGAGTGCGCAATTGATAAAAATCTTTTGGATTATATGAATGTTAAAATTGGTGATACTCTTTTTCTGAAGAAAGAAGAAGACACTATTTTAAAGGATGAGGAGTTTGTAATAGTTGGAATATGTTCTGATTCTATGTATATTTCTTCTGATAGGGGAAGTTCAAATGTCGGAACAGGTACTATAGCTGCTTTTATCCATGTTCTCGAAGATGAGTTTGATACAGAGTATTATACAGATATTTTTTTGACTCTAAGTAAGACAAAGGAAATGGATGCATATACAGATGAATATGATGACTGCATAGATGATTCAAGGACATTTTTTGAGATAGCTGCCAAGGAAATAGTCGAGAAAAAATATGATAAAATTCTGTCAGAATATAATAAATCTGAAAGTGAATTTAATAAGGCTGTCAAAGAATATGAAGAAAACATGAAGAATATGGCGCTTTTACAACAAGTTCAGGGCGTAGATTATGGTAGTACAGAAATTGAAGTTCCTGACTTTGATGGGAAGAGAAAGGAGCTTGAACTTGCCAAAGAAAAAATCGAAAATATGAAAAGAGATGCTTACGTTCTTGACAGAAATACTCTGGAAGGATATGTGTCTTATAGTCAGGATGCAGATAAAATGGCTGATCTAGCAAAAGTATTTCCGGTTATATTCTATTTGGTTTCTGCATTATCCTGTCTAACTACAATGACTAGAATGATAGAAGAGCATAGGGAAGAAATAGGTACACTAAAAGCGCTTGGATACGGAAATGTAGCGATATCGGTTAAATACATAGGATATGCGTTTCTTGCAAGCTTTTTGGGTGGAACAATAGGAATAGTATGGGGATGTATAGCAGTTCCTTTGCTGGCGTTTACAGCTTGGCAGGGGCAATATACTCTGATTGATTTATCTTATGATATATTGCCACTAAGCTATATACTTCCAGTTGCTATAGCTGTATTTCTCGTTACTTCAACTGCCTATTTATCTTGCAAAACTGAATTGTCTTCAAGACCGGCACAGTTAATGCGCCCTAGAACTCCAAAAGCTGGAAGAAGAATATTTCTCGAAAATATTCATTTTTTCTGGGATAGGGTAAAATTTAGCACCAAGGTATCATGCAGAAATCTATTTAGATATAAACTTAGATTTTGGATGACAGTTCTTGGAATATGTGGATGTACTGCACTTCTTGTTGTTGGAGTTGGATTATATGATGCAATTTATGCTATTTTGGATAAACAGTTTGCAAAAGTGTCTGTATATGATGCCTCATTGTCGTTAAAGGAAGGTTTTTCATTTGATGAAAGAAATCTAATACAGAAAGAAATAGAGAAGTCTAAGATAGTTGAAGATAGTATTTCAATCTACAAAGAGAATGTAGACTGTAGTAATAATATAAAAAAATATGGTAAAGAAACAACAAGAACTGTTCAAAATATAAATCTAGTTGGCATAAATGAGAGCGATAGTTTTAGAAATTATGTGAAATTAAAAAACAGAAAAAGTGGTGAAGAATTATCTCTTTTTTCAGATGAAACTAAAAAAGGAAAAAGCGAAAGACTAATTGTAATTATTACCGAAAAAATGTCAGATACATTAGGGCTTAAGATTGGCGATGTTTTCACAGTAAAGAGGAAGAATAATCCATCCATAGGTTTTGAAGTCGGTGCAATTACAGAAAACTATGTGAATAATTATATTTATGCAGATTATAAGAAGCTTAGTAAAGTAATAGATGTAAATGGTACAAATGAATTCTGGATAAAATATAAAAAAGAGACGAGAAAAGATGAAGTAGATGAATTGTCAACAAAACTTGTAGGAATGGATAGCGCAGGAACTTATACAAGAATAGCATCTACTGTAGAAAAATTTGAAAAGAGTCTTTCAGCAGTTAATGCAGCGGTATATATTATCATTGTTGCTGCTGCACTTGCTTTTGTTGTTCTATATAACTTGACTAATATTAATGTTACAGAGAGAATAAGAGAACTAGCAACACTGAAAGTACTTGGATTTACTGATTTTGAAACTACTAACTATATTTATAGGGAAAACACAGTAATGACGTTTTTTGGAATTTTGTTAGGGCTTATAAGCGGAAAGTACCTTGTAATATGGTTAATGATGACAGTAGAAAATGATTATATGATGTTCGGAAGAGATGTATCTATTAGAAGCTATTTGGTATCAGCGCTATTAACACTTGCATTCTCACTTCTTGTGAATATAGCAGCACATTTCAGTATACGTAATATAGATATGGTCGAAAGCCTAAAATCAGTGGATTGATAAAAGAAAGTGACAAAAATCTATACTTTATTGTTTTAATATAGTCCGTTTTACTGTTTGTATATTTCGTCGCAGACACGCTTTCGCTTGACTATAAACGTAGTGGTACGTAATGCGCTAAAAAACAGCGCATAAGTACCAACGTTTATAAACAGTTCTGCTCATGAAATATTACAAGCCAGTAAAACTAATCTACTAAATATTCAAAACAAAAGCCTATGACTTCTTGCTGAGATTTAGGATAATCCTCAGCAAGAATCCTGCTTCGCAGGACAAAATTTGTCTTAACGACAAATTTTGGTCTAGTACGGTTATTGATTTTCCTGATGAAAACAATAACCTATGACTTCTTGTCACTTATATTCAGAAACTCGCATTTATTGCGAGTTTCGTGAGAACAAAAGTCAAGCGGCAAACTGGTCCAAGGCGAAGCCTTTTCAAATGGCCAGTTTGCGTGGTTTTTGGAACGTAGTGACAAAAATCTATGACTTTTTGCCAAGATTTATGCTTCGAGCTCGTGACCTGTGAGAAGTTTATAAGCTTCTTTGTACTTTGCAATAGTCTTGTCAATTACATCTTCAGGAAGCTTGTAATCGCTATCTGGGTTAGCTTTAAGCCAGTCGCGAACGAACTGTTTATCGAAAGATGGCTGTGACTGTCCTGGCTTATAGCCTTCCTGAGGCCAGAAACGGCTACTGTCAGGTGTGAGCATCTCATCAGCAAGAACTACTTCACCATTTTCATCAAGACCGAATTCAAACTTTGTATCAGCGATGATAATACCTCTTGTAAGAGCATAATCAGCGCATTTTTTATAAAGAGCAATAGTGTAATCACGGATTTTCTCAGCATATTCCTGTCCGTGTCCAGGGAACTCTTTCTCAAGAACTTCAACACTTCTTTCAAAATCAATGTTTTCATCATGATCGCCGATTTCAGCTTTTGTTGAAGGAGTATAGATAGGTTCAGGGAGTTTGTCACATTCTTTAAGTCCTTCTGGAAGTGATATGCCACAAACTGTTCCGTTTTCTTTGTAACTTGCCCAACCTGATCCTGTGATATAGCCACGAACGATACATTCAATAGGAATCATTGTCAGCTTTTTGCACAGCATGCTGTTACCGGTAAATTCTGGCTGATGGAAAAATTCTGGCATATCTTTGACATCTGTAGATATCATGTGATTAGCAACAATATCCTTAGTATAATTGAACCAGAATTTAGACATCTGTGTTAATACAGCACCCTTTTTCTCAATCTTGTTCTTAAGAATTACGTCGAAAGCAGAGATACGGTCAGTAGCAACCATGATAAGGCTGTCTCCATTGTCATAAATCTCACGTACTTTTCCCTCTTTAACCGGCTTGAATTCCTTCATCACATATCCTCTTTTCTTTTTACAATATTAAAATTGATTGTATTGATTGAATGTATGGTCAAATCAATCAACGCAACTAGTATAGTACACATTATACATATTTGTAAATTAGCAGAATGGCATAACTAAAGGCTTTTTTGCAGTAAATATTTGTGAAAAATATGAAGAAAATGACATTGATAAAATGGTAATAAAAAGGCCGCGAATTACTTGGGGATAATTCGCGGCTATAATCAAAAACAGATCAATTAATAATTCAGTATTAGGAGTATTTAATATAAAATAATATTTTTGGGGAAATACTATTTTATTCACGAAAGGATGTGTTAATTGCAGCAAGAAAAACTGCAATTAACACGGTATTACTTATGGACAAATTTTGAAATATCAAAATCCTTGTCTATTAAAAAGGTTGATCAAACAACGTTAAATTAGTTGTTGCCTTCCCATTTCCAACCAGCAACTTCTGGAAGATCAACGCCGTACTCATGGATGTACTGCTTGTGCTCAACAAGCTTGTCGCTCATCTTCTGAGAGAGATATGCTCCGCGGTTTCCAAGCTGAGGCAGGTGAAGAAGAACATCCTGAACCAAGTGGAAACGATCGATGCTGTTCTGAACACACATATCGAATGGAGTAGTAATAGTACCTTCCTCCTGATATCCATGAACATGAAGATCACGGTTATGACGACGGTATGTGAGTTCGTGGATAAGTGTTGGATATCCGTGGAAGTTGAAGATGATTGGCTTATTCTTTGTGAACAGCATATCATATTCAGCATCGGAAAGTCCATGTGGGTGCTCAGACTGTGGCTGAAGTTTGAACAAGTCAACTACGTTGATAACTCTAATCTTAATTTCAGGAAGTTCCTTGTTAAGAATAGATACAGCAGCCAAAGTTTCAAGAGTAGGAGTCTCACCTGCGCAAGCAAGAACAATATCTGGCTCAACACCGTGATCATTGGAAGCCCACTCCCAAATGCCGATACCCTGTGTGCAGTGCTTAACAGCCTGATCCATAGACAACCACTGTGGACGAGGATGCTTACTTGCAACAATAACATTTACATAGTTACGGCTGCGGATGCAGTGGTCGAATGTGGAAAGGAGGCAGTTAGCATCTGGTGGGAGATACAAACGTACAACGTCAGCCTTCTTATTAGCGATATGATCCATAAATCCTGGATCCTGGTGTGTGAAACCGTTGTGATCCTGCTGCCATACGTTAGAAGACAGAAGGAGGTTAAGTGAAGCGATTTCTTCACGCCAAGGAAGCTGATTGCAAACCTTAAGCCACTTAGCATGCTGAGCAACCATTGAGTCTACAACACGGATGAATGCTTCGTAACTTGCGAAGAAACCATGACGACCTGTAAGAAGGTATCCTTCAAGCCATCCTTCGCACATATGCTCAGAAAGCATAGAATCCATAACACGACCATCAGCGCTAAGAGCATCATCATAGTCAACTGTTTCAGCGTTCCATACACGATTTGTCTTTTCGAAAATAGCATTGAGACGGTTGGAGTTAGTTTCGTCTGGTCCGAATACACGGAAGTTACGGCTATCGCTGTTAAGATCGATAACATCACGAACGAACTTACCAAGCTCAATCATATCCTGTCCGTATGTAGCGCCAGGAGCTGTTACATCGAAAGCGTATTTACGGAAATCAGGAAGTCTGAGGTCACGAAGAAGCTTACCACCATTACCATGAGGGTTAGCACCGATTCTGTGATCTCCAACAGGTGCAAGTGCTGCAAGTTCTGGAATGAGCTTACCATTTTCATCGAAAAGCTCTTCAGGCTTATAGCTCTTTAACCAATCTGTAAGAATCTGAAGGTGCTCAGGCTTATCCATCATAATCGGTACCTGATGTGCACGCCAGTAATCTTCAACCTTATCACCGCAAACGTACTTAGGGCCTGTCCATCCCTTAGGAGTACGAAGAACAATCATAGGCCAAATTGGGCGCTTTGTATCGCCTTTTTCACGAGCATTCTTCTGAATTGCTTTAATCTTTTCAATAACGATATCCATGGTCTCTGCCATTTTTCTGTGCATTCCCATGTAATCATCGCCATCACCTTCAACAAAGTAAGGCTCCCATCCCATACCTTCGAAGTACTTCTGAAGCTCTTCGTGAGAGATACGAGCAAGGATTGAAGGGTTAGCAATCTTGTAACCATTAAGGTGCAGAATAGGAAGTACAGCACCATCTGTTACAGGATTGAGGAATTTATTTGACTGCCAGGATGTAGCAAGTGGTCCAGTCTCAGCTTCACCGTCACCAACAGTAACAGCAGCAATCAAATCCGGGTTATCAAATACAGCACCGAAAGCATGAGCGATAGAATAACCAAGCTCGCCACCTTCGTTGATAGAACCAGGAGTTTCAGGAGCACAGTGAGATGGAACTCCACCTGGGAATGAGAACTGTTTGAACAATTTCTGCATACCAGTCTCATCCTGAGTAATATTTGGATATACTTCTGAATATGTGCCTTCAAGATATGTGTTTGCAACATAGAAGTTTCCGCCGTGTCCAGGACCAGACAAAAGAATCATGTCCAAGTCATAGCGCTTGATAGCACGGTTAAGGTGAGCATAAACAAAGTTCTGTCCAGGAACTGTTCCCCAATGGCCTACGATTTTCTTCTTAATCATATCCATAGTGAGAGGCTTCTTAAGAAGCGGGTTCTCTAAAAGGTAAAGCTGTCCAGCAGAAAGATAGTTTGCTGCACGCCAGTAAGCATGAATTTTAGTCAGTAGCTCATCTGTGATAGGTCCCTTTTCTTCACAGAGAGAGTTTTTAACTTCTTCCATAATTTCTAGAATCTCCTTCCAAAATTGTGCGTACATGGTTAAAGAAATAACACACGAGGACATATTACTATGAGGGTTTCTAGAAAACAAGATGGAATAATATACAAAAAAGTAAAATAATTTATCGAAAAGATAATAAAAATGTCTTGAATCATTGTAAAAGTTATGGGAAAACGCGTCATTTATATAAAAGTCGAGAGTTTTAATAAAATAGCATACTTATAGAAAAAACTCGTTTTTGTACGATATATGCGAAAAAACTCCGAAAAAAATAAAAGACTTGAATAAAAAGTTTTTAAAAAACACTTTTACAAAAGTATTTTTTTAAACTATTAAAACTCATAAAACATGCACACTTCATTTACTTAATATTCATAATTTCGTTACAAAATAAATGTATTATAGAATTAACAAGAAAAGTTGAAAGAGATCTGACGCAACCTAATAACAAACTTTTTCATAACAAGCTGGCCGACTCCCCATCGGCCAGCCCTCCTCCCCAAAATCTATAATATTTTTTCTTTATTTATTCTTGTTACATATAATAAAAAATATATTGACAAGATTTTTGTTTTGTGTCAAAATACAATATTGTGCGCAAAAACGCAATATTTGATTATTATAGATTTGTTGTTTATTTTTTAGGAGGTTGAAATGCCAGAAACAAGGAAGATTCTGCAGACAGTTGATTGGTTTAAGAAGCTTGAGAAAATTGTTCTTAAAGATATGAACAGTGAAGATGAGAAGAAGCAGAGTATGAAGAAGGTCGGCTGATTAAGTTTTTTGAAAAAGGTCGTGTGTAAAAGAACTGGAAACAGTTCTTTTTTTGTTGCAATATTCCGAAATACATATTAGTATATGGAATCATCTACCTAGAGAGAGGAGACGTGTATGGAGATTATTGCGAATGCTACTGATATCTTGGATTCTTCTAAGAATTACCAGCTTATAAAACGTTATTTTGAACGCTATTATATTCGTTTTGAGCAGGAAGATGGCTTTATATGTGAACTTCCTGTTTCTGAAATTCCAACAGGTGTTAATGTCGTAAGTCTTATCAAAGATAATCCATCTCAAATGGTTCGTATTGTAAATCTCTTTATGCAAAATGAAAATTGGACAGAATCTGTTTTTATTCATTCGACAATTACAGATTGTTTGTTGTATAGTGGGGATATGCCAAAAAATCAGGCATCAGGAATTTTAAAAAAGTTAAGTAAATATGAGGATATCCTGATTGAGTTATACAACATGATAGTAGAAGAAAAGACAGGAATAAGAGTTGTTAAAGCAGCGGGATACACGGCTCAAACTCTTATGGATATTACAGAACTTAATTTAATTGGTGCATATCTTTTTTTGGTATCGCTACGAGATGATGAGAAAGAAGCACTAGACAGACTAGATGATATGATTTTGGAAAAAAGCGGAGTCTAGTTGAAAAATTTTGAAAAAAATAAAAAGATTTTTCAGCAGACTTGAAAATATGTGCTAGAATAGGACGGGTTATGATTAAAGCAATTATTTTTGACATGGATGGAACTTTATATGATACTGAGGCTGTATATAAGATAGCTTGGATTAAGGCAGGAATTCCTGAAGAGACTTATTATAAGCTTATAGGTCGAAGCAGAGTAAATATAAGACAGATACTCTTTGATGAAGGTTTTGATGTAGATAAGGTTTGTCAAAAAAAGGCTGAGTATACTCAGGAACTTCTTAAAGATGGTATTCCACTTAAAAGTGGAGTTATAGAAACTCTTTCTTTTTTGAAAGAAAATGGATTTAAGACAGCTATAGCAACTTCATCAGCTATTGAAGTTGCTAAAAAGTACCTTGCACAGACAAATATGGAACAATTTTTCGATAAAACAATAAGCGGCAATCGTTTAGAACATGGAAAACCAGCGCCAGACATTTTCCTTTATGCTGCACAGGAGCTTAATGCGTCGCCATCAGAGTGTATGGTAGTTGAAGATAGTTACAATGGTGTTATGGCTGGTGTGAATGCAAAGATGCATACAGTAATGATACCAGATCTTGTTCCTGCCGATGAGTTTATGCAGAAATCTGCAAATGCTATTTTGGATAGCTTGAAAGAACTTCCTGAATACATAAATAAGATAAATGCCAGCAAGTGATTTAAGAGGCGTTTGAAACTGTTTTTGTTAAGGGAGTCTTCATGATAGAAATTTTATGATAAAACCTGTACAGGGAGGAGTTCTAATGGAAACACCTACTAAATTACCGGAACTTTTTGGAAGTATGGTCTTTAATGAACAGACCATGAAAGACCGTCTTTCTAAGGCTTCATATGAAGCTTGGGAGAAGTCCGTAACAGACGGCACACCTCTTGAACTTGCAACTGCTAATGAAATCGCAGAAGCAATGAAGAGATGGGCTGTAGAAAAGGGTGCAACGCACTATACACATTGGTTCCAGCCAATGACTGGCGTAACTGCCGAGAAACATGATTCTTTCATCGAACCAGCTGAGGGTGGAAGAATTATTATGGATTTTTCCGGAAAAGAATTGGTTAAGGGAGAACCAGATGCTTCAAGTTTTCCTAATGGTGGAATTCGTTCTACTTTTGAGGCACGTGGATATACTGCTTGGGATCCAACCTCTTTTGCATTTGTAAAAGATAATTCTCTTTATATTCCTACAGTTTTTTTGTCTTATGGTGGGCAGGCTTTGGACAAAAAAACTCCACTTCTTCGTTCAATTGAAAAACTTAACCAGCAAGCAATTCGTATTCTACGTCTTTTTGGAGATAATGATACAAAACGCGTTGTTCCACAAGTAGGTGCAGAGCAGGAATATTTCCTTATCGATAAAGATTTATATGATCAGAGAGAGGATTTGCGTCTTACAGGACGTACACTTTTTGGAAATATGCCTCCTCGTGGTCAGGAGTTGTCAGATCACTATTTTGGTCAGCTCAAGCCACGTGTTTCTGAATATATGAAAGATCTTGATAATGAGCTTTGGAAAGTTGGTATTTTATCCAAGACAAAGCACAATGAGGTTGCTCCTTCACAGCATGAGATGGCTCCTATATATACAGAATGTAATGCTGCCTGTGACCAGAACCAGCTTACAATGGAGCTTATGAAGAAAGTTGCTCTTCGTCATAATCTTGTTTGTCTTATACATGAAAAGCCATTCCTTGGTGTAAATGGATCAGGTAAGCATAATAACTGGTCTCTTGGGACAGACACTGGCAAGAATCTTTTCAAACCAGGTTCAACTCCTAGACAGAATGCACAATTTTTATTATTCCTTGCAGCATTTATAAAGGGAATAGATGAATATCAGGGAACTCTTAGATGTACAGTTGCCAGCGCAGGAAATGATCATCGTCTTGGTGCTCAGGAAGCACCGCCAGCTGTTTTATCTATTTTCCTTGGCGACGAGCTTGAAAGAGTTGTTCGTTCTATTATAGATGATACCCCATATGAAAATAGTGGAAAGAAAAAGCTTAAAATCGGTGTAGATTCTCTTCCTCAGATTCGTCAGGATACAACGGATAGAAACCGTACAAGCCCTATGGCATTTACAGGTAATAAGTTTGAATTCCGTATGCTTGGAAGTGCTCAGTCTGTTTCTGGTCCTAATATTGCTCTTAATACTATCATGGCAGAGGAATTAAGGGAAATGGCTGATAAGCTTGAAGATAGTAAGAATTTCAATTCAGATCTTCAGAAACTTATCAAGAAGACACTTACAGAGCATCAGAGAATCATCTTTGATGGAGATGGATATGATGATGCTTGGCTTGAAGAAGCAAAGCGCAGAGGCCTTGCCAATTATCCGTCAACAGCAGATGCAATTCCTCATTATGATGATAAGGAAAATGTTGAACTTTATGTAAAGAACGAGATTTATACTGAAGAGGAAATGCATGCAAGAAGAGCTATTCATGAAGAAATCTACAATGCTCAGATTCAAATTGAAGCAAGAACTATGAGCGATATGATTCGCCGTCAGATTCTTCCTGCAGTTTCTGAATATGCTGCAGTTATGGGTGAGAGAGTAATGACTAAGAAAAATGTCGGATTCTCAAGCGCCTATGAAGAAAAAATTGGATCCAAAATATCTGTTCTTTCAGATAAGCTCATGCTTTCCTGCGAAAAGATTGATAATGACTTAAAGAAGGTTCCGTCTGACAGCGTTAAGGCTGTTCAATACAATAGAAATACTGTTTACAAAGAAATGGTAAAGGCTAGAGAAATCGCTGATGAACTTGAAAATCTCACAGACAGAGATTATTGGCCATTCCCAGTATATGCAGATCTTCTTTTCTCTGAATAAGCCATTTGTTTTGAGTTAAGATTATAAAGTATAAAAGTGGGTTTTCAGACACGAAAAAGTGTTTGAAAACCTATTTTTTCATATACATTTTTTCGTGATAAATGATACAATAAGAATAGAGGATTGATACTTCATATTTATGGAAAGGATGAGATCGGAATGGACTATATTTCTGAGAGTACTTTTCTAAAGGTAAAACGTGCAGATGGTTCTGAGGAAGTGATAACAAAGGGAATTTTGGTGGCTTTGGAACAACCTGTGAGTGAGGGACGTTTTACAATTGATGCAGTTGGAGTTAGTAGGTCGAAACTTCCATTTATGCTCATAGTAGATACAAAGTACATGGTTGCAATTTTGAATGCATGTATTCATAATATGAGTGATTCCAAAGCTATTTCTCAAAATATTTGTTATGCGCAGGAGGCTTCACGATGCAACACAAATGAAAGCTATTCATATGAGATAGCTATTGTTCTTGATGATGAAAGCGGTAAAATGTGGTTTGTTGGAATAGCTGAAGAGACTAATATTATGATGATGTTCAGAAATTTTATCGCCAATTTATCAACTAATACAAATATTGCAAGCCTTGATGCGATTAAGAATCTTCTTGATGAAGCAGGAAATGAGTACGTTGCAGAAGATGATGACAAAGAGCAGGAAAAACGTTCTTGGGCGGAAGGTTTTGACTATGCTAAAAATCATATACTTCCTATGTTGGAGAGTGGTGCTATGGCTGTTTCATATTCGGAAGAAGAATTGTCTGCAATTGACAGATTTTCCAAATTGTTTGGATTATCTACAGAGCGTCTTGAGAGGGATATGTATTACTATTATCATTACATTATGCTTCAAGGTAAGTGTTGGATTCCGGTAACAGAAGACACAGGAACCTGGGATAGAGTTATAAGTCTTAGAAGCATGTTAAAGATTAATGGTGATGTAGTATTGCAAGATTGATTAATGGTGTTTCTATAAAGATTTAGGTTGATTATCAGCAAGAAGTCATAGATTTTTGTCACTACGTTCCAAAAACTACGCAAACTGGCCATTTGAAAAGGCTTCGCCTTGGACCAGTTTGCCACTTGACTTTTGTTCTCACGAAACTTGCAGTAGATGCGAGTTTCTGAATATAAGTGACAAGAAGTCATATTTTTTTGTTATTTGAACTAATTAGATGAGTTCTGATGGCTTGTAATATTTCATGAGCAGAACTGTTTATAAACGTTGGTTCTTATTGGGTTTTTTTTAGCGCATTACGAACCATTACGTTTATAATCAAGCGAAAGCGTGTCTGCGACGAAATATACAAACATCAGAACAGATTATATAAAACAAAAAAGTAATTTTAGGGTAAAAAAGTTTTCTTTTGGCTTAAAACAAATTTTATAAATGGAGTGTTTCCAGCTTTTGGCGAGTCTTTCATCTTCTATTTTGATTTCTGTTATCTTGGCAGAAGCTTGTGTGAATTCAAACAAGCAAAGTTCTCCAATTTTTAAGATGTTTTCTGATATTTCAGGTTTTTCATAAGTCATGAAATTAAGAATAACGTTTGTATTAAGCGCATTTTGCTTAAAATCCCAGCTGTCATGAATAACAACTTTACTTTCAGCAGTAGGATTGAAAGTAACAGTTCTTACATAATAGTCTAAAAAGACTGTATCCGGGTAGGCGTTTTTTAGGTTCATTTGGATTTTTGATATTTCATTTCCCTGTCCCAATGTGACATCTATATCGCTAACTTTATAGTCAATTCCTGCAAGTTCGTCAGAATCAGCTATTGTTGGAAGGTTGTGAAATCCTGACTGCATTGTCCAGATTTCATATCTTTTATTTGAAAAAGTCTTTTTAGTATAACTTTCAACTCCTACGTCAATGAATACTGGTTTGTTATTTACATATAAAATGATGCTTCCGCTATCATTGTGGTTATGGCTATCACCATTGTGGCCTGCTTTGGCCGAAACCAGTATTTGGTTATTTCTGGCAACGAATATTCCTGTACTTTCATAAAAAACATTATGAGGTGCGATAGTTTTGTTGCTTTCTTTTGCAAAATCAAGAGCTTCTTTTTCGTAAATCGCAGTAAAAATCCTATAAAATAGATTTATTTCGTCTGATAAGTAGTGCTTGTCAGGTTCTTTTCTACTTTCATAAAAAGAAGAAGCAGCCAGAGACATAAGTGAAAGAGAGGAAATATCTTTTCCAAATAAAAATTCTCTTATTCCTGCAGGTTCAAGAATCGGTGAACAATCTGCATAGTTTAAGTAGTAATTACCACTTACATGAACGTTTGCTATATAATTAGCTATATTCCTTATTAAAGGTTCTTCGAAAATATCTGTAAAAGCATTATTAGTAAAAGCATTAAGAAGAATTGTAGTTATATCCAGGCACAGTCCGGCGTGATGGTAATACATTGCGCCTTCATTACAACTTCCATCAGTACCATAGTCTTTTAAAAAAGCATCAATAGAATACAGAGCTTTATCGATTATTTTAGCGATTATATCGGAAGAAAGCTCTAAAAAATATGCAGTAATAAGAATATTTTGTGTGCACCAGATGGTCCAGTTACACATTTCTTCCTCACCATTTCCCATCCACCAAAAGTGTGAACTAAGATATGGCGTTATTATTCTTTGTATAAGCTCATCATAGATTCGTTTGCGGATAAGAGGAGAAATTTCATCAAAATCCTTGAATAAATGATATATAACAGCAAGTTGTGCGCCGCTTTCACAGGCAAATAGATCAAGTACAGGACGTGATTTATCTGGTAGAATCAGTTGTTTTTCATCTCTTTTGTAAGAATTATGGGCAGGAATTTGCCAACCGCTTTCTTCACAGATGGAAAAAATGCCGTTTATTATGTCATCATCGAACCTGTGACTTTCTTCTGACATTTTTCCTAGGACTAGTGTATTTAGTATCCTTCTTTTCTCAAAATAAATTTTCTCAAATTTTACTCTGTTCCCTGTTCTAAGAAAGTCCATATATAAAGATGCAGGGATGCTGTTATAATTTGTGGAAATTAATTCATTTGCTTTGGTAATAAAATATTTTTTTGCTGAATCGGTAATTCTGGAAGAAAAGTTGTCAAAAATATCTGCTTGATTTTTTTTAAAAATAATATCATTTTTGTGTTTTTGAAATAGAAAAACCATTTTTTGTAATCCTCCCCAAAGAATTAACACAGATAATAAAAGTAACAGGAAAGCAGAAATAAATACGCAAATTAGTTGCAGTAGAATGTGGAAATAAAGTAAGCTATAAACATTGATATTATTTATTATACCAAGGAAAAAGCGATATTTTCATAAAAAAACATCATTAAAACATTGCAAACATTTATAAAAATACATTTTTAATTTTAGCGCCTTTTAATAATAGATATCTTTCGCTTTTAAATTAATAGAACTGTTATCGAGAACTTTGTTGCAGAAAATGCTTGAAAACAAAGGGCGGACGTGAATTTTGTATCTACCTTTTATTGTGCTTGTTTTAAATAAAAAATGGCTTTATAATAGTGTGCGTCGCTTTTTTTAGATTTTTTATTGGATGGATATAAAAATGTTAAATCAGTTTTCAAGAATAGAGCTTCTTCTTGGTGAAGAAACAATGGATAGACTTGCGCACAAAAAAGTTGCAGTGTTTGGGGTTGGCGGAGTAGGCGGTTTTGCTGTAGAAGCCTTAGCAAGGAGCGGAATAGGTGCAATTGATATAATAGATAACGACATTGTTTGTTTTTCTAATCTTAACAGGCAGATAATTGCACTTCATAGTACAATTGGCAGGAAGAAGGTTGATGTACTTGAAGAGCGTCTTCATGATATTAATCCGGATCTTATTGTGAATAAACACAAAACATTTTTTCTTCCGGAAACAGCTGATGAGTTTGACTTTAGCAGCTACGATTATGTTATTGATGCAGTTGATACTATAACTGCCAAGATTGAATTGATTGTAAGATGTAATAAGTGTGGAACTCCTATTATAAGTTCTATGGGAGCAGGAAACAAATTAAATCCTGCAATGTTCGAAGTAGCAGATATTTACAAAACCTCTGTCGATCCTCTTGCAAAAGTTATGCGCAGAGAATTAAAAAAGAGAAACATTAAAAAACTTAAAGTGGTATATTCAAAAGAAATGCCACTTAAACCGATAATAAAAAAAGAAAATGCGTCAGAAACAGCCGGCAGCAGAAAGCGTCAGAGTCCGGGATCAACTGCGTTTGTTCCATCAGTTTGCGGACTAATTATTGCTAGTGAGGTAATAAAAGATTTGCAGGCTGTAGGTAAGTGAAGCGATATATACAATAGTAGGGTCTGTAATAAAAATGGAAATAGTTAAATTAGTAGAAGACATGCTTTTAGATACAAGAAAAAAGTGTGTTATTGATGTTAGAAAAAGAGAAGATTTTGAAAAAGAAACCTATCCTGATGCAATAAATATATATTACGAAGAGTTTATGGATCATTTGGATATGGTTCCAAAAAATATGCCTGTTTATCTTATTTGTTATACAGGAAGAAACTCTGAAGAAATAGCAGAAGAACTTCAAAAAGAAGGTTACGAAATCTATAGTATCAAAGATGGATATTATAGTTATCTTCGTGTGAAATTAGAAATGTTCATGCAGGATGAAAAGGCAGCTGTAAAAAGCTGTCAGGATATTGAACATAGTATTATAAAGAAATTTCGTAAACAGATATGGAGTCAGTTTACTAAAGCAATTAATGTTTATGATCTTATTCAGGATGGAGATAAGATAGCGGTGTGCATTTCAGGCGGAAAAGATTCGATGTTAATGGCGAAGCTTTTTCAGGAATTGTACAGGCATGGAGTTCATAATTTTGAAGTAGTATATCTTGTTATGAATCCTGGATACAATGATATTAATTACCAGAATATACTAAATAATGCAAAGCTTATGCAGGTTCCGATAACGGTATTTCGTTCCGATATATATAACATAGTTGCAGATGATAACAAGAATCCGGGAATGAGCCCGTGTTATATGTGCGCAAGAATGAGGCGAGGTGCATTATATCAGAAAGCAAAAGAACTTGGATGTAACAAGATTGCGCTAGGTCATCATTATGATGATGTAATAGAGACAATTTTGATGGGAATGCTCTATAGCGGTCAGGTTCAGACTATGATGCCGAAACTTCATGCGACAAATTTTGAAGGAATGCAGCTAATCCGTCCATTATATTTAATCCGCGAGGAGGATATTATTCATTGGAGAGATTATAATAAGCTTCATTTTATTCAATGTGCCTGTCGTCTTACAGAAAGCTGCGCAAGCTGTGGTGGTACAGAGCAGGGAAGTAAGCGTGGAGAAATAAAGGGACTTATTAAGCAGTTGCGTCAAAAAAGTCCGTATATAGAAGCTAACATTTTTAAAAGTGTTGAAAATGTTCATTTGAATACAGTCATAGCATATAAGACGGGGGATGGTAAAAAACATCATTTCTTAGATGACTATGATGCATAAATAAGTGCTATAGAAAATATTGATAACAGGCTATAAGAAATAAGTTTTACATAAGAATAGCGAAGGAAGTATATAATGAAAAAAGTTAAGTTATTTGGATTATTGAGTGCTGTTGTTTTGGGGCTATCGTTTGCAGATAATGCATATGTAAACGCTGCAGTCCCTGCTGTTACTAATCCGTATACTGCAGACAGCTATATTAATACACAGATGCATTATGCTGATGCAGTTTCAGTTATAAATAAGAGAAAGACTAATTTTTCTAATTTAAATATTGTATGTCTGGGTGACAGTATTACATATGGAACAAACGGCTCAGGGAAACGTAGTATTACATATCCATATACGATTAAGAAAAAGCTTAAAGCAGGTTCAGTTAAAAATCTGGGAGTTGCCGGTTCTGCAATCAGTAGATGCAGCAAAAATGCTATGGTTGATAGATATGCATCCATTTCAAAAAGTGCAGATGTAATTGTAGTTATGGCTGGGGTAAATGATTATTTTAAGAGCAAGAACTTTGGAAATTTTAATAGCTATGACAAGAAAAGCTTCTGTAGTGGAACACTTGAGATGATGACCGGACTTAAAAAGAAGTACCCTAGAGCTAAGATAATTGTTGTTACACCTCTTAGAACAAGTAAAAGTGCAAGAAATGCTGTTCAAGGGCAGGGAGCGTATGTAGACGCTGTAAAGCTTGCAGCAGAAGCAAATGGATTCAGCATTGTTGATTTGTACTATAGTAATATCTTAGACAGTTACGATGGAAATGTAGTAAGGGATTATATCCCAGATAAACTTCATCCAAATGCAAATGGATATGATATTCTTGGAACGATAGTAGCTGCTGAAATAGTAAAGGTTATGGACAAATAATGTTAAAATTTTTTTTGAAACATATATGATATACGAAGGGAATGTGTTAGTATGCAGGATAATAATCTGACAAACGGGAATAATAAGGTTAATGGAGAAGAACCTATTATTCGTCTTGAACATGTCAGCAAGATTTTTTCATCAAAAGAGCAGGATGTTGAAGCTCTTTCTGATATTTCTTTAGATATTGAAAAAGGTGATATTTTTGGAATAATCGGTATGAGTGGTGCCGGAAAATCTACTTTGGTGCGTTGCCTTAATTTTTTGGAACGCCCTACATCAGGTGATGTTTTTATTGAAGGCCGCAGTTTATCTGCTATGTCTACCAAAGAGCTTAGAAAAGAACGCGTTGAAATTTCAATGATTTTCCAGAATTTCAATCTTTTGATGCAGAGAAATGTTATAGACAATGTTTGTTTTCCTATGGAAATAAACAAGGTTGATAGGAAAGTTGCAAGAAAAAAAGCTGAGCGACTTCTTGAAGAAGTTGGACTTTTAGAAAAAGCTAAAATGTATCCTTCACAGCTTTCTGGTGGTCAGAAGCAAAGAGTTGCTATAGCAAGAGCACTTGCAAATGATCCTAAAGTTCTTCTTTGCGATGAAGCAACAAGTGCCCTTGATCCTAAGACAACAAAAGAAGTACTTGAATTATTAAAGGATATTAATCAAAAGCATGGTATTACTATAGTAATAATCACTCATGCAATGAATGTAGTCCAGGAGATCTGCAATAAAGTTGCAATTATTGATCATGGAAAACTTGCAGAGACGGGTAATGTACTGGATGTATTCGCAAATCCCAAGTCTGATGCAGCGCTTAAGCTTATGCTTAATCAAGGTGCAGGAACAGTTGCGCGTATGAAGGGCGGAAAGCTTATTCGTATAGTATTTACCAAAAATTCTTCATATGAACCAGTTGTTGCTAATATGGTCCTTAAGTTCTTAAGTCCGGTTAATATTATGAGAGCAGATACAAGAGATATTGGTGGAACAGCTCAGGGACAGATGGTATTACAGCTTCCGGAAGATGAGGAACTTAGTCTTCAGATGATAGACTTTTTGAAAGAGCATGGTCTTGAGGTTCAGATTCTCTCATCTATGGCTGATTTTGAGAAATATGAAGGTGAGGAATAATAAATGAGTTTTAGTAGTCAAATTTCGGATTTTTGGAATCAGTATGGAACACTTTTAGTGAGTAATACAGGTGTTACGTTATATATGGTGTTTGTTTCAACACTTGTAGCGTATGTTATAGGAATCCCTATGGGAATAGGCCTTGTTGTTACTGCTCCAAATGGTCTTTGTTCAAATAAGGTATTGTACAGAATACTTGATACAATAACAAACATAGTTCGTAGTATACCGTTTTTGATTTTGCTTATTTTGATTATGCCGCTTACCAAGAAAATAGTTGGTGTTACATTTGGTTCAACTGCAACAATTGTACCTCTTGTAGTTTCAGCAGCGCCTTTTATTGCACGTATGGTTGAATCTTCTCTTTTGGAAGTGGATAAAGGAGTTATTGAAGCAGCTCAAAGTATGGGTGCATCTAATTTTACTATCGTATTTAAAGTTATGATAACAGAAGCCAGAACTTCACTTATCATTGGTGTGACGATTGCTCTTGCAACTATTCTAGGATATTCAGCTATGGCGGGTTCTGTTGGTGGCGGAGGTCTTGGTGATGTAGCTATTCAGTATGGTTACTATAGATACAAGACCGAAGTTATGATAATAACAGTAGTACTTCTGGTCGTATTAGTTCAGGTTATGCAGGCATTTGGAATGTGGCTTGGACATAAGCTTGACCGTAGAAGTATTCACTAATATAGCATTCACTAATGAAGCATTGCCATTCATGGCGAGGAAGGAGAAAATTATGAAAAAAAGATTGTTATCTGTTGCTTTGGTAGGTGTATTTTCTTTAATGGCAATTTCTGGATGCTCTAAGAGTAGTAATGAGGAGTCATCTAAGGGATTAAAGACAATCACAATCGCAGCAACAGCAGCGCCACACGCAGAGATTCTTGAGAGCGATGTTGTTAAGAGTGCGTTGGAGAAAAAGGGTTATGAATTGAAAGTTACTGTATTTGATGATTATGTACAGCCTAATATGGTTGTAGATCAGGGACAGCTTGATGCAAACTATTTTCAGCACATAACATATCTTAATGATTTCAATAAAGAAAATGGGACAAAACTTGTTTCTGTAGGAAACATTCATTATGAACCATTTGGAATCTATGCAGGAAAGAAAAAGTCTCTTGATGATATAGCAGAAGGTGATTCAATTGCTGTTCCAAATGATACAACTAATGAAGCAAGAGCACTTCTTTTACTTCAGGATAATGGGCTTATAAAACTTAAAGACGGAGTAGGTCTTGATGCTACAAAGAATGATATTGTAGAGAATACAAAGAAGCTTGAAATCGTAGAAATCGAGGCAGCTCAGGTTCCTCACCAGCTCGAAAGTGTTTCTTATGCTGTTATGAACGGTAATTATGCAATGGCAGCTGGATTCAAGGTTGCAACAGATGCACTTGCTTATGAGAAGCAGGATTCACAGGCAGCAGAGAACTATGTAAATGTTATTGCTGTAAAAGAAGGAAATGAAAAGAACGAAGGCGTTGTAGCTCTCGTGGAAGTATTAAAGTCAGACGAAGTAACAAAGTGGATTAAAGAAAAGTATGATGGTTCTGTTATTCCATATACAGGTAAATAATAAAGATAAAACAGCAAAATTCAGCCAATGAAAACTTACGGCTATCACTTATAAAGTGGTAGCCGTTTTTAGATATGTTAAATATCCATTTTTTCCAGTTTTTTAGCCTGATCAAATATATCTCTAAGAGTCTTCTTGAACTCATCAAACCTGCTTACAGCTTCATCTGCACCTCTTACTCCTTCATTGGAAAGTGAAGATACTTCCTGGCTGGTAGCTGAAAGGTTTGAAATTCCATCGTTTATTTCTATAGTGGATGTTGCAATTGACTGCATTCTTTCGCCTATTTCTCCGAATCTTTCAATCATGTCTGTAACGTTATGATTGATACTGTCAAAGTTATTTCCAACTGTCTCTATCATTTCATTTTGAGTAGCAACAGAAGAAACTGTATCATCGATGCTGGCCATTGCTTTTTGCACATCTTCTGTTAGTTCATTGATTATTCTTGTTATTTCAGTTGAAGCGTTATTGGTTTCTTCTGAAAGGTCTCTTACATCATTAGCTACAACAGCAAATCCTTTACCGGCTTCACCAGCTCTTGCGGCTTCAATACTTGCGTTTAGGGCAAGTAGATTAGTTTGTTTTGAAATTGAAAGAATAGCACCAACTATTTTTTGTACTTCATCTACTTTATCTATAACGGCTTTAGTGGCTTCAACAGTAATTTGACTAGTAGAGGCAACCTGCTTTGATGTATTTTTTAATTCATCAATAACTTTTGCACCTTCTTTTACAGTGGCCTGAGTATTTTCTGATGCTTTTGACATTTCATCACTAAGTTCCCTGGTGACATCTGTTTCGCCCTGAATAGATTGAACTTTTTCGGCCTGACTGATAACTGCATTTGCTGTCTGTTCCATATTTGAGGCAATTTCCTGCATGCTGGTGTGCTGGTTTTCTATAATTTTGGAAAGACCATCTATATTGCTTTGAGAATTGTTAAAAAGATTTGTTATTGTATTTGCTATATCAGCCATTTGCTGACCTGTTTTCTGAGTCTTTTCAGCGTTTTCTTGAATTACTTCATTATTCTCATTATTAAATTTGGTAAGAAGAGCAACAACGTTAAGTGTTGTAATAAAAGCAAGGCCAAGTGTAATAAAGGCAGGAACGTGAATCATATCTAATTCTCCAGTTGTTACATAAGTTTTAATGCACGTTATAGCAAAAGAAATACATATGGCAGTTATACCAATCTTACATAATTTTCTATTAAGGTAAATTATGCTGGATATTAGAATCGGTAATCCAAAGGCAAAATACATAATATTATCTTCTGCGATTAATAAGACAAAGTAAAAAATGGTGGATCCACCCATAATAAGAATAGATCCCATCTTGGCTTCAGGGTATTTAAAATTTCCAGCGCAAAGCATCGCGATACCAATAACGGCACTTAATAAAATGGAAATTTTAGCAAGCGTAAAACCAGTTTGCTGGATGGCGCTTCCTAAAGTCATTACAATACCACTTGCAATAATAATGGTACATACATAGAAACTTACTTTATTGGCTCTTTTGTACTGCATTTCATTCATAGTCATTTCCTTTCTTTGCTTCGTAGACACGGGTTATTGCATAAATAATATAGAAAATAAACCGATAATATTTTTGTAAAAGAAAAAGAAAAACTTCTGACAAACATATAATCGGCAATATTAAAAGATGAAGTTAGGATTTTTTGAAAATAACTGTGAAACAGCTAATTGTATATTGTATTTCCATAATGCAAAAAGCAGAAGAATAAAGAAAGAAATTAGGAAAAATAAATGATAACAAATCTCGAAAACAGATTTATGATAGCTAAAAACGAGAAAAGCTATAGGTTTTATGCTAGATTGGTAGTTCAGGCAGTGCTTATAATATTTGCATTCCTTTTATATATCAATATTTCTAGTACCTATACCGGAATTTCGATTAATGGTATTGATATCGAAATACCTATACAGGATATGCTGATGGTTCCTTTTGTAGCTTTTTCGGGCTACTTTTCTGGTTTTGTACTGGCTGTGGCAGTTGGATTCTATCAGGAAATGTTTATTAGTAAAGGAAATCTGTATTTTATAATGCTGTATATGCTCATGGCGATAATCGTGGGTATCGTCAACAAAAGACGATGGTTTCTGGAAATTAAAAAGCTTATTTATCTCTCAGCCTATTTAAGCTTGATTGGAGGATGTGCAAGATTTTTTATAATTAATAGACTTACTATGATTCCTGTATTTAAAGCATCGTTTATGACGTATTTGGGATTTTTTTGTAGCGGATTTTTGTGCGCTTTTTGCGGATGCCTTGTCCCGTTTGCTGTATTTAAATATTCAAAAGATAAAATTCTTGCATATATTCCCATGGGAAAATTCTACTTTAGAGATAATCGTGTAATTCATGAAACTTCGCGGCTTGGTAAAAAAATCGTCATCATAATGATGATGGCTGTAGCACTTATAGGAGTTGCAACGGCTGTAAATATTCAATATACGATTGGTTCTGTATCTCCATATCTAGCAAGACATTCAAGAGACGTTTTTAACAGTTATATGGGTGCAGGTGATGAAGATGATAAAGATTATTCAAAAAGACCTATAAGTTACAATTTATCTACCTACACCAAAAATCCAGAGTATGTTGCACCTATTACACCCGCAGCATATCTTATATCAATTGAACTAAAGCTTTTTTTGCTGATTTTAACAGCAGTACTTCCTCTTGGAGTTTTTCTTAATCTCTATCTAAGGACTATTGTAGTTACACCATTATCAATGATTGCGCTTGCAGAAAAAAACTTTGCTTTAAGTCAAAAAAATCAGGATAAACTGCTAGATAATGGCATTATGCTTCATGATCTTAATATAAAAACAGGTACAGAAGTTGATGATATTTTTGAAGCTTCTCTTCAGGCAGAAGAAGCTTCTATTGCATATGTTGATGAGCTTAAAAAAAATCAAAAATTACAGGAAGATCTTCGAGTGAGCCATGTTAGAAATGAGACAAAGACTATCATCTTATCTAATATGTCACATGAAATCCGTACACCAATAAATTCCATAGTAGGTCTTACAGAGATAATACGAAGAACTTCGAAAGAAAAAGCTACTCAGGAATATGCAAGTGGAATAGCTATGTCATCTGAGTATATGCTTTCTCTTATCAATGATATTTTAGATTATTCAAGACTTGAAAAAGGAAATTTGGAGATAAAAAATGTTGAATATGAGCTTAGTCAGATTTTAGGTGATGTATTCAGCAAAATTTTGCATGGAATAAGAGAAAAAAATATTAATCTTGATATTGAAATAGATGAAAATATCCCGCATCTTCTGTGTGGTGATTCGCCTCGTATCAAGCAGATGCTGTTTAGTATTATTAATACAGGAGTAAGATATTCTAATGATGAAGGAAATCTCATGTTTAGAATTTCGTATTCCAAAGATGAAAATAAAGAAGATGAGATTATTCTGAAAATAGAGTTTGGAGGAAAGGCAATTTACCGTTCACCTGAAGAGTTAAAGCATGTATTTCGTCTTGGGGAATTAAGTGGAGACGATGAAGGAGATGTTCTGGTTCAGGAAATTGGATTAAATCTTGGGGTAATAAAAAAAGTTATGGAATTAATGGGCGCTTATGGGAGTCTTGAAAAAACAAAGGAAAACGGTACAATACTCAAACTTGTTTTGCCGCAGAAGGTTATAAAGTGGGAAGGTGTTGGCCAAATGCATTTCGAGATGGAAGAAGAACATAAGCTTGGCTCTAAGTATCAGGAAAGCTTCCATGCAGAAGAAGCCAAAATACTGGTAGTGGACGATACACAGATTAATCTTACAGTAATGAAAGAACTTCTAAGAAAGACACTGGTAAATATAGATACTGCTCAAAGTGGAAAAGAAGCAATTGATATGATAAAAAAGACGAAATATGACATTATTTTTTTAGATCATATGATGCCTGAAATGGATGGAATTGAAACTCTTATGGAGATTAAGAAAATTCCTCAAACGGAAAACCCTAATTATGATACTCCGATAATAGCACTTACAGCTAATGCTATTGCAGGTGCAAGAGAAAATTATATTAGTAAAGGTTTTAATGATTACATGTCAAAACCTGTGCGGTCATCACTTTTAGAGCAGATGCTTGAAGAATACATTCCAGAAGAAAAAGTCAGTCGTTTTGTCGATGTAGAGGAAAAGGAAGAAGATTTTACACGAAAGCTATCGCAGGTTGAAGGAATAGATGTTAATGCAGCTATTGATAATAGTGGTGGTGAAAGTGTTCTTTCTATCATCATTCCAGAATTTATAGAAGAGATTGATGCTAAAGCTTCTGATATGGAGAGAAGTCTTGAAAGCGAAGACTTTAAATTGTTAACAATCCAGGCACATGCACTTAAGTCAAGCGCTAGACTTATTGGAGCAATAGAATTATCTAAAAATGCAGAAGAAGTTGAAAATCTTGGAGAAAATCAAGAAACAGATATAATGAAGGAAAAAGCTAAAGCTTTAATAGAGTTTTATCGCAGTTTTCTGGATAGATTTTCTTTGTTTGAAACATGCAGCGAAGATTCTAATAGTGGCATGGAAGATGGAAAAGAGTGCATTTCATGTAAACAGATTAAAGAAGCAATTGAATATGCAGATGAATTTGCCAGTGTATTTGATTTTGACAGTATAATAAGTGTTATGGATTCACTTAATGATTATAGAATGGACAAAGTAACTCAGAGTTTTATAACAAAGATAAAGAAATCTGCCGAACTTGGTGACATGGCCAATATAAATGATATATTGCAAAATTTAAAGAAGATATTTGAGTGAAATTGTGATAACATGATAAAGATGTGAAAAAAATAGGAAAAGGTGAAAGAAAAATAAATGTCAGGATATTTGATAAAAGATACAACAAAAGAAGAACGAGAAAAAATAGTTGAAGAGTCTCTTGGAAACATGCTTGGAAGTTGTGATGGTTGCGCATCAGGTCTTGCTGATATGTATCAGGATTATATTGATGGAAAAAGAGAATTAAGAGACATTAATATGGAATTCAATGCTCATTATGTAATGAATGATGATAGACCGGAAAGAAACAGTTGCACAGTGCTGTAATTATAGCAACTATTACTTATGGTAGCAAATGAAGATACAATATGCAGCTAATTATGCAGCGGGCGAAAAAATGATGGAATTGGGTTTTTTATGGTGATTTTGGGATTTGCCGGCAAAATGGTATCAAAAATTTCAAAAAAACTTGCAAAATAAATGATAAGCATTTAGAATAGTGATGTGTTTATAAATCTTGCAATAAGCAGGCAAAGGTGCCGAAATGATATTTTCATTAACGGTAGCTTTGCCTTTTTTATTATAAAAACTAATGGGAGAGTATTATGTCAAAGTACACAAGAGAAGATATTTTTAATATGGTAGAGGAGGAAGATGTTGCATTCATCAGACTTCAGTTTTGCGATATTTTTGGAACACCTAAGAATATAGCAATTACTCCATCTCAGCTTGCAATGGCACTTGATCATGAATTGACTTTTGATGGTTCTGCTGTAGAGGGGTTTGTCAGAACAAACGAAAGTGAAATGTATCTTTATCCTGATATGGATACATTTGAAATTTATCCATGGAGACCACAGTCAGGGAAAGTAGCCAGAATGTTCTGTGACATATATACAATGGATAGAAAGCCCTTTGATGGTGACCCAAGATATGTTCTGAAAAAAGTTTTGGAAGATGCCGCTTCAAAGAATATGTATTTTAAAATTGTTCCAGAATTGGAATTTTTCCTTTTTGGATGCGATGATGATGGGAATCCAGTCCCTTCAACTAAGGAAAAAGCAGGATATTTTGATGTGGCACCAGCAGATATGGGAGAAAATGTCAGAAGAGATATTATATTAAATCTTGAAGATATGAATTTCAATATTCTATCATCTCATCATGAAATCGCACCTCAGCAACATGAGATTGATTTTGCAGCAGATGAAGCAGGTCATATCGCTGATATGATTCAGACTTTCAAGATGGCGGTTAAGACAATTGCCAGAAAACACGGTTATTATGCGACATTTATGCCAAAGCCTTCTGAGGGAGTCAATGGTTCTGGAATGCATATTGGAATTCTTGCTTTTGATGATAAAGGAAACAATATTTTTACAGATGCCAGTGATAATCGAGGCCTTTCAGAAGAAGCATATTATTTTATAGGCGGACTTTTGGAACACATGAAAGAGATATCTCTTGTTACAAATCCGCTGGTTAATTCCTATAAGAGACTTGTTCCAGGATATGATGCACCTGTAAATATGTCATGGACAGCATCAAGTGCCAACCATACTTCTCTTATTCGTATTCCTTTCACCAGAGAAAAGAAGACAACGATTGAACTTAGAAATCCTGATGCAACCTGTAACCCATATCTTGCTATAGCTTTATGCATAGCTGCTGGACTTGACGGAATAAACAAAAAGATTATGCCGCCTAAAGAAATACAAATGCTTGATGCAGAAAAAGAGGACATAAGAACACTTCCTCAAACCCTTGGAGAAGCAATAGAAAGTTACAAGAGTAATGAATTTGTAAAGAGTGTTCTTGGCCAAAATGTTTATAACAAGTATCTGGATGCTAAGCTTAGAGAGTGGAAAGAGTTCAGAAGCTGCGTAACTCAATGGGAAATGAAAGAGTATCTTGGTAAGTATTGATTTATAGATTGGGAAAGTCGGGGTTTTCCTAAATGCAGAATGTTATTATTGCATTTGCTAAAGAGACAGATGCTGCAAATTTTAAAAAAGTTTTGATGAGAAAAGGCATAGATGTTTCTGCTATCTGTACGTCAGGAGCTCAGGCTCTTGAAGCCATGGAAAATCTTGGAAACGGTGTTCTTGTTTGTGGTTATAGATTAAGTGACATGCTATGCGAAGAATTGTCAGAGTATATACCATCATATTTTCAAATGCTTGTTGTTGCTTCTCCGGCAAGGCTTGACGGAATAGAGCTTGCCGGAAATGCCATGACTCTTGCAACCCCCCTTCAGGGGGATGTACTGGCATCCACAATCACCATGATGCTAGGAGAATTGTATAACCGCAGGAAGAAGTTAAAGGAAAAGAAAAAAGCAGGGCGAAGTCCCAAAGAGCAGGAGACAATCAATAAGGCAAAAGAACTTCTAATGGAAAGGCATAATATGACAGAACCACAGGCTCACAAGTATTTGCAGAAGTGTTCTATGGATTCTGGTACCGGAATTGTAGAAGCAGCAGAGATGGTAATATCGCTTAACAGCGTTTGATAAATTAAAAAATTTTTGGGAGTTCTATTTTTCTAAAATTATGATAATATGATATAGAATTGCTTCATGGTCAAAGCCATTTGGCAATTTAATAAACAATTGGGAACGTCTGATTTACTATAATTTCTAGACTTTTCCCAGTGTTTGTATGGCAAATGCCAACATCATATCATAATCTAGGAAAGGAAAAGCTATTATTTTTTAATAGCAGTACAACCGCATGATTCAGCAATTAGTAAATGCAATTCAGAAAACACAGGCTCCTATAGTGGTCGGGCTTGATCCTAAGCTTTCCATGATTCCTGAGAGAATCAAAGTGAAGAACTTTAAGGAATATGGAGAAAACGCCGAAGGAGCAGCAAACGCTCTTTTTGATTTTAACAAAGAGATTGTTGATGGTGTTTATGATTTGATTCCGGCTGTTAAACCACAGATTGCTATGTATGAGCAATTTGGTATCCCGGGACTTATTGCATTCCAGAAAACTGTTGACTATTGTCACGGGAAAGGTCTTCTTGTAATAGGAGATATTAAACGTGGAGATATTGGCTCGACTTCAGAGTCTTATGCTCTTGGACATTTGGGAAGCGTGCAGGTTGGAAATACTCGTTGCACTGGTTTTAATGAGGATTTCGCTACAGTTAATCCTTATCTGGGTAGTGATGGTGTAAAGCCATTTATCGATGTTTGTAATGCCGAAGATAAAGGCATCTTTGTCTTAGTCAAGACTTCAAATCCTTCAAGTGGAGAATTTCAGGATCGTATAATTGAAAATGGTATCCCTCTTTATGAAGAAGTTGCCAGAAAAGTTGAAGAATGGGGACTTACTTCTATGGACGGCGCATACTCAAATGTTGGATGTGTAGTAGGTGCAACATATCCTGAAATGGGAGCTGCTCTTAGAAAAGTTATGCCTCATGCTTACATTTTAGTTCCAGGCTATGGTGCTCAGGGCGGAACAGGCAAGGATCTTGTGGGATTCTTTAATGAAGATGGTCTTGGCGCGATTGTTAATAGCTCAAGAGGAATAATTGCAGCATGGCAAAAAGAAGAGTATTCACAATACGGAGAAAACAATATTGGTGAAGCTGCAAGAAAAGCTGTAATCGATATGAAAAATGATATTTCTAATGCTTTGAATAGATAAGAGAAGAGGTTTGATAATGGAAAACTATAAAGAAGAGTTTATTAGTTTCATGGTTGACAGCAATGTATTAAAGTTTGGCGATTTTACTTTAAAAAGTGGTAGAAAATCTCCATTTTTTATGAATGCAGGAGCATATGTAACAGGAACACAGCTTATGAAACTTGGCGAATACTATGCTAAAGCAATTCATGACAATTTTGGACTAGACTTTGATGTATTGTTTGGACCAGCGTATAAAGGAATTCCGCTTAGTGTTGCTACTTGTATTGCAATTAGCAAGCTCTATGGCAAGGATATCAGATATTGCGCTAATCGTAAGGAAGTAAAAGATCATGGTGATACAGGTATTCTCCTTGGAAGCAAGCTTCAAAAAAATGACAGAGTTCTTATTATTGAGGATGTCACAACTTCTGGAAAGTCTATAGAGGAAACATACCCTATCTTAAAAGCTCAGGGAGAAGATATCGAAGTTGTTGGGCTTATTGTTTCTTTGAATCGCCAGGAGAAAGGTCTTACAACAGATAAAAGTGCTCTTGATGAAATTCATGATAAGTATGGATTTGATGCACATGCAATTGTTACCATGAGTGATGTTGTAGAATATCTTTATAATCGTGAAATTGGTGGTAAAATAGTATTGGATGATGAAATTAAATCCAGAATCAGTGATTACTACAATCAGTATGGCGCTGTAAAAATGTAAAAAGAAAAGGAGATTACGGCATGGAAGAAAAAACTTATAAGTTGATGGGTAACTCTGGAGCTTTGAATCTTGCATTTGGTATTTTATCGATTGTTTGTGGAACAGTTGCAGGCGTATTGCTTATTATCAGCGGAGCAAAGCTTCTTAGTGGCCGAAAGAAGATTTTATTTTGAACACGCAGGTAGATAGGGGAATTCCAACCCCCGAATGGGAAAACGATGGTGAAATAGCACACTATCGCAAAAAGAAAAAGAAGAAAAAACGCCAGTCGATTTGGAAAAAAATACAAAGAAGACGGCTTATCTTCACAGATCATGTTCATCCTAGGAAAGGTATTTTGTCTTTTGTGTTAGGGCTTGTTGGAATATTCCTTATAGCATCTAGTGTCAATGGAGCATTTAAAGCTGGCGGTAAGGCAGATGCCAAGTATGGTGTAGCTATGTTTCAAGCACTTTGCTATAGCATTGCAGGAATAATTCTATCTGTTCAATCCAGAAAGCAGAACAAGATCTTTTATATGTTTCCAAATTTGGGAATATTTTTGGGAACTGTAAATGTGGTACTTATTATAGTTCTCACAGTATTTGGATTTATTTTTTAAAAAAATCTAAAAAAACACTTGACTGAATGGTCAGTCAGAAATAATATATTTACTGCATGGGTATGGATGTCATTTTTCTATTTTGAAGAATGATATCTGTATCAGGCAGGATTTTTTTATTTATAATCCTGTTTATAAAAGAAGAATTTTAAAATGTTTAGATAGGAACTTTTTATATGAACGAATTATTTTTAGAACGTCTGGATTTGGCTAAAAGCCGAATTTCAGAAATTGAAAATGAACATCTAAAGAACCTGGATGCAACAAAGGGCGCTTTGGATGTTTATTTTCATGTCATAGCAGAATTTCTTTTAAAGACTTTGAATATATATGGTCTTTCATCTAAAGGTGATCTTCTAAAAATGGATGAAGAATCCAGAAAAAAGCTTATGGAAGATATCTACAGTGATATAATTCCAGAACACTATGGAGAAAGCTTTGCAAATCCAACTTATGCTGTAAAGATGTTAGGACAAGAGTATGGAAGACTTTTATCATCTCTTTACTACGAACTTCGAAGCAATATCGCTTTTGCATATGAGAAAAATCTTTGGCAGATTGTTATTCGTCTTGAACTGTTTTTGGAAATCTATTATTTATTCTCATCTTCTCTTGAAGAAGATAAAAAACTCCCTTCACAGGAAAAAATCAGACAGATAATGTACTATTTCTATAGTGATTATGAAGAGGAATGTCGCAAAGAACGTTTTGCAAGTCTTGTAGAACCATCAAGTTATACGTTTGCAAAAGACATTATTATGAATAGTGATCTTAGTGATGTTTCTTATCTTTATCTTTTTGGGGAATATATCGGAGTTAATGAGATTGAGACTGCAAGGCATTTAAATAACATGTCTGATGAAGAAATCGAAAAAATGGCTTCAACATATACAGAAGGCTATAGAATTGGTTTTGAAGTCACAGGAAAAGATCTTTCAATCAAAAAGACTGTTGCTATTCGTTACAACCTTGGATTTGAAAGAATGGTAAAGGCAGCAGTTATCCAGTTTAGAAAGATGGGACTTGAGCCGTCTATTTACAGAGCTAATCCAAGTACTTTCTATACAGGTAATAGCATTAATCAGAATGGTTTTGCATGTGATGGAGCTAATAAGCAGTATTTATATGATCACAAAGATGATAATGGACTGTTTCTCGATAAGGCTTTAATTAACAGGAAGTTCGAAGCATTAAAGAGTGCTGGAGAAGAATACAAAGATTCTGCAAAAACTTTCGCAGGACCAGCAGTAATCGAGGTATTTGGAGAAAAGACTTTTACTCCTGTAAACAACGAAGATGCTGTTCATCTTGATAGTGAACAGTCCAAAGAGCTTGGAAAATATCGTGTACAGGCAGCAGTTATTACAAACGATTATATTCCTGGTGATGAGAGAAGTTTCACTATTATAGCATTTCCTGTTCCATCAATTGGGGACAGATATGAAGAGATATTCAATGAAACTGTTAAGCTTAATACATTGGATTATAAGCTTTATCAAAGAACTCAGCAGACACTTATTGATGCACTTGATAAGGGTGATTATGTACATGTTAAGGGAATGGGGCAGAACAAGACGGATATTGTCGTAAAACTTCATGAACTTAAAGATGCATCAAAAGAAACAAATTTTGAAAACTGTGTAGCTGATGTTAATATTCCTGTTGGTGAAGTATTTACATCCCCAGTATTAAAGAATACAAATGGAACTTTGTATGTTTCATCTGTTTATCTTAACGGTTTATTATTCAAAGATCTGACTATTGAGTTTAAAGATGGAGTTATCAGTTCCTACAGCTGCTCAAATTTTGATTCTGAAGAAGAAAATAAGAAATACATTGATGATAATATTTTGTTTCATCATGATACACTTCCGATTGGAGAATTTGCAATTGGAACTAATACAACAGCATACGTAATGGCAAGGAAATTTGATATTCAGGATAAGCTTCCAATACTTATTGCAGAAAAAACAGGACCGCATTTTGCAGTGGGTGATACCTGTTATTCTCATGAAGAGGATATTATCACACGTAATCCTGATGGCAAAAATATTATTGCCCGTTCAAATGAAATCTCTGATTTAAGAGATACTGATCCTGAAAAAGCCTACTTTGGTTGTCATACAGATATTACTATTCCTTATAACGAACTTGGAGAAATCACAGTAGTTACTAAGGATGGAGATAAAATATTAATTATACAAAATGGTCGCTTTGTACTCGAAGGGACACAAGAACTAAACAAACCTTTCGAGCAGTTGCAGTGATATACTTTTTCTGCTTTAAAGCTTAGTGCAGATAAGCAGTAATTATTTTGTTTTTTGCTTTTTCAAGAGGAGGAGAGAAAAATGGCAATGGTTGGAATTGTAATGGGATCTGATTCAGATATGCCCGTTATGGCAAAGGCAGCTGATATTTTGGATCAGCTTGGTATCTCATATGAGATGAATATTATTTCTGCGCATAGAGAGCCTTCAGAGTTTTTTGATTATGCAAACACTGCAGAAGAACGTGGGCTTAAAGTGATAATCGCAGGTGCAGGCATGGCAGCACATCTTCCAGGAATGTGCGCAGCAATCTTCCCACTTCCAGTTATTGGAATTCCGATGCATACAACATCGCTTGGTGGAAGAGATTCGCTTTATTCCATAGTTCAGATGCCTACAGGCATTCCAGTTGCAACTGTTGCCATTAATGGTGGAGCTAATGCAGGAATTCTTGCAGCTAAAATATTGGCAACTTCTGATCCGGAGCTTCTTCAAAGACTTAAGGATTACAAAGATTCTTTAAGACTTACTGTGTTGAAGAAAGATGAGAAGCTTCAGAAAGTTGGATATAAGAATTACAATAACTGATTTTTTAGTGATATTCCAAATAGTTTAAGGGTTATAAAAGGAGAAAACAATGGCACTTAATTACAAGAACGCAGGCGTTGATATCGAGGCTGGATACGAATCCGTGAAACTTATGAAAGAGTTTGTACAGGCTACAAACAGACCAGAAGTAATGGGAGGAATCGGTGGATTCTCTGGAGCTTTTGATTTGGCAACAATTAAGGATATGGAACATCCTGTTCTTTTATCTGGTACAGATGGAGTAGGTACTAAGTTGAAATTAGCTTTTCTTATGGATAAGCATGATACAATCGGTATCGACTGTGTTGCAATGTGCGTAAATGACGTAGCGTGTGCAGGGGGAGAGCCGTTGTTTTTCCTTGATTATATAGCTTGTGGCAAAAACTATCCAGAGAAGATTGCTACAATAGTAAAGGGTGTTGCAGAAGGCTGCAAACAGTCAGATTGTGCACTTGTAGGCGGAGAGACTGCTGAACATCCAGGTCTTATGCCTGAAGATGATTATGATCTTGCAGGTTTTAGCGTAGGTGTTTGTGAAAAGAAAGATCTTATAGATGGAAGTACTATTAAGGCTGGAGATGTACTTATAGGAGTTGCATCTTCAGGAGTTCATTCAAATGGTTTTTCACTGGTTCGTAAGATTTTCGATATGACCAAGGAAAGCCTTGAAACATATTATGATGAACTGGGAAAAACACTTGGAGAGGCACTTCTTGAGCCAACTCGTATCTATGTTCATATGATGAAGTCCATCAAGAATGCAGGAATTAGAGTTAAAGGCTGCAGCCATATTACAGGAGGCGGTTTCTATGAAAACGTTCCTCGTATGCTTCCAGAAAATGCACTTGCTGTTATTAAGAAGGATAGCTATGATATTCCACCTATTTTCAAGCTTATGCAAGAAAAAGGACAGGTTGATGAACAGATGATGTACAACACATACAATATGGGACTTGGCATGGTTCTTTGTGTTGATGAAAAAGATGTTGATGCATGCCTTAAAGCTATTGAAGCAAGTGGTGACAAGGGATATGTTGTAGGACATATTGAAGAAGGTCAGAAAGGTGTTAAGTTATGCTAAGAATAGCTGTATGCGTTTCTGGCGGAGGCACTAATCTTCAGGCAATTATAGATGCCATAAAAGATGGTAATATTAAGAATACAGAGATTGTTTTAGTGTATTCTAACAATCCCAATGCCTATGCACTTGAAAGAGCAAAGAATGCAGGAATTCCTTCAAAATGCATTTCTCCAAAATCTTTTGAAACAAGAGAATTGTTTAATGAAGCATTCCTTAATACATTAGAAGAGGCTAATCCGGATTTGATAGTACTTGCAGGATGTCTTGTTGTTATTCCTAAAAAAGTAGTAAGTAAGTTCAAGAACAGGATAATCAATATTCATCCTTCACTTATTCCTTCTTTTTGTGGAACAGGATTCTATGGAATACATGTTCATGAAAAGGCACTTGAAAGAGGAGTAAGGGTTACTGGTGCAACAGTTCATTTTGTAGATGAGGGAACTGATACAGGACCAATTATCCTGCAGAAAGCTGTTATGATTAAGCAGGATGATACACCAAAAATACTGCAGCAAAGAGTAATGGAAGAGGCAGAATGGAAGATTTTGCCAGAAGCAATTAACCTTATTGCGCAGGGGAAAGTACGTGTTGAAGACAGAAAAGTATATATAGATTAAGGGGAAGAAAAATGAAAGTATTGGTAATCGGCGGCGGCGGTCGTGAACATGCTATGGTAGAGGCTATTTCCAGAAGTAAAAGAGTAAGTAAAATTTATTGCATGCCTGGAAATGCTGGAATTGCTGAACTTGCAGAGTGCATCCCTTCAATCGGGGTAATGGACTTTGATAAGCAAATTGCATTTGCAAAAGAAAATGATATAGATCTTGTAGTATGTAGTCAGGATGATCCGTTATGTGCAGGCCTTGTTGATGCGCATGAAGCGGCTGGACTTAGAGTTTTTGGTACCAGAAAGAATGCTGCTATAATAGAAGGTTCCAAATCTTTTTCGAAAAATCTTATGAAAAAGTATGGAATTCCGACAGCTGCTTATGAAGTATTTACTGATGCGCAAAAAGCTATTTCATACCTTGAGACAAATGCAAAGTTTCCTATTGTATTAAAGGCAGATGGTCTTGCACTTGGAAAGGGAGTTCTTATCTGCAATAATCTTCAAGAGGCTATTGATGGTGTCAAGGAGATTATGACTGATAAAAAGTTTGGAAGTGCCGGAAATGAAATGGTAATTGAGGAGTTCATGACAGGCCGAGAAGTTTCGGTTCTTGCATTTGTTGATGGTAAGAATATAAAGCTCATGAGCTCTTCACAGGATCATAAGAGAATTGGAGATAAAGATACTGGTCTTAATACTGGTGGAATGGGAACTTTCTCACCAAGTCCTTTCTATACTGAAGAAATTGATAGAATGGGATGGGAGAGAATATATCAAAAAACTGTAGATGCAATGGCAAGTGAAAAACGTCCATTCAAGGGCGTTCTGTATTTTGGCCTTATGATGACTAGTGAAGGTCCAAAGGTTGTCGAGTATAATACACGTTTTGGTGATCCTGAAACACAAGTTGTTCTTCCGAGATTAAAGACAGATATTATTGATGTTTTTGATGCAGTTATTGATGGAACACTTGATAAGCTTAATCTTGAATTTGAAGATCAGGCAGCTGTGTGTGTAGTACTTGCTTCTGCCGGCTACCCTGTTAAATACGAAAAGGGTAAGAAAATTACTGGTCTTGAGAATTTCAAGAACAAAGAAGGATACTACTGCTTCCATGCTGGTTCTAAGTTCGATGAGGAAGGAAACGTTGTAACAAATGGAGGAAGAGTTCTTGGAATAACAGCCAAGGGCGCAACCTTGAAAGAAGCAAGAGAAAAAGCCTATGAAGCAACAAACTGGGTTGACTTTGAAGGAAAATATATGCGTCATGATATTGGTAAGGCAATAGATGAAGCTTAAACTGTAATTTTTGTAGTGATTTTTAACAAAAAAATTGTCTCGGGTAATTTTTTGGTAAAGTTATCCGAGACATTCTGCGTATTTGGGGCTATAATGGTAACATGGTTTATATTACCAAAACTGAAATATGTATTTTGAGGAAGGGAATAATATGAAGAAAAACATTCATGGGAGATTTGCGCTTACAGTAGCTGCTTTTTGTACAGTAGCGACACTTAGCGCAAGTAATATTTTAGTTAGTTTTGCAGATTCATATGGTACAGTTTCTGCTCAGACTGCAAAAGTTCGTTCAGAAACAAACACAGGCAGCAATGTTGTAGGCAGCCTCAAGAAAGATGATAAAGTTCAGATTCTTCAGGAAACAACTGATGAGTCCGGACAGGTTTGGTATAAGGTAAATGTTGCTGGTGGAACAGGATATGTTCGTGGAGATTTAGTATCAAAGACTGATGGTGTCAATACAGATGCTAACAGCGCTCAGGTGACTGTTCAGACAGATGGTCAGAATAATCAGGTTACTTCCGAAACACAGCCTGCTGCGCAGCAGCTCCCAGAGACACAGGTTACATCTATGGATCCTCAGAACGCAGTTGTTACTACTAAAGGAGCAAATGTTCGTTCAGGAGCAGGCACAGCATATTCAGTAGCTGGACATGTTGTAAAAAATGATAGCGTAACTGTATACGGATCAGCTACAGGTACAGACAATAAGAAATGGTTGTATATTACACTTTCTAATGGTGCAAAGGGTTTTATTAGAGCTGATCTTGTACAGATAGGTGCAGCTCCGGAAGCTAATCAGAATGCAAATGCAAATGGTGATCCGAACGTAAATGCAAATGGTGATCCGAATGCAAGTGCAGATCCAAATGCAGGTCAGTCTGATAATGCAGGACAGGCAGAGAGTGCTCAGGATGCTCCTCAGGCAGAAAGTTCACAGCAGCCACAGGAACAAGCTCAGCAGCCAACAAAGAGACTTGCTACAGATTCAGATACTTATTACATTTATATCGATGAGCAGGGAAAATATGAGCTTGTTGATACTACAAAAGATCCAATGCTTCAGTATGAAGTTTCAGGTGTGTTAAGTGCAAATGATTATGTACTTACACATGGTAAGAAAAACTCAGGTTCAAAGCTTTCACTTCTTACAATCATTCTTGGTATTCTTGTAGTGATTTTGGGTGGAGCTGTTATTTTCCTGTTCTTTAGATTAAGAAGTCTTCTTTACTATGATGATAGTGAAGAATATGGACAGGATCAGGAAGATTATTCTGAAGAGGATATTCCTGAAGAAGAACCCAAGGAAAAAAAGAGAGGCAGATTTGCAGGTTTGGGGCATCATGCAAAACAGGAAGTAGAAGAGTATCCGGAAGATGAAGAATATGTAGATGATGAGGAATATCAGGATGATTATTCTGATGAAGAAATTGAAGAAGATAGAAGTAATGTAAGAGACGCAAGAATGTCTTCAAGAAGAGATGATAGAAGAAGACCATTTGATGAAGATGATTTTGATATTCCAAAAGAATCAGAGCGTAGTTCAAAAATGTCTTCTAGAAGAGCCAGAAACTTCGTTGATGATGATATGGACGAAGATGAATTTGGTTTTCTTGATCTTGGGAATGGAAAAAGTGACCGCAGAGGAAGATAAAAGCTAATCATAACAGCAACGTATGCCGAAAGAGTATTTGTAGGATTTGACATAGTTCTGATTCTGTTATACTATTTATATCACAGAGGCATTCTCCGTATGGTAAAGGCGGTGGGATAGTGATAATAGAAATTGATTTTAACAGTGATGACGCAATTTATATTCAGTTGTGTAATCAGATTATACTTGGAATTGCCACCTCTAAGCTTAGAGAAGGCGAGCAGCTTCCAAGTGTCAGAACTCTTGCAGATACAATCGGCATAAATATGCATACAGTCAATAAAGCATATTCGATTTTGCAAAGAGAAGGTTTTGTTAAGATTGACCGCAGAAAAGGTGTTGTTATTGCAGTTGATATCAACAAATTAGAGGCATTAGAAGAAGCCAGAGAAGAACTGGCTGTTGTTCTTGCTAGAGCTCTTTGCAAAAATGTGACAAGAGACGAGATTCACGGTCTTGTAGACCAAATATATGATAGCTTTGAGGGCAACTGATAGTTAAAGATTGAGAAGGGAGTTAGGCAGATGAATTCACAGTTCACAGATAAGGCCAGCAATGCACTTCGTTCTGCCAGAAAGGCGGCCAAAACTCTAAAATTAAACTATATTGGTACAGAGCATATTTTACTTGGTTTAATTCGTGAGGAGGGAAGTGTAGCTTCCAGAATTTTGGCAGATAATGGAATTGACGAGAAAAAGCTGATGGACCTTGTGAAAGATCTGATCGTCCAGGATGGAAGTGTTACAACCATGGATCGAGATGGCTTTTCACCACGTGCTCAGCAGGTTCTTGCAGAAGCACATAGACAGGCAGATCGTTTTCATGCATCAAAAACGGGTACAGAGCATATTTTGCTTGCTTTGATAAAAGATGGAGAAAATGTTGCAGTTCGTCTCATAAGTACTTTAAATGTTCCGGTTCAGAAGTTATATGCTGAAACTCTTGCTGCTATGGGAGAAGATCCTAACCTGGTAAAAGAAGATCTTGGAAGAAGACAAAATGGTAGAAAGAAAGGGTCTGCTCTTGCACAGTATAGCAGAGATTTAACGGCACTTGCAGCATCTGGAAAGCTTGATCCTGTAATAGGTAGAGAGACAGAAATCAAGAGGGTAATTCAGATACTTAGCAGAAGAACCAAGAATAATCCGTGTCTGATTGGAGAACCTGGTGTAGGTAAGACTGCGGTTGTTGAAGGTCTTGCACAGCGTATAGTATCAGGTGAAGTGCCATTTACTGTCCAGAATAAGCGTCTTTTAACTTTAGATCTGTCAGGAATGATAGCAGGTTCTAAGTATAGAGGCGAGTTCGAAGAAAGAATAAAGAAAGTTATTCATGAAGTTTCAGAAGATGGAAATATTATTCTTTTTATCGATGAAATGCATACTCTTATAGGCGCAGGCGGTGCAGAAGGAGCAATTGATGCTTCTAATATTTTGAAGCCTTCACTTGCAAGAGGTGAGATTCAGTTAATCGGTGCAACAACTGTTAATGAGTATAGGAAGTATGTTGAGAAAGACGCGGCATTGGAGCGCCGTTTCCAGCCAGTTTCTGTAGAAGAACCAACGCAGGAAGAAACAACAGATATTCTTAATGGTATTTTGTACAAATACGAAGAGCACCATCATGTTCGTATTCTTCCAGATGCGATTAAGGCAGCGGTTGAATTATCAAGTCGTTATATAAACGATAGAAATCTTCCTGATAAAGCTATTGATCTTATCGATGAGGCATCTTCAGCAGTTCGTCTTCGCTCGATGGGTGACAATACCAAGATGAGAGAACTGGATGCTCAGATAAAAGATCTTGATGATCAGGTTGAGGAAGCTCTCAGAAGTGAAGATTACAAGCAGGCAGGAGAACTAAATCGTCAACAGAGTGTTCTGATTAAAAAGTATAATAGACTGAAAGCTGCTAATGAGAAGAAAGAGCAGAGCAATTCAATTACTGTTGGTGAAAATGACATCGCTGAAGTAGTAGCTTTATGGACTAAGATTCCTGTAAAAAAGATTGCAGAGAAGGAATCCGAAAGATTGTTAAGACTTGAGGAAACATTGCACAAGAGAGTGATTGGTCAGGAAGAAGCTGTTAAAGCTGTTTCCAAGGCAATAAGGAGAGGAAGAGTTGGTCTTCAGGATCCAAACAGACCTATAGGATCATTCCTTTTCCTTGGACCTACTGGTGTTGGAAAAACAGAACTTTCAAAAGCTCTTGCAGAAGCAATGTTTGGTTCGGAGAAATCTCTTATTCGTGTAGATATGTCCGAATATATGGAAGCTCACAGTGTATCAAAGATGATAGGTTCACCTCCAGGATATGTTGGATATGATGATGGAGGACAGCTTTCAGAAAAGGTTCGCCGTAATCCGTATTCTGTTATATTGTTTGATGAAATAGAGAAAGCACATCCTGATGTATTTAATGTTCTTCTTCAGGTTCTTGATGATGGACATGTTACAGATGCAAAAGGACGAAAGGTCAGTTTCAAAAATACAATTATTATAATGACTTCTAACGTAGGCGCACAGAGAATTGTAGAACCTAAGAAGCTTGGATTTGATACCCATTCAGATCCTAATAAAGATTATGAAACAATGAAGTCAGGTGTTATGGAAGAGGTTAAACGCCTGTTTAAGCCAGAATTTATCAATAGAATAGATGAAATACTTGTATTCCATCAGCTTGGAACAAACGAAATGATGGAAATTGTTACTCTTTTGTCTAAGACACTTTCAGACAGATGTAAGGCGCAGCTTGGAATAGACCTTAAGATTGCCCCAGCTGTTAAAAAATATCTTGTTGATAAACACTCTGATGCTAAGATGGGTGCTAGACCGCTAAAACGTGCTATTCAGACTGAAATAGAAGATTCTATGGCAGAGGCTTTATTGTCAGGTGAGATAAAAAGGGATAGCGAAGTTTCTGTATCACTTAAAGATAACAAGATTGTATATAGTAGTAAACTTCTTGGTCAGAGTAAGGAGCAAGGAAAGAAGAAAAAGACGTCTTCAAAGACTGCTTCAAAAACAGGAACAGGAAGAAAAAAAGTAACAAAGAAATCTACTTCAAAAGCGACTGAAAAAGAGATAGCAGAAGTTACAGAAAATTAATAGGATATGTTTTTTAAAGGGAGTTCATCAATGCTACTATTCAGGTTGTTTTCTGATGTTATTTTGTTAATATCAGAAAAAAATGAGTAGAAAACATTAAAAAAGTATGAACTCCCTTTTAATGTGTTTTAAGAAGGTCAATAAATATGCGGCTTTATAGCAAATTGACAAAAAAATAAGCATTTATTTTGGCTATTGTTTTCTTGGAGATGTGCTATAATGAGGGCAAGAAATATTATAAATTTTGTAATTGTCATTTCTAATGACAGTTGCGGCTTTTCATATTGATGTAGTATATAGGAGGTTCCACTTATGGCTGTTGTAGAACAGTTATTACGCGCAGAAGCAGATGGTACATTGAGCTTTGGTAACTATATGTTACCTGACAAGAAGAAGCTTGAAGGCTTCAAACATAATGGAGATTTGCTTAAGGTTAAGACATTCAAGGATATCACCAGACTCGAATCAAATGATATGTTTGTCTATGAATCAGTTCCAGGTACAGCTGTCACAGGATTCAAAGAAACAGAAAAGGGTGTTAGTTTTAGCGTTGAAGGTCCTAATGATGCGCAGATAACACTTGGCATGGAAGATAATACTGAATATAACGTTTTAGTTAATGGACTTAGCGAAGGTAGAATGAAGACAGGTCTTGGCGGAAAGCTTTCAGTAAGCGTTGAGATGTCTGACAAACCTGTTTCTGTTGAAATTGAAAGATGCTAAACAACAGTATTTCTTTTGAATAAAATAAACAGAATATAGTAATACACGAGGATATATTATGTATCCTCGTGTATTTTTGTTTACAGACAACTTCATAAGATAATAAAAGTTTATAATTTTCGCAGAAAAGTTAATGGAATTAAGTATGAAAAAAAGATAAAATCAATATATAAAGATTAAAACGTTGTTTTAGGAGGTAAAAAATGTGCAAACGTATATTAGTTGTACCGTTGATAATAACAGTAATAGCAGTTGCCATATTTTTTATTGTTAAAACAAAAGGAGAAAAACTAAATCTTGAAAATAGAAAGCAGCTTTTAACTGAGCATAAAATTTTATCTGAAAAAGAAGCTGAAGAGTACGGCGAGAAGAAGGTTTCTCCTGAAGATGAATTTGGATATTACTGTAATCCTATTCTTATAGATGGAAAAGTGAAATTAAAATTGAATGTTGTTACACGAAAGTCTGAACCTGAAGGTGAACAAATAGAAAATGTATGGGTTTCCTCTGAACCAGAAAAATACAGAGGGTTTAGTTATGAATATAAATTAGATTCTGCAGAAGTTAATGATGGAAGTGTTCTTGCTGTTGGTCATCTTGTTTTAAAGCAAGGAAAAGAGACATATAATGTTCCAGGCGTTTATTATTACGGAGGTGCTTCTGTTTTTGAATGACGTCTGAACCGGAAAAATGTTTTCAACAAAATTGCAGGGATAATAATTATTATTCCTGCAATTTTGTACTATACTAATAGAGCAATGGAGACTACTATGTGTGTTAGAAATGCTGCGGTTTTGCTGAAAAAAATGAGAAGGATCTCTGGAATGACTCAAGAAGAGTTTGCTGAAGGAATATGTTCTACTGTTACTTTGAGTAAGTTTGAAAATGGTTCTAGAAGAATTAGTAAAAAATACTTTGATCTTTTTTGCAAAAAAGCTGGTGTAAAAGAAAGTTTTATAAGTGAGTTCGCATCTGTTAATGATTTTCTGATTGCCAGGAATTTTAAAAATGTAAGACTATGTTTGACCTGTGGAAATGATGGTGCTGCACTAAAGTATCTTCTAATGTGCAAGGATATTGATAATTCAGATATAAGACTAAAGGCGGAGTTTTTATTGTTGGTTTCAAGCCTTTTTAGAAATATTAATAAGTTTCTTTTAGATGCTCAAAAATATGTCTGTCAGGCTTTTGAAGGAATGAATCTAAGTGAAATCTCAACAGATAGATATACATCTGTTCTCCAATTTGAGGTATATATTTATAGATATATGTATGAAGAATCTTATCTTATGAAAGAAAGATTCAATAGTTTGACTGCAGTTATTAATGATTCACCTCTAAATAAATATGAGAAAGATTATCTTAAAATGTCAATGTATGCACTTCTTTCTTTTTCTTGTGCGAGTTGCAATGATCTATCAAATTCAAAAGAATATGCAAAGAAATCCAAAATTTACGCAGTGCGTTCACAAAAGTATTGTCATCTGTTTACCGTGCGTGAAATGATAACAAATGACAAGGACTTTAAATGGTCTGCTAAAGATGTTTTTTTGGCATTTGGCAAAAGTTCAGAGTTAGAAGATGATAAACTTCTTTTTTTAAAAAAGATGTCAGATGATTTACAATTTACAAATAGATCGGATTGTAGAAGCTTTACAATAGGAAAAGCACTTAAATATTATAGAAATATTAGTGACGTTCCTATTGAGAAAGCTATAAATGGAATATGTAGTAAATCGAACTATTATAGAATGGAAAGTGATATACTTATGCCTTCGCCAATAGTTTTTAGGACAATTATTGAACGTCTAGGCTATTCAATGGATACATTTGTATATTGGGGTAATGAAACAGAAATGATATTAGATATTCCATATGGAGTGAAAAAAATAAAAACTGATGAAGCCGTACCGGATAAAATGATAAGAAATGAGAATATTCCAGAATTTTCAGAAGGTATTTTTTATGAACAACTAAAGGGTTTTATAGATATAGAAAAGCAAAAGTGCAGCGATAAAAAGATTATTCGATTATGGAATATACTTAATAAGACGCTCTCAGGAATTTCATTTTCTACATTTAATGCCTACCATTTTTCCTGCCTTGAAATGATGATTTTGAATAATATTTCATTTTCATTAATTATGTGTAATCGTGTAAGTGAAAGCATTTGTTTATTGGAAAAACAACTATCTTATTATAGAAATACGATTATAGATTTATCATATTCGAATACAGTTTTTCCAACCACAGTAATGCTATATTCATATGCTCTTTTCAGAGAAAAAAAGTTTGATAAAATAATTAAATTTGTAGAGTCTAGAGAATATGACATATATTTGTACGATCTGCATGTAACTTTATTTATAATGGAGATATATGCGTTATGTCTGAAAAAAATAAAAAAGGATAATTGTTTTGTTGTTAAGCTTATAAAAGTCTTCAAGGATTATTTTCCAGAAGAAACAAATTTTAAACTAAGTGATGCGTTAGTTTCCGTTTTGTTGTAAGCTAGAGGTAGTCTAGAAAAGGCGGAATGGAGATTAGCATGAAGAATAAAACAGTTTTCTTTTGCCAGAATTGCGGATATGAATCATCTAAGTGGATGGGGCAGTGCCCTTCGTGTAAAGAATGGAATACCATGGTGGAAGAAGTTGTAAAACCACAGGCAAGGAATACAAGAACAGGACTAGGAGCAGCAACAGCTCCTGACAAAGGCAGACATACACAGATTGTACCAAAATCACTTAAAGACATAGAACTTACTAAAGAGGATAGAGCAGATACGCATATCGGGGAACTTAACAGAGTGTTAGGCGGAGGACTTGTTAAAGGCTCGCTTACCCTTGTAGGAGGTGATCCTGGAATCGGAAAATCTACTCTTTTACTTCAAGCAGCTAGAAATATGTCAGAAGATGGTCATAGCATTTTATATATTTCAGGTGAGGAATCTCTTCAACAGATTAAGATTCGTGCGAACAGAGTTGGAGAATTTACAGATGATCTGAAATTTTTGTGTGAAACGAATTTGGACATAATAGAAGAGGTTATTACAAGGGTGAATCCTGAAGTGGTAATAATAGATTCGATTCAAACAATGTTTAGTGAAAATGTTTCGGCAGCACCTGGAAGTGTATCGCAGGTTAGAGAAGCTACTGCTATACTCCTTCGAATTGCCAAGAGTATGAATATTTCCACATTTATTGTAGGACATGTTACTAAAGAAGGAACTGTAGCAGGACCTAGAGTTTTGGAACATATGGTTGATACAGTGTTGTATTTTGAAGGAGACAGACAGGCTAGTTACAGAGTGCTTCGAGCTGTTAAGAATAGATTTGGTTCAACTAATGAAATTGGCGTTTTTGAGATGAGAGAGAGCGGTCTTGCGGAAGTAAAAAATCCATCAGAATTTATGCTTGATGGAAGACCAGAGGATGCAAGTGGCTCTATTGTTACATGTTCTGTTGAAGGAACAAGACCAATACTGATTGAGATACAGGCACTTGTTTGCAGGACGAATTTTGGATTTCCCAAGAGACAGGCGAACGGAACAGATTATAACCGTGTGAATCTTCTTATGGCAGTTTTGGAAAAAAGAGTTGGACTCCAGATGTCTGACTGTGATGCATATGTGAATCTTGCAGGTGGAATGAAACTGCAGGAACCGGCACTTGATCTTGGAATATGTCTTGCTATTATTTCCAGCTTTAGGAATAGACCAATATCTCCTGATGTGATAGCCTTTGGAGAAGTGGGATTATCAGGTGAAGTCAGAAGCGTTTCCATGACACAGCAAAGAGTAATGGAAGCTAAGAAGCTTGGTTTTAAAACTATTATTTTGCCTAAGGCATTTGAAAGTAAGCTAAAAGATATAGAGGGACTTACAATAATTGGAGTTAAAAGTGTTCAGGATGCAATGAGAATCTTTTAAAAAACTTTTGTTTTTGGTGGTATAATTGTCGTGCAGACTCGGTTAGAAAGGCTCTGCTAAATTATAGTTGTGGGAGAAGGAAATTATGGAGTCATTTGAATATCAGGCACCTACTAAGGTTATATTCGGAAAAAATGCTGAAGAAAAAATCGGTGCAGAAGTAAAGAATTTAGGAATGAAGAAAGCTCTTTTGGTCTATGGCGGTGGAAGTGTTATAAAAAGTGGCTTAATGGAAAGAGTAGAGAAGTCACTTGAAGGCTACGAAATTGAGTATGTAGAGTTTGGCGGAGTAAAGCCAAATCCTACGGTTGCTCATGCCAAAGAGGGAATAAAGCTTGCTGTTAAAGAAAACATTGATATTGTTATCGGAGTAGGCGGAGGCAGTACTATTGATACAGCTAAGGCTATTGCTCATGGAACAGCTAATAAAGATGTAGATCTTTGGGATATTTGGAGCAAGAAAGTTCCAGTTACAAAATCTCTTCCAGTGGGAGCAGTACTTACAATTCCAGCAGCAGGAAGTGAAATGAGTGATTCTGCAGTACTTACAAATGAGGAACTTGGTAAAAAGTCAGGAATTAATACCCCATTTAACCGTTGCAAATTTGCAATCATGAATCCTGAACTTGCTTTTACATTGCCAAAGTATCAGCTATTTGCTGGAATAACTGATATTATGATGCATACAATGGAAAGATATTTTATTCCGGGAATTTCATGTCAGCTTACAGATGAACTTGCAGAAGGACTCCTTAGAACAGTTATAAGTAATGCTAAGATTCTGATGGAAAATCAGGAAAACTATGATGCCATGGCAGAGATTATGTGGGCAGGAAGCTTATCTCATAATAATCTGATGGAGCTTGGAAGAGGTAAGGATTTCTCAGTTCATAAGTTTGGTCATGCCCTTAGTGCAAAATATGATGTAACACATGGAGCATCACTTTCAGCAGTTTGGGGAGCCTGGGCAAATGAATTGTATATGGGAGCTGCAGACAGATTTGCAAGATTTGCAAGAAAAGTCTGGGGCATAGAAGAGAGTGATGAAGTTAGAGCTGCTCAGGAAGGAATTAAGAAAACAGTTGAGTTCTTTAGTCTGATTGGAATGCCAACTTCAATTTCAGGACTTGGATTAAATCCTAGCAAGGAAGAAATTGGTGAACTTGCACTTCTTGCAACAGCTAATGGAACTATGAAGCTTTCTCGTATCCGTCCATTGGATACTGATGATGCAAAGAAAATCTTCGAAATGGCAAGATGAAATTAACCTGCTTGGAAAATAAGTTAAATAGCTTGTTAAAAAGGTGTGACATTTAATACTGTTACTTATTCGAATATTTTATGGAAAATGTCCTGTTTTCCTTTGAAGCTAATAGTGTAGTGTGTCTGTGCACGTTAGCTTGTTGGGAAACAGGGCATTATTACATTGCACAAAAAATGCAGCACTGAGTTATAAAACCAACCAAAAAACAATAAAAAGACAATAAATAAACCATATAACGATTTATTGAAAAAAATAAAAAAAGTGCTTGCATACATAGATACCCTTTGCTATAATAACATCTGTCGGCAAGAGAAAGCGCTGACACAAATAAATAACTAAATAGGGGAATCATACAATGGCTAGTATCACGGTCTCCAAAACCGTTCATGCGGGTTCGAATCCTGCTTCCCCTGCTAAATGTTTAAAAGGCGAAATTTGATAAGAGTTTCGTCTTTTTTTATACCATTCTATCATTATAGCAGATGTGTCCTGATTTTCGCAAGCAATCAAATTAAAAATAACTCAGCCAAGAAATAAACTTGACTGAGTTATTTTTATATTTGTCTATGTTGGAGGAACTGATTATAAAGCTGTGTATTTATTTTGTTGACAGAATCCTTTTCATTGCAATGTCTTTTGGCGATTCTTGGTTTTGCAATTGCAGTGGAAGATCTGACAACAAATGATGGTCTTAAAAGGTTCTTGGATAAAGAAACATGAGCCATCATTGCAAACAAGATGTAGTATCCGCATTTTCCAAGTTCAACTCTGTCCTGTCTGATTGTCGTTAGAGGAGGGTCTAAACGCTGGGCAATCGGCAAATCATCAAATCCTATAATGCTAATATCTTCTGGAATCTTAAAACCTTGTCTTTTACATTCTTCTATTACGCCAGATGCAATCAAATCATTTCCACAAAGTATAGCAGTTGCTCCCAAATCTAAAAATGTTGGAACATGATAATGAGCTGCATCAGCTACGAAATATCCATAAACGGCAAGGTTTGGATCTACAGGAAGTCTATGCTTGGACATGTTGTCCAAATATGCAATCATTCTCTGGTCTGATACCATCGAACCTCTTGATCCATCAAGAAAAGCAATCTTTTCATGACCAAGAGAAATCAGATGTTCAATTGCAAGAGCGATGCCTTCATCTGAATCTGTTCCGATGCAACCAACGTTTGGATTTTTTTCAATGAAATTATCTAATAATACAGTCGGGAAAGTTGTGGTCTTTATCTGTTCCATCCACGGATCTTCGAGTGAAAGTCCCAGCATAAGGCTGCCGCTAAATCCGTTTCCTAACATATATGTATCGTATTTCTCATTCACTTGAAATTCGTGACTGATAGGTTGAACAAAAACTTCCCATTGTTCTTTATAAGCTGCCTGACGAAAACCCAGTACGATATCATAACCAAACTGGCTGGCAGATTCATAATCCATATTTTCTATAAAAATACATAGTTTTTTTAGATTCTTTTTTGCTGTTTTGCGACCTGTGTAACCGAGTTCTACAGCTGTTTCCAGGACTTGTTGGCGAAGCTGAGCCGAGATGTCTTTTGCACCATTGAGACCTTTGGAGACAGTACTAACCGAAACACCTAGTTTGTCTGCAATATCTTTAATTGTAGCCATATGTTCCTTTCAGCGAATACTATGAGCGATAGCTTCTTTATTACCCAATACTTTAATATAAAAGCAAGCATTAAGCAAAAAAGTATGACTTCTTGCTGAGATTTAGGATAATCATCAGCAAGAATCCTGCTTCGCAGGACAAAATTTCTCTTGACGATAAATTTTGGTCTGCTACGGTTCTTGATTTTCCTGATGAAAACAAGAACCTATAGAAATTCGCTTTTTTTCGTAGAGTAATATAATATTACGATAAATCAAAGAAAAATAACGTAATAGCGATATTTTATTAAAGCGACATACCATAATGTATAAATAGTATAAGTGATTACTGAGAAAAAAACAATAGTTTGCGAAAAATGACGAAAAGAAATCAGAGAAATGAATAAAATTGGCGACATATTTTTGTGAAACATAACTAAGGTTAAATAAAAAAATGAATAATATTGACAAATATCACCAAAACGTGGTACAACATAATTAACAAACGAAAGTTTCGGGAAGAAAAGGAGAGGATAAAATGAAAAAGAAGGTATTAACGGTTTTACTTGCTACGACAATGACAGCCGGAATGCTTGCTGGCTGCGGCAAATCTACTCCAGCAGAAAATGGTGGATCTGACAATGCTCAGAATACTGAGAATAATGCTGATGATAAAGATTCTGCTTCTGATGATAAAACTGAAGAAAAGTCAGAAGTCAGCACAGACCCAGCTACTTATAACGGTAAGGAAGTTAAAGTTTGGGTAGCTGATAATGCAGTAGATTTTACAACAAAGCAGGTTGACAGCTTTAAAACAGCATATCCTCAGTATGCAGGCGTTAATTTTACAGTTGAGCCAGTAGGAGAGGGAGATGCTGCTTCCAACATGCTTACAGATGTACAGGCTGGTGCTGATGTATTTACATTTGCTCAGGATCAGATTGCTCGTCTTGTAACAGCTGGTGCTCTTGAAGCAGTAAATCCAGACTATGAAGCTGATGTTAAGTCTGCAAATGATGAAGGTGCAATAAAGGCTTCAACAGTTGGATCTACAATTTATGCTTATCCTATTACATCTGATAACGGATATTTCCTTTACTATGATAAGAGTGTAGTAAAAGATCCTTCTGATATAGATAAGATTGTAGCTGATTGCGAAGCTGCTGGTAAGAACTTTTATTATGAAATCAATTCTGGATGGTATCAGCCATCATTCTTCTTCGGAACTGGCTGCACACTTACATATGATACAGATGATCAGGGGAACTTCACAGCTTGCAACGTTGACTATGCAAGCGAAAAAGGTGTAGTTGCATTAAAAGAAATGATTAAACTTTCTAAGTCTAAGGCTTTCCAGAATGGTTCTTCTGCAGATAAGGCTACAGACGCAGCTGCAATAGTAGACGGAACATGGGATGCTGAAGCTGTAAAGAAGATGTTTGGTGACAACTATGCTTGTGCTAAACTTCCATCTTTCACAGGCGCTGATGGAAAGACATATCAGCTTTCAGGTTTCTCTGGTTATAAGCTTCTTGGTGTAAAGCCACAGGAAGATGCAGATAAACTTCAGATTTGTGATGATCTTGCATTCTATCTCTCCTCTGAAGAAGTACAGCTTGCTCGTTATGAAGCAATTAAGTGGGGACCATCAAACTTAAAGGCTCAGGAATCTGATGCTGTAAAGTCAAACGAAGCTCTTTCAGCTCTTTCAGAGCAGCTTCTTCTTGACATTCCTCAGGGTCAGTATCCTGGTGACTATTGGTCACTTGCTACAGGTCTTGGTGATGATGTTATTACTGGAAAGCTTACAGACAAGACAAGTGATGAAGATCTTCTTAAGGCTCTTCAGAAGTTCCAGGATACATGCAATTCTTATGTAAATAAATAAATTGCAAAATAGTTAGTAATAAATCGCTGTTTTTTAAATAGCAACAAATAAAAAAGTGTACCGGCAGACGATTTTTGTCGGTACACTTTTGAGAAATTTTCGGGAGGATAAAATCCATGGCAAGTGCGGTTTCAAATCCGTCTGCTAAGAAAAAAGGCAATGCTGTTCTTACAGTATTTCAGAAGATAGGAAGTACCTTTGCTAAAGGTGATTGGAAAACAAAGATATCTTATCTTATTTTAGGATTTGGTCCGCTGCTTCGCGGTCAGATCGTAAAAGGACTTGCTTTTCTTGCAGCAGAAATAGCATTTTTATATTATATGTTCGTTCCTCAGATGGCTTTTCCAGGAAATGAAAGCTTAGAAGGAATAGGATTAGGCTATTTAACTAGAATTACTACATTAGGTAATGTTGCAACTAAAAAGGTTGGACGTAAAACAGTGTATGGTGATAACAGTTTTATGATTCTACTTTTTGGTGTTTTAACAATTATTATCGTAGTAGCGTTTTTGCTCGTTTGGTATTTGAATATATGTGAGAATGCTGAAGAGGAAAAATTAATTTCTGCAGGAAAAAAGCTTCCTACTAATAAGAAGTTTATAAGATCTTTCCTTGATGAAAACTTTGATAAGACTCTTATGACACTTCCTGTAGTTGGTGTGTTCCTTTTTACTGTCCTTCCTATTTTATTCATGATTTGTGTAGCATTTACAAATTATGACAAGAATCATCAGTCTCCGACTAATCTTTTTACATGGGTTGGATTACAGAATTTCAAAAATCTGTTCTCATTTGCAACAGATGGATTTGGTGGAACATTTGTAAGAGTATTAGGATGGACCATCCTTTGGGCTTTACTTGCAACGTTTATCGATTATTTCCTTGGTCTTGCTGTAGCTATGCTTATCAATAAAAAGGGAATAAGATTCAAAAAAATGTGGAGAACGATTTTGGTTTTAACAATCGCAGTTCCACAGTTTGTTTCATTACTTTATATATCAAAGCTTTTTGCAAACGATGGTTTGATAAATGGATTTTTATTAAGAATGCATATCATTGATGATGCAATACCATTTTGGACAGATCCAGTACTTGCAAAGATAACAATTGTAGTAATTAATATTTGGATTGGTATTCCATATCTTATGCTTATTGCTACAGGACTTTTAATGAATATTCCGGAAGATTTGTATGAGAGTGCCAAGATTGACGGAGCAAATCCGTTCCAGATGTTCTGGTACATTACACTTCCATATATGCTCTTTGTTACAGGACCGTTCTTGTTGTCACAGTTTACAGGCAATCTTAATAACTTCAACGTTATTTATCTCTTGTCTGGTGGCGGTCCACAATCTATGAAGATGGCAGGAAATGCCGGACAGACAGATCTTTTGGTAACATGGCTTTATAAGATGACAGTTAATGATACTAACTATTGTATGGCAGCAGTCATCGGTATTATGGTATTCCTTGTTACTGCAATTACATTTGGTAAGGTTTATAATATGCTTCCTTCTGTAAAAGATGAGGAGGGCTTCCAATAATGGCTAATAAAAAAGAAAAAACTGCTTCAATGGCTGCTAAAAGAAGAGCAGGTAACATTGTAGCTTACATTATATTGATACTTATGAGTATTATCTGGCTGTTTCCTTTTGTAGGAATCGTGCTTCAGAGCTTCCGTTCTTTTGATACAGAATACGGCGGAATGGTTAACTATCTTGTACCTAAACAGTTTTCACTTGATAACTACAAATTCCTGTTTTCAGGGGAGACAAACTTTCTTTTATGGTACATGAATACTATTATCATTGCATTCTTTGTATCATTGTTTCAGACTTGCGTGATTTTGTGTGTATCTTATGCACTTTCAAGAATGCGCTTTAAATGCAGAGATCTTCTTATGAGATTTTGGCTTATCCTCGGAATGTTTCCAGGATTCCTTTCGATGATTTGTCTGTACTTTTTGTTAAAACAGTTCGGACTTACTCAGGCCGGTGCAGTACCTGGACTTATCCTTGTAAGTGTTGCAAGCTCTGGTATGGGATATTATGTATGTAAAGGATATTTTGATACAATTCCGAAGGCATTGGATGAAGCAGCAAGAATTGACGGAGCTACAAGAGCACAGATTATGTTCCAGATGATAGTTCCTCTTTCTAAACCTATTATTATTTACCAGGCTCTTACAGCATTCATGGGACCATGGTGTGACTATATTTTTGCCTCTTATATTGCATTTGGTCATGATAAGAGTTACAACGTCGCCGTTGCTATGGCTCGTTGGGTTAATACAAACGATTATCAGGGATATTTCACTAGATTCTGTGCCGGTGGTGTTCTGATAGCTGTTCCGGTAACATTATTGTTTATGGCATTACAGAAGTATTATGTAGAAGGTGTTACTGGCGGAGCAGTTAAAGGTTGATATTTTTGTAAACTATAAAACTAATAAGCGGGCGGTAGCACTCAGGCTGCCGTCCTTTTTTGAAGGATTCGAATATGAAAAAGGTATATTTACTAATTATACTAGTTTTTTTGCTGTTAGGTATAGGTTTATGGGGCTTATATGAAGAAGGAATTTTTAAAGCGGATCAAGATATAGTAGATGATAACTATAGAAACTATTATGAAATATTTGTACGCTCCTTTTATGATTCAGATAATGATGGAATTGGAGATTTTAATGGTGTAGCCAAGAAACTGGACTATATTAGGGATACAGGTTTTAATGGAATTTGGCTAATGCCGATAATGCCTTCTACAACTTACCACAAATATGATGTTACAGATTATGAAGCGGTAAGTGATGAATATGGCACAATGGAGGATTTTGAAAACCTAGTAAAAAAATGTCATAAGAATAAAATTCGCATTATTATTGATATGGTATTCAATCATACATCATCAAAACATGAGTGGTTTGTTAAAGCTACTGATTATTTAAGAACAATAGGTGATGGAGAAATTGACGAGAGTAAGTGCCCGTATGCGGGTTACTATCATTTTTCTAAGAAAAAAGAAAGTGATGCATGGTATAACGTTAAAGGAACAAACTGGTATTATGAAGGAAGTTTCTGGTCAGAAATGCCTGATTTGGATGTTTCTAATGAAAATGTCAAAAAAGAGTTTGAAAAAATATCTGATTTCTGGATAAAAAAAGGAGTTGATGGATTCAGAATGGATGCAGCACTCCACTATGATGATAAGAACCAAGAAATTAATAAAAAAACGCTTAGTGATATTTATGAATATTGCAGGAAGCAAAATCCGGATTTTTATATGGTTTCAGAAGTATGGGCTGGAAAATCAGTAATTGCTTCGTATTATGAAAGTAAAACTCCGAGCATGTTCAATTTTCCGGATTCTAGTACAGAAGGTGTGATTGTAAAGGCTGCAAGAGGAAAATATGATGCATTAAAGCTTATTAAGTCCTTTGCAGAAGATGAGAAGGTATATGGAGAAGTGTATAAAGATTATATTGATGCTCCTTTTTTGACAAATCACGATCAGGTTAGAGTCGCTAATAATCTTATGTGTAACGAAGATGACTTGAAAATGGCAGCAGGAATTCTGATGACTATGGGGGGAAGTCCGTTTGTTTACTATGGCGAAGAAGTGGGAATGAAGAGCTTTGGACAAAATGATGAGAATAAAAGACTTCCTATGATTTGGTCTGACAAAGATACCAAAGGAATATGTAATCCACCCGAAAATGCAGAAAAAAATGCAAAACAATCTTTCCCTTCAGTAAAGGAACAGGAAGAAAACGTAAACTCTATCTGGAATTACTATAAAAGAGCTCTTTTTATGAGAAATACTAATCCTGAAATTGCCAGAGGCAAATTTGAAGTTTGCGAGGAACTAAGTGATAAGGATCTTGCTGTTGCATTTAAAGAGTGGAACGGAAAAAAAGTTGCTATATGCTACAACTTAAGTGATAAAGCAAAGATTCTTGACATTTCATCTCAAAAATTTGCAAACATGAAAATGAAATTTTCTCTTACACTGAATTTTGAAGATGTAGTTGACATGAGTGATAAATCAATTACACTACCTAAACAGTCAATTATTATTCTTAGATGATGGAGCAAAGAATGAAATTAAAATATAAAAACTATATTTTTGATTTGTATGGAACACTTGTTGATATTCATACTGATGAAAATGATAATGCATTTTGGAGTCAGATGACAAAAATCTATAGCGCATATGGAGCCGATTATAAGCCTGAGCAAATGCAGCAACAGTATTTTGATTTGTGTAGAGAAGAAGAACAGGAACTTTCTTTTAAAATGTGCATTAACTATCCTGAGATAAAGATTGAGACAGTTTTATCTAAGCTTTTAATAAATGCTCCAGCTCATCATGCATGCATGGAAAAAGTTGCTGCAATGCAACTTGAGGATTTAGAAAAAAGTGAATGGGTTAAAGTGATAGCAAATACGTTCAGAGCTTTATCCAGAAAAAAGTTAAAACTTTTTCCACATACGATTTCTACCCTTAAGACATTAAAAGAAAACGGAGGAAAGATTTATCTGTTATCCAACGCCCAGCATCTTTTTACTATGGCAGAATTAGAAGAAGCGGGACTTATGGATTATTTTGATGCGATTTATATATCTTCAGATGAAGGAATGCGCAAACCACAGCCTCAGTTTATGAAAAAACTTTTGCAGGAACAGGAATGTAATCCGGAAGAAAGTATAATGGTTGGAAACGATTTTCAGTCAGATATTGGAGTTTCTGCATCCTGTAAAGTCGACAGCATATTTCTTAACACAGACAAATTAAGCCTTACTGAAAGAAAGGCAAGGATGAAAAGAATCATAGATGATCATTTTGAAGGATATAGGCCTTATATAATCGAGTCAGGTGATATTAAGGAAATGCTTAGTATTGTACAGGAGTAAAAAACTATGACTTCTTGCTGAGATTTAGGATAATCATCAGCAAGAATCCTGCTTCGCAGGACAAAATTTGTCTTAACGACAAATTTTGGTCTGGTACGGTTCTTGATTTTCCTGATGAAAACAAGAACCTATAGATTTTTGTTTTTTATATTTGATAGATGAGTTTTACTGGCTTGTAATATTTCATGAGCAGAACTGTTTATAAACGTTGGTACTTATGCGCTGTTTTCTAGCGCATTACGTACCACTACGTTTATAATCAAGCGAAAGCGTGTCTGCGACGAAATATACAAACAGTAAAACGGACTATATAAAAACAATAATCTATAGGTTTTTGTTAATTGCAGCTTTTTCCATGGAAAGAACCACATGGAAGAAAAAAACAGAAGCTGCAATTCCTATGCTATCTATAAATACATCACTTATCTGTCCAGATCTTCCTGGTACAAAAGTCTGGTGAAATTCGTCAAGTGATGCGTACATTACAGATATAATAAATGCGAAGATGCAAATTTGCTTTGCCTTGAACTTGTTTACGTATAACGGAAGTATTACTGTAAGCGTGAAAACAAAATACTCTGTCATGTGCGCGCATTTTCTTAAAAGGTATTGAGTGTTATAGGTTATTTGCGCAATCTTTTCACTTGAGAATGAAAGTTTTAAAATTCTGCATACTCCACTAATAAACTCATATCCAAAACCATAGCTTAGTTCACAGGATTCATCCGCATTTTGTGCAGAAAAAGAGAAAATAATGTATGCCATACACAGCATAGGAACAAAAGACAGCAGGTTAAAAAGCTGTCTGTGATACTGGATTTTTTGTTTTAATGTGTTTATCATGAAAACTCTCCCTCTTAAAAACATAAAAATGTAATCCAATTGAAAAAATCTTTTGATAACCCAAATATTTTTAATTGAAAAATAAATAAATTCTAAAAAGCAGCTTAAACTTTTAAAATTAAACGATATTCTATTATAATACGCTTAATTTAAATTGAAAACTACCGAATAAATGTTTATAAGGTGTATATTCTGTTATCGAAGTAAGCAAAAAAAATCGAATAGTAAGTAAACTTAATGCAGGAAGCGTGCAGAAGTTAGCTGTAATACTTATATTTAGAACGTTTGTTCAAAAATGACACCTTTTGAGGGCAAATATTTGGAAATTCGTCCCATATACTTTTTTATTTGTAATTGCTATAATAGTCCGGAAGCATGGACAGGAAGGCGTAGTTATGTCAGATGTCGATTTTCATGAGAACAGTATTGAAGATATTATTAACAAGTATAAAGAACCTGTTTCTCAAATGGCAGCTTATTTGCCATGGCTATCGCAGAATATTGATCAGTCCGTTGCCAATGATTATGGCGGAGCACAGATGGAACACACTATTCCGTTTCCAGTATATGATTCTAATCTTCTATCATTTGTGAAGACTGCAATGGCAACAGGAAAAATGGATCGTAATTATGTCTATGTTTATCGCAGAAATGGGCTTGAAACTTGTAAAGATGAATTGTCTTTTATAGAGAAAGCACAGATTATGCAAATGGAAGACCTGATGGGTATTATTTCAAAGTATGTCCTGGAAGGAAATACAAAAGGAAGAGTATGGGCAGAAGGTGTTCGCAATGGTGTTATTCATGCTACAATAGTAAAGATGCGAGAGCTTATTAATTACTGGTCAGGTACTTAAAGGTTTACTTGTAACTTCGAGGGAGAAAAATGGGAGCGAAGTCTGATAGAAAGAGAAACTACATCATTGAAAAATCTCGTAATGTTTTTGCCAGAAAAGGGTTCAAAAATGTTACGATGAAAGATTTGGTTGAAGAGTGTAATATCAGCCGTGGAGGACTTTATCTCCATTTTTCCAGTACAGAACAGATTTTCATGGCGGTACTGTCTTCTTTAGTGAAGAAGGACAGTGATGCTGCTATTGAGCAGGCACTTATGGGGAATGCTTCCGCTTCTGATATGCTTGTTTTATTTTTAAATGAGCAGAAAAAAGAAATTCTTTGTCGAGATAATAACTTGGGTCTAGCTATCTACGAATATTGTGCAAGTCATTCATTAATTCCAAAGAACAATTTAATAAAGAAATCATTCGACACTTCTGTGGGAATCATAGAAGGTTTAATCGACGATGGAGTTAGGGATGGAGAATTTGTTTGCGAGGATGCTCATAGTAAAGCTGTAAGCATTTGCTATATTCTTGAGGGACTTCGCTACCTTTCTGATACAGTAGGACTTACAGAAGAAAACTTTGATAGTGAGATTAACTATATCCTTGCAGGACTTGCGCCGGTGGGGGTAGTGTCTAATTAATGAATGTTTAAGAGTGCTTTGGAAATTACCAGAGCACTTTTTTTCAGAAAATATATCAACGGGAAAGAGGAGATATAAGATGGTAAGAAGAATCTATGTAGAAAAGAAAGCGCCTTTTGCTGGGCAGGCAAAGGAACTTAGGGAGGAAATATCCGGATATCTTGGAATTTCCAGCGTAAAAGAAGTACGCGTGTTTATTCGCTATGATGTTGAAAATGTTTCAGATGAAGTTTTCGAAAAAGCATGTAAAACCGTATTTTCTGAACCACCTGTTGATATTCTTTATAGAGATGAAATTGAAGTACCAGCAAGTGCAGTTGTATTCAGTGTTCAGGCACTTCCTGGACAGTTCGATCAAAGAGCTGATTCTGCTGAGCAGTGTGTAAGATTCATTAAGGGGGACGAGCAGCCTGTAATAAAGAGTGCTGTAACTTACATGCTTATTGGTGACATTACAGAAGATGAAAAGAAAAAAATTGAAGACTATGTTGTTAACCCTGTTGATTCAGGAATTGTAGACGAGAGCGTTCCTGAAACACTTACACTTGATTATCCTGAACCAGAAGATGTTAAGATTCTTGATGGCTTTTGTGCTATGGAAGAGAATGAGTTTAGAAAACTATATGAATCTTTTGGTCTTGCAATGACATTTAAGGATTTTTTGTGGATACAGACATATTTCAAAAACGAAGAAAAACGCGATCCTTCTATGACAGAAATTCGTGTTCTCGATACATATTGGTCAGATCATTGCCGTCACACTACATTTGGAACAGAACTTAAGACTGTTAGTTTTGGTGAAGGTGATTATAAAGAGCCTATTGAAAAGGCATATCAGAATTACCTTGTAGCAAGAGATGAAATATATGCTGATGAAGCAAAGCGCAAAGAGAAGTTCATTTCTCTTATGGATCTTGCTCTTATGGGTATGAAGAAATTAAAGAAAGACGGAAAGCTCACAGATATGGAGCAGTCTGAAGAAAACAATGCTTGTACAGTAGTTGTTCCTGTTGAAGTTGATTATGGTCAGGGCAAAGTTACAGAGAACTGGCTTATTTTCTTCAAAAATGAAACACATAACCATCCTACAGAAATTGAACCATTTGGTGGTGCTGCTACATGTCTTGGTGGCGCAATCCGTGATCCGCTTTCAGGAAGAGGATATGTATATCAGGCTATGCGTGTAACTGGCGCAGCAGATCCTACAGTTCCTGTATCTGAAACACTTAAGGGTAAGCTTTCCCAGAAAAAGCTTGTAAGAGGTGCAGCACAGGGATATTCATCCTATGGAAACCAGATTGGTCTTGCTACAGGATATGTAAAAGAAGTTTACCATCCAAACTATGTAGCAAAGAGAATGGAAATCGGCGCAGTTATGGGCGCAGCACCTCAGGCTAACGTAATGCGTAAGAGTTCTGAGCCAGGAGATATCATCATTCTTTTGGGTGGAAGAACAGGCCGTGATGGTATTGGTGGTGCTACAGGTTCCTCCAAGGCACATACCAACAAGTCACTTTCCAGTTGCGGTGCAGAAGTACAAAAGGGAAATGCACCTACTGAGCGTAAGCTTCAGAGACTTTTCCGTCGTAAAGAGGTATCAGAGCTTATTAAGAAGTGTAATGACTTTGGTGCAGGCGGAGTTTCAGTTGCAATTGGTGAGCTTGCAGATGGTCTTGATATCAACCTTGATCTTGTTCCTAAAAAGTATGCCGGCCTTGACGGAACAGAGCTTGCAATCTCTGAATCTCAGGAACGTATGGCTGTAGTAGTAGATCCTAAGGATGCTGATGAATTCTTAAAGTATGCATCTGAGGAAAACCTCGAGGCTACAAAGGTAGCAGTTGTAACCAAGGAGCCACGTCTTGTACTTAAGTGGAGAGGAAAGAAAATCGTAGATATTACCAGAGCTTTCCTTGATACAAACGGAGCTCATCAGGAGACCAATGTAGAAGTTGAGATTCCTTCAAAGTCTGATAAATATTTTGATAAAGTAGCATGCGAAAAAGCTTCCAAAGAGCTTGAGAACGGTGATATCAAGAAGGCATGGATTGAAGAAATGTCAGACCTTAATGTATGCTCACAGAAAGGTCTTGTAGAAAGATTTGACTCTTCTATAGGAGCTGCTTCTGTAGAGATGCCGTATGGAGGTAAATACCAGCTTACAGAAACACAGAACATGATAGCAAAGCTTCCTGTTCTTGGTGGTGAGAGTGATACAGTTACAATGATGGCTTATGGTTATGATCCATATCTTTCTACATGGAGCCCATATCACGGAGCTGTATATGCAGTAACAGAGTCAGTTGCAAGAATAGTAGCAGGTGGCGGTAAAGTAGATAATCTCCACTTCACATTCCAAGAGTATTTCAAGAGAATGACTGAAGATCCAAAGAGATGGAGTCAGCCTCTTACAGCACTTCTTGGCGCATTTGATGCACAGCTTGGCTTTGGCAAGGCATCAATTGGTGGAAAAGATTCCATGTCAGGTTCATTTAATGAGATAAATGTTCCACCAACATTGGTTTCTTTTGCTGTAGATATTGCTAAGCTTAGCGACGTAGTAACACCTGAACTTAAAGAGTCAGGAGATGTACTTGTAGAGTTCGCTATTGAAAAAGATGAATATGACCTTCCAGTATATGACAAGGTAATTGAATTATATGACAGGATTCATGAACTTATGAATGAAGGCGTTATCAGGGCAGCATACGCAGAAGACAGCTATGGACTTGCAGCAGCTGTATGTAAGATGGCATTTGGTAACAAAAAAGGTGTAAGATTCGATGAGTCCATATCCGCAAAAGAAATATTTGCAAATGGTATTGCAAATATTGTTGCAGAAGTTGCAGTAAAAGATGTTGAGAAGGTTCTTGGTGTTAAGAACTGCAGAGTAGTAGCAACCATAACAGATGAAAACGAATTTACAGTAGAAAATGTAACTGTATCCGGTGAAGAGCTTCTTTGTAGCTGGACTAAGAAATTAGATAAGGTATTCCCTGCAAAGGTTTGCGATGATGATACAAAGGTTGATACAAAGCTTTATGATGCAAAGGGTGATATCTATATCTGCAAGAATAAGGTGGCAAAGCCAAGAGTATTTATACCGGTATTCCCTGGTACAAACTGTGAATACGATAGTGCTGCAGCATTTGAGAGAGCAGGTGCAGTAGCAGATATCCATGTATTCAAGAACCAGAATGCAAATGATATAAGAGACAGTATTGAAGAGTTTGAAAAAGCAATTTCAAATGCTCAGATTATCATGTTCCCAGGTGGATTCTCAGCTGGTGATGAACCTGATGGATCTGCGAAGTTCTTTGCAACAGCTTTCCAGCAGGCAAAGATTAAAGAGGCAGTTGAAAAGCTTCTTAATGAAAGAGATGGTCTTGTTCTTGGTATCTGTAATGGATTCCAGGCTATCATAAAGCTTGGACTTGTACCAAACGGCAAGATTACAGGTCAGACACCTGACAGCCCGACACTTACTTTCAATACAATCGGAAGACATATTTCCAAGATGGCTTATCTGAAAGTTGTCAGCAATAAGTCTCCATGGCTTATGGGTGCAGAACTTGGAAAAGTTTATACAAATCCTGCTTCACATGGAGAAGGAAGATTTGTTGCAAATGATGATGTACTTGACAAGCTCTTTGAAAATGGACAGGTTGCATTCCAGTACTGTGATGTTGATGGTAATGTTACAATGAATGATGAGTGGAATATTAATGGTTCATATAGAGCAGTTGAAGGTATTACTTCATTTGACGGACGTTGTCTTGGTAAGATGTGCCATAGTGAACGTCGCGGAAATGGTGTTGCAGTCAATATCTATGGCGAGCAGGATTTGAAACTCTTTGAATCTGGTGTTCGTTACTTTGAATAATCATAGAGTCCGTTACTTTAATAATTTACAAAAAGTTAGCGGTAATTGGAATTCTACGCGGCTTATCAGGCATACCTGGCTAGGTAAGCCGCAACATTTAAATTAAATTTACGGAAGGAACAGTGAGATGAAAAAAGCCTTTTTGATCCTTGAAGATGGAACAGTTTTCAAAGGAAAATCAATCGGAGCAGAAAAGGAAGTTATAAGCGAAATAGTTTTTAACACAACCATGGCTGGATATACAGAGGTTTTCACAGATCCCTCTTATGCCGGTCAGGCTGTCTGCATGACATATCCTTTGATTGGTAACTATGGAGTGTGCCTTGATGATATGGAATCAGAACGAATTTGGCTCGACGGAGTTATTGTCAGAGAGGTTTCAGAGGTTGCATCTAATTTCAGATGTGACATGACATTGCAGCAGTTCCTTGAAAAATATGAAATTCCTGGAATTGAGGGAATCGACACACGAAGATTAACAAGACTTCTTCGTGAAAAAGGTACTATGAACGGAATGATTACTACTAACGAGAATTATAGCCTTGAAGATGTTATTCCAAAGCTCAAGGCATATACAACCGGCAAGGTAGTAGAGAAGGTTTCCTGCAAGGAAAAATACTTTGTAAAAGGTGTAGATAATCTTTCTGAAAACGGACCGATTTCAGGAAGTGCAGTTTTTAATGCAGAAAATTATGAAGCTTCATTAAAAGGTGATACTTCAAAGAGAGAAAAGAAGCCAAGCCTTGTAAGAGAATTAAACGGTAAAGGATTAAAGGTTGCTTTGCTGGATGTAGGAGCAAAGTACAATATAGCGAATCTTCTTGCAGCAAGAGGATGTGATGTAACAGTATATCCTTGCCATACAAGTGCAGAGGAGATTCTTGCATCAAATCCTGATGGAATCATGCTTTCGAATGGTCCTGGAGACCCGAAGGAATGTACACAGATTATTGCGGAAGTTAAGAAGCTCTATGACAGTAACGTTCCGATTTTTGCTATCTGTCTTGGTCATCAGCTTATGGCACTTGCAACAGGTGCAGATACCTACAAGCTCAAATATGGCCATAGAGGTGGAAATCATCCTGTAAAAGATCTTGAGAACAATAGAGTTTACATTTCTTCTCAGAACCATGGTTATGTAGTTGATACTGACAAATTGGATGAGAAGGTTGCAGTTCCTGCTTTTGTTAATGTAAATGACGGAACAAATGAAGGACTTAAATATGTTGGAAAAAACATATTCACAGTTCAGTTCCATCCTGAAGCAAGTGCAGGCCCGCAGGATAGTGGATACTTGTTTGACCGCTTCATTAACATGATGCGTACACGTTAATAAATCTGGATACATAACTGGAAATGCCTGTTACTAATCATAAAAAAGATTGTAACGTATTTCCAGTTTGTTATGAGAGTATGGAAGGAAAGCATAATGCCTAAGAATAAAGATGTAAAAAAAGTATTGGTGATTGGCTCTGGCCCTATAGTAATAGGTCAGGCAGCAGAGTTTGATTATGCAGGAACACAGGCTTGCCGTTCACTTAAAGAAGAGGGAATCGAAGTTTGCCTTGTTAACTCTAATCCTGCAACTATCATGACAGATAAAGATATAGCAGATGAGGTTTATATTGAGCCTCTTACTGTTAAAGTGTTAGAGCAGATAATAGAGAAAGAAAAACCAGACAGTATTCTTCCTACACTTGGAGGTCAGGCAGGACTCAATCTTGGTATGGAGCTTGCTGAGTCAGGTTTCCTTGCAAAGCATGGAGTTAAGCTTCTTGGTACAACAGCAGAAACAATTAAAAAAGCTGAAGACCGTCAGGAATTCAAGGATACCATGGAAAAAATCGGCGAGCCTTGTGCAGCTTCACTCGTAGTGCATGATGTTGAAGCTGGTGTTGAGTTTGCAAGAAAAATTGGATATCCGGTTGTACTTAGACCAGCATTTACACTTGGAGGATCTGGTGGTGGTATCGCTCACAATCAGATGGAACTTGAAGATATCCTTGCAAACGGTTTAAGACTTTCCAGAGTGCATGAAGTACTTGTAGAGCGTTGTATTTCCGGTTGGAAGGAAATCGAGTATGAAGTAATAAGAGATAGCGTTGGAAACTGCATCACAGTATGTAATATGGAGAATATCGATCCTGTAGGTGTTCATACAGGCGATTCAATAGTAGTTGCTCCTTCTCAGACTCTTACTGATAAAGAGTATCAGATGCTTAGAACTGCAGCTCTTAATATTATTAACGAACTTCAGATAACAGGTGGATGTAATGTTCAGTTTGCGCTTCATCCAACCTCTTTTGAATATTGCGTAATCGAGGTTAACCCTAGAGTTAGCCGCTCTTCTGCGCTTGCGTCTAAGGCTACAGGATATCCTATTGCCAAGGTTGCTGCCAAGATTGCTCTTGGATATACACTTGATGAAATCCCAAACGCAATTACAGGAAAGACATATGCAAGTTTCGAGCCGGCACTTGACTATTGCGTAGTTAAGTTCCCGAGACTTCCATTTGATAAATTCATTACAGCAAAGAGAGCCCTTTCTACACAGATGAAAGCAACTGGTGAGGTAATGAGTATCTGCACCAATTTCGAAGGTGCAATGATGAAGGCAATCCGCTCACTTGAGCAGCATGTAGACTGCCTTACAAGCTACGATTTCTCTGCACTTGATGATGAGGAACTTAGAGAAAAACTCCTTGAAGTTGATGATCAGAGAATATGGGTTATTGCAGAAGCATTAAGAAGAAACTTTTCTTATGATGAAATCTTTGAAATTACAAAGATTGACCGCTGGTTTATTAACAAAATACATCACCTTGTAAAGGTTGAAAAGAAGATAAAGGATGAAGGAAAGAATCTTTCCGTAGATACCCTTCTTGAAGCTAAGAGAGTTGAATATCCTGATACAGTTATTGCAAGATTTACAGGTTTATCAGTTGATGAAGTTAAAAAGCTTAGATATGATAACGATATCGTAGCAACTTACAAGCTTGTTGATACCTGTGCGGCAGAGTTCGAGGCTCAGACACCATACTACTATTCGGTATATGATGGACCTGACTCTGAGAACGAGGCAGCAGAAAAGAGCTCAGGCAAGAAGAAAATACTTGTACTTGGTTCTGGTCCTATCAGAATCGGACAGGGTATCGAGTTTGATTATTGTTCAGTACATGCAACATGGGCATTTGAAAAAGCTGGATTTGAGACAATTATTATTAATAATAACCCTGAAACTGTATCAACTGACTTTGATATTGCAGATAAGCTTTACTTCGAGCCTCTCACAGCAGAAGATGTTGAAAATATCGTAAGATTAGAGAAACCAGACGGAGCAGTTGTTCAGTTTGGTGGACAGACAGCTATTAAGCTTACTCAGGATCTCATGAAGATGGGAGTAAAGATTTATGGTACAGATGCAAAAGATGTAGATGCAGCTGAAGATAGAGAAATCTTTGACCAAATTCTGGAAGAAACTCAGATTAAGAGAGCTCAGGGTGCAACTGTATATACAGCAGAGGAAGCAAAAGAAGTTGCTAATAGATTAGGATATCCTGTACTTGTAAGACCATCCTACGTACTCGGAGGTCAGGGTATGCAGATTGCTATCTGCGATCAGGAAATCGAAGAGTTCATGAATATCATCAACCGTTATGCGCAGGATCACCCAATTCTTGTTGATAAGTATCTTCAGGGAATTGAGACAGAAGTAGATGCCGTATGTGATGGAGAAGATATTGTAATCCCAGGTATCATGGAGCATATCGAGAGATCAGGTATTCACTCAGGTGACTCTATATCAGTATATCCTGCACAGTCTTTGTCACAAAAGGTTAAAGAGACAATTGCTGAATACACAAAGAGACTTGCTAAGGCGCTTCATGTAGTAGGACTTATCAACGTACAGTTTATAGCAGTAGGTGATGAAGTATATATTATCGAGGCTAACCCAAGGTCATCTAGAACAGTACCATATATCAGCAAGGTTACAGGAATTCCGATTGTAGATCTTGCAGCACAGGTAATGATGGGTAAGAAGTTGAAAGATCTTGGATATACACCTGGACTTCAGAAAGAAGCAGATCATGTGGCTATCAAGATGCCAGTATTCTCTTTTGAGAAGATAAGAGGAGCTGAGATAAGCCTTGGACCTGAGATGAAGTCAACAGGTGAATGTCTTGGAATAAGCACTAAATTCAATGAAGCTTTGTACAAGGCTTTCCTTGGAGCAGGAATCAATCTTCCAAAGCATAAGCAGATGATTATCACTGTTAAAGATAAAGATAAGGGTGAAATCATTGATATTGCAAAACGCTATGAACAGCTTGGATATGTTATCTATTCAACACTTGGAACATATCAGGTTCTTGTAGAGAATGGAATAAAGGCTAGAAAAGTTAACAATATTCATCAGGAATCACCAACAATCATGGATCTTATCTTAGGACACAAGATTGACCTTGTAATTGATACTCCTACACAGGGACGCGACAAGAGTAGAGACGGATTCCTTATTCGTAGAACAGCAATTGAGACAGGTGTAAATGTTATCACAGCACTTGATACTGCAAGAGCACTCGTAACATCACTTGAGAATGCATATAATGAAGAAGGACTTGAACTCGTAGACGTAGCAAAACTGTAATAAAAAAACAGAAAAGTATTACTTAACAGGCCTCCAAAAGTTAGAACTAGAAATCTAACTTTTGGAGGCTTATTTTATATGATATTGATTCTTGCATAGTATGTAAGAATTGACATAACAATTGACAAGACTGTGAAAAAATAGAATTACATATAGCTTTGCAAAATTAAATTATGCAAAAAAAGAAAATGGGTGGAGCTTATAATAGAACCCCAGTATAATAGTTCTGTTGAATCAAAAATATGGATTTATCCAAAAAAGTCCATTATAATATTGAATTTGCTTTTATATAATAAGAACATCAGTTAAAAACGTATTAATAAGCAAGAAATGAGGAAAGCTTTGAATAAAGAAAACTATGCAAAAAAATTAGAAGAGTATATAAATAAGTACCAGAAAGATGGCATTTACCCAAAACTTCTTTTGCATGCCTGTTGTGCACCGTGTTCATCGTATTGTCTTGAATACTTAAGACAATATTTTGATATTACTTTGTTTTACTATAATCCTAATATTACTTCTAAAACAGAGTATGATCACAGGGTTGAAGAAGAAAAAAGGCTGATTGCAGAATATAACAGACAGGTTAGAGAAAAGAATTTTGAAGGTATGAACTCAGATGAGAATGCAAGAGAAATTCATTTTCTGGAAGGAAAATATGAGCCTGAAAAGTATTTGGAAAAAGTAAAAGGGATGGAAGATATTCCTGAAGGCGGTGAAAGGTGCATGGTATGTTTCAAAATGCGTCTTGAGGAAAGTGCAAGGGTAACGAAAGAAATGGGATTTGATGCTTTTACGACTACTCTTACAATAAGCCCAATGAAAAGTGCTGATGCATTAAATGAAATCGGAAACAAGGCAGCAGAAGAGTATAGTACATTTTTTCTTCCATCTGATTTTAAAAAGAAAAATGGTTATAAGAGATCAATAGAACTATCGCATAAATTTGATTTGTATAGACAGGATTTCTGCGGATGTGCATTTTCAAAAGCACAAAGGCAAAGAGAAAAGGCATTGAAGGAAAGGGATAATCTATGACTTTTTGCTGAGATTTAGGATAATCATCAGCAAGAAGCCTGTTTTGCAGGACAAAATTTGTCTTAACGACAAATTTTGGTCTGGTACGGTTCTTGATTTTCCTGATGAAAACAATAACCTATAGATTTTTGTCACTGCGTTCCAAAAACTACGCAAACTGGCCATTTGAAAAGGCTTCGCCTTGGACCAGTTTGCCACTTGACTTTTGTTCTCACGAAACTCGCAGTAAATGCGAGTTTCTGAATGAAGTTGACAAGGAGTCATATTTTATTGTTTTTTAATCTATATTAGTTGAGTTTTGATGGCTTGTAATATTTCATGAGCAGAACTGTTTATAAACGTTGGTTCTTAGATGCTGTATTTTAGCATCTTATGAACCATTACGTTTATAATCAAGCGAAAGCGTGTCTGCGACGAAATATACAAACATCAAAACGGACTATATTAAACAAAAAACTATAGATTTTTGTTTTCACCTTAGAACTTGAAGGATGAAAGTGACAACTGCTGATCCTGAGCAAGTGAAGCAAGTGATTCGCTTGCTGCTGCAAGTTCCTGTGCGGAAGCTGACTGCTGCTGAGTAGCTGCAGAAACTTCGTTCATGTCATTAGAAACATTAACTCCGTAGTTCTCGATAGAGTCAACATCTGCACTGATTCGGCTCATGCCTTCTGACATTCCGCTAATAGATTCAGATACTTCTGAAATCTGATTAGATACGTTATCAACAAGGTCATTAATGTTGCTAAATACGCCAGTTAGATTTTGAACACCTGCAGAACCTTTTATAACTGCTTCTTTTCCAGCGTTCATAGATTCTACTACTGATCTTGTATCATCCTGAATTGCTTTTATAAGAGACTCAATCTGTGCAGCGGATTTAGCTGATTCATTTGCAAGGTCACGAACTTCTGAAGCAACAACGTTGAATCCTTTTCCGTAATTTCCTGCATGAGAAGCTTCAATAGCAGCGTTAAGTGCAAGAAGGTTTGTCTCTTTAGAAATGCTGGAAATAGTATCAACAATTTTTCCGATTTCTTCTGAACGTTTTCCGAGCTTATCAACAAGAAGTGCTGTTTCTTCAACGATTTCTTCAACTTGCTTAATCTGCTGAACAGATTTTGCAATTTCTTCATTGCCCTTAGCAGCTTCTAAAGAAGCTTCCTGGGAATTCTTGGCTACTCTTTCTGACTGTAGCTTAATCTGCTCAACAGAAGCTAAGACATTTTTTACTGTTTCTGAACTACTATTCACTGCATTGTGCTGTTTTTCAACAGATGTAACAACGTTTTCTGTAGAAGCTGCAACCTGAGTTGAAGCCTGAGCGGACTGTTCGGAACTTGCAGAAAGCTCTTCGGAAGAAGCAGCAAGCTGTGTTGCAGAAGCGTGAACATCACTCATTAGTGTATTCAAAGATGCACGCATATCATAAATTGAGTTTGCAACCTGTCCAAATTCATCCAGTCTATCAACTTTTTCGCCTTTAATACGGAAATCTCCGTTCTTCATATCCTCGATATCAGTAATCATATCTTTAAGAGATTTGTTGATTGCACGAATGATAAGGTATGAAAGAATTGAAAGTGCTGCAAGGCATGTAACAATGCAAACAAGAATGAAAATGCTTTCATTTTTATTATTTTTCTGAATATCAGCGTTAAGAACAGAAGCACTATCCTGGGCTGCTGCCTGAAGTTCTTCTAAGTCAACAATAAGGTCATGGATAAGAGTAGCTTTAGAATTTTGATATAACTCTAACGCTGTATATTTCTTTCCTTTAGCAACAAGTGTATCTATTTCATTAACGAATTTTGTGAAAGTTTCCCAGTCTTTCTCTGTTTTGGTAAGCTTTCCATTCAAGTCAGGAACAGAGCTTACAAGTTCAGTATATTGTGGCCATGTTTCATTGTATTTAGCTGTAAGAGAATCAATATCTTTTACAATCTGTTCATCTTCAGGACTTGCGATTCTTTCAAGAGAACGAGATTGAAGCTTTCTCATTGTGTTTAATTCATCACTTAATAGAAGAATGGCTTGAAGTCTTGTATTGTACATCTGGTCGATATCATTGCTTGCTTTTCTCATTGCACGATAACCAGCTCCACCGATTAATGACATTCCCAAAATTCCAAGTGCGACGAGGAGTGTGATTTTAACTCCGATTTTAACGTTTTTGATACTGAATTTTTTGATTGTTCCTTTCATTTAAAAAACTAACCTCCATGAAAATGATAATAATTAAAAACAACAGCAATACTCTCTGTTTCAAAGTTCAAGTTAAATATAGTCGAAAATTTACTTTGAAAGTATGTTACTCATTGACGAAAAATAGTCTTTTTCGCGAACGACAAATAAAATAGCATATTCGATGTTTTTTTGGCAATCGCAACGTAATGCACAACGTGCTTGAGATAATGGTAACTAAAATTGTGCAATAATTCCTCGAATTCACTTTCGCATAGTAGAGTGACATATATATTTTTTTGTGCATAATAAACAAGAATACGTTAAATGTAAAAGAATTGTGCAATTAGACTATAAAATAAACAAAAAATGCAAATATAAAGTGTATATAAAGAATGCATAAAGAATGATGCTAAGACTTCTTGCTGAGATTTAATATAATAATCAAAGATTAGAAAGAACTTATAATTTATCAGAACATAGCTATAAACTGGCAAACAGAGATTATAAATACGTAGAATTGGCAAAGATTGCTTGATTTGCTGGTAGTAGTGATATATTCTAGAAAAGTGGTTTTTACTATTATTTTTGTATATAGTAAGTAATCTTGGATTAAATGTACGAAATCGTTACAAAAGCTAGTGACAGTTAATGTTATTATTTTCATGTCAAGGGAGGGAATATGCCGGCAAGTGGTCAAACAAAAGAAAAGACTAGTAGTAGGATAAAGGAGCCTAAGCAGTATAACGTCATTATGATAAATGATGATTTTACTACCATGGAATTTGTAGTTAGTGTATTAGTGGATATTTTCCATAAAGATCAGATTAGTGCAGAGGCTATAATGCTGAATGTTCATAAAAATGGTCAGGCTGTTGTGGGAAAATATCCCTATGATATAGCAGTTACAAGAGTGAATATTGCTCTTTCTAGAGCAAAAGAGGAAGGATTCCCATTCAGGATGACTGTGGAAGAATCTTAATATATAGTTTTAATGATTGGAACTGTTTGTGGAGGGCATGCAGTAACAAAAATAAGCTGTTAAATATATTGTTGCTGCTAAAGAGGTAGCAGGAAGTGTTTTTGACTTCTTACTGCATAAAGATGGATTTTTGAGGAGACGTAATGTTTGAGAAAAGAGAAATTAATCTTGCAGTATTAGTATTTATGGTAACACTTTTAATGTTCGGTGGAATAATGTTTGTTTCGTATGCAACAGATACGTATGCAACTATTGGTAACTTGAATAAAACTGCCTATAGTATGATTACGAGAAATGGCAGACCGGTTATAGCGGCTTTTTTTCTTGTATGCAATATTCTTGGAATAACTGGAAAGAACTTTCTTATTTGTTCTAATATAGTAGCATTGATTATGGTAGGTGCTTCTATCTATGTTTTTTCACTCATCTTAAAAGAATACATTGCAGAAGATTTTATTGTAATGATATTGTCTGTAGTTACAATAGCCAATCTATACATTATTGAGTATTTCATGTTCATGGAAAAAGGTGCCATGATGCTTGGAATCTTTTTGGCTGTTCTGGGGACATATTTTGAACATGAGCATTTAAAGAAAAAAAGTTCAAAAATTGTTGATAAATATACTATTTATATCCTGGGATGTATATTTTTAGCTACGTTTACATATCAGACTGCGTCGACAATGTATATAGTTTTATCTATTCCGTTTATTTACCATTATTCAGCAACGATATCAAAATATATAGAGAAACTTTTCAGGGTTTTTGTAATATTTGGAATCACCTATTTAGCAAATGCGCTGTTTTTGAAATGCACAGTTTCTAGTCGTATGAAAATGGGGCTTAACATAAAGTATCCATTAAAAGGTCTTATTGAAACTACTATTAGAACTTTTAATATTATACCTGCTGGAATTTACGCGGCAGTTTTGGTGATAGCTATAATTCTAAATGTTTTTGATATATTCGGAACTACTAAAGATAAGAAAAAATCTATAGTAGGATTTGTGAGTCTTGTTGCTATTTCAAATTTACTTCCAATTATCAGCATATTTTTAAGCAGTGGATGGTATACCCCAAGAGTTGTGTATCCATTGGGGAGCTTTGCAGGAATTCTTTTTGTCAACTATTTGATAAATGGGGACACAGTTTTTGTCACAATGAAGAGAAAATATATGATAGCTTCTCTAATTGGTATATTTTTGGTGTTCCAATATTTTGGCTTTTCACACATTTATGAAGACAAGTATGTATTGAATAGTCTGGATGAATACAGAATTTACCAGATAGGAGACATTATTAACGAATACGAGAAAAATACAGGCAACAAAGTTACTCAGATAGCTATTTATAGAGATGCTAAGCCTTATAGTCGTCAACAGTACTTTGAAAATTTGTATGATGGAGGAGATCTTATTGTCAGTTCATTTACAGAAAAGTGGAGTGATGTAAATGCTATTAACTATTATCTTGGAAAAAAATATGTGAAAGCAGACATTACAAACAAGATGAAAGATTATTTCCATGCAAAGAATTGGAATCATTTTTCTAAAGAACAGCTATATTTTGACCAAAATGTTCTTCATTTGTGTGTTTATTAAAAGACTAAATAAAGTAGAGGATTAATCTAAAATGATAAAGATTATGAAAAGACAGGAAAGAATTTTAGTGATTTTTGTTTTATTTCTTAGCTTTTGTACAATAGCGATATGTTCGAAATCTTCGTTTTTATATCCTATAAATGATTGGGGAGATGCAAACATTTATTTTATTATGTCTAAGGGACTGTTGCATGGAATGGTTCCATATAGAGATTTGTATGATCAAAAAGGACCATTTATATTTTTTATCTATTTATTGGGAATACTTATAAACGAAAAAAACTTCATTGGTATTTTTGTATTGGAAGTTGTAGCTGCTTTTGCTTTTCTTTTCATTTCTTATAAAATGATTAGAATATATTGCAAGGATTTGGCAGCAGTATTAGTGCTTCCTTTCATAGCTTTTTCTGTGTATTCTTCAAAGGCATTTTGTCATGGAGGAAGCGCAGAAGAATTTATACTTCCTATGTACATGTTTTGCTTTTACAAAGTATTGGTTTTTTTGGAAACAAAACAGATAAAGAAAAAAGATGCTGTACTTATAGGTCTGGTAACAGGAATAATATTCTGGATTAAGTTCCCTCTTGTTGGATTGCCAATATTTCTAGGAATATTCGTACTTGCATATTACGTAAAAGAAAAAAGATTTAAGGAAATATTGAAAATTTTCCAAAAACTTACAGAAGGCTTTAGTATACCTACATGTGTAGTAGTGCTATATTATGGACTAAATAAATCTCTTTCATATTTGTGGGAAGGATATTTTTATAATAATATTTTTTTGTACACAAATATGGGAGATGGAAAATCAGCAATTAATTATTTGTGGTGGTATAAACTGCATATTTTTGATAAAAATGCATATGCTGTGATTCTAATGTGTGTTGGAATTCTTTTTCTTGCATATAAAAGAAAATATGAGCATATTATTCTGAATATTGGAGTCTATCTATCCATTTTTATAGAATTATATGCTGGCGGGAATTGTTATGATTATTATCCATTGGTAGCATCGATATGCGGAGTGTTCGGATATGTAGCTATTGGAAAGATAGCTTCAAGACTAGGAGCGGGGGTTAATCTTTCAAAAGAGGGCGTTTTGATATCATTTGCGGCATTATGCATTTTTTCTTTATTCGCATCATGGCATAATACGACGAACAGGTATCTAATGCTTACAGACAAGTCAGATACACTTCAATATCAGTTTGCAGACAAAATGGAGAAATTTGGAGATAAGGACAAAAGCCTGTTTATAGTAGGATTTATGGATGAAGGGTTTTATCTTGCATCTGGAAATATGCCAGACGAAAGATTCTTTTGTAAGACGAATATAAAATTTGATAAAATGATAAATGGTCAAAACGAGTATATTAAAGAAAAAAAGGCTAAGTTTATTATCACCAAATCTGTTGCAGAACTTGATCATGGCAACGGAGAGAAAAGGCGTGAATATATAAAAAAGTGTGGATATAAGGAAATTGAAGTAAAAGAAGCTTTTTTTGAGAACTTCAATCAGAAATATATCCTATTTGTAAGGAATTAAAAAAATTACTGTTTATTCGCAAATTGGGCGGCAGTAATGTTTTCTTTAGTGGCAAGAAAGGAATGATATGGATTTTTCGAAAGAAGCTTCAATTGTCGTTCAAAAGGCGATTAATATGGCAAGCACTAATAAATATGAATTTGTAACTCCAGAAATGATTCTACTTATGATTGCAGAAGATGATTTATTTTCTAAATCTTTTGAAGAATGTGGCGGAGACTTGAATATACTTAAAAGTGAGTTGACAAAGTATATTCAGACCTATGTAGAAAAGTCAAATGATGGACAGGTGGAATTTTCTATCGGTTCAAATTTTATTATGAGTTTTGCAGGACAGAGTGCATATAGTAGTGGTTGTGACAAGATTCATATAAGACATTTGCTACATGCTATCTGGAATCTTGATGATAGTTATGCAGCATATTACTTGGAACAACAGGATATAACGGAGGTTGATCTATTGCAGCAGATGGCTGTTGTAGAAGAAGATAGTGATATTATCTCGGAAAAGACAGCGAAAGATACAAATGAAAGTAGTAAGGCTTCTAATGAAAAATCTGGAATAAGTGTATATGCACCATGTTTGAATGATACTCTTAAAGATGTTAATCCACTTATTGGCCGAGAAAAAGAGCTTGAAAGAACTATACAGATTCTTTGCAGAAAAGATAAGAATAATCCGCTTCATATAGGTGAGCCTGGAGTTGGCAAAACTGCTATAACCTATGGCCTTGTGAAATTGCTGCAAAAAGGAAAAATACCAGAGGCGCTAAAGGGAGCGAAAGTTTTCCTTTTAGATCTTGGCGGAATGCTGGCTGGAACACAGTATAGAGGCGATTTTGAGAAAAGATTTAAAAAGGTTCTTTCAGAGATTGGCAAAGAAGAAAAACCAATTATATACATTGATGAAATTCATAACCTTTCCGGAGCTGGCGCAGTAGGAGAGGGCTCTTTTGATGCATCGAATATTTTAAAGCCATATCTTACTGATGGTCATATAAGATTCATCGGTGCGACTACATTTGAAGAATACAAAAGGTATTTTGAAAAGAATAAAAGCCTTGTCAGGAGATTTCAGAATATCGAGATAAAAGAACCTTCAGAAGAAGAAACAGTGGAGATATTAAATGGCCTTAAAGCAAAATATGAGAAATTTCATGGAGTAAAGTACTCTAAAAATGTTCTTGAGTATGCTGTCAAAATGAGTGCAAAATACATAAATGAGAGATATCTTCCAGATAAGGCGATAGATTTAATAGACGAAGCTGGTTCATATAGAAAGCTTCACCCAACTGATAAAAAGACTCAGACTGTTGATAAAAAGATAATAAATGAGATTTTAACAAGTGTGTGCAGAGTTCCAATTGAAACTGTAGAAACTGATGATGTAAAGGGACTTGAAAACTTAGAAGATAGAATAAAGAGTAAGATTTTTGGTCAAGATGAAGCAATAACTCAGGTTGTAAATTCTGTTAAGTTTTCTAAAGCTGGACTGTTAGAAGAAGGGAAGCCTCTTGCAAGTCTTCTTTTTGTAGGCCCAACCGGAGTGGGAAAAACAGAGATTGCCAAAACTCTTGCAAGCGAACTTGGAGTTAAACTTGTAAGATTTGATATGAGTGAATATGGAGAAAAACATGCAGTCGCTAAGTTGATTGGTTCTCCAGCTGGTTATGTTGGATATGAAGATGGAGGTATACTTACAGAAGCTGTCAGAAAGAATCCTTCGTGTGTACTGCTTCTTGATGAAATTGAAAAAGCACATGCTGACATTTATAATGTTCTTTTGCAAGTAATGGATTATGCCACTCTTACAGATAATCAGGGAAGGAAAGCTGATTTTAGAAATGTAATAATCATAATGACTTCAAATGCAGGAGCAAACAAGCTTGGCAAGAGCGGAATAGGATTTTATAGTACAAGTCTTGATAATAGCGTTTTGTCAGAAGCTGTTAAGAATACTTTCCAGCCGGAATTTAGAAACAGACTTAATAAGATAGTAGTATTTAACAGCATGAATGATGATATGGCTGTTAAAGTTGTTGACAAAAAGCTTGGTGAACTTTCTAGTCAGCTATCTATTCGTAAGATCACACTTACATATGATGAAAAAGCTAGAGATTTATTAAAAGAAAAGGGTATTAGTGCAGAGTTTGGAGCAAGAGAAGTAGATAGAGTTATCAGAAATGAAATTAAACCTCTCTTTGTAGATGAAATCTTATTTGGAAAATTAAAAAATGGTGGCAAGATAAAACTGTCTGTAAAAGAGAAAAAGTTCGTGACAATGTCTGCAAAAAATAGAAAAATTCGCAAAAATCAGTAAACGATTAAGCGGTATATATTGCTGGTTTTTTATTTTTTTTAGATATATGATAACTTTTTATTATAGATTTTTGTCACTGCGTTCCAAAAACTACGCAAACTGGCCATTTAAAAAGGCTTCGCCTTGGACCAGTTTGCCACTTGACTTTTGTTCTCACGAAACTCGCAGTAAATGCGAGTTTCTGAATGTAAGTGACAAG
>NZ_AUKC01000014.1:35259-101770 GCF_000424545.1 Butyrivibrio sp. NC3005 | reverse complement strand
CCGCCAGCGTTCATCCTGAGCCAGGATCGAACTCTCAGTTTTATATACTAATCATTCTCTGGTTCAGAATTACACTGACTTCTCAGAATAATTCTGCTCCGCAATTGATTTGAAATCAATTGGTGATTGGTGGCTATACCAATCATAATTTACCTTGTTAGGTTTTGTTCTCTGAATTTCTTTTGTTTCAATCTAATTGAAACGCTGGAATTTTCAGGGTTGCATTACTATTTAATTGTCAAAGTTCTTTAGTTTGTTGTGACTGTTTTGCTCGCCGCAACGTGTTATATCTTAACTCATTTTGGTTTGTTTGTCAACAACTTTTTTAAAATTATTTTCATCCGTCGGATTCAAACAATCAAGTTTGCCGCAGCGGATGTTATATATAATACCACCTTGTAATTCATTTTTCAAGTACTAATATACATTTTTTTATTATCTTTTTTTCGTTCAACGGGTTGTATTGCCTATTTCTGTCTTCATAATTTTATAGTCTCATAATTAACATATATCCCCATTAACTCACAGCAAAAATCTCAAATGCGAACTCGCAATTTAACTAAGTATTCCAGCTAAAACATATATCCAATCATCCCGATTTTCAAATTAGTTTTTATTGTTTGATTAACGTTATTACTCAAGCATTTTTACTCATTACTCATCCTTTTTACTTGCTTATAATTTTCAGTAGTGTTTTGGCCAAAATAAAAACTCCTTACTGATGATTATAAAGGTAATCAAAGTTTGTTTACCTTTTTTTGCTTAAATAATATGGATACCCAATGTGTCTAAACATCAGCGTATTTAAAACATCATTTCATATTTAATGAAAGCATCAAATCTAGGAAGCTTACACTTAACAACTCCTCTTGTTGATGCATCAATCAGACCTTTTTGAATCAGCCTTGCTCTATACTGAGAGAATTCATTTTTCTTCTTTTTAGTTAATTCCAGGATCTCATTTACTGTCATACTGTCTTTGGCTGCAATAAAAGACATATACCACCTATCAGTTTCTGATAGTTCAGACCATATCTTCTTGTATACGTAATGACTCAAAGCTTCATCGAACTTTGTAAGTACCTCATCACTTAACTTTTTATCTTCAGAATCCCAGAGATATTTTCCCAGGGCCTGATATGCAAAAGGATAACCTTTGGTAGTTATTGCCATATTGAGCGCATCTTCATGAGTTACTCCAAGGGTCTTTTCATATTTATCTGCTATGAGTGTAATGTTTAGAGGTTCCATATCATATTTAGGTGTTCGATATAAAAATGTAAGATCCTTCTCATTTTCCAAATTATAAATATTTTCATAAAGCCCTGCCATTATCAGGTATATAGGAAGTTCCTCTCTGATAATTATCTGAAAACAACTAGCAAATTCTTTCATGTAAGATGTGTTGGACACTTCATCTATTGTAACTAGAAGCTTTCTTTTTTCTTTTTTGATCTTGCGAAGTATTATTTCCAGTGCAGACTCAATATCAGCTACAGGTGGTTTAGACGAAACACTTACACCTATACCGAATTTTGAAAGATTGACACTAGCATCTATGAATTTAGCCAGAAAATCTCTGCTATCATAAAGCTTAGATACCAGACTTTCAATCATATTTCGAGCTGGATTTAGTCGTATAATTATCCAATCATCATATTTGCTTATTTTTTTCTCTATTGCAGTCATAGTAACTGTCTTGCCACTTCCCCTAGTCCCCGTCAGCATAAAGCACTGGTTCTGTGCATCTTCAGAAAGAAGTTCATCGGTAATTTCTTCTATTAAAATATCTCTATTTATATATAGTTTTGGAACCTTTCCAAAATTAATTGCAAATGGATTTTTTTCCATATAGTCCTCCGATTATAACAAAATATATACTTCTACGAAAATTATATACTGTTATATACTTTTCTTCAATCTATATACTGTTATATACTTTCTGATACTTATATACTTTTACATACTTTCACCACCAAATATATCCAAGCATAATCACACTAGATTAAGATATAAAGTTTTTACTCATTTTATCAAGAGCTACTCCAAATACTTCTGAATTCGAACTTTTTACCATGTACACCTCGATATCAGCCTTGGCCTGACTTATAGCAACAGATATCCTGTCTATTCTGTTGCTCACCGAGATAAAGCCTACTACTGCAACAATAATGTCTTCTTTAAAATATAAAGAAGCTCGTTCACCTATTTTAAGAGCAAGAAAGCATTTTTGTTTTTGACCAAACTTAGTTATATCCATATTTAGAGTTATATATCAGATTTTTATATAATTTCGAAGGAGCCGAACCTACATAATATAGATTCAGCTCCCTAATCATTTTATTCGCTTTATTTCATTTTGGGTAATCAAACTTTGTGAGGGTTTGTCAAAGTTTGATTACCCGATTATAACAATATCAGTAAGAAGTTTTATTAACGTAGCTCTATTTGTTTTAAATCCGCTGCGGTTACAACTGTAAATCTGCTCCTGCTAGGACCAGGAATTATAGACAGCACCGTGTTATCAAATCTACCTTTATATCTTTGTGTACCATCTAGTCCGCACAATACCCATTCTTCACTATTATAAATAGTAAACTGATCATCTGAAAATACTATGTTGGTATATGCCATATCAAAATAATGTGTAAGTACAAGTTTTCCGCTTGAATTATATACAAGAAATTCATATGCTCCTTTTTCAGAATTGCCTGCACACACTAACCCTACGTAATTATTACTATGGAATACACTTAGTATCTCTTTATTTGGTAGTAAGTTTGTTATAGGATTTTTGGGAACTTCTGCTCCTTTAAAAAAAAGAATTCTATCATCTGCAACTGCAAAATTAGTATCACTATTCAAAAACTGTTCAACCGGAATTACGCTTTTATCATAATTAAAGGAACTAACCATATTATCCGTTTTATTTTGCCCAACGTCTCCAAAATTAAAAAAGGTAACTTTAGTTCCTACCTGTCCGCTTTTTTCTCCCAGATAGGATATCCCCAAAAGCTGACCATTAGGAGATAATGACATACTAACCGGATATCCGCTATTGGCCATTGTTGCCTTTATTGTTGCAAGTTCTGTTCCTTTTGAATCATAAATGTTTATTCGAGTAACATTTCCATCCTTTAGAATAACCGAAACAACGCCCTGTGAGGATACACAGAATTCCTTTATTGGAAGATTAGTATTTATCTTTCCTTTACTTCCTCCAAGATTAGAAACATAGATTATATTTCCGTTTTTATCTCCAATTGCTACTGTCTCATTACATATTCTTACAATAGGCTGCTGCATTTCAAAGGATTGATCCCATTTAGCGCTTCCATCAGCGCCTATGCAGTTTGCTCCATCTTTACTGACTCTAAGAATGCAACTTCCAAGAGAATAGACGCTTACTCCATCCATTCCTGTAAGAGAAATACTGCTTAATTCTCTTGCCTCTGTATAGATTTTTTCTTTCCAATTTATATACACTACGACCACTATTGCCGCAGCAACTATCATTGTTAATATCGTTCGATAAAAAACCAATAACTTATGATTACGAATTTTCTCTTGATAAGAGGGTTCATCGTCTGATTCATCTACATATAAAAAGCTGTCATCAGCCATTTCATCTACTAGATCATCATCAATTTCTTCTGATATTTTTTTGTTATTTCTATAATCTCTGAAATTTCTGACTTCTGCCATAAATACCAACCTATTGTGTTTTTATTTTAGGTACAAATCGTTTTTAAATCACTTTTTTACAGCTATTACGAATTGTTAATGTTGTATGTTTTAAGCGAGTAAACAGCAGCCTATTATTCGCCGCTACTTACCCGCTTATAATTACTTTTAGATATCAACAATTACTTAAACTGGTAAATTGTTGTTGTATCATATACCTTATCTTTTCCGAAAACAGGACTTGGGAATGCTGGTGTATTGATAGCATTTGGGTAGTACTGTGTTTCAAGACAGAAACCATCTCTTGCTACATACTTAACATTGTCTTTTCCCACATTACTCTTTAAGAAATTTCCACTATAGAACTGAAATCCCGGAAGTGTTGTAAAACAGTGCATTGTAATTCCTGTCGCAGGGTTTGTTACACTAGCAAAGCTCTTCAACTCGGTGTTAACTGTTCCATCAGCATTTACCGCGCCATCAATAATGAAATTATGGTCATAGCCCGATGTGAACTTTAGCTGGTCATATTCTGCATCGATGTCTTTACCGATAGCTTTTGGTGATGTAAAATCCATTGGTGTTCCTGCTACGCTTCTGATTTCTCCTGTAGGAATAGACTTTCCATCCTGTACTGGTGTGAAATTTGATGCATTGAGCTGCATTACATGATCAAGGATTGATCCAGAATCCTGTCCTCCAAGGTTAAAGTATGCGTGATTTGTCATATTGATATATGTATCTTCATCACTTTCTGCATGATAATGAAGTTTTACTTCGTTTTCTTCAGACAAAGATACTTCGATTGTAAAAGTGCGATTTCCTGTAAATCCAAGGTCTCCATCAGATGATTTCAAAGTAAATAATACGCTGTTATCTTTTTCCTCTGCATCCCAGATTCTTTTGTGGAAACCATTGTCGAAATCAGTATGAAGGTTATTCTCGTTTTCATTTACGCTCATATGACATTTCTTGCCACCGATTTCATACTCTGCGTTTGCTGTACGATTAGCTACTGGTCCGACACTTGCTCCAAGAAATACATCGTTTACAAAATACTCTTCAAAAGGTTCGTATCCAAGAAGAACATCTCTTCTAGCACCATCACGATCTTTTACAAAAATACTTCTGAGATTTACTCCATAGTTAAGAACAGTAACCTCCATGTCGTTACTGTTTACCAGATGATACAGATATACTGGTGCTCCGTCTTTTGTTTCTCCCATAAACTCACGTTTAATACTCATGTCCCTCTTTTTACTAAAACAGTTTTGCTGTAATAGTTTCTCCCTTCTTACATAGTTTTATTATCAACTACAATTCAGTACGTCCTTCGAGCGCTCTTAAAAGTGTAACTTCGTCAATGTATTCCAAATCTCCACCAACAGGAACGCCACTTGCTATTCTGGTGCACTTTATTCCGGTTGGCTTTATCAGTTTGCTGACATACATCGCAGTCGTTTCGCCTTCAAGGCTTGATCCTGTTGCCAGAATCACTTCTTTGACATCTTCTGTTTGCAGCCTTTGTATTAGTTCTTTCAATCTGATATCCGAAGGTCCAACTCCCATCATTGGTGATATCACGCCCTGAAGAACGTGATATACTCCGTGATATTTCCCCGTTCGTTCATATGCTGCCAGGTCTCTGCTATTTTCAACGACCATTATTGTAGTATGATCTCTTTGCTCATTTGAACAAATAGGGCAAAGTTCTTCATCTGTAAGTGTACAACATTTTTTGCAGTAATGAACATTTTCGCGCGCAGAAGTAATCGCATTTGCCAATCTTTGTACTCGATCCACCGGCATATTGATTATATAGAAAGCCAGCCTTTGTGCCGACTTTCCGCCTATACCCGGTAATGATGAGAGTTCATCAACGAGTTTATTTACATGCCCGCTGTATAGATCCATTAGAATCCAAATCCTCCTCCAAGGCCACCTGTCATCTTGTTGATTGCCTCTGCACTTGCTGTCTCTGCCTGCTTAAGTGCTTCATTTACAGCAGCAACAATTAAATCCTGAAGCATTTCAACATCATCTGGATCAACTGCCTCTTTGGAAATCTTAATGGATTTTACTTCTTTTCCGCCTGTAACTGTTGCTTCAACTGCTCCGCCACCAGCTTTTGCTGTAAATTCCTTTGTCTCAAGAGCCTTCTGGTTCTCTTCCATCTGGCGCTGCATACGCTGCGCCTGTTTCATCAAATTATTCATATTACCTGGCATTCCTCCAGGAAATCCTCCACGTCTACTCATAAAAACCTCCTAAAAAATCATTCTTTTTCTCTAGCCATCTGCATAGAGAGATCTATTGCATCCTGACTTGGAATGTCCTCGTCTTCTGCATAATAACCTTCAGATTCAGGTGGAAAATCTTCATTTGCACCATCTTCAGTGTTATCATCATCTTTTTCTTCAAAGCCAAACTCATCATTTGGTTCTTCTATATCATCATTTATCAGAGTCTTATTCTCTTCAATTTCCTCTACAGTATCATCAATAGTCAACTCTTTATTTGTCTCTGAAACTGCATTTTCTTCCTGCCTTGCTGTTTCTTTAATAGTTTCTGGTGGAATCTCTTCATCCTCTGTCACTATGTCAAAATTTATAGCTGAAAGATTCGACTCAAGATCAACATAACTTGTGTTGAATTTTTCTCCCTTTGCAAGCGATTTAATTTCAACCGGCACTTCCTTTTGAAAATACTCGGCAAGTTCTTTTTCAAGTACGTCTTTTTGGCTAAGAACCATATTTCCACGAACTTCATTTGAAAAAACAAGCTGAAGTTTATTATCACTGCTCATGGAAAGCCTTGGTCTGTCTGCCCGAATATATGATCTTAATGCAGCATCTTTTATTCTATCAGCAAACGCTCTGAAATTTTCAACTACTTTTTTTATGTCATCAGGAACTGCTCTATCAAGTTTTAGAGGCTCACCTTTATCTTCCTTAACAACGCCTTCTGCTTTGGAGGAAGATACTGCTATTTCACCGTTTTGAAGCTGCTTCATTATTCTTTTGGTCTGTCCGACATAATCTTCGAGAAGCCTAATTCTATCTTCCAACGCCTCAGATGAATCTTTGTCACTTTGAGGTCTACAAAGCCTTATCAGAGTCATTTCAATCAGAATACGCTTTTGCGTGGCAAAACGCAAATTTGAAGACAATTCAGAAAAGACACTAATATAACGCATTATTGTATTCATCTGAGCTTTCTTTGCAACTTCTTTCAAAACAACAAGATTATCACTAGAAATGTCTATTACATCTTCTACATTATCTGCTGTCTGAATGAGCATCAGATTTCTAAGATACCAGACAAAGTCATTAACAAATTGTGTTAGTTCTCGCCCTTTTATTACGACATCTGCTAAGACTTTGAGAGAACTTTCTGCATCTGCGTTGTAGATTGCCTCAAACAAATCATTAAAAACTGATGTATCCACTGCGCCTAGTACATTCAATACTTTATCATAGGTGAGTGTTTCTCCAAAATTAAAGGCTATGCATTGATCCAAAAGACTAAGTGAATCACGCATTGAGCCATCTGCAACTCTTGCTATATATCGAAGTGCTTTTTCTTCTGCATCAATCTTCTCTGCAGAAGTGACTTCTTTTAATCTGTCTTCTATAGTGTCTATTGTGATTCTGTGGAAATCATATCTCTGACACCTCGACAGAATTGTAATCGGTATTTTTTGTACTTCTGTTGTCGCTAATATAAAAATAGTATATTCCGGAGGCTCTTCAAGTGTTTTCAAAAGCGCATTAAACGCGCCTGTTGAAAGCATATGCACCTCGTCTATTATATATACTTTTTTCTTTGCCATTGTAGGCGAATATGACACTTCATCAATTATCGTTCTGATGTTCTCGACACCATTGTTTGATGCAGCATCGATTTCAACTACATCCACACATCGCCCCTCGGCAATTGCTCTGCAGGTCTCACATTCACCGCAGGGATTGCCATCATGTGGATTCTCACAGTTTACAGCACGTGACAAAATTTTGGCAACCGAAGTTTTACCTGTTCCACGGGTTCCGCAGAACAGGTAAGCATGTCCAACTCTATCTGACATTATCTGATTCTTTAATGTTGTAACTATGTGGTCTTGTCCTTTGACATCTTCGAATGTCGGTGGACGAAATTTTCTATATAATGCAACGTATGCCATAAAAAAATCCTATCATTTATTATTTAATCGCCAAAGGATACTCCTAGCATCTTGGCTTCTTTTATGATGCTGGCATCTGCTGGAACTTTTTTCAGCTTGCCGGCTATGTCCTGAAGCGGAACTTTAATAATTTCCCGGTTCTTGTATGCTACCATGTAGCCATACTCTTTGTCTAGAATAAGCTGTCCTGCCACTGCTCCTAGTCTACTGGCAAAAACTCTATCATATGGATCTGGTGCTCCACCTCTTTGCATATGACCAGGAACTGTTACTCTAACTTCTCTTCCAGTCTTTTTCTGTATTTGATCTGCAATTTCAAAAGAAACAGATGGGAACTTGGAATTTTCGAGTTTCTTTTTATATTCTTTCTTGGAAAGCTTTGCATCTTCTTTTGAAATTGCTCCTTCTGCTACTGCCAGAATTGTGAATCTTGAGCCTTTTTCAGCTCTTTTCTCTATAGCTTTGACAATACTGTCTATGTCATAAGGAATCTCTGGAAGAAGTATTACGTCAGCGCCTCCTGCAAGACCTGCATTAAGCGTAAGCCATCCAACTTTATGTCCCATTACTTCAACAATGAAAACTCTTCCGTGAGAATCAGCTGTTGTATGTATACAGTCAAGAGCGTTGGTTGCAACATCTACGGCACTCTGAAATCCAAAAGTCATATCTGTGCCCCATAGGTCATTATCAATTGTCTTAGGAAGCGATACAATATTAAGTCCCTCTTCTCTAAGCAGATTTGCAGTTTTCTGTGACCCGTTTCCGCCCAATACGACAAGACAATCAAGCTGTAATTTGTAATAGGTCTGCTTCATGGATTCGACTTTATCATTTCCATTTTCATCAGGCTCATGAATTGTTTTAAAAGGAGTTCTGGAAGAACCAAGAATTGTTCCACCTCGTGTTAGTATTCCAGAAAAATCATCAGCTGTAAGCATTCTGAAATTACTATTTATAAGCCCTTTATAGCCATTCAAAAAGCCATAAATTTCCATTGGCTGTCCGCTGTTTGCAAGGCATTTTACAACTCCGCGCATAGCAGCATTTAAAGCCTGACAATCTCCACCACTTGTAAGCATTCCAATTCTCATCATTTTAACTCAACCTCCTACTTTTGAAAGCTGAATAGTTCTCCTTTGCAGTAAACGCCAAAGTATTTTCTGCTATCTGTGAACTTTACCCTTAACACGTTACTATCCACCTACTTATTGCTCATTTACGCAACCATAACACTACTTTTTATTATAACATGTTTTGGTATATCTTGACGAAGACTTTATTTAGGTAATATAATGGTAAATGCGCGAGCAAACTGCTTAAAACAGCTTGTTTTGCGACTGCTATATATCAATCACTTTTACATGCAGAGCTACTCAAGAGGTCCAAGAGGGAGCACTCGAAATGCTTTAGGCCGTTTACGGTGCGTGGGTTCGAATCCCACGCTCTGCGCTTAGAACAGGTTTCCTTATGTGGTAACCTGTTCTTTTTTGCTATTTCATTTCAAATCACTTCTAAAATCATTTGTTTTGAGTGAACAATTCAAGTTTAGAAATAAAATCTTCCAAAATATATCTTGAATCAACATCAGTATATATTCTTACATTTGGATTATCATCTTTTTTCTCAGACGAAGTATCTTCCAAAACGTGCGGTGCCTTGACTGTTAAATAGTGTCCACAGCCTGGATTAACAGCAATTGCTATAGCCGGTGAATCTCCTAGAGACCAGCTTTCTCCCTGTGTCCAACCTGCAAATTCAGAGCTATTATATGCTATAAGATTATCGCAAAGATGCTTTCCAATTTGGCCGCACGGACGCACTCTTTTTACTATTTCTGCTATCCCGATATTGATTGTAATATATACATTTGAAGGAACCAGCCATAGATTCGTCCCACTTTCCAGTATATAGTTTGCCGCCTCTATATCATTTCCTGCATTAAACTCTCTAAAAGGTGCCTTGCACGGTGCCTGTCCATGTGTTCCTATCCATATTACTGTTAGTTTTTCCTTTATTTCCGGACACTTTTTAAGAGCAAAAGAAACGTTGGTAATCGCTCCCTGGCACAAAACATACAACGGTCTCTCGTCATCTTTTAGCGCTTCTTGTATGATAAAATCCACCCCTTCAGATGTAACATCATCATCTTTTAATGCTCCTCTTTGACCTTGAAAAAAAGGTACTTTTATTTCCATTGCATCAAGTATAGTCTGGATTTCTTTATAGCTTTTTTCCATAGAGCCTTTTTCATTGAAGTGTTCTGCAACAATTCCTTTTACTATGAGCTTTGGACTTAGAAGCGCATGAACAATTGCAAATGGATCGTCTGCCTCGCAAGCTGCATCAGTATCTACTATCACTCGTATTTTCTTATAATCCGGAATATCAAACGCTGTTAAAAAGCTTTGAAATTCTTTACTATTCCCCATATATCCTCTTTTCTTTTTATCAGAATCCAAGCTCGTCATTAACCATAATTACGCTTATTCTATCTGCATGTCTGGAAAAACGCGTAATAAGAAACTGGCAGCAAATTGTATCAGGAGATTTGCAGTTCATGCAAGATCCCGTTTTTGCACATGGTGTTGAAAGTCCAAACCTCTGAGCATTGATTGGCGCTGCTACATTTCTAGCTCTTTTCATAGCTCCATCGACATCATCACAGACTTTGTTCATCCCTATGATAAAGAGTACTTTTTTGGGTCCCTGGGCTATAGCTGATACTCTGTTTGCATTTCCATCAATATTTACAAGCACCCCGTCCTCAGTAATTGCATTTGCACTTGAAAGGAAAAAATCTGCATCATATCCTTCAAGCATTGCAGCTCTTTTATCTGCTGCCTTATCTCTATCTATAAAGTTATAATCTCCATTTTTTAATTCATCTACAAGACCTATTTCATGTGCGCTGAGTGCGCCGCCCATTGCGATTTTGCTCTTTTTAGGGATCAGAGAAAGAGCTATTTTAAGCGCTTCTTCCTTTGATTGAGCATAGTAACCTTTCATGTTGCGTGATTCAAGTCCAGAAATTACTTTTTTTGCAAGAAGTTCGTTTCTCTTAAATATATTTTCATTCATAGTCCACACCTCGTATCTAAAATAATAGTAACCGGTCCGTCATTTACGGATTTAACTTTCATATCTGCTCCGAATACTCCGGTTCCAACTTCAAAACCTCTAGCCTTACATTCTGCTACTACCAGTTCATACAGCGGATTAGAAATTTCTGGTCTGGCAGCTTCTGTAAATCCTGGTCTTCTTGATTTGCAGTCAGCAAAAAGCGTAAACTGACTTACTATCAAAAGTTTTGCTCCTGCATCCTTTGGATTTATATTCATTTTGCCATTTTCATCTTCGAATACTCGTAATCCGCAAATTTTATCTGCTGTTTTCTTTGCATCTTCTTCTGTATCATCTTTATGTACACCTAGAAGAACAAGGAAGCCTTTTTCAATTGCAGAAACTTCTTTGCCATCTATTTCTACTGATGCTGATATTACTCTGGTTACTACAGCCCTCATTATAATTTCCTTTCAGACATTTTCTAGTTCTCATTCATTAGTTTTTCACCGTAAATAAGTACTGCATTCCTTACGCATTCTTCGCATGGGCATAAAGGTTTTCCATCTGTCATTGCCTTTAAATCACCACATTTAATAGCCTTGCATCGTCTGCCAAATTCCTCTTGAATACTCCTGGTAACCGCAAGAGTTCCTTTTCCTTTTGTTTTAAGTCCAGCTATCATGCCAGCTCCGATTAAAGCACCGCAAGTTGCCTGAAGATTGCCCATTCCTGCGCAAAATCCAGCAGAAAGCTGTTTAAGTTCTTCTTCGGAAAGGCTTGTTTCATCAGCAAGAGCTGCAGTAACTGCCTGTGAACAGTTATACCCACCTTGCGTTTTTAACCAAACTGCTTTTTCAGCTCTTTCGTTTATAGTCATATAGCTCTCCTTTTTCATGAAAAAAAATTGAATATTTGCCCTTTTAATATTAAACTACGTGACTTTTTTCTTCAACTACTGGTATTAATCTGGAATGTAAAAAAGATGTATTTTGGCAATTTTGTTATCATCAGTTTGACTATATACTCATTCTAACTTAATCGAAGGAGGCATATAATGAATACTGAATATACTCAATACGAACTTAACAAGGGACTGGCACAGATGTTAAAAGGCGGAGTAATCATGGATGTCACTACACCCACACAAGCAAAAATAGCCGAAGAAGCAGGTGCTTGCGCTGTAATGGCACTCGAACGCATACCGGCCGATATTCGAGCAGCCGGAGGAGTATCAAGAATGAGTGACCCCAAAATGATTAAAGGAATTCAAGAAGCTGTGAGTATTCCTGTTATGGCCAAATGCCGTATAGGTCATTTTGTTGAAGCAAGGATTTTAGAGGCGATTGAAATAGATTATATTGATGAATCAGAAGTTTTATCACCTGCAGATGATGTTTACCATATTGATAAAACGACATTTAAAGTTCCTTTTGTTTGCGGTGCAAGAGATTTGGGTGAGGCACTGCGAAGAATAAATGAAGGAGCTTCTATGATTAGAACAAAAGGAGAACCCGGCACAGGGGACGTAGTGCAAGCTGTTCGCCACATGCGAAAAATGAATTCTGAGATAAGGAAAGTCGTTTCTTTATCCAAAGATGAACTATATGAAGAAGCCAAAAAACTAAGTGTTCCATACAATCTGATTGCATATGTTCACGAAAACGGCAAACTTCCTGTTGTAAACTTTGCTGCAGGCGGCATAGCCACTCCTGCAGATGCTGCTTTGATGATGCAGCTTGGTGCAGAAGGTGTTTTTGTAGGTTCCGGCATTTTCAAGTCTGGAAATCCTCAAAAAAGAGCTGCTTCAATAGTTCAGGCTGTTACAAATTATAATGATGCAAAACTCATAGCAAAGCTTTCAGAAGACTTAGGCGAAGCGATGGTGGGAATTAATCCAAGCGAAATAAAGATAATCATGGAAGAAAGGGGCATATAAATTCAGATGAAAATAGGAGTACTCTGTGTCCAAGGCGCTTTCTTAGAACACGAAAAAGCATTGCATAAACTTGGAGTAGAATGCGAAGAAATCAGGCAGGAAAAGGATTTCAAAAATGTCGATGGAATCATTCTGCCTGGCGGCGAAAGTACTGTTCAGGGAAAACTTTTGTGCGAGCTTAACTTATTCAATAACATTAAAACAGAAATATGTCACGGATTACCTACTCTAGCAACCTGTGCAGGACTAATTCTTCTGGCAGAAAAAATAGAAAATGATAATGCCACTTACCTCAAAACTCTTCCAGTTACTGTAAGAAGAAACGCTTACGGAAGACAACTAGGCAGTTTTGAAGCAAATGGAGATGTTGATGAAATAAAGGATTTTCCAATGGTATTTATCCGCGCTCCATATATTACAAAGTTAAACGAAGGTGTGGAAATCCTTTCATCTATAAACGACCATATTGTAGGTGTAAAATACCAAAATCAAATTGGACTTTCTTTTCATCCTGAATTAACAAATGATATGAGAATTCATGAAAAGTTTCTTTCAATGGTTTAGTATTCTATAGGTTATTGTTTTCATCAGGAAAATCAATAACCGTACCAGACCAAAATTTGGCGTCAAGACAAATTTTGTCCTGCGAAGCAGGATTCTTGCTGATGATTATCCTAAATCTCAGCAAGAAGTCATACTTTATTGTTTCTATATAGTCCGTTTTACTGTTTGTATATTTCGTCGCAGACACGCTTTCGCTTGATTATAAACGTAGTGGTACGTAATGCGCTAAAAAACAGCCTTTTTTAAATATTTTTAGATAAAAAAATGGAGCCACCAATGTGACTCCATAAACCTCTCTTATAATCGTGCAAACCTTACCTGCAATATACCTTTATAGCCTCATAAGTAAACGCTCCCGTGCCATCTCCTCCGACCTTATCTATATTCTCTGTAAATTCTCTCCGCCGCAGGCATAAGCTTGTCCTAATCCAGAAAGTATCTTGTTATCGCACTTATAGAAATAATCAGTGATATAATCCTGTAGAAATCGTATACTCTATAATGCTTCCTCAATTATATTGCAATCTATTAGTCCTTGAAAAAAATCTTTCATTTCGCTCACATCTGCCCCTTTTATATTTTTCACTTCCTGCTCCCACTGACTATATGACTCTATGTTGCCATTATGAATAAGATTAATTGCTTCGAAACCCACTTCATTAAACTCATATACCTCCATTTTATCTAATGAAAACAAAGATTTGTCATCTTCTCTTACTATTAATTGATTATTTAATCTGTACATTTTCTTTCTCCAAATACAATTTTTTTTACCAATAAAGTCTCTGAAACAACTGCAAATAACATAAGCATAAAAAGATTCCCATTCATGATAATCTCTTTATTTTTGAATATCACATTCAAATTGACAATCTTTTCAGTAATTGACTTTGATGACTTTTTTTCAAACTTTTCACCAATAAGTTTCAATTCTATGTGACTCAATTCATGTAATATCGCAAAAATTTTGTCATCATCTGATATCTTAGAATTAACTAGAATATAATAGTTTCCTTTGTAATAGTAGTTCACCGCTCCACACTTTGTTAACTCATGACTAATATCAATTTTTACATTATACTTTTTGCATTTATCCTCAAGATATTTGCGTATCTTTTCATTTTTGCAATACATAAATCTGCTCCGAAGTTTTTCCTATATATGGGCGCCTATCATACCAATCATATTTCTTTACACTTGTAAAGTCTGATTTAGTAACATAATAGTCCATTTCTTTTGGGAAATATAACCTAACTTTTATATCCATATTATACTCAGGACTCTCAGCATCCTTATCACCTTGTTTATTGCAATAAAAATATCTATATTTAACACTATTTATCTGAGTTGAATAATCATACTTAGATTTTTCATCAGAATAAAAATATTTTTTACAACTTTCTTTGTAATACACATTGCCGTCATGCCATTCATTTTCATCATGTACTAGAAATGAAAAAATAGGGTTTAGAATATCAAATAACAAATATCCGTTGGGTTTTAGCATAGAATATAAATTATTCAACAGATTCTCCATATCTTCATTTTCTTCTATATGGTTCAACGAATTAGATGGAATAATAATTACATCATATCTTTTTTCAGTTTTGTATTCTCTCATATCCGCTTCTATAAGATTAATCTTTGATTCTTGCTTCATAGCAAAAAAGCTTTTTTTCCTATCTAACAATTCCAGCATTTCTTTAGAATAATCCAGTGCATCTACAGTAACACCTGCAATGTTTTCTACGATTATTCTCGTTAATCTTCCTGAGCCACATGCCATCTCTAACACTTGCATACCAGATTTGATATACTCTTTCCACAGTTCAAAATCATCATCATAGTTATACATATCATCATAGAATTCTACCAATCTATAGTTATCATACAAATAATCATTTTTCATAATACGTCTTAATCCTTTCAAAATCTTTTAATATATTACCGATACATAATCCCTTTTCCATGTTATAAACATTGCCATCCGGATATAAAATAAATTTATCTTCTGCACGTTTTCTCTTATACGCAATGTCAATATTTGCCCATCCATGAACATTATTTACATCAACAAATTCTTTCACTTTCCTATAAACATCTTTTTTATCAGAAACACTCAATTCATGAAATTCAGTGTTTCCATCTATATTTTGCCAAAATTGCAACTTTATCTGATATGCATTTAACTCTTTGAACAGTATCAACATTTCGTTTAATCTCGACACATTCTCTTTTGCTAAACATGTAGCAATATTAACCCTGATACCAACTTTTTGCATTAGTTTTATGTTTTTTATAATCTCCGCAAAGCTTCCTTTTTTTCTAAAAATAGCATTTTCTGACTCATTAGTCCCATCAAGACTTACCTGAACACATCCCACTTCTGCTTTTTTTATCTGACCGATAATTTTATCATTAAGTTCAATTCCAGATATTCCTAATACTGGAAGCATTCCTCGGCTACGTATTTCACGAATATAATCAAAACAGTGAGGGTGTAAAATAGGATCTCCACCTGAAATTGCAACTATATAACACTTCATATCAGTTAATAAATCCATCGCAGCTTCAAAACTTTCATCATCCAAAAAAGATGGAGTATAATTGTTAACAATCCCACAATGCTTACAATTCATTGTACATGCATTTGTTAAATATACTAAAGCTCCCCTGGGAAACATACTCACACCTCATCATATCTTATTATTTTTTTCTCATTTTTCTTAAATACTAATATAGACAATATCAAAGCTGCATTTATCAATACTATATAGATAGATAATGCAAAACGCATACTTCCTATATTTGTCAGAGCAGACGATATATATAATGATATTCCTGTCAATATACTTATTCCACAGTACATAACAGACATAAGTGAAACTCTGTTTCCGCTATTAGTATCAATATATCTGTTTACCTGCATATACAAAAAAGTTCCCATCAATCCCCTCTGCACTTGTTGTATTAAAATAAATACAACAACAGTATAATTTCGCATTATTCCAATTCCTAAAGTAGAAATGAATTGTAATCCAATAATCACAGTGTACATCATAGAAATCGATAAACTTTTCCGTATTTTTTTATATAAAAAAGCCGCCCCCGCTGATACAAGACTATATATTGCACTTGCATATCCTAAAAAGAATACTGGAATATTTGCCTCTAATAAAATAGGTTGGTAAAACGAAAACATTACTCTTGAACATGATGATAATATAGTCACAATAAATATAATAAATATTACATTTTTCACCTCAGATTTATTAGGTAAATCAATTGTTTTATTATCATATTTTTTATAATCTTCAAGAAGAATTACAGAAGCTATCAAAGTTATAACACATACCGCTAAATCAAGGATAACAGGCAATGTTACCTTATATTCTACCAAATAACCCGATGCAACAGCATATAATATAGAAATTACAAACCCTATGCCACCTGTTTTTGCCTGTAAATATTCATATTCATCTTTGCATTTATTCAACTCATATGTTTCATATAATACTGATTCTGCTACACCAGATTCTAACGCACCAAATATGCCATATATACATGCAACAATAACTGCCCCCCAAAAACTTGCACTAATAATCAAAACAATCATTCCAACGATAATAGCTGTTTGTGATATCACTAATGCTTTTTTTCTACCAATATAATCAGCCACAATACCGCTTGGCATTTCACAAATAGCCATTATGATAAATAAAATCGAATCGCAAATAAGATATTCAGAGGTTGTCAGTCCCATATATTGAGTATAAAAAACAAAAATAACTGGTCCTATAAAACCTTGGAATTGAAGTAAAGCCTTCAGTATCAAAAATAGATTTGCTTTTTTTATTGCATTCATTTAAGCCATTCTCCTATAATCAGTAAAGTGATTTTTACTAGTTAACATACAACCATCAAATGGTCGTTGTCTCCATTTTTTAAGTTCAAGATCATTCTGCCATATATATTTGATACTATGTTCATTATCTATATGTAATTCACTTTTTACATGATCACATAACAGGTCACATGGTGATACTGTCATGTCACTATTAATCATTGTCATATATTCACCAGCGCCACAATTAATTGCACTATGAAATACCGGTAGTATGATATTTTTATATCCGCTGTATTCAGAAAATTTATTTTTTAAAAACTGCATATCCTTTTCATCTAATCTCAATCCGTTTATATCATCTCGTATCGGTATATATATTTCAAATCTCAAAGCTGCAACTCGTAAATCATTAGCAAATTTCACCATATTATCAATATCTTTACAATTGGCATGATTTAACGTATTAGCCAGCACAACGTTTATGCCTGAGGACACTAAAAATCTTATATTTCTAACAATATGTTCAAATGTCCCACAACCTCTTATATAATCATTTTGTTCCGAGTTATAACCTTCTAAACTAATTTGTATAGTTGATATTCCATTCTTTTTAAATAACGAAATAATATCTTTTGTAATAAAATAACCATTAGTTGCAATCTCAGTTTCAATACCTTTTTCATGAAGACTATTAATAATATAAATGAACTCCTTTGCCATCAATGGTTCACCACCCGTTATCGCAACACAACCAACTCTTTCTTTATGGAGTTCTTCAATAATCATATTCGCATTTTCTCGCGATATTTCTTTTTTTCGCTGACTTCTATAACAATGCTTACATGAAAAATTACATTTATCTGTTATCGCCCATTTGACTATTAGAGGAAATTTCATGTTTACTTCTCCATTGTTCTTCTTAAAGGGACTGTGAATCTTTTTCATAGTCCCTCAATTATTTTTGTTGCGAACAGCAAAAGTATGCATCCGCTAGTGATTTATAGTGAAAGACCGCTTATTTTTGTCTTTCACTATAAATTATACTAAAGTTGTTCTTCCCCATGAATTCATGCATCCAGCAACCTTAATAACCTTAAACATAGGTTTCATAGTTTTTTCCTCCTTCAAAATCATTTTAACGCGTTACAGTTTTACATTTTATATTATTACCGTGCTAAAGTCAATCGTTTTTTCACACAATTTTGCTTTTTTCTTTATTATATTTTTTCTGTTTTTTGTAATTTTTTTTATAAAATCAAAAAATACATCCTAAGCATCGATAATATGACTAAAATACCAATCAATCCCCACGTAGTGACATTCTATATTTCACACACTACGCAAACTAAACTAGATTACGCCCATAAAAAATGGAGCCACCAATGTGACTCCATAAAACTCTCTTATAATCGTGCAAACCTTACCTGCAATATACCTTTATTCAGTATTGTCACTATCTAGTACCTTTTTGTTTCTAAATAAATTAAACATTTAATCATATATTCCAAATGAAAAATAATAAATTTTCTGTCTTAAAATGCTTAATAATATAATTTAATATATATTTTAGAAAATTAGAAAAGGAGATGAAACATATGGTTATGTTTTTAAAGTTAAGAAATATCTAAAAGCATGAAACTTATAGAATAGTTTCATGCTTCGATTAACTCGAAACGAAAACTATTTATATAAGGAGAATCGAAATGATATTTCAAGACAATATAATCAAAGAGTATTTACGCAACGTTTATTTTATTTCAGGCACTGCTTGCGGTGGCAAAACAACAGTCACTAAAGCACTCGGTGAAAAATACGGTATACCCGTATATGTTATTGATGATCAGTTTACAGTTCATCAGCTCATGTCAGACAAAGAGCATCAGCCTACCATGAATACCAGATTCAGAGACGCAGATGAGTTCTTTGGAAGAAGCGTAGAGGAGTACAAGAAGTGGCTTTTAGGAAATAAGAGGGAGCAGCTCGACTATGTACTATTTGATTTGATCAAGCTTTCAAGAGATCAGATTATCTTGTGCGATCTTCACATAGTTTTAGAGGAAGCTGACCTAATTACAGATCCTTCCAAAATTGCTTTCATGATCTCCAAGCCTGAAAACATTGTGGATACATATTGTAATCGTCCAGATCACAAACCGTTCAGCGATTTTATCCACAGCGCAACTGATTACGAAAAAGCCAAGGCAACATGCGAGCAGACTCTGACTGAACTAAACATTGAAGCATATAACTATATCAAACAAAGTAATTACTTCTGGGTTGAACGTGATAACAACAGAAGTGTTGAAGATACCGCTGCTTTAGTTGCAAATCATTTCGGATGGCATCTTCCTAATGATCTGTCTATAGAAAAGGTTGATAAAGGAACTGATCTTGCAAATCAGCTCCTATCTTTTATAGAGAACTGTTCATGGAATGAAGCAAAAGATCACATTGCAGATCTTGTAAGAAAATGGTAATTCACCGACTGGGAAACGATGTTTGTTGCAAAGAGCAAGGACAAAATAATAGGAATGGTATCTGCCATGAAAGAGGATTATTATCCTCTACCTGATATTTATCCTTGGATATCCTGTGTATTTGTATCTGAAGAATACCGCGGACAAAGAATCAGCGGAAAGCTGATTAATCATGCAAATGCATATCTGAAAGCGCATGGCTTAAAAAAAAGCTATATTCCTACACCTGTAGAAAATGTAGGATTGTATGAACACTACGGATATTCGTTTGAAAAGGAGATTACTAATTATAGTGGCGATAATGATCTTCTGTATTCAAAAGATATCTAACGTCTATTAAATTAAAATAGGCTTATATTAAAATAAAGGGTCGGAGTAAAATCCGACCCTTTCCCCATTTCTGTAGTTTTAGCAAATTATAAAGTGGATATCTCAATCCATTAGCAAATCCCCCGACTTAATACTTCATATTTGAAGAATCGGTACTTATGAGGCTCTCACAAACTGAGCGGAGTACAGCTCGTAGTAAGCGCCCTTCTTAGCCATGAGGCTCTCGTGATTGCCCCACTCCAGAATTCCACCATCGTCAATGACAAAAATCTTGTCTGCTTTCTTGATGGTTGAAAGTCTGTGAGCCACCACAAAGGAAGTCCTTTTTTTAAGAAGCTCTTCGATTCCCTGCTGAACCAGAATCTCGGTTCTGGTGTCAATGCTGGCTGTGGCCTCGTCCAGAATCAGTATCTTGGGATCAGTCAAAAGAGTTCTAGCAAAAGCTACTAGCTGTCTCTGGCCGTTGGAAAGTCCTCCGCCCCTTTCGGTTATGACTGTGTCATAGCCCTTCTCTAGCTTGATGATGAAGTCGTGAGCGTGCACCGCCTTGGAAACTTCTATCATTTCTTCATCAGTGGCATTCGGTCTTCCGTACTTAATGTTGTCCCTTATGGTTCCGGAGAACAGGTAGTTGTCCTGTGTCATGATTCCAAACTGATTTCTAAGAGACTGGACGGTAACCTTGCTGATATCATATCCATCCACCAAAACTCTTCCCGCCTTGGTGTTATAGAATCGGCTAAGAAGGCTTACGATGGTGGTCTTTCCTGCACCGGTGGGGCCGACAAGCGCGATAGTCTCGCCCTGCCTAGCTGTAAAACTCACGTCGTGTAGAATGTCCACATCAGGCTCGTCCGGATAAGCAAATGTAACATGATCAAATTCCACATCGCCATTGATTTCAGGAAGATCGATGGCCTTTTCGCCATCCTTTACCAAAGGCTCCATGTCCATGATTTCATAAACCCTTTCTGCAGATGAGAGGTTGGTTATAAGCTTGTTGTAGTAACTTGCAAGGTTCCTTATGGGACTAAAGAACATTCCAAGGTACAATACAAAGGCTGATAGCGTTCCTAGTGATTCCTGAGTCACGCCAAGCCTGGTGATAGCAAGGTAATACAGTGTTGCTGTTCCGAGACCACCTGCAATCTCAATAGTAGGACTGTACAGGTCAGCTATGAGCACCGCGGATCTAAATGCATGGATAACTTCGTCTACTATTCCATTGAACTCTCTCGAGGATTCCTCCTGAGCGTTGAAACTCTGTATTACCGATACTCCCTCAATGCCCTCGTGGATAAATGCTGTCATATTGGAGTCCTTCTTCTTCCATTTTTGCCATCTCTTGTGGGCAAGGATCTCGCATAAGAACAGTCCCAGCATGATGATGGGAACCGCTACTGCCGCAGAAAGAGAAAGGACTGGGCTCTTAACAATCATTATTGTAAGAATCGCCACAAGACTTATAGCCTCAGGAAATAAGGTTGTAATTGTACTGGAGAGAACTTCCTTTAGGGCATTTACGTCACCGGTTACCCTGGCTAGGATTTTGCCCGAAGGTCTCTGATCAAAGAAATCCACTCCAAGTTCCTGAATGTGAACGTAGAGCTTTCTTCTGATGTTTTTAACCATATCATTGGAGATGGTGGCCATTATGCGCCTCCATATTCTGTTGGCTACGTAGTGTATAAGAGCCATGGCTACCATAATGCAAGCCATAATGAACAGTCCTTTTACATTTTTGTCTATAATCTCGTCGTTTATTACTTTTTCAATCAGCAGAGGATAAGTGGTTGAGATTGCTACAGTAATCAGTATAAGCATTGTTACCAGTACAATCTTTCCCTTGTATTCCAAAAGATTTTTAAGAAGGCGCCTTAGTACATCAATCTTTAGGGTCTGCTTTAAGTCCTCATCCTCTCTGGTGCTGTTTATTGCCATATAATATCCCCCTTCTTATTATTCACAGGCAGCCATAGCTTTGTGATAGTCGCCATACTGAGCCTCATAGGTGCTGTAATACAGACCTCCTTTTCTGATGAGCTCAGCGTGGGTTCCTCTTTCGGCCACCTTTCCATTTTCAAGTACAAGGATCTCATCAGCATCCTTCACTGATGAAATCCGGTGTCCTATGATGATCTTGCTCATATCATTCTTTTCCTGAAGTTCCTGCTGAATTGCAGCTTCAGTTTCCATATCCAGTGCGGATGTTGAATCATCCAGTACCAGAAGATCTGCCTTCTTGGCAAGAGCTCTTGCGATAGAAAGCCTCTGTTTCTGTCCTCCGGAAAGGCCGATACCTCTTTCTCCGATAACAGCATCATAACTGTCGGTAATCTTCTCAACGAACTCCTTAGCGTGAGCACTCTTGATGGCAGACTTAACGGTTCTTACATCCATAGTGTCCTTGAATCCCAGTCTGACGTTCTCAGTGATTGTATCTGAGAAAAGAAATACATCCTGCATTACAACTGAAGAGAAGGCCCTTACATCGCTAAGAGGCATCTTCTTGATTTCTTTTCCCTCAATCTTGATGCTGCCACTTGTGACGTCGTAAAACCTTTCAATGAGGTTTACGATGGTGCTCTTTCCTGCACCGGTGGCCCCCATTATTCCAAGCGTCTTGCCTTTCTCCAAGTTAAAGCTGACGTCTTCTAAGATTGTTTTGCCATCTATTTTAAAGCTCACATGGTCAAATCTAATCTCACCAGGCTTGTTACCTTCCTTAAGTAGCTCTTTTGCCCAGGTATCTGTAATCTCCGGCTCGGTCTTCATAACCTTGTTAATCTTCTTGTATCCTGCAAAGCCTTGGGAAACCTGAGAAAGCATCCATCCAAGATTTTCAATTGGCCATACTATCTGAATAGAGTAGGCCACAAATGCCACCAGAGTACCGTAGGTGATGCTGCCCTTAATGGCAGCGTAACCACCGATGGTCACCACCAGAACCTGCATAATCTTGGGGATTAGACCTATAAGAGGATCGCTGTCCGCAAGATCGGAAGCAAACTGCTTGTTGGCATCGCCATAGGCTTCGTTCTTCTCATCAAACTTCTTCATCTCAAGACCCTCAGCAGAGAATGCCTTTACAGTCCTGACGCCTGAGATATTCTCTTCAACAACCTTGGTGAGAGCAGCATTTCTTTCGCTGATTTCGTCGTAGTCCTTGCTAAGCTTTTTCTCAAGATGAAGAGCCACGTATGCAAGAGGCGGCATGAATGCCAGCGGCACTATGCTGAGTTTCCAATTCAGAGCAATCATACAAAAGACAACTCCGATGAAGTAAACAGTAGCTTCCGTAAGGAGCATACCTACAAAGCCCGTAAGATCCCATACTGATCCGGCATCGTCCTTGACTCTTGCCATGAGCTCGCCGGTGTTGGTCTTGTCAAAATAACCCTTGTTTAGGGAGAATATGTGCTTCATCATTTCTTTTCTAAGACCGGACGCCACACGGCATCCTGACATGTCACACAAAAATTCCTTAACAAACTGGAAGAAGGCTCTTCCAAGGCCTGCTGCAACGAAGAGAATGATATCTCTCCTGAAAATATCCATATTTCCGCCCACGATGACATCGTCAACCATGGACAGGGTAACGAAAGGCAGCATTACATCAATTGCGGTGCTACAGATTAGAGCGATTCCTCCAATCAGGTATCGCCACCAGTTTCTTATCAAATACTTTTTCATTGTTTAACCCCTCTATCTACAACCCCACGGGTTGTACACATTATCAGTTAGCCTGTTGCCTTCAATATCCCATTACATAAAAAAGCGACAGGATCGGAGACCCTATCGCCTAGTTATCGTCTGTAGCACATCGCGCGCATGTACCCAAAAATATAAAAGGCGTGGTCTCCTGAGCGGATACCACGCCAAAATATGCCTAATATAATTACTTGGCAAACTTCTGCGAGGTAACCACAATTACCATATTCAGTCCATCAATATATCTAGTCTTAATCATTGCGTTTACCTCCTTTCTGAAAAAGTTCACATTGTAACAATCAAATATTACGTTATGCCATTTGAAGCTCTTTGTCAATACAATATTTAAAATTTACAGTTTTTCCACTCAAGTTCCCTAACCTGTACTAGAACGCTCAACCCAAATTGGAACTTCATTAATTTCACAAATCCTTCTGAAAGTATTTACCTCCGTCATCCATTCCGTATAAGGATTTGCACCATCATCTCCTTCGAGATTATCGTCGTGACAGTCAAAATCGAAAACTAAAAAATTGATGGTTTCATCTGGAAACATCGGATATAATCCTATAACATCCGAAACATCCTCTTTCTTCCCCATCAAATGCTCATATAGCACTTTTCCTTTCAATTCTTTGTATTTTTGATTTTTACATTCTCCACAATTATCTTTTGCTTCCCTTTTATAAGAAATGCCAGCCTCATCAAGAAGTCCATGCAAATATTCAATTTCTTTTTCCAATTGACTTATTCTCAATAAGTACTGCTCTTCATTCATAAATTTTTATCCTTCCGCTACTTCTGACAACAGAATGACAACAATCGAACAACGCCTGTAATCTTTCATTAACTATAAGGTACATTTACTTATTTTACAATTACGAATTCCAAAACTTATTTGTACATATTGAACAAAGAAGTTTAATACTCTCCTTTTTCTTTCATAATTTTTTTTAGGCGAAGATTGTTATCAAAAATGTCATCATCCAATTGATTGATATCCAGCAAGCTTCTGATACACCATTCCGGATCCTGGGTATGAAAGGAGTAATATACATCATTCAGCTGATTATATGCAAACAACTCCATAACAAATCTAGTTGATACTTCTCTTGTATATGAAATATATCTATACAAATATCCAATCCAAAATAATGAACTTTTAGAGTACTTTATCTTTCCATAATCCGTATCACCAAATTGCTCAGTAATGGCTGCAATACCTTCATTCACATCCAACGATAGCAATGACGGATTATTAGTATCTAATGAATTCAACAATTCAGAATGCAAGAATCTCCTTAAAAAAATTGCTGTAGAACAATTTAAGTCGCAAGATTTTTCAAATAACTTTCCTTGATATTCAGCAAGCAGAAGTCCATTATGATCAAATTCTCTCATCGAATATCTCCTCAATATACAACCCCGTCTTAAACTCCCTTTTCGCCAGCCTTAACTTTGTATCTATTTCGAAACCTCGCTCAATGAGTAGTTTCTTGCATTCTACACGTTCAGGCCTACATAGATAATACTTTTCAATCGGAATCAACTTTTCTAGTGCCATTTCAGTCTTGAAAATATATTGAAATCCAAGTCTCGATGCCGATAATGAGTGAAGTGCAACATCAGCATTTATCTCACCATCAGTAAACTGTGCCATAACGTAAAACATCTTATTATCAGCAATCGGAGCGATGATCACGTCGGCTTTATTTATTTTTTCTACGATTTTTCTTACTTTTTCATTATCCGAATAAGCACCTAGGGTTCCACGATGATAGCAAATTGCAAGCATCCATTCCATAGAGCAATCAAACCTACAAATATTGAGGTCCTTAAGAGAATATCTGAAAGAATAGACTGAAGATTTTTCATTTTCACATACAAAAGAAAGTGCCTGGTTATAGTTCTCACCCAAATAAAAGCCATTGCCAAAATCACAATTATCTCTAGATCCATTTATAGAAACCTGTGATAAACCATTCTTTGATCCATGAAAAAGAACTTCTCCATACTTTTCTTTTATCAATTCCTCTTTTACAGTATTTATCCTGTAATTGCTCTCATATACATATGAGTAAAACTTTTCGCAAACACTATCCGTTGTTTTTTTATTTTTAGAAATGCCGTCAAGTGTCACTCTTGAAATACCGGTTTTTTTTGATAACTCTATTTTATTTATTTTTTCTGTCTCAATAATAAAATCAATGTCTTCTTTGATTTTATATTCGCAATTTATATTAATCACACTTGTACTCCTTGCCTAATGATTAATACCATTATAGTTCATCAAACATATATGTTCAAGTTGTACAAACAAGTTTATGTAGATTCCTGCAAATAAATTTTAGCCCCATACACTGTCTCTTTCCTTTGGCATACAATATACGTCAACCATAGCATTATTCAAGTTGATATTTACTTATCTTTTATACTTACAATCTCTCCAGCTATATATCCGGCATAATCTTTAGCAAGATTAATATCATACGATACATAGAACGATATATAAAGTATTACAACGAGCAAAGAATTAAAGAGAAACTAGGATGGATGAGTCCTGTTCAGTATAGACTCAACCTCTTGGCTGCATAAAAACACATTTTTGTATATAGTTTTAACTGTGTTCCTTGCATAGTTTGAACCCACAACTATTGACTCATATGTCAATGGATATCCATCAATTACTTTTTTGATATTATCAATATCCTGATACATATCAGCATAATCTGTTCTTACAGTAGACCGTTCTAAATCAAATAGTGGCATATACACCTCGTACTTTCGTCCCCTAAATCTTATTCTTCCTAACGTCTTACATCCTCAGCTGTTCCCCACTCGCCAACATGGGCTTTTAATTTAAGCCCTTCCGCTTTTGCGCGTCTATAAATGGTTTTAAAGTTCTCTATTGGCTGAGCCAACTCATCTCCATGATATTGTCAATATTACCAAGCTTAAATCTCCCGCGTATACCTGCGTATACCTATATCTACATGCTGCGAATAAGCTTCTTTGTACTTATATATGCTCATTATTATTCCAAGAAAAGCATATGAAATTATGAGATTACTTCCACCGGCTGAAATGAACGGGAAGAATGATGAAAAATACGGAGTCATGCCAAATCCAGCACACATATTAGCAATAGCATTTACTGTCAGTGCCATCATGCAACCGCTTCCCATAACAACACCCAACTGGTTCTTTGCTTTCGATGAGATGACATATCCTGATACTATAACCAAAGCTACTACCGTGATTACTGCTAATACCATGACATCTCCCCATGTTGCTAATATATAAGTCAAAATATAATCCGCATCAGGATTAGGCAACACGCCTATTATTTCCGAAGAATTTTTTCCGGACTCGCTAACAGATTTTGTAATTTCTCTGACCATTCTTATCGTGTAGTTTGCCTCCGAGTCGGTATTCATCATGGCCCTGATTCTAGCCATCTGATAATCTGCCATTAGTCCAAACTTGACCATTATTACAACCAAGACCACAGGAATAGCTGTAATAAAAGACCACATAGCCACTACAACAGGAATCTTTGGCACTTTAATCCATCCTTTAAAAACAGCTATCGTAAGCTGCGCAAGCATACTAATCATCATTACTATAGCAGGCATCTTCTGGAACTTAATAAATACAATTCCACATGGAATCATTATCCACAAAAGAGATTTTATAAATGCACCAAAACCTCCACCTTTATATTTATAAACAATTCCTGCATATGCTGGGACCATCAGCAAAACAAGTGATGAAGCTCTAATTGCCTCGTATCTGAATACAAACAATGTATCATTTATTACTAACATAAACATCGCAAGCAGTATCACTACCAAAGGCTTGGAATATTTCGCTATATTTGTATAGTCTATAAAGTAAAAAAGAATCATTGTCATAATGCCCAATACAGTGTAGAGAATGTATTTTCCGCTTCCACCAACAAAGACTTCTTTCCCACTTGCAACAGCATCCTTAGTCAAAAGAATCTGTATTACAGTTCCAAGAACTCCAACAACAATTGCTGCCACCACAATACTCCATGCCATCTGTGGTTTATGAACCCTGTCCATGGATATGCCAACTTCTATCGGATTTCCCATATCTTCCACTGCTTTTTGTTCAGCAGTAGCAGGATCCATCCCGTCAGCAATATTGGCTTCTATCTGATCTTCGATATGAGAACGTATTTCCCTTTCAATACTCTTATGAGCCTTCTTAAACCTCACTTGTTCAAGAAGCTGCCTGATATACTCCTCCATTTTCACACCTCCAATGCCAGAACATTTGCTATAGCACCTGAATATTCATTCCATTCCTCTTTTTTGCTTTTGAGAAGTTTCTTTCCCTCTTTTGTAATGCTGTAATATTTTCTTGTTTTTCCCAAAAACTCCTGCTCATAAACAGTAAGCATCCCCTTTTCTTCAAGGCCATGAAGAAGTGGATAAAGAGTACCAGCTTTTAGCTCAAATACATTCTGGGACTTCTTTCTGAGAGTATCAATCATCTCATATCCATACATGTCCTTCTCAGACAAAAGCTTTAAAACAAGCATTGTCATGCTTCCTGTCAATAATGATTTATCAACTGCCATTTTTCCCTCCTTATATCGTTCATCTATATATCGCATATCTAAATACTATATCGACGTTCGATATATGTCAATATAAAGAATCATATTATCAAAAAATAGCAAGGGCACTTACCCTTGCCATTCTATATAATGTGTTGAAATACCGCTCCATCGGTGCATTATCATAAGTATATCCCCAAACCGCCGGATCCACTCCTTGTCCAGAATAAAGGATTCTGGCATCTTCCTTCGCTGTACGCAGGATCAGTTCCATCATATCTTTCTCTGTGCGCATTTATCATTTACCCCGGCAGCTTCATATAGAAAGAACGCTTATAACAAAACTTTACTCACCGCTTTATTGCTATCGCTGTAAACTCACCCGGGAGTTTTTCATTTTCCCATGAAGGATGTTCATCAAAACGCTCTAAAGTAAATCCGCTCCCGATGATAGAATTGATGATCTCGCTGATGGTGTACTTCCTGTAATGGCATTTCGGAATCTGCTTACGGATCTCCTCATCGTAAAATCTTGCGTGCGCCATCTCACCTTCAAAGATATCTGTTGAGAAATAACTCATGGTAGGCTGCTGTAACCCCAATATATCCGAGATTTTGGTAAAAGGATGAAAGTCACTGCAGATCATCTTTCCACCGGGTTTAAGAAGGTTGTTCATAACTTTCATAAAAGCATTTATATCGTGGAAATAATGAAGGATTCCACCCTCCATAAAGACAACATCAAAAAAGCCGGCATACTTGTCCATATCGATTTCCATGATGTCACAGACTTCGTAGCCTATTTTGACATCTGCTGCATCTGCTGTTTCTACTGCATATTTTTTGTTCGCTTCTGATATGTCAAAGACAGTTACTTCGGCTCCTAGAAGTGCCAGCGGAATTGCTTTTTTGCCGCATGATCCGCATATATTGGCAACCTTGATTCCCTTATATGAATCAAAATAGTTTGCATACTGTTTCAGCATTTTCTTGGGATTTTCTTTATCCTTTAATGCCATTTCTTCCGGTGTCCCTGCAGTTCTCACCCAGAAATCGTAAGCATCGAACTCCCAAGCTTTCTTATGTTGCATGCTGTAATCTTCCAAATGTTTCTCCCCCCTTATTAGTTCTTTTTCCAATCAAGAATGATCTTATGTAATCTTAACTGCATCAGTTTCTACCCATGCAGGTCTGAATCCGCTCTTAATGGCAATGTTTTGCGACATGATATTTGCTGCTGCAGTTCCGTAAAAAGGTGTATCGCCCATCTCAATGATCTTGTTCTTTAATAGTGTCACCAGGTAAGTGCCGATCCCTCTTGACCTGTATTCAGGAAGCACATCAACTCCAACCTGCTGCCAGTGCGGCGCATCCTCCGAGCAACCTGCCATTCCCATAATATTATCTCCATCGGTAGCAATGACTACGATCCTGTCAGGCCGTACCGGGCAAGGCTCTGGATATGCAATCGCATTGGGAAAGCGCGGATCTCCGTAGAACTGGTTTATTTCACTATCATAAAGCCACTTCACCTGAAAACGTTCTGGTACGGTTACATCAAGGCAGGGCAAAAACATATGATGTGTAGAATTCATCTGATAACCATACTGTTTCAGCTCTTCGTTTAGCTTTAGAAGATTATCAAGTTCAAACAGTCTATGCCCCTCCACATCTTTGATAAAACCGTGCAAAAACTCATGCAGGCATTCATCAGCCATGATCACTGTGCTTGCTCCAAGTGTCGCCATTTGCAAAAAAGGCATATCCGGGCTGTAGCTTCTTCTGCCATCATTCCATTCTGATTTTGTGATGATGATCTCACCCTTCTTCAAATCTTCCGGAGTACAGTTATAATCAACAGCTATCTGCTTAAAAAGCTTTTCATAATATTTTTTAAACATCTTTTATCATCCTTGCTTATCTTTTTCACTTATGATTTTTTGCAAATTCATATACCTTCTCAGACCATGCCCAAATATCAGCACAGTCGTTTTCTATGTATAATACTCTATCTTTCAAATTAGCTGGAATGTATGATTATAGTATATTTCTTTTATCTAATGGAATAATAATTGTGTGAACCCAATCTGACAAAACCACTTCGTCTTTGACCTTTAGTGGCAAGACGCCCTCGAAAGTGGCATTAGGATGTTTTACGATTTTATCATATTTGAAGAAAAATCTCACTCCCGGAGTAAAATTTTCGCTCAAATCTTCATCAGTTGGAAAGTGCTTCAGTTTTCTCTCCATGACCAGCCTGTCCCCGGCCTGACAATTACCCCATGCAAACATTACATAATCAAAAATTCAATATATGTTTATTCTCCTAAACACACCCTACAATGATAACATAAAAAATAAATCATTTCCTGTCTTGCGTTATTTTCTGATATTGTTTTAATATATAAATCATGAAATTAAGAGCGGCAAGACAACCGTTACTAAGGCGCTCAGTGAAAAATACGGTATTCCCGTATATATTATTGATGATCAGTTCACAGTTCATCAGCTTATGTCAGACAAAGAGCATCAGCCCTCTATGAATACCCATTTCAGGGATGCGGATGAGTTCTTTGGAAGAAGCGTAGATGAGTATAAAAAATGGCTTTTGGGAAATAAGCGAGAGCAGCTCGATTATGTACTGCTTGATCTTATCAAGCTTTCAAGAGATCAGATTATTTTGTGCGATCTTCACATCTTTGTAGAGGAAGCTGACCTAATTACAGATCCTTCCAGAATTGCTTTCATGATCTCCAAGCCTGAGAATATTGTGGATACATATTGTAACCGTCCGGACCACAAACCGTTCAGTGATTTTATCCACAGCGCAACTGATTACGAAAAAGCCAAGGCAACATGCGAGCAGACTTTGACTGAACTAAACATTGAAGCATACAACTATATTAAGCAGAGTAATTACTTCTGGGTTGAGCGTGATAATAGCAGAAGTGTTGAAGATACCGCTGCTTTAGTTGCGAATCATTTCGGATGGCATCCACTTAATGATCTTTCAATCGAAAAGGTTGATAAAGGAACTGATCTTGCAAATGAACTCCTGTCTTTTATAGAGAACTGTTCATGGACTGAAGCAAAAGATATTTAATAATTCTTTTTACAGAAAAATAAGGATTGCATTTTTAAAGGATCGGAGTAAAATCCGATCCTTTTTGCAACCGATTATCCTTGCATCAAATTATATGGTCTGATATCAGACATATTTACAATCTTACCGGATACCTTAAGCATATCCAAGTCGTACTGATTCTGAATATTCAGCCAAAACTGTGGGGTAGTTCCAAAATACATTGCAAATCTCATTGCAGTATCTGCTGTAATTCCTCTCTTGCCGCTTAAAATATCACTAATTCTTGACTGAGGAATATGAATCTCTTTGGCAAGTCTATATGCTGTTATATTCAAAGGGGTCAGGAATTCTTCCTGTAAAATTTCGCCTGGTGATATAGGTTCTAAATCCATCATAAATGTCACCTCCTTAGTGATAATCACCTATTTCTTCAATAATCACATTTCCATTGTTCCAATAGAAGCATATTCGATACTGATCATTAATCCTGATACTATACTGTCCCTCACGATCACCTTTTAATTCTTCCAGATGATTGGACGGTGGTGTTCTCAAATCATTGATGTTTGTAGCCGAGTGTATCATAACAAGCTTTCTTCTCGCTGTCTTTTGAATATCATGCGGCAGTTTAGTCGAGAATTTCATATTCCAATAATGAATCTGCTATTCCCATCCCTCTCATATCCGGGGCAACGATATAACATACTATGGTTAATACCTTAGAATCAAACTCGATTCCATCCCAGCTTTCTGGGTCATTATCTCTACTGTGTCTGAAGTAGTTTTCTTTTAGATCCGCGTTACAGAATCCAACTATCTCTCCATCAGAAACTGCTACGAATCCGTTTAATTTTCCATTCTTAACCAATTCGTAGGCATAGTTTCTTTTGCAAAAAGTTCTCTCTGCTTCAGGCATTGCACTTCTTTCATCTTCCTTCTGCTCAGTCCAATGATGCCACACGCAATAACAGCCTTTTTGTTCGTTGCCATCCGAAAATGCTCTGTTATCAAAATATGCTACATATTGTTCTGCCATGTCAGGCGTAAGCTTTTGTATACTAACTTGATTCATACGACTACGTTTATCTCCTAACTGTGTATTTTTCTTCTGCAACTACCTCAAAGGGTTCTTTCTTGAAATTGAAGCATTTGACTGTATCGTCTGCTGATAACATATTTTCCAGTCTCTTTTTGGTCAATGGAAAAGTTACCAGATTCAGCGCTTCATCTCTGCGAACCCATTTTACTTCCAGACTCTCATCACTTGTTACAAGGTCTCCGCCTGTGTATTTGCAGAAAAAATCTATATTAACTATATCTTTCTGAATGTTTTTACATACTCCAATAAAGCCGGTGATTTCGACGTCAACGCTCGTTTCTTCTTTGATCTCTCTGATCAATGCATCCTGAAGTGTTTCACCTGGCTCAACCATTCCGCCGGGATATTCCTATCCTCTAGAGGGGCTTTTTAGCAAAAGAATCTCGTCCTTGTCATTGCATACAAGACCTGCTACAGAAACAAAATGTGTATATTCCACGTTTCGTCCTCCTAATTTTCCTTAAGCCTTGCGATAAATTCCATCATTTCTATTTCTGTTTTTTCCGGATATGGAAATCCGCAGCTATCTGCAACCATATTCCCAGCTTTATTCCAAAGCGTCGCCACCGCATTAAATGCGCTCCAGATCTGATCATAATCAGCGTTTGGATATGTCTTTTTGTAAAGAGCAAAAAGTTCGTCCTCAAGTAATTCTTCAAGCTTACTATCTAAAACGCCCATATCTACAGGCTTACCTGATTCCAGGTATATATGCCATCTAAGCATTTTATTTAGAAGATCCCTGACTGCTACGTTAAGATAAAACATTGCGGATGGAAGCTCTTTTCTCAAAGTATACTCAGCAAATGTTTTCATCACCCACCAGAATTCATTACAGGTATTATCGAATATCTCTTTAGTTGGCGTATCAGCAAATATAGTCTGTGTTTCTTCAAGGCGCTCTATTTCAGGAAGTATATTATCTTTGTCCAGAATCTTTTGATAAGTATCACCTATCCAAACATTTTCATAAGAGTTTTCTCTGTTGAACCTGCTAAGGAATGTATCTTTGTCCATAGTGTTAATGACAAGAGTAATTCCGTCCTCAAATACCATCAGATGAGCTTTGGCACCTGGAAACATCTCCGGATAGTTCTTATCACCTCTGTATAGCAAGACTCTTTTTCCAAAGCATATCTCGAAAGTTTTGTCATCATCGTATTTTTTAATATCATCTACGATGAAGCAAAACTGATATGAATATAAATACTTCCTGATCGGAAGTAAATCTGTTCTGATGACTGCTCTGACGGCGTCATCTTCTCTTGCTGTATCTAAAACTATATCTAGTATTTCTTTTTCTGTTCTCATATGTTACCTCTCTGATATAAATAGCCATAAATGAGGCTTATTGCAATTTCTAATGCATACCACCTAATATTTCATATCCAGCAAATTCATCACCAACTTAACTATGATATCCAACAGATATAATCAAAATAATCCTCCGGATCATTCGCAGCATTTCTATCCTCTGCTTTTAGCACCGAAGCAGTTACTCCTCTCCATTTAGTAGGAGCTTGGAGCGAACCGCATTTAAAAATATTAATGGCATTTTCAACAGGAGCCGTATGACAAACATAATCTGTCATACATCCTTTATACTTTGGGCAAGCTACACACTCTGTTATCTTTTCCGGAACATTCGCACGTTTGCCGGATTCATATGTTTTTTTATAATCTTCAATCGCTTTTAAAATGTAATTATCAACCTCTATAAAACATTCCCTGCCATTTTGCTTTTCATAGTGTTCAAAATCCAATACAGTTTGGATTTCCCATTCTGTAATAGCGGGGTAATTTGCAAGTTTTTTATAAAAGACTTCATCCCAACATTCAGTACAATCAAATTCGCCTATTTTAATCAACATGTGTAATTCACGTCCTCACTATTTTATAAGCCACGAGCCTGTCCCGAGAATCCAATTCTTTCAATCACATACTCTTATAGCAGTTCTTCTATGAAGTTCAGCATCCTCTGCGATGCCAACTCCCCACGTGTCATTGATGTATGGTATCTCACTGACTTTTGAGCAATTACAAAATGAAATAATTTATCAAATTGTCGACGAGGCATCACGCTCTATCAGTCTTTTCCTCATCTGCTTTACCAAAACACTTGCTAATAATGCTCTCTATTTCATCCGTCCCTAAAGGATTTGTTGTAGTTTCCTCTGTAATAATAAGATTGTCACCAAGAATAATCCCATTTTTCATCAAAGACTTCATTTTAAACACCGCCTGTCTGGCATATTCTCTGTCATCCATCATTCCTCTGTGCTCCCAATAAATTTCTTTCCGCGCCTTCACATTCAATATAGTAAAGTCAGGATAAAAAACCTTCCCATTTGGAAGTGTATTCGGGCATTCATACTTATATGGAATTTCCTTCTCTGCCAACATGTTAGCAATGGTCAATTCCGATTTGGAGCGCACTCGTTCCCCTCTAGCGGTTTCATACATCGGGACATAATCAGGTATTTCTTTTCCGACATATGGCCTACTCTGCCATTTTGAAACATAATCTTCATCTGACATATCAATGGGTTTGATGTAGCACTTTATTTGCGACGGTAGATCAGAGTAGAGTCTTTTTATCTTTTCTGTAATATTATCAGATTTCTTCAGTAACAATTCAATATTCTTTCCTTCAATTATCAATAATTTCAATACTTTCTCCTGATATGACTTCTGAAGAAATGTCTGTATAGTATGAGTATCTGATTTATGAATATACTTACCGCCTTTGTCAGATTTGTTTGCTCGAAGATAAAACTGAATCCTAGTCCCACTCTTCACAACATGAATAATACCAGGCGGTGTTTTCTGTAGTTCTCTTTCAGCTACAAGTTGATGCTCTGAAATCTCCTTATATCGTCTCATTGCCTCATCATATAATGCTGTGTTCCGAAGTAAATTATTGTTTCTGCATTGTTTCATTTGAAAATCCTTTCTTGATTTGAAAATTTTATTTGGTGATATTAGTGGTGGTATCTGAAGAGTAATCGGTAGGGTAATAAGCCTGAATCAGGTTTGTGTGACATCTTAAATGAAATTACAGAGATCCGCACTGACTGCGGATTTCGTGAGAACATGAATCAGGAGTCAGCCAAGCCCTGTCGACGAAGTCGCTTCAAATTAGCTTGGTTGATGCATTCTTGAACTTGGGAATAAGCATCGAGAATGGTGCATATTAAGATTTTTGATGCTGTATAGAAGGTATCTTCTAGGTGAAGAGCATCAATTTCAGATGTTATCAATTATTTCGACGCTTCACATGAATGTATTACCATGTCCCAAGCATCAAAACTAACATATTTTTAGATTCTTGATGCCGCCGGTTTTCGGAAGGTGCGACGCGACGTAAAGGTGCGAAAGCCGTAGCATATAATTTTAAATTTTTAATTTTCCGAAATGTCGACAGGCGCATTTCCGTCATTCCCGGAAGGCGAAAGGCATCTTTTTAGACTAATTCATGGATTTGTGATGCTCCGTTCCCAAATATTCCGGGCAATAAGCATCAAGATTGAAATAATCATGATTTTCCGATGCTTCACAGCGTAAGATGCTGTCGAAAAGGCATCAGAATACAAAGAATTTAATAGAATTGCTGCCCTGCTTCAATCAGCAGGGCTAGCACAAAAAATTCACCGTCACTCTAGCTCCCTAACTAAACCTGTATCTTAAACATTTTTGTTAGGGTTATCTGTCACGATTTGACTTCATTTAGTTTCAGCTGTCCATATCACATGGACTGTATCAGCTAATGTTATCAAATTGTTATCACGGAAGTGTTATCAAGTCGCCTAATAGCAATTCTATTTTCTTTTTAATGTATACCAAACATCTATTTCATCTTTAGTGGGTTCTTCCCACATAGACAATAATTTTCCCATAAGCCCTTCATCCAGATAATAATCTGAACCACCTTCACCGTTTAATACCCTGCAGTTTCGTTCTTCAATGTTTTTATTCCATGTTTGGTCATCAACCTCTATGTAATGCCATTCACAATGAACATTCTGAGAGTGGCAAAAATCGGTCAAGCTTCTTCTGTTTTCTAATCTCCAAAATCCCCAATCTAAGATAACAGTACAACCTACGTTCACTAATTCCACCGATTTTTTCTTAAAATAACTCCAAATTCTTAACGCCATTTCGTCATGTTTCTCACCCAAATCATTATCAAACAAATCTTTTGTCAATTCATCACATGATAAAACAACCGCTTTCTCTTTTTCTTTTATTTGATTGGCGTAATAGGTTTTTCCACAACATATTTTCCCACAGATCGCTATTATCTTCGCCATAAGTATTTCTCCTTTCCTTCTCGAATCATTTTGAATGTAGAAGGTGTTAAATTCATTGTATGATTGCTCATTACTGCAATCCCCTTCGAGCTACTACAACTGTATATTTATCTGTCTCATTGGTTGCCCCTGTTTCAACAAAGCCATTCTTTTTCCAGAAATGCTCTGCCTGGGGATTACCTTTAACCCAACCAAGTCGAACCTCTCTCATTCCCATTCCAGTCATAACTTTGCACAGTTCCGAAATAATGAAACTACCTAATCCTTTATTCTGTGCCTCTATATCCGTCATAAAAAAGCCTATAAACGATGTAGTCTTTTCGGGGAATGCCATAATCATATCCATAACAGCAATCAGACGCTCTCCGTCATAATATCCAACATAATACTTGTCAGATACGGTCTTTCCGGGCGGAAGCGCGTTCATGTCATCTCGTATACTCTGTTCCGACACAAATGGCGGGCAGTATCTATAATAGAGTGTATTCTTTTCACAAAGTGCAAGAATCTCCGGGATATCCTCCTCAGCCAACCTTCTGACTACGTACTCACCGGACAATCCATTAATAATATATTCATCCCGCAAAGCGGAAAGGTGTTGAATGATGTCTGGATTCCATGAGATCAACTGAGGGAGCTTATCACACGGGAACTCGCTGCACAGACCACAGAACCGAGCATTATGCTCCTTACAACAGGCATGTACCTTACACATGCCTGACTGGGCCCATTCAGGGACATGCCCATCTGCCTCTATACACCCAGGGCATAATCCATCTATCTTTTTTGAGCATCCAACACAGCACTCACCACAAGCTGTGATAGTAGAAAAATCTGTCATTCTAATTCATTCCTTAGCTAAGTTTTATCTAAAAAGTAGTCTTTATCTTAATCCATTAGCATATACCCACGAATAGAATAACTCTTTCGCTGGCTTTACATATGCTTTCTATGCAATCATCTAAATAACCTATGAAAAAGCAATGGTTGAACAGTGAGCATCATTATCGTCGTCCCAATCCATAAATAATTATCTTTCTCCCCTATATCTTTATTTTCCAACTGCCTGATTTATTAGATCCTTCTCTCTCAATCACCTGCTTCTTTATGAGTGAAGATATAAGCCTCTGTACAGTCTTTTCCGACTTTCCGATTCTTATAGCCATCTCTGCTTTTGAGATACCATCATTATTCTGAATCAGATTAAAAATGACCTGCTCTGCTTCTGTAAGTTCAGTATTTATCTGGACATTTATCTGGACATTTGTCCTGATAAATTCGAAGAAGAAACCGTATGCTTCTTTTCTATAGTTCCAAGTCACGTTCTGTTGCTTGCAAAAATCGTTTACACGCTGGAAGCCTGTACCTGACTTTTCAACGTCTTTACTTCTAAACAGAATGTCTAATATTAGCTTATTTCGCTTATATGAAGGCAAATTCCTAGATATAAAATCAAGCGGCGTTAAATCATCCGGAAATGATCCAGGATTATATATCTCAATTTTGCCCGGATGAATACCGATTTCAATCTCCGGAACAGTTTCATAATCTGCATGTGCAAATGCGTTTACTATGATTTCGCGAATTGCCTCTTCCGGAATTTCCGGAATCTCTTTCCTCTTTCTAGTTCCGATTTCGCCTCGCCAATTGATACGATTCAAAATGTAATCTAAAGCAGAATTTACAAGATTATAAATATTACCTTCAAGGAGTTTCAAATCAGTGAAAGTGACTTTATTGTCTGTAGCATATGATGCCAGCTTTAACCCAATCTTGGCATTTTTCCCAAAAAGTGCATACCCACCATTGTTTATTTGTCCTCCGCGTACGATATCAATGGTAGTGAGCAGTTTCTCTTTGTCATACTCCTTCATGGACAAACGGCCACAGTCTTTTGCAGACTGATAAAAATCCTTCAAGGCATCATCATCCAGGTCATCAGCAGTATAATCCGTCAACTCTTCTTCCCATTTGGAAGAGTAATCATCATTCTTTATCAGCCGTTTTAATTCATCAGGAGACATACGCCTATTCTCTGTCCCTGTTCGAATTAGATACTTGCCATTAACTGCATAGGGTCTATTATGTCCGGAAAAAGACACCTTAATTATCGTTCGCTGTTCTATAGTGAGCACCTCTATAGTTGGCGCAATTCTCGGTTCAATGGCGTCGCTAATTATTCTTGATATATCCTTTTTGGTAGAATCACTAATCTGTTGTCCTCTAACAAATCCGGAATCATCTACACCAAAATACACTGTGCCTCGGCAATGTTTATTCAAAATGGCTGCCATAGCTTCTACAGCCTCATTCTTTTCTCCGGTAGTAAGCTTAAACTCAACGGTTTCACTTTCAGATCCAATAACCATCTAAAGCCTCCTCTCATATACTCTGTGATTATATCATGGACACGGCAAAGTGTCCATATATTTTGTTTCGTATTTGTCCATATAATTTTACATAATTCCTGCTTAATCGACATATAACGGGAGCGTGTCACGCCCCCGTCGCTGTCAATCAAGGGAAAGGTTATTCCAACTCTGTTTCCCTGTGTTTTTTGGGTACAACCGGGGTCCTTGGATGCTCCTTCGTTTCTTTCTTTAACTCCGCAAGTTTGCCAAGAACACTTTCCCTGGTCTTTTCTTCAACTTCCTTACGCTTGTGCATATCCCACCACTCTTTAAACTTCCGCCATGCTCCGGCGACAAGCTTTCCAATTGGAGTTTTGGGTTCTTTGAGGAATGCGTACCTCATGAATTCTTTCTGAGCTTCCGTTTCAACCATTGTCTGAATCGCCTCTTCAGTCTGCTTGTTCAGTTCCTCCAAAACCGTTTCATTCACCTCAACGGCATTTGTCGTTTCTGCATATTGTTCATTCAAAGATTCCAACGCCTCGGCTTTTTTTCTTACAAAGAACTCTTTGGACCAATCGCTGTTCCGTCCCTTTTCGATTTCCTTGAGATCCTCTCCCTCGAAGTAAAGACAAAAAGAAAAGGTCTTGCTAAGCTATTCATTAGCTTAACAAGACCTTTTTTAGTCTTTGCCGAAACCTCACCTGCTAACCTTTTGCATTACTCATAAATAATGCTCATTTATCAAGTGTTATCATTTTGTTATCAAATCGCTTTTCAAAATTCTTAGAATCCGCATAAATACTGTATTCTTCAGACTTCGTTAATTATTCCAGCTCGCAAATACATTTTCTGAACTGTTTATTTTGAGCGAATTTAGGCCGGTTTAACAGTTCATTTCTGAACTGTTTGAATGTATCTACTATACTTTTTAAGGTTTGTATTGTCATTTTATTGTCACGGATGACAATACTATAGCTTCCTTGGTGGGTATCACTCACCCCAATAATCTATGCTTTCTTATGCTGCTTGCTGTAGTCTTCCATCTGTTTCCTCCACTATTTTTCAGCGCTATGAACCAGGATAGAGCCATTATAAGTCTACTCCTATGCCTGCGTATGGAATGGCTTCCACCAGGCACTTTACGTAATCTTCCACGTCCTCCGGGTCCGGCTCCTCACCTTCCCTGGCGGAGCACTCAAACTCGTCCACAATGCCTTCGATCAGCACCATGTCGATAAAGAGCGGAAGCTTTTCCAACAGCTCCTCGGAAACCGTTGTCTCACTCCGGTAACCCTCTAAAATGGTCGCAAAATACTCTTCATTCATGTAGGCCAGACGCTTCTCTCCGTCCGGCATCCACTGACACCAGCCAACGCCATGAGTCCAAAGATGTGCAAGGTCAAACATGTACCAGCAATAGATGCAATTGTCGAAATCAAAGGTCGTAATTGCGCCGTCACTGAAATCCACGTGATAATTCCCGTCGCTGAAATCAAAATGTACAAGGCCATAGCTCTCCGGATCCACGGGGAGCGTCCTGAACCTCTCCAGGCGATCCGCAATGGCCGCCTTCAGCTCCGCATAAGCATCAGGGATCACCTTATCGACATACTCCATGTTGTACTTGTCAAAATATTGTTGCCTTTGGTGTGTCGGCCGATATTGCTTCGAGAGCCTGTGAATCGCTCCGATGGTCTTTCCCATGTTGTAAAACAGCTCGGAAAGCGGTGCCCCATCTCTGTAATGATATCCGTTTTCGCTGAGAAGGATTCCTTTAGCATACGCAAACAAAGATACAAAGCATTCCGCATCCCCTTCTGCTCCATCAGCAGCCTCGCTTAAACCGATCACAGAAGGTTTTACCTGCATGCGTTCCACGAGTTTTCCGCTCCTCGAAGGGATCACATCCGCGACGGATGCACCGTTTTTCGCAAGGTAATGCACGAATTCCGTCTCTGCCTCATATTCCTCCATCGTCCTGTCACCAAGCGCGGATATTCTTAATACGCATTTCTTTTCTTCCTCTTGTTTGCAGACATAGACGAGGTTTCTTCCGCCGTCATGTCCGCCCACTTGTTCAAACTCATAATTCTCTAAATCATAAATGACTTTTGCCTTCTCTAAAACATTTGTCAATACGCATTCCTCCACGCTTTTTTCCAGGTAATTATGTTCCTCTCTGAAACTGCTTGCCGAAGTTGTTAAGATAGTAACTGTACTCCTTGTGGCTCACGAAAATAAAAGCCCAGTGAGCGTTCTTCTTTTCCTTTCTCAGCAAAGCAAGATTTTCTTCTCCACAGAAACTTCTGAATCTGTGTCCCTCAAATAAAGCGATCAACGGTACATCTGTGTATCCATCCGATTTTTTATTTATGATTACATCTGCATCATCTTCTATAAGCCGAAGGGGTATCTTTACCAGTTCAGACAGGAAAAACTCCTCCCCGTCAGGTGTTTCCAGTCCTCCATTCTCCAGATATATCCTTACCCATTCTTCACCTACGCCTGCATCCGAATACTGCTTTGCAGAGTAAATGCTCGGGGAATACACGGGAAGCTTTATCTTCTTACCATATACAATCTTTTTGATTGATTCCGGAGACAGGTAGAAATCTTCAGCCAGTTCTACGATGCCGGCACCTGCAGCATATCTGCTACAGATGAGGGTATTTCTCTTATTCAGTTTTTCACGATATCCGGATGCTTCTCCCCAGCCTTTAGTTTTTTCGCACTTGGGTATATAAATAGCTTTTCCTTCCGCATACTTTTGCACTTCTTTCAAAAGACTTGCGGGGAGAATATCCTTGGCATTTTCATATTTCATTTTTGATCAGACCAGTTTGTTCATACGCTCTTCCAATTGGTTTATGGATCTGGTAATGGACTCACAGGACTCCAGATCGTCGATGGAAGCATGCCACATGAGTGTGTGCAGTCCCTTAAAATACGCCATGCACAGAAAACGTTCCTTATAGTTTTTTATATCTATATTTTTTCTTTTTGCATACTCATACAGTTTTTCCGGAACCAGGAGATAGGGCTTATTCAAGTCGAGGATTGCAAAATCCATAAGGAAGTCCATGATGCCGGCACGTCCCCAGTCTGCGCAGTATGCTTTGCCTGCATCGTCGACGATCATGTTGACGAAGAAGGTGTTGTTGTTTGCTAGGAATCTCTGCCCTTCGCAGTAGGGAGCATATTGCATGATCTTTGCATATATTTTGTCATAATAATCTTTCTTGAGGAATGTTGTTTCAAACATCTGCGTCCAGTTATGCCAGTAGCCTTCCTGATCCTCGTTAAAGGTCTCACGGACAAATTCCTCGAATGTGGCAAAGGGGGCTTTATTGTCTTCGTTGAATTCCCCATATCCGGTTATGGAGGAAACATCCGTATCGGCGATCTCAAAGACCATTTCGAAAAACTTCTCATATCCTTTTTCAAATTCTTCAACGGAAAGCTCGTTTGCACATCTGCCCTTGGGACTCATTTCTATCCGGTCTCCGGTCAGGTTTTTTATAAAAATATCTCTGTTCATTTTTATCATCCTTTCGTTTCTGCTTATTTCCTATTACTTGTATCGGCGCCTTACAAAAAGAATGATAACTGACTCCCAGGCAGCTTCATATAGAGAGAATGGTTATAACAAAACTTTACTCACCGCTTTCTTGCTATCGCAGTAAACTCCCCCGGGAGTTTCTCATTCTTCCATGAAGGATCCTCATCAAAACGCTCCAAAGTAAATCCGCTCCCGATGATAGAATTGATGATCTCGCTGATGGTGTATTTCCTGTAATGGCATTTCGGGATCTGCTTACGGATCTCCTCATCGTAAAATCTTGCGTGCGCCATCTCACCTTCAAAGATATCTGTTGAGAAATAACTCATGGCAGGCTGCTGCAGCCCAAGTAAATCGGAACTCTTAGTAAATGGATGGAAGTCACTGCAGATCATCTTTCCACCGGCGTTCCTGCAGTCCTAACCCAGAACTCGTAAGCATCAAACTCCCAGGCTTTCTTATGTTGTTTACTGTAATCTTCCAAAACTGCTATCCTCCCGGCATTTTATATGGACATTTATCCCTCAAGTTGAATTGCGCCATAACCTGCTAAACTAGATATTCTTTAATCATAGCCTTTATTATATTAGAACTGATGGCATGTTGAGAAGTCTCAAATGTCATGATCATATTTTTCCCCAGAAAATATCCACTTTGCTCATATGCCTCTATCTTAACTATATTCTTGTTTGCATAAGCTATGTTATCCATCATTCCAAAATGTTCCCAGATATATTCCTTTCTAGTTCGGATATTAAGGCATGTAAAATCTGGTCTTACTGCTCCCATTCCCTTAAGTGCAAGTGGGTATTCATACCTGTATGGAATGCCACTTTGTTCCAGCATATTGGCTATTATCAGCTCAGATTTTGATCTTACCCTTATTCCATTGTTTGAAAAAAAATCTGTAACACTTTCATTAATTCCCATCGGCTCGTAGATTTCTTTCTTCCAATTCTCAACATATATTTCCAGAGGTTCAATGATCGGAGTAACAAGCTTTTTCCTTGCATCTGCCATGCCCATATACACATTTTCAAGTGACTTTATATCATAGAGCTTTAAAAACTCCCAAATATCATTTCTGATTTTTACAAGTTTCTTTTTAAGTAGCGTTTCATAATCTCGCTGTGCCACCTTCTTCAGCTTGTCCATTTCTTCGATTCTCGCATACTTCCGCTTTTGTGCAAGCTTGTCTACCCAGTAATACTGATCTTTCCCGTTACTCTTACTTATTGCAATCCCACAATTGCTCAAGCTTTTTACCCTTAACGCCTTCTTATCAATTTGGGTTATTAGAGCATCTATCTCCTGTATTTGTTTTTCCAATTTTTCCTTGTAATCCTGCATCACCAAACTCCTTTTTCAGATCTACGTGACTCTACTTTATCTTTTGACTATTATCACGTAGTGCTGCACTGATATTCAGGCATTCTACGTGATACACTCTTGTTAACCAGCCCTTCCTCACGTTAATTTTCCTGATATCTACTTATTTCTACGTGGACCACAAGAATCAAGAGCAACATCTCACGTAGATGCCATGAATATCATGCATGTCACTACGCGAATAGTAGCTCAAAAAAGCCACTGCTCACGTAAGTCGTCTTCTTTTGCCCCTTCTTTATCTATTATTTTGGGAATTACCAAGCTGTCCCAGAAAGAACAGCCATTTCAAAACGAACTTTGAAAAGAACTATCTTGAAATACAAGTGACAATATATAACAACACAGAAAAAAAGTAAAGAGATTTCTAACCGTATTGATTCCCATACGGTTATGCCTTAAGGATTAGACTCTGACGAATTCAGCCAGTATAACAACAGAGCCCTAGAAGTCGCGTATATGCGTTTCCAGGGCCCAATACAATAACACTTGTTATTTTATTCGAGTTCTATCGTTCCTGGTGGTTTACTCGTTAAATCGTACATTACTCTATTAACACCTTTAACCTCATTAATAATACGATTCATGCAAATCTGCAGTACATTCCACGGAATCTCAGCAGCCTCTGCTGTCATGAAATCAGATGTTATAACACCACGAAGCACAACTGCATAATCATATGTTCTAAAGTCACCCATTACACCAACACTACGCATATTGGAAAGGGCTGCAAAAAACTGACCTTTACCCATATCTATTCCAGCTTTTTCAAGCTCTTCACGATAAATTGCATCAGCTTCCTGTACGATATGAACCTTCTGTGGTGTAACCTCTCCAACCACACGAATTCCAAGTCCAGGACCAGGGAATGGCTGACGATATACAAGTTCTCTTGGTATTCCAAGTTCCAAACCAACCTTACGAACCTCATCTTTGAACAAAGCTCTAAGAGGTTCAACCGGATTCTCATCAAAGCCAAGCTCTACAACAAGATCATGGGGAAGACCGCCTACATTATGATGGGACTTAATAACAGCTCCATCTTTTCCCATTCCACTTTCGACGACATCTGGATAAATAGTTCCCTGAGCCATATATTTGAAACCGCCTGTACCAGCAAGCTTTCTAGCTTCATTACCAAAAATATCAACAAACTTCTCGCCGATAAGTTTTCTCTTCTTTTCAGGATCAGTCACGCCAGAAAGCATAGCAAAATAGTCTTCTCCAGCATTTACCCTTATAAAGTTCAAATCACCGAACTGTCCGTTTGGTCCAAAAACAGCTTCTACTTCATCACCTTCATTTTTACGCATCATTCCATGATCAACAAACACGCAATAAAGCTGTTTTCCAATAGCCTTGGATAATAAGACAGCAGTAACGGTTGAATCAACACCGCCAGAAAGTCCCAACAGAACTCTATCACTACCAATCTTTTCACGCAGTTCTTTAATAGTCTTTTCAGCAAAAGAACCCATCTGCCAATCGCCGCAACACTTACATACATCAAGAACGAAATGACGAAGCATCTTCTCGCCTTCTTTTGTATGCAATACTTCCGGATGGAACTGAGTAGCATAAAGCTTTTTAGACTCATTCTCCATAGCTGCTACAGGACAATCTTTTGTATGCGCAGAAATTTCGAAACCTTCAGGAACTTCTGCGATATAATCTGTATGGCTCATCCAGACAGTAGTTACAGAATTGACATCATCAAAGAGAATAGAATTCTTCTTATCGATAGTAACATCTGTATGACCATATTCACTGACAGGAGCAGTCTTTACAACACCACCCAAAAGGTGTGCCATAAGCTGTGAACCATAACAAATTCCCAAAACAGGAATACCTAAATTAAAAATTTCAGGATCAAATGACGGCGAATCAGCAGCATAAACGCTGTTCGGTCCACCTGTTAAAATAATGCCTTTCGGATTCATTTCTTTCAACTTATCAAGCCCGATACTTGAAGGATGAATCTCGCAGTAAACGTTATTCTCTCTAACACGACGAGCAATTAACTGCTTATACTGTCCGCCAAAGTCGAGAACGACAACAAGTTCCTGTGCCATATATTCTCCATTTCTGTTACAAGTTTTCTAAAAACAACAAACTACCAACTATAATTTAACGAATCATATGAATCTTCGCAAGTAGAAAAAACATCAAAAAACATGGTTATTTTTGTGTTATTGACTAAATATTCAAATATTCTTTTTACACAAAATTAAAGAAATCGCCTTATAGACGTAACCGAGCGATACAATGCATATCCGTACTTTATACCAGTTCGTGCAGAACTTGCATGTACTATCCTGTCGTTTCCAAGATAAATAGCACAGTGTCCAGGATAAACAATTACATCACCAGGCTGAGCTTCTTCATAAGAAACTCCTCTTCCAGCAGAGGCAAGAGCATAGGAATTTCTTGGAACAGTTATTCCAAATGCCTTGTAAACAGAATATACAAATCCAGAACAATCGCATCCATCCGTCAAACTAGTTCCACCAAAAACATATGGGTTTCCTACAAACTGACATGCATAATTTGCTACATTACCAGGCGAAGCCGAGCCTGCCGGCTGATAAGATTTCTTATTTTCCTGGCTTTTGGTATCATTATTTTCAGAATTGCTATTATCAGAATTCTGATTCTCGGAATTTGAATTCTCAGAAATTCTATTATTCTCTTCCTTAGCTTTTTCTTCGAGTTCTTTTTGTTTCTTTTCTTCCGCAGCTTTTCTGGCAGCTTCCTCTGCAGCCTTTCTGGCAGCCTCTTCCGCTGCTTTTCGCTCTGCTTCTTCTTCAGCCTTTTTAGCCTTTATCTGATTTCCAAGTGAAGCTATTGCCGCAGTCTGCTGGTCAAGCTGCCTCTTATATGCAGCCGCTTCCTGCTTTGCCGCAGCAACCTGAACTTCATAATCTGAATATTCATTTTTATATTGATTCAGCAAAGCTGTTAGCTGGCCTTCCTGCTCACCAAGCTCATCTTTTGTAGTCTCAAGCTCACCTTTTTCTTCTTCAAGACGCTCTTTTTCTGTTGCCGCAGCCTGCTGAGCCTTTACATACTCTGCCAATTGAAGCCGATCATACTCGTACAGCTGTTCAACATATTCAGCCTTTGTTGTCAAATCCGAGAAACTTGTCGCCTTCATCAAAATATCCATATATGTTCTATCGCCTTTTTCATACATATACTTAATACGCTGACACATAGCTTTATAAAGAGTTTTTTCTTTATCTACAGCATCATCATATTCCTTCTGTGTCTTGGCGATTTCTGTTTCCTTTGTTCCAATCTCCTCTTTTATCATCTCAACATTGGCCAGAAGCGTTACAAGCTGACTATTAGTTTCATTTATCTTTCCTTTGACCTTAGATTGCTGAGCCTGTATTTCATTTGCAGAGCTTTTGGCATCATCATAGCTTTCCCTTATATCCTGCTGTTTTTTCTTAAGTTCATCCTGTTGTTTCTGCAACTCAGAACTGGTGGCAGCCCAAACAGGGACCACCACCAGTGTCATTGTCATTAGTATTATTATGCAAAAAACTGACAGAATTCTACGTACAACTTTCATAAACGATTCCCCTCGTTAGATAAAAATCTCTTTTCACTCTGTCTTTATTTTGCGCTAAATCGTCAATTTTGTAAACATCGCAAAATCTTACTAAAAGCATAGTAAATACAAAATTACAAATTATAATTCGCAGTTTCCAACTGTTCTTGGGAATGGAATTACGTCACGGATATTTCCCATACCTGTAAGGTACATTACGCATCTCTCAAATCCGAGACCAAATCCTGCGTGGCGAACACTTCCAAAACGACGAAGATCAAGATAGAACTGATAATCTTCAACATTCATTCCAAGTTCCTTCATACGATTCTCGAGAAGCTCAAGATTATCTTCTCTCTGGCTTCCACCAATAATCTCACCGATTCCAGGAACTAGACAGTCAGCTGCTGCAACAGTCTTTCCATCTGGATTAAGCTTCATGTAGAAAGCTTTGATTTCCTTTGGATAATCTGTTACGAAAACAGGCTTCTTGAATACCTGTTCTGTGAGGAATCTCTCATGCTCAGTCTGAAGATCACATCCCCATGATACCTTATAGCTAAACTCATCATTGTGCTCTTCAAGAATCTTGATAGCTTCTGTATAGGTAATGCGACCAAACTCATTGTCTACAACATTATGAAGACGATCAAGAAGTCCCTTATCAATAAACTGATTAAAGAATTCCATTTCATCTGGAGCGTTCTCAAGGCAATAATTAATTACATACTTGAGCATAGCTTCAGCAATATCGCAGTCTTCTTTAAGATCAGCAAATGCAATTTCAGGCTCAATCATCCAGAACTCTGCTGCATGACGTGTTGTATTGGAATTCTCAGCTCTAAAAGTTGGTCCAAATGTATAGATATTTCTAAATGCGCATGCATATGTCTCACCGTTTAACTGACCACTAACAGTAAGAGATGTCTTCTTTCCAAAAAAATCCTTGGAAAAATCAACCGCACCATCTTCAGTCTTTGGAACATCATTCAAATCCAAAGTTGAAACCTGGAACATTTCACCTGCACCCTCTGCATCAGAAGATGTAATAAGAGGAGTATTTACATATACGTAGTTTCTCTCTTGGAAAAACTGATGAATAGCAAATGCTGCAAGGCTTCTTACACGGAAAACAGCTTCAAAAGTATTAGTACGTGGACGAAGATGCGGAATTGTACGAAGGTATTCAAGTGTATGACGCTTTTTCTGAAGCGGATAATCAGCTGTTGATGCACCTTCGATTTCAATGCTTTTAGCCTGCATTTCAAAAGGCTGCTTTGCATCAGGAGTTACAACAATTTTACCTGTAGCAAAAATAGCTGAACCAACATTTAATTTACTAATCTGAGCAAAGTTTGCAAGCTCATCTGTATAAACAACCTGAAGTGGCTTGAATGCTGTACCATCATTCAATACAATGAATCCTATTGCCTTAGAATCGCGGATGCTTCTAATCCATCCTCCTACTGTTACTTCTTTTCCAGCATATTTATCAATGTCTTCAAACAAAGACTTTACATATGTCAGCTCCATTTTTAATTCCTCCACATTACCGTCAAAAATTACTTTTTATCTTTCTTTGGCTCTACAACCTTTGCGTTCTTTGCCAAAAACTGAACTGCTTTATCATCCAAAAGACTCTCTTTAATGAGTTCTTTTACATCCATACCAACAGACTGTGTGTAATAATCTGTATAACTCTTAGAATCAGAATATCCACCACTAGAAGCTGCTGTTGTGATTTCTTTCTCGATTTCCTTGTCTGTAACTTTAAGATTCTCAGCTTCTGCAATGGCATATGCTACTAAAGTAGCCTTAATCTGCTCTAAAGCCTTATCCTTCTTATAAGCTTCAAGATCAGTAACATTCTTATCCTTCTCATTTTCAGAAGTGCTAAGGAAATTCTTTAAGTATTCATCACCTGTAAGTTTCTGGCCTGTATAGTAAGAATACATTGTTGCATAATACTCAAGAGAATTGTTGTACATCTTGATGTATCTCTCTACCATAGGTTCAGGAAGTTTGTCAGAAAACTTGGATTTTGCTACAACTGCATCAATAACTTTTTTCTGAAGAGTATTGTCATACTCACTCTGAGCTTTTGATTCAAGATCTTTTTTAACATAAACCCTGAGCTGTTTAACGCTCTTAACACCATCAATTCCAAGCTGTGCCACATTTTTGTCAGTTACTTCTTTGGCCGCTGTGCTGATGCTGTTAACAGTTACAGTGAAAACAACTTCTTTTCCAGCGAGATCTTTACTCTTGTAATCCTTAGGAAAGGTAAGTTTTAAATCTTTAACTTCACCCTTCTTGGCACCTACGAGACCATCTTCAAATCCAGGAATAAATGTTCCAGAACCAATTGAAAGGTCATATCCCTTGGCACTACCACCATCGAATTCCTTCTTGGTATCTGCATATTTTCCTACATAATCAATGTTTGCAGTATCACCTTTCTGAATAGCTCTATCCTTAACTTCTTCTTTAAGCTGTGGAAGATAGTTATCCTTGATACTAGCTTCTACATCTTCATTGGAAACCTTAACAGAAGCAACTTCAACTTCTATTCCCTTATACTCACCAAGTGTTATATAATCAGATACCTTGTAACTGCTAAGGTATGCATCTTTGCTAAACTGTTTTACAGAAGCAGCTGTTGCTGCGGAATTAGACGCGCTACCTGTTGCATTGTCCGCATTAGAAGCACCTGCCTGTGCTGTAGAAAGTGAACTATTAGAAGCACCTGCATTATTGCCATTAGAAGCATTTTTGCAGCCTGCAATTGAGACTGTTGTAAGAGCAGTAAGCAGAATTAGAACCAATTTTCTTTTCATAACATTCTCCTATTTTTCCAATGATATCTAAAATCACCAGAATATTTTTATATAAAAAAAATAAATTCAAGATAACGTGTCAATTTTACCATACCTTTGGCTTCGATAAAAGCATTTAATAGAAGTTATAAGCGAAAAAAATTATAAATTACTCAAATACCATTGTCGCACGCATCAAATAATGTTAAAATGCAAGTTGCAATTGTTTTATTATTCAAAATAAGAAGGTACTTTTATTCCGGAGGTATGTATTTTGTTAGCTTTTATCAAAAATCACGCAGTAATGGTCGCACTTGATGCCGCTGCATTAATACTTGCAATCCTTACTATTTTCGTAGGACATCATTATATTCTTGGTATTCTACTGATTCTACTTGCAGCTTTTGCATCATTTATGAGCATTAGATGGAGTCAGTACCAGACAAAACAGGCTGAGGCAGATGCTCAAATTGAAGCTGCAAAGCAGAAAGTTAATCTTTTCATTATCAACAAGAAAAAAGTTGCTTATAAAGACGCCGGACTTCCAGCTCAGGTTATGGATTCTATTCCAAAGCTTATGCGTCGCCACAAAGTTTGTGTCCTTAAAGTTAAAGCAGGTCCGCAGATAATGAACCTTATCTGTAAAGATGAAATTTTCGATTCTGTTCCAGAAAAGAAAGAAGTTGTAGCTTACGTTTCAGGTATCTACGTAACTTATGTAAAGAGTCTTCGCGGAAACAAAAACACTGCTCCTGTTGAACAAAAGAAAAAGAGTAAATGGGCAGCTCTTTGGGAAAAGGCTCAAGAAAAAGCTGGCGCAAAGCCAATCAAATAAATTTCAAATAGATTATTTGCAAAAAGCAACAGACTTTGATTTCTGTTGCTTTTTCTTTTCTTATTCATATAATTTGATTATCAGTCAAAAACATTGTTCTACTCATGTTTTTGGTAAAAACGTCATTGCCTCAGACATTTTCAAAATCTTGTCAGCATGCAGATACTTCTATCATGATCTCGGTCTTAGACACCAAATCCCCTTTTGAGAATAATTCATATCCAATCTCTGCGATAAGATTTCTATCTTCTGCCTTTCTAATCTTAAGCGCTGTAGTTTTAATATCCATATCCATTTTTCCATATGGAGTTGTGTAAGTAGTAGTATAAGGCTTATCTTTTTCAAAAATCATGATAGATGAACAAAGGCCACTTCTAATACTCTTAATCTTATTATCGTAGAAAACATACTTAGACAGAATTTCTTCGCCTGCATCATCCTTAATAGGATCACATGTAAGTCTTATTGCACCATTTTCTAAATCCTCCCACAGCGCAAGCGACTTAGTAACAATCTGCTCTGGTTCCTCGTTTCCTCTAAGATGAACTCCTGTAACAACAACTTTTACTTTATTCTCCAAAATAATACCTTTCTAAAGATTTTTACGAATCTTTATTATGTTTTTCCTGATGTAAACAAGAATCTTAACTATTTTGTTTACAAATATTTTTGTTTTAACGTTTATATAAAAAACAAGAATACTCAAATCCCAATCATGCCAATGGATTAATAGGCCTTGTCAAAAAAAGCTGTGGGCAAAGTTCTGTCTTTTTCAAAGCTTCATAAGCATTCTTTGCCTTTTCTTCATCAGTAAAAATGCCAAAGACTGTAGGACCGCTTCCTGTCATGATAGACTCATCTGCGCCATTGTCTTTCATCACATTCTCAATCTTCTCGATAATATCATGTTCAGACTTTGTAACAGGTTCAAGAACATTATAAAGACGGCTGACTATACCTTCTAAGCTATTGTCTCTAATAGCATCGCACATTCCATCAATATCAGGATGCTTTTCAATTGGTTTGGAATCAAGAGTTGTATATACCCATTTAGTAGACACCCCGATTGAAGGCTTACCTACTAGAATGTAACAATCAGGCATATCAGGAAGTTTTGTTAACACTTCACCAATGCCTTCCGAAAGCATGGTACCACCTTTAATACAATACGGTATATCAGCTCCAAGCTTAACAGCCATATCACACATTTCATCAACTGTAATAGGCAAATCAAACAGTTCCTTCATACCATAAAAAGAAGCTGCTGCATCTGTACTTCCACCTGCCATACCAGCTGCCACCGGAATGCGCTTTTCAAGGTGAATTCTTACACCCTCTTTAATTCCATACTTTTCCACAAGAACTTTGCACACCTTGACAATAAGATTGTGCTCATCTGTAGGAATATCCTCTTTATTAGCTGTAAGCACAATCTTATTCTCAGCTGTTTTTTCAAAAGTCAAAGTATCATATATATCAACATTTTGCATTATCATTCTGACAATGTGATAACCATCTTCACGTCTGCCTGTAACATCCAGACCAAGATTTATCTTTGCATAAGCATTCTTTGTAATCATGTTCATTCCTTTCCGTTTTAATGCAACAAAAAACATTATATTTTTTTTTAAAACAAAAAACAAGACAGATTAATATCTCTAATGTATTTCGGATTATTTTCCGATAAATAAAATGGATACGTATAATAATAACCTTATCATTAAATTTCATATCGAATGTCGTTACTTCTTGCTGAATTTTTCGATATTTAAATTTTGATACTGTTTCAACAAAAGCTTCAATGGATTGAAGAAATCGCTGTCACAAATGATGCGGGAAAGGAGTCCCTATGAGTGAAATATCAAATATATCCAACATTTCCAACACTACTACCACGTCTCCAGTTTATGAAGCAGCTGCAAAAGAGCAAGTTGCAAAAGATACTGTAAAAGACAAAATTAAAGAAGATGCCGTAGAAACTGGTGTAGTATATGAGAAATCATCTGAATCTTCCTCAAAGCAGACAAAAACCTACAAGCCAAATCCTGAATTAGTTGAAAAGCTAAAAAAAGATCAGGAAACACGCAAGCAACAACTTCTGGATTTAGTTAGAAAAATGTTCAATCAGCAGGCAACAACTGTAGCAACTGCTAATGTAGACATTAAGATTCCAAGTGAAGATGAACTATGGAAAACACTTGCTAGTGGTAAATTCGAAGTTGACGAAGAAACTAAAAAACAGGCAACAGAAGATATCTCCGAAGATGGCTACTGGGGTGTTAATAAGACATCTGAACGTATCCTGGACTTTGCAAATGCATTGACAGGTGGAGATCCTTCTAAACTTCAGACTATGGTTGATGCTTTCAAAAAAGGATATGAACAGGCAGAAAAAACCTGGGGCGGAAAACTCCCTGAGATATCTCAAAAGACCTATAACGCAGTAATGAATGGATTCAAAAAGCTGGCCGAAGAAAACGGGATCACACTTACCGGAATCGAAGAACTAAAAGACGAAAGCGATCAGGAAACTTAAATTAAATTTCAGGAAGTTTTTTCGATTACCATGACTTCTTGCTGAGATTTAGGATAATCATCAGCAAGAATCCTGCTTCGCAGGACAAAATTTGTCTTAACGACAAATTTTGGTCTGGTACGGTTATTGATTTTCCTGATGAAAACAATAACCTATAGTTTCTTTTTAACATTGCCTATACAGCTAAAAAAACTGTTGCATCCAAAAACGGTTGCAACAGTTTTTTAGAGCTTTATTTTACGATTCCAATGATATCCTTTATATCTTCTATCTTTTCCTTCTGCATGAAATCCTCAATACCTTTTACTACTTCCATAGTAGCATATGGGTTATGAAAATTCATCATACCAACTGCAACTGCACTGGCACCCGCCATCATAAATTCAATTGCATCTTCAGCATTTGCGATTCCGCCCATTCCGATAATCGGAATTTTAACTGCATTTGCACACTGATAAACCATTCTAACAGCAACCGGCTTAATAGCAGGACCTGAAAGACCACCGGTTTTATTGGCAAGTGCAAAGCATCTCCTGTGAATATCAATCTTCATTCCAGTTAATGTATTGATAAGAGAAATCGCATCTGCACCTGCTGCCTCTGCTGCCTTCGCCATTTCAGTTATATCTGTAACATTAGGAGAAAGTTTCATAATAATAGGCTGTTTGCTTTTTTTCTTAATCTCTTTTGTAATTTCAAAGAGAGCATCAGGCCTTGTACCAAATGCTATTCCGCCCTCTTTGACATTAGGACAGGAAACATTTATCTCCATCATATCAATCTTCTCATCGGAAAGTCTCTCCACTACATCAAGATACTCCTCGATTGAATGACCACAGACATTAACAATTATTTTGGTATCATATTGCTGCAAAAAAGGAATGTCTCGTTCTACAAAAACATCAATTCCAGGATTCTGCAAACCGATAGCATTGAGCATACCACTGGAAGTTTCTGCAACCCTTGGAGTAGGATTGCCTTCCCAAGGCCTGTTAGCAACACCCTTTGTTACCACTGCGCCAAGCTTGTTCAAATCAGCAAATTCGCCATACTCCTGACCAGAGCCAAACGTTCCTGACGCTACCATCACCGGATTTTTAAATTCAACACCTGCTATTGTTACCTTAGTATTCATAAGAAACCTTTCCAACATTTATTTATAAAAACTGCGCAAACTGCTTTTTATTCCCTTAAATCTCAACATCTCTTGCATCATACACAGGGCCATCTGTGCATATTCTTGCATTTTTTACATGAGAGTGGGCATCTACATCTCTTGTTTTTACAACGCACCCAAGACAGGCACCCACACCACAGGCCATCTTTTCCTCAAGAGAAATATAAGCTTCCATGTTATGTTCACCTGCGTACTTCTTAATAGCGCGAAGCATCGGCATAGGGCCACAGGCAAAAATAACATCACCTTCAATATTCTCTTTGTTAAGTGCATCAATTACAGTTCCACGAACTCCAAGACTACCATCATCAGTTGCCACATAGAACTGTCCATTTTCCCTGAATTCATCGGCAAGAAAATCTTGAGAATTGCGGTATCCCATAACAATAGACACTTCACTAGGCTTTTTATTATCATCCAAATCCTTCAAAACTCTTGACATTTCCAGTAACGGAGGCACACCAATACCTCCGCCCATAAGGATAACTTTTTTCCCACAAGCTTTATCGACAGGATAGCCATTTCCCAAAGGTCCAAGAACATCGATTCTATCTCCCTTTTTAAGAAATGAAAACTCTAAAGTTCCCTTTCCTGCCACTCTATACACAAGTCTTAACGCATTATTATCTTTATCAACCTTGCATATACTGATAGGACGAGGAAGAAGCATAGCGCCATTTGCTGGATAAACACCTACAAACTGACCTGCTTTTGCTGTTTTTGAAATATCTGTATTTATCCACAAATCAAATATTCCATCAGCAATTTCACGTTGAGATATTACAATTCCTGATTCCTTTTTCTTAGACATACCTTATTCCTTTTCTGCAAAAAACATTTAATATCGCACATATTTATTCAATACAAGGTTTTGCATCAACCTTTGTATACAACTTTTCCGTTACAAATAGTGTACATTATAACGCCCGGCAAAACCTCTCCTGTAAATGGAGAATTGCATGCCTTGGAACAGAATTTATCGCACACCCATTCTTTATTCAAATCTATTATTACAAGATCTGCAGATTCGCCTTCACGTAGCTTTCCTGCTGGAAGATTATACAAATTTGCAGCTCCATATGACATCCTGTTTAAAAGAGTCGCAAGAGACATATGATTTTTTTGAACAAGTTCTCTTAAACCTAAGGAAAAAGATGTTTCAAGGCCAATAATTCCACTTGGAGCCTTGACGAAATCCTGATTTTTTTCCTCTATGCTGTGAGGAGCATGATCAGTTGCCACCATTTCAATAGTGCCATCTGTAAGACCTTCTATAATAGCCTGTCTGTCCGATTCAAGTCTAAGCGGAGGATTCATCTTGGCATAAGTTCCGTACTTAAGCACTGCATCCTGAGTCAGAGTAAAATGATGAGGAGTTGCCTCAGCATGAATATTTACTCCTTCTTTCCTAGCTTCTCTAATCATGTCTACAGCTTCTTTGGTAGAAATGTGCTGAATAGTAAGATTCGCACCAGTTTTCCTCGAAATCTCAATATCACGCTCCACCATAGAAATCTCAGCCATCCTGTCAGAACCTGTCAAACCAAGGTTTTCTGCTATTTTGCCGGAATTTATACCATTTTCTTTTATATACTCGGGATTTTCTTCGTGAAGGCTAAGCACCATGTTCTTCTTTGCAACCTGCACGCAGATTTCTTCCATAAGCTTAGCATCTCTTATCGGAACACCATCATCAGTAAAAAGAACTGCTCCCGCCTCTACAAGACTGTCAAAATCTGTAATCTCTTTTCCAGACATATTCTTAGTAGCATTCGCACAGCAGTAAACGTTGATACCTGTAGTTCTTCCCTTTTTAAGAGCATAGCGAATAGTATCAGCATTATCCATCCTAGGAATAGTATTTCCCATCATGATTACACTTGTAAAACCGCCTTTTGCTGCCGCCTTTGCACCTGTAAGAATATCTTCTTTGTGTGTCTGTCCAGGATCTCTAAAATGCACATGCGCATCTACAAAACCAGAAGTAACAACAAGGTTAGATGCATCTATTACACTGCACCTGTCATCAACTTTGATATCTTCTTTGCTGATTTTGGCAATCCTTCCATCATCACCAACAAGCAGATTCCCCTCGTACTCATCCCCATTTTCAGGGTTAATCAGATGCCCATTTTTAATCAGAATCATTGAAACCTCCATGCACAAGTTAATATTGTAATTAACCTGTCATTCACTTATAATTAAAAGAATGGAAATACACTTTGTTTTGAGTAAACATTCAAAACAAAACTTAAATTATAATACCACAACAAAAAAATATTTAATAGCGAAATTGAGGTAAATATGATAAGACTGATACTTGTTTTTTTATTCCTTGTAACTTTTCTTCTCGTCTCAATTCCGATAATAGGAATTGAACTTATCATTGGGCATTTTTCTCCAATGACTATGAAAAAAAGTTCCCTTGCAATAGTATCCTGGGCATTTAGAGTCATAACATTTCTGTCCGGAATTCATTTGACAGTTATAGGCAAAGAAAACGTACCTACAGGCGAACCTGTTCTTTTCGTCGGGAACCATAGAAGCTTCTTCGATATCGTCGTAAGCTATCCGCTCGTGCCAAATCCAACAGGATATATTGCCAAAAAAGAAATCCTGAAAGTACCGGTTCTTTCATGGTGGATGAAACTGCTTGACTGCGAATTTATGGATAGAAAAGATATAAAACAAAGCGCAAAAGTAATCGTAAATGCCATTAATAAAATAAAATCCGGCATATCCATTACCATCTATCCAGAAGGAACAAGAAACACCACAGACAATGATATGTTAGAGTTCCACAAAGGAAGTTTCAAACCAGCCCAGCGCACTAACTGTCCCGTTGTTCCTGTAGTTGTAACACGCACCAGAGAAGTATTCGAAGACCATCTCCCATTTATTAAAGGGCAGAAAGTCACAATCGAATACCTTCCTCCAAGAAGATATAACGAACTTGAAGATGATCAGAAAAAAAATATCGACAAATATTTCCATGACATCATCTTAGAAGCATATCAAAAAAACAAATAATAAAAATACTGGCGCAACCTTAATTTATGGAAAAACTCCAAAATCAAGGTTGCGCCATTTTCATCGCCTCATTGTTCCAAGAAGAACCAAAAACTCTGAATTTAAATATAAATTATCCATAACACCCAAAAGCTCATAATCTTTCAAATTCTTATATGAAAACTCCGAATCTGTCTGCACCAGATTAACCCCAAGTTCATTTCTACCCAGAATATAATGCAGTTGATCTTCCAAAATCTTAGTGTATTCATTACTGGATAAAATATGTTCTGTTACAACCATACACCTGACATTATTGAGTAATTTCTGAGCATCAAGATTTTTCACAGAAGTTTTAAACTCGGATGTCTTAGTGGCTGTAGCAACCTTCTCGGCTTCTACCATCAGAGCATTTATTATCTTCGCGCAAACCTTTTTATTAACCTTCTGGCTGGTCATAAGATAGCAGATATCCCCCAGAAAAATCTCATCATTTTCCATTATTCTCTGATAATAGTCCGATCTTTTAAGAAAAGGATTTATAACAGATGAATACGCCCCATCACCCGTTATTCTGTACAATTCCACTGCTGCAAAAAACCTAGTTTCCTCTTCAATATTTTTAGAAGACGCATCAACGCTTAGAAAAGCTTTTTTTGCTGCACTTAGGCATTCATCTGCAAATTGAGCATTATACTTTCTGTATAGATTAGAAAACCAGGCAAGGCTACCTGCACATTCCATAGCAGTATTTTCATTAAAAGGAATAAGTACAATCTTCTCACCATCAGTTATTGCACTCTCATACACCTTCCCTGATACCGCATCCTGCATCTTTAGAAGCCACTTAGCCTCATAAAATGCTTCATCAAGAATATCCGGAATACCGTTACCAGTTTCCTTAATTCCTGCATCATCTCCGAAAGCTCCACTATTAAGCTCATACGATAACAGCATATTATTCAAAATCCGGCACCCTGTTCGGACATCTCTGTTACCCTTGCTATCAGTATGCCACCCTCCACTAACATTCTTTTTTACAGAATTGTCTTCTTTTGTAAAAGCTTCATTTGTATGACAACCATCTTTCAGCTTTCTGGAATCCCTCTCCTCATCTTCACCGAAATCCGTTCCACACCTTGAATAATAAACAGATTTACTTGCCTGTTTGTATAAAATATCATAAGCATCATTTCGAATAGAAAAAGCGCAGGAATCCCCTAATGTATCCGCATAAACGTAATAATCACCCTCCGACTGAAAATCTGTAAATGTAGCAAAAGCCACCTCTCTATCAAGTTCATCGCTATGCTTTGATGCACCTATAGACCCAGTGAAAGCCACAGAATCATCCTCAATTCGCCTTATTTCGAAAGTCTCAGGGAACGTTTTTCCGATAAAAAGAATAGTTTTCTCAGCCCCAACCTGATAACCATCCTGATTGAGCACAATTTTAGGAGAAATCGTAAACTCATTTTGGACAAGACTAAGAGCAGGATCCTCCTCTTCAAGACTGTTCATATACGAACTGTCTGCAATCTTTTTCCTAGTACCTTCATCTTTGGAATCATCTTTGCATCCAGACAAAATGACAGAAGATGATATGAATAAAGAAATAAGCACAGGGAAAAAATGTGGCCTTTTACAGCCACATTTCCCGCTTCCCCATAATAGTTTTTTGATAAATGCATTAGAACAATACATTTTATCCCCCTATTTTTTAATTATGACTTCTTGCATAAAAGCAAGTTTACTTGTTAGCTAATTCTCTATTGTAGTTGATAAGACATCCATCAAGAATAATTCTACGCTCATGGTCTGTAAGACTTCCAAGAGTCATAGTAAATTCCTTAAGGCCATCCTTCGTAACAGCTACAGCCTTAATAGCGTCTGCCTTATCCTCAACCTCTTTTCTAATATCCGGAAGGAATACATAATCAAGGTTTGTAAATGGAAGCTCACCTTCCTTGATAATAAGAGGAAGCATACCCCAGTTAATAAGATTACTTCTGTAACGTTTTGTTGCATAATCATTTGCAATATTAGCCCATCCGCCTAGAACTTTCTGACAGGATGCAGCCTGCTCTCTGGCTGAACCATCGCCCGGCTTTACTGCAAAAATAGTAGAACCAATACCCGTATTAGCACAGTTAACATCAGGATACTTAGACAGTATAGCTTTTATTGCTAAAGCAGTATCTAAGTCAAGCTCATCAAACGGAGTATTCTCACGTCTCTTAATCTCCTGAGCATAAACCTCCTTAGCCCTTCCAACATATTCTGGGTCTTTTCTTGAAAGAGTAAACTCAGCAAGTCCAAGAGGATTGGATCTGTAAGATGAAGTTTCGCCAGAAGGAATAAGCTCATCTGTTGTAGTAACCGGATCATGAATCTCAGATACCACCTTGAGAAGAAGGTTGTTTGTAAGTGCTACCATCTTTGGCCAGTCCTTAATATTTGGACCAAACTGTATTTGAGTATTCTCATCAGCAACACCCTTTGAATCAAAGACTCTGTTTGCATAAATCTTTGAATCAAAATGGTAAGTATACTCATTAAATGTTCCATCAAATTCTGTTGCAGGAGTAAGAAAACCTTTATTTGCAGCTGTAGCAGCAATTGAACGGGCATCCATAAGTGCAACAGAAGAAATTTGTCCGTTCTGAACCTTAGAACCTTCTCTGTTAGGGAAGTTACGAGTGGAATGACGTATACTAAATGCATTGTTTGCAGGAGTATCTCCAGCTCCAAAACATGGTCCGCAAAATGCTGTCTTTAGAATAGTACCTGTTTCCAAAAGTGATGCAGCAACACCATTTCTGAGAAGTTCCATATAAATAGGTGTAGATGCAGGATAAACAGACATAGTAAATTTATCATCACCAATAAACTTACCCTTCATAATATCTGCTGCCGCACAAATATTCTCAAAACCGCCACCAGCGCAGCCAGCAATAATACCCTGATCAACCAAAAGCTTACCATCAACAATTTTATCTTTAAGAGAATAAGAAATCTTATCACCAAAGCTAACCTTGGCACGCTCTTCAACTTCATGAAGCATCTGCTCTAAATTTGCATTCACAAAATCAATTTCATACGCCATGGAAGGATGGAACGGCATAGCAATCATAGGTTTTATACTGGAAAGATCAACCTTTACAACCTTGTCATAGTATGCTACTCTTCCTGGTTTAAGCTCTCTGTAATCCTCTTTTCTTCCGTGAATCTCATAGAACTGCTTAATCTTATCATCTGTCTGCCAGATAGAGGACAAACATGTAGTCTCTGTAGTCATAACATCTATGCCGATTCTAAAATCAGCTGAAAGCTTTGATACTCCAGGACCTACAAATTCCATAACCTTATTCTTAACAAAACCGGATTTAAATACTTCACCTATAATAGCAAGTGCAACGTCCTGAGGACCCACACCGTGAACAACTTCACCTTCAAGGAAAATAGCAACAACCTCAGGCATACTGATATCATAAGTCTGACCAAGAAGCTGTTTTACAAGCTCAGGTCCGCCTTCACCCATAGCCATAGTACCAAGAGCACCATAACGGGTATGAGAATCAGAACCCAGAATCATACCGCCACAAACTGCCAGCATCTCTCTTGCAAACTGATGAATAACAGCCTGATGAGGTGGAACATAGATACCGCCGTATTTCTTTGCAGCAGTAAGACCAAACATGTGATCATCTTCATTTATAGTACCACCAACAGCACAAAGAGAGTTATGACAGTTAGTAAGAACATATGGAATAGGGAACTTTGTAAGACCTGAAGCTCTTGCAGTCTGAATAATGCCTACATATGTGATATCATGGCTTGTAAGTTTGTCAAACTTAATATTTAACTGCTCCATAGAACCTGAAACATTGTGATTTTTCAGAATATCATATGCAATAGTGTTCTTCTTTGCTTCTTCTTTGCTTTCTGTAATCCCATACTTGGAACCAAGTTCAGATACTGCAGCGTCTTCATCGCAAATCAAATCTCTGCCATCTATAAGATACGCACCACAATTAAACGTTTTTATCATAATTTCTCCTCCTACTTCATTGGTGTAAATTGGTAAAGTCTGCATTCTTCATAAGTATAACAGAATACACCGCTTGTATGCAACTTTATTAAATCTGACTCCAAAATCTATTAACAATAATATGATGTTACCGCTTACACGCCTATATATGTAAGCAGTAACATCATATAGTTTCTTGTTTTCATCAGGAAAATCAAGAACCGTACCAGACCAAAATTCGTCGTTAAGACAAATTTTGTCCTGCGAAGTAGGATTCTTGCTGATGATTATCCTAAATCTCAGCAAGAAGTCATGACTTCTTGTCACTTATAATCAGAAACTCGCATTTACTGCGAGTTTCGTGAGAACAAAAGTCAAGTGGCAAACTGGTCCAAGGCGAAGCCTTTTCAAATGGCCAGTTTGCGTAGTTTTTGGAACGTAGTGACAAAAATCTATAAATTTTTGTCAAATGTATCCTATTCTCACAAAAACAATCAATTCTCAACTTTATCCAGGTACCAGATTTCATCAACGTATTCCTGAATAGTACGGTCAGAAGAGAATTTTCCACAGCATGCGGTCTGCATCATAGCCATGTGTGCCCATTTCTTCTTGTCACCATATGCCTCACGAACTCTCTCTTGAGCATCCTTATAGGACTCAAAATCCTTCAGGATAAAATAGGTATCAGCTCTTGCAGAATCCTTAGTATTAAGAAGTGAATTCCACAATGGTCTAAACAGTTCACGATCCTTAGAGAAAGTTCCATCAACAAGATGATCTACAATACGCTTAATCTCCTGATTTTTGTTATAAATATCTTCAGGTCTGTAATCACACAAACGTTCATGCTCAATAACTTCATCCGAACTTAGACCGAAGATAAATGCATTCTCTTCTCCAACCTCCTGCACAATCTCAACATTGGCACCATCCATAGTACCAAGAGTAACCGCACCATTTAACATCATCTTCATGTTACCGGTACCGGATGCTTCCTTGCTGGCAGTAGAAATCTGTTCAGATACATCAGCTGCCGCAAAAATAAGCTCAGCATTGGAAACACGATAATCTTCTATGAAAACAACCTTTATCCTGCCATCAACATCAGAATCGTTATTCACAACATCTGCCACAGCGTTAATAAGCTTAATAGTAAGCTTCGCATTTCTGTATCCTGCTGCTGCCTTGGCACCGAAAATAAAAGTTTCCTTTTGCATCTTCATCTTAGGATTCTTCTTTATCTGATCATACAAATAGATAACATGAAGAATATTAAGGAGCTGCCTCTTGTACTCATGGAGACGTTTAACCTGACAATCAAAAATAGAATCAGGATCAACTGTTATACCATTATGAGCCAAAATATATTTGGATAAACGAACCTTGTTCTCACGTTTGATATCCATGAATTCCTTCTGAGCCTTAGCCACATCTACCGATTTCTTAAGCCCAGAAAGCTGTGACAAATCAGTTATCCATCCATCACCAATCTTCTTGGTAACCCACTTGGCAAGCTTTGGATTAGCATGAAGAAGGAAACGTCTTTGTGTAATGCCATTAGTCTTATTATTGAACTTCTCAGGCATCATCTCATAGAAATCCTTAAGCTCTCTCTTCTTGAGAATCTCAGTATGAAGCTTTGCAACACCATTTACACTATGACCACCAACGATTGCAAGGTGTGCCATCTTAACCTGATTATCATAAATAATAGCCATCTTGCGAATCTTTTCATCCACATCGATGCTATGATCAGACATATGTGAATAAGTCTGAATAATCTGATTGCAGAAACGACGATTGATTTCATCTACAATCTGATAAATTCTAGGAAGAAGTCTCTGGAACAGATCAACAGGCCATTTCTCAAGTGCTTCTGCCATAATAGTATGATTAGTATAGCAGCAAGTCTTAGTAGTAACTTCCCATGCATCTTCCCATGAAAGGAAATAGTCGTCCATAAGAACACGCATAAGCTCAGCAACCGCAACAGTTGGATGCGTATCATTAAGCTGGAACAAATTCTTTTCATAGAACTTTCTAATATCATTATGATTCTTCATATATTTCTGAACTGCCGTCTGAACAGAAGCAGAAATAAAGAAATACTGCTGTTTTAATCTAAGCTCTTTTCCAGCTATATGATTGTCATTAGGATATAAAACCTCACAAATCTGACTGGCAAGATTCTCCTGCTCAACAGCCTTCTGATAATCACCTTTGTCAAATGAATCAAGCTGGAAACTATTAATAGGTTCAGCATCCCATATACGAAGAGTATCAATTACACCATTACCATATCCAATAACTGGAAGATCATAAGGAATCGCACGAACAGCAGTATAACCCTCCTGACGAAAAATCATGCGCCCGTTTTCATCAGTAAATGAATTTACATATCCGCCAAATTTAACGATTTTGGCATACTCAGGGCGCCTAAGTTCAAACGGATTACCATTAACAAGCCAATCATCCGGCTTTTCTACCTGATAACCATCATGAATCTCCTGACGGAACATACCATATTTATATCTAATGCCACATCCATATGCAGGATAACCAAGAGTAGCAAGAGAATCCAAAAAGCATGCTGCAAGTCTACCAAGACCGCCGTTACCAAGCGCAGGGTCAGGCTCCTGATCTTCGATAAGATCCAAGTCAATGCCCAGCTCATCCATAACCTCCTGAACCCCCTCATAAGCCTTAAGGTTAATTAAGTTGTTGCCAAGAGCCCTTCCCATAAGAAATTCCATGGACATATAGTAAACAGTTTTAGGGTCTCTTTCTTCTATAGCTTTCTGGGTATCCATCCAATAATCAATTATCTGATCCTTGATTGCATAAGCCGTAGCCTGATAAATCTGCTGCGGAGTCGCCTCTTCAAGTGTGCGTCTGTACAAAGTTTTAATATTATAAAGCACACTGCGTTTAAATAATTCTTTGTCGAATGATAACTCTTTCTCTGCCATCACTGCCTCCTCAAATATAAAACACAGTTACAAACAATATATCGGATAAATTTATGAAAACTATAGTTTTTCTTAATTTATAGTTAATTATACATCGTTTTTTCGGCAATTGCCACTCGCTTCTATCCAATCACAGATAAATGTGCTAAAGTGGTACTGTTTAGATAAAGTCTGACATAAACAAAGGAGTAGCAAAATGAAAAAGATAAACCTTAAATCATACACCGATTTCATCGTAGAAAAAACAACACAGCTTCTTAATATAGACTCCCCGACAGGCTACACAGAGAATGCTGCAAAATGGGTAAAAGATGAATTCTCCAAACTCGGATTCGAAACAAAGCTTACCACAAAGGGCGGTGTAATCATTGACTTTGGCGGAAAAGATAAAGAAAATGGTCTTCTCCTTGAAGCACATACTGATACACTTGGCGGAATGGTAGCCACTATCAAATCAAACGGCCGCCTTCAGCTCACAAATCTTGGCGGAATGAATCCTAATAACGCAGAAACCGAAAACGTGCGCGTAGTCACAAAATTCGACGGAATCTATGAAGGAACATTCCAGTTAAACAATGCATCAATCCATGTAAATGGAGAGTATAACAACATCAAACGTACATGGGAATCCTGTGAAGTAGTACTTGATGAAGACGTAAATTCCAAAGAAGACGTAGAAAAGCTCGGAATCAGCATAGGCGATATAGTATGCTTTGAACCTAACGTTCGCGTTACCAAAAGCGGATATATAAAATCCCGATTCCTCGATGATAAACTCAGCGTTGGAATCCTTCTGGGATTTGGAAAATATCTTGTAGATAACGATATAACCCCTGATAGAGCAATCTATGGACATGTGACAGTATTCGAAGAAGTAGGACACGGCGGATGTTCAAGCGTACCTTCTGGATGCAGCGAAGCAATCTCTGTAGATATGGGATGTGTAGGAGAAGGTCTTTCCTGTACAGAAAAACAGGTTTCAATCTGTGCTAAAGACAGCGGAGGCCCATATAACTACGATGTCGTCAAAGGACTCATAGCTGCTGCCAAAAAATCAAACGCTGATTATGCAGTTGACGTATATCCTCATTACGGAAGCGATGTTGAAGCAACTCTTCGTTCCGGAAATGATCTCAAACACGGGCTTATAGGTGCAGGCGTATATGCATCTCATGGCTATGAAAGAAGCCACAAAGAAGGAGCAGAAAACGTTCTCAAACTCCTTATTTCATATATCTGCTAAAAAAAACCGATTTGCATAGTTGCAATACTAAATGCAAATCGGGTTTTTCTTTTTTCAATATATAAATTTTTGTCACTACGTTCCAAAAACTACGCAAACTGGCCATTTAAAAAGGCTTCGCCTTGGACCAGTTTGCCGCTTGACTTTTGTTCTCACGAAAC
>NZ_AUKC01000014.1:0-35249 GCF_000424545.1 Butyrivibrio sp. NC3005 | reverse complement strand
CGTTCCAAAAACTACGCAAACTGGCCATTTAAAAAGGCTTCGCCTTGGACCAGTTTGCCGCTTGACTTTTGTTCTCACGAAACTCGCAGTAAATGCGAGTTTCTGAATATAAGTGACAAAAAGTCATCATTTCTTAGATTATGCAACCATCAAAATCATTGAGTTTGCCTCACAAAAATCCACTTTATCAATTTTGAAACAAAAATTAAACTAATGCAATTTTGTTATCACTAAATAAGGCAAATGGTCCAGGAATTGCAGATACTCCTCTGTGATTGCCAAAATAGTCAGTGTCGAACACAATCTCTGTTCCATCAGGATTTTCAAATCTTTGCTCTGGCTCAAATGCATAACCAAGAGTTTTAGAACTTATAATACCACAAGCAAAATCCTTTAACGCATCGCCAATATTCGACTTTAGTTTCCATGAATTGCCTTCTAATATCACATCTGCATAAACTTCCTTTGCACCTTCTAAAAAGTGTTCTTCCTTGCCATATCTTGTTGCCTTGTTAAAATATGCATTTCCATCAATCCATACAGGAAGATGACCAAAATGAGCCTCTGCCAACTTGCCCATATCAGGATTCTTTGTCAAATCAAATTGCAAATCCCACTCCTGTTTAGTCGGAAAGATATCAAAAGGAGCCGTTCCTACCACCTTATAATCAGCATCTGCCGCAGTCTTTTTATCATCTTCAACGTCAAATTTCTGAACAAAAATATTATTATAAATTCTGTCATCACCATGAAGAATAGTCATAAATCCGGCAACCTCAGTACGATGTCTTATATGGTAAGGCGTGTATCTAGGCTCTCTTTGACCATTGACTATACTGTCTACACCAGAATTAATAAGACTAAAGCTGCCTGCAATAAGGTTGTGAACACAGGCAATTCCCTCACTAGGAATCGTAACAGCAACAGGTGACAAAAGAATATTATTGTCAATAAGAGTCGGACCATGCCCAACTTCTACGAAAACATCTGAATTGAACATCGCACCATCAGCCTGCTTAACACCCTCTGGTCTTGTGTTATCATGCATAAGATTCTGCGTCACTCTAGCACCTTGAGCCTGCCAATCAAGCCATATACCTATAATACAGTTGTAAATGTGATTGCGGCGAATAGTAACATCTATTCCAGCATGAAGCTTAATTCCGGCAGTTTCAGCGCCTCCAAGCTGCTGAGAATTGCAAATATGATGAATAGTGCAATCCTCTATTGTAGAGAATACACCTCCCATACGTCCTACAATTCCAGTCTGCTCACAGTGGTGAATATTACACCTTCTAATAATATGATGACCGATTTTTTCCTTAAGCCATCCATGATACTGCCCCCTGCATACCGCATCTCTCTCCATCTGGGTAGGACTCTTAACATGCTTTTTTGTAAAATACATATCATTTTCAGGGTCCAAATATTTTCCAAGAGAAATACCACAACATCTGCTGCCATAAATCTCACAGTCTTCAATAATCCATCCCATACTCCAGTGAGGTCCAATCATGCCATCCTGATATGCTGCAGGAGGTGCCCATGTAGTAGCAGCTTTGTTGATATTAAAACCTTTTACAGTTATATAATCGATGTGATTTTCGTCTGGCATGAAACAATTTCTTCTGACACTAATCTCAACCTTCTCATTATTTGGATTCTTGTCCTGAAAGTTAGCATAAAAAACAGTTTCATCGCCGTCTTGCTCACAGTACCATAAATACTTAGACTCTTCCTTATTCCATGCAAAAGAATCTTCCAGGCCCTCCTGACACTCCTTAATAGAAGTCGTCTCATACATCATCATGTCATTAAGAAATACACTTCCAGTATGTCTGATAATAGGTGAAAAATACCAATCACCATACACCTGTTCTACATAAGGATTGTAGTCTCCGAAAATAGAATTGGAAACCCTAACGCTCCACATAGTACCGTCTTTACGAGTCCATCCAGTTAAAACTTCTGCTCCAGTAATAACTGCTCCAAGCATTTCTTCAGAACGATACACAATCGGATGTTCCTTAGTCCCAGCATGCCTTGGAACTACACGCTCACGGTAAACTCCCGCTTTTACTATTACTTCATCTCCTGCTACAGCAATAGATGCTGCATCGTTAATGCGTTTAAAAGGTCGCTCTTTACTTCCATTTCCCCCACGAAACGCATTAGCATCAACGTAAAAAATCATTAAGAACTCCTCCTATAGTTTTTTGCAAAATTTTGGCATATAAACCAGTACAACCCTAATTCATTCTACTGTTTCATATAATTAAAATTATAGCACTTTTTTAAAACCGCAAGGATATTCTTAATGATTTATTAACGTTTTTATTTTGATCTAAAATTTTCCATATTATTAGCAAAATAATCCTTTATTATTGCAACAGTCTTCAGAACATCTTCTATCACGCTGTTATCTGAATGTTCTTTAGCATCTCGTGATATATCTCTAAGAAACTGTATTCCTCTTCCATATTTATCAGTCATCCATTCTTGTTCCGGGAAAATCCCCAATATAAAGGATGCGCCTTGGTATGTTTCAAATGGCGGATGTACAATAGGTAATTTCTTAATTACGTTACTCATTTTCTGAACATTCCTCATTTTATTATCATTATGCTAATTCTGCTTTCTTATACCAGCTTGCTTGTGTATTATACATCTCAGCATACAGTCCACCTTTTTTTAGCAATTCATAATGATTTCCCTCTTCTGCGACACTTTTTTTATTAATGACAATTATTCGATCACAAAATTTACACGAAGATAGCCTATGAGATATATATATTGCTGTTTTGTTTTTTACAAGTTGGTTAAATCTCTCATATATTTCGTACTCGGCTACTGGATCCAATGCAGCAGTTGGTTCATCGAGTATAATAATTGAAGAATCCCTCTGTAAAGCTCTTGCAATTGCGATTTTCTGAGCTATACCACCAGAAGGTTCAACTCCCTCACTATCATAATCTCTATATAAAAGTGTATTTCCTTTATATTTCTGCTTTTCAACCCATGAATTCAAGCCACTTCTATTATATATATCACTTCTTTTAAACGGCTTATCCCTGTCTCCCATTTTAATGTTTTCATCAATGCTATATCCAAGCAGTTTAAAATCTTGAAAAACAACTGATAAATGCTTTAAATACTCTTTATATTCATAATCATATATACTCACTCCATTCAAGAGAATTTCACCGTCTGTTACCGTATATAATCTACATAAAAGCTTAACAATAGTAGATTTTCCCGCTCCATTCAAGCCAACAAAAGAAACACTTTCATTTTTTCTTATTGTAAATGAAACATTCTCAAGTATATAATCATTATTACCAGGATATTTGAAATAAACATTTTTAAAATCCAATTGTTCAAATTGGAACTCATCAACAATTAAATTTCCTGACTTTATTTTTTCATCGGATTTCATAAAGTCTATAAACGCCCCCATAAAATCACACTTTAATCCGATATCCTGAACTAATCTAATAATACTTATTAAACACCCATTAACAAGTGCATCCACAGCAGAAACACACAAAACAACTTCTGATATAGAAATTCTCCCTTGTAATGCTAATAACCCTAAATATACATATACTACGCAATAATTTAATGCTGATGTTACACCGCCTAGACACCCCCAAAAGGTTTGTTTACACGCACAACGATTGTCTATTTTGTTCAGTTCGTTAGCATTTTCCAATTCTTTGTTCAATATCATATTCGAAGCATTATATAACCTAATTTCTTTAGCATATTTTCTATCTGTGACTTTTTGATATATGTAATGATAAAACTTGTTGATTGCGGGTGTTATGCTAAATACCTCTTGTTGAGCTTTGTTACATTTTGATGTTGAAAGTGTATTTACGCTTACAGTGATAACCGAACATATAATTAACGAAACTGAAATAGTTGATATAATGTAAGTTACTCCAATCAATGTTAGTATTGAAGAAATAATTCCAACAAAACAGTCTGATAATCCACGTACTCCTCCTGAATACCAGCTCATTCCTGTTACTGCCTTATTTAAGGCTTCTATATTACTGGCTTTTTCAGTATCTGAGTACTTCGTTTCCATATTCTTTTTTGACAAATCAAGATCAAATTCCCTTGAGAACCTGTCCTCATATTTCAAACGAATTTCCTTGGTAAAATTTATTACAACTCCAATTATAAAATTACTTACAACAAGTAAAATTAGCCAACTAATAATGTTTTCTTTTTCTATTATTGAATCAAGCAGCGATTTCGTTAGCAGCATACTATTAATTGGGGATATAGCAACGAATATGATATTTATAAACAAAACTACAAAATAACCTTTTGATGTATTATAAATATATTTATAAAAGTATCTACATATTGATAATGCTTTTTTCATCATTGGTCTCCACATCATTTTTATAAAAATATGATTGCATTTCAAACATCTCATAATACTTCATTTTATTCCTCATCAGTTCATCATGCGTTCCATCCTCAATTATTTCTCCATGATCGAACATTAGAATCCTATCGCAAAATCTAGTACTAGCAAGTCTATGAGAAATAAAAATCGCCATTTTACCATGAACCAACTCGCAAAAATCTGTATACATCTTGCTTTCAGCCATGGCATCTAATGCAGCAGTTGGTTCATCCAATATTACAATGGGGGCGTTTTTGTATAGCGCTCTTGCCAATCCCATTTTTTGCGTTTCACCACCAGACAATACAACACCATCTTCATGATGAATCTTTAATATATCCGTATATATTCCTTTTTCGAACTCATCTATTTTTTTACCCAAACCAGCTTTTCTTGCACATTCTTCTGCCAACCCCACATCCGTATCTTCTATAGAATCTAATGATATATTTTCAGCCAAATTAAATGCAAAACATTCCAAGTCCTGAAAGACCGGTGAAAATAATTCATAGTACTTTTTTCTATCATAAGTAGAAATATCTACACCATTTAAAAGTATTTTTCCCTCTGTAGGTTCATAAAGTCTGAGTAATAACTTGATAAATGTTGTTTTTCCTGCTCCATTCAAACCAACAACAGCTATTTTACTTCTTGGTGATATACAAACATTAATGTCTCTTAAAACATATGTGTCTGAATAAGGGTATTTAAATGATACATTCTTAAATTCAAAAGAAATTTCATCTACCCCAACTATTTCTTTACCCTTGTCACCATCGGATTTACAGAATATTTCAAAACTCCTAAAATCATTTATTTCTCTACTACAACTTTTCATAGAAGCATATGTTGTTACTAAACAGTTGAAAGAATTTGCAAAGTTTTTTACACATCCAACATATAATGTAAATTCTGCAATTCCAATTTTATTTTCCAGCACAAGTAGCACTAATACTGTATACATTATGCTTTCTCTAGAAAAGTCTATTATTCCCACAAACAATTCGCTTTTAAGCCATTTATTTCTAGATTCACAATATTTTCTATGAATTGTCTCGTTTAGAGTGCTAATTGTTTTTAGTATTACTTCCGCTAAATCAAATATTCGTATATCCTTTCCATATGCTTGATCCCTGCTCAATTTTATAAAATAATCTGATTTTCGCTGTTCATATATAACATCATCTTTTGTTAATTGTTTTTCATATTTCGTCGCCTTATCAACCGAACAATATGTCAAAGTCCCAAATATAATCACAACAAAAATCATTGAATAGCTATATGTTGCGAGTATTATCATTGCAACTATACAAGTTGTTAACTCAGAAAATAAGACAATCGCCTTACGAATCATTCCTTCTATTCCATTATGAGGCCAATTAGTAGCATTTATAGATTTTTGTCTCCAGTCCATAACTGCTTTGTCTTCTGTATTCTGATAGCTTATGTTAAAATAGTCTTTATTTCTGCCAAGTATAAACATAGGCCGAACATAGAAAGCAGCAGGATCTACCCAATAAATAGCGAATGTCTGTATAAGCATCAGCAACATCCCCGTAAAAGATATGACAATTATTTGCCACAATAAACTATATGAATCCAATCCAGATTCAATACATCCGATTACTCTCTTTCCCAGAAAAAGCCATACATATCTAGTTCCAATAGTCCCAATAACAGACAATAACATAACAACCAAAAGATATGGTTTATTTCTAGCAACACCTTTGTACACATATAAAATATTACTAAATAAACTAAACTTTTTTGCTTCAACTATATCCATTTTAATTACCTACTATATAAGATTTAATATCATCAACGATTTCAATTATTTTTGTTGTTTCATCGGGAATTAAAAAATCCAAATCCAAACATATTTCCCTTGTGGCAGATTTCCTAATATCTTTTTTCTTGCATAATTAACCCCAATATATTCTTGCAATAAATCCTCATAGGTATCTATTTCTTCTATCTTTATTTTTCTTTTTTCAAATAAACTATAATAATACGTACTTTTCTTCGCCTGACTCAACACTTTTTTTATTATACACTTATTATTTTGAAATATTTCATTTTCAAAAATCATTACCGTACTCCTCTTCATCATTTTGCCCCAACCAAACTTGATAATACTTTGATTCTAAAAAATCCTTCCTTGCTAAATCACATACAACTTTACCTGAATGAATAAAAATTATCCTATTTGCATACTGAATCTCTTTCGCCCTATGAGTAGTGAAAATATATGTATCTAGATTATAAAATACGTAATCCATCAATTTTTTAGCATTTTCCAAATCCAAAGAAGCTGTAGGTTCATCTAATAAATATATTGATTTATTCATAGAAATCAATCTTCCAAATGCAACTCTTTGCTTCTGTCCTCCTGATAAACTATTTGTAGATTTATCTAAAATTTCTTTAGCGATTTTTTCATCAAATGATGATTTCATTAATATAGAAATAACATCTTGTTGGCTATGCTTTTCAGGTGTATTCATGTTAATGTTCTTTTCTACACTATTTGAAAAAAGTAAATAATTTGCAGGCAAATAAGAAAATATGTTCTTTACTACTTGATTGCTGATATTATTAATATTACACTGATTTATTAACACCTCACCTTTAGATATATTGACATTTTTCATTAACGCCTTTAGTAATGTTGACTTTCCAGATCCATTCGAACCAATAATAGCAACTTTATCATTGCATTTTAGTTCAATATTCACATCTTTTATGACTTGTTTATTATTATAATCAACCCATAAATGTTTAACACTAATACAAGAATTATCATCCCAAATCAGATTCTGAACTTCATTTTCTGAATTAACGATTAACTCATTCATTTTCTCAACCGGAACCAACAGATTAGGTAATGTTATAACTTGACTTCTTGTCTTTTGTGCAGAACCTTTAACATTCGAATACATTTGATTGATTGAACTAATCTGACCTGATGATAAATTGTCATTTTCAGTTTCAACTCTCTTATAAATAAAAGTTTTTAACAATGCAGATATCATATCTGAAACCAAATAAACGCCTGCATCAAATACGTTTGTAATTTTTATATTTTTCCAATAATCTTGAACAATATCATCATTTATCTCCAACTCTTTTTTTATTTCATCATTCATTACAAGAAATTCTAATTCACTTAAAATAAAACGAAGTTCATTATCTTTTTTACCTTGAATAGCTATTAACTGTTCGTTTAAGCAAAAATTAACTCTTGTTTGAAACCAAGCCACTAAAAAATCGAGAATAATTGCACACATTAGAATAAATAAAAAAGTCACAAAAAAGTCTATTGAATAGATTAACAATGATACAGTTCCAACAAGTGGTCCAACAATTCTAAAAATCTTCATCCATAACTGAATCATCCCCCACGCACCAGAATTAATTACATAAGATATATCTCCTTTAGTATATTTCTCATTTAATATACTAGGCGATACTCCACATATTTTTTCCAAAGCATTTTCCTGATATTCATACATTGTCTTTATAACCCATGCATCGGAATATACATAGATATAATAACTCAAAACAAATACAGGCATCATTACAAGGAATATTATTATCGAAGCAATTATAAAATTTTCTTTGTTATGGTATGTATCTAGCATGATACGAATAATAATCGGAACCATAAGAGGAGATAATGTCTCGTTTAATGCTCGTAAAAAAATCCATTTAAATAATGTAATTTTTTTTTCAGGTAAATGCTCTATACTGATTATAAAGTCATTAATAATTCTTCCGAACATTTCTAACTCCTTATATATTAATAATTTCAACATTTTGCATATGATTATTTTCTATAAAATGTGATACATATGCGCAAAAAATTTGGTTTTCTTGCACATACTCAACTACTCGTTCCATAACCATTTTTTGAGAAGCTGGATCCATCGCTGAAGTAATCTCATCTAGACACAAGAAATCTGGTTCCTTATAAATAGCTCTTGCCATTGCTATCTTTTGTTTTTCTCCACTGGACACATTATCTTCACACACCATTTCTTCCAAGCCATTTGGAAAATTACACAGTGACTCATCTAGCGTCGATATATATAACGCTTTTTTTAATTTATATAAATCTAACTCTTGTCCCATTAGTATATTATCTATGATTTTTCCTTTAACAACGTGAGATACCTGTGAAGCATAACTAATTTTTTTCCAAATAGACTCTCTATGAATCGTATTGATATCTAACGAATTAATAAAAACCATTCCATCAGAAACCGGAATTACTCTACATAAAATTTTTAATAATGTACTTTTCCCACATCCACTCTTTCCATGGAATACTGTAACTCGACCTCTTTTAAAGACATACCTCATATTTTTTATCACTTCATTTGCTTCGTAGGAAAAACATAAATCAGCAATTGAAATTGACAAAATTTCTCTAATCTCTTCTTTTCCATTTTCATCATATTTTTCTAATTCAAACAAATCATCTATTCTTTCTCCCGTTGCTTTCATATTATTATGTTGAATATTGATATCAATTACTTCCAATATTTTCTTTGATATATTAGGCATCAAATATGCCAACGCCGCAATCTCCGATATAGCAATTACAATATCACAATCATCTTTTTGACATAGAATTCCTAAAAAGCAAGTCATAAATACCAAAAAAACATTTGATATTTTTTTACAAATATAAACATGAGCAAATACTCGTCCTTTTCCTATGTTAAGATTGACATTTTTATTTGCAACATTTCTAAAATCCTCTAGAATATGCTTAGGATTTAAAACATGTATGATACCTATATTATTTATTATTTCATTAATATTAGCGTAATTGTTGTTAAACTCAGTTCCAATCTCATACTCAAATTCTTTTAGTCTCGGATATTCCTTTTTAGTAATAAAAAATATAACTCCTATTACCACCAAACATCCCGCATATACATATACATTCATTATAATTGCATAAACAGATCCAAATATAATGCTTGTATATAATTCTGTTTTTTGATTTAATAAAGATATGTCCAACGTTATATATTGATAAATATCATTACGTATTTTAGGTAATAAATTCATACCATCATATTCATTATTCCATTGATTTAATCTACATAATGAGCTAAAAGCTTCCTTTTCTAATACATTAGTAGCATACTTTTGATAATAAAAAGAAATCATTCTGCCAGAATAACAGACTATGCAATAAATCAATATTATCCCAATATAAAAAAACAACAAAGAATCAATTTTGCTTTTCTTGAATAGCAAAAGGGTTACGATATCTTTTATAAGCTCAGTAACACAAACAGTTGTAATAAATGTCTGTATACTCATCATCATTATGATAAGCCACAAAACAAGCTTCTTTATTTTTTTGATGTTTTTTAATATTTCTAAAGTCATTCTATTTAGTTGTCCTTTATATCAACCTTAGTTAGCCATTTTCCAGGTACCAATTAGTTTCTTCATAATTTTTTGCAATACGTCTACTATCAACATATGGACATTTTAAAATAGATTCAAACGAATTCATTCCTCCAATTCCACAAAGATATAAAGTTTTACATTCATAATTCCATCTGAAATTAAAAAAAGAATGCCAAATCCATTTATAGCCAAATTTTGTAGCTTCAAGCATTTGAATAAATACTTTTACACTAGATTCTGAATTTATATTTAACATAATTCCTCATTTACCACTCCTAAAATCAAACCTTCGCTACCGTTTCTGTAATCTTAGTTATGCCCTAATTCGCAGTTATATTGCAAGTTTTTTCCAAATTTTTTTGCACATTTTGAAAGTTTATAATCCTTCAACATTCTCAAAATATTCCAAAATTATTTTCATTGTCATCCGCGTTGGTTTTACTTTTTTACTAAGTATTCGTTTAAGTTCTCTTTCCGATACACCAGATTCTGAAAGCATTTTCGGCGTATAACCAAGCTCATCCATTTTGTTTTTAATGAAATCAATATCACAAACAATTTTCGGTGATTTATGAATATCCCCTAAGTTTATAACAGTTTCTTTCATTATGTAATCAGCTTCTTCGCATTCGCGGTTTATGTTTTCATTACTATGATCATGAACCTCGCCATATAACCATTTTAAACTTGAAATAAACTTTTCTTTTATTTCCTCACTCAAGAATGCATTATCTATCATTTTCATCAAGATAATTACATCTTTTAATACATTTTCCTTATTCTCATATTCTTTGTTAGCCTTCATTTCTTTCCATATGTATATATAATACATAAGCAAATAATAGTATTCTTCCGAAGCTAAGACGCTGTGTCTTAATATATTTGCACTTCCAATTTCGAAATTTTTTATTGAATAGTCTAATATTATTTTATATATCTGGCTATCCACATTTTTTTCGAGTACTCTTTTAATTTCAGCCTCAGCTCCTATCAGCATTTGCTCAGCAACTTGTTTTTCCTTACCTTTAAGATTAGCAACCGATTCGCGAATATCACTTAACAAATAGTAACATTCATTAATATCTTTATCTTCAATGCAATCTATCAGTTCAAAATAATCTGTGCATCTTTGATATTCGTCAGAATCCACTAGAACAATCCTATTATCTTCTGATGCGCCCAATCTATCCAAAAGTCTTTTTCGAATTAATAATGGTGGATAACAACTACCATCTTCGTAGTACTGATATGTCACCTTTCCACATATTCCTTCGCATAAATCAACCTTACTAACCCCTCTAGTTAGTCGTAATTCCCTAATATATTTCCCAAAATTTGTTTTATCTGTCATATCACCCTCGCAATGTCAAAATACCCTCATTAATAGCTGATTTTTTCGGTATTTTTCCGAAAAGATTCAACTTATTTTATTATACATATGTCAATTTTTTCTGTCTAGTGACAAGTTCCTTAACTTTTTGTTATAATATATAGCAAAGAAAGAATCTGTTTAACGTTAAACTTTTTCTTTTTTACAACTCTTACTTCCTTTATTATTTTTATAATCGATAAAAATCTCTATAAGCAGCAAAAAACACGGCAATATATCTTGCATTAGATATATTGCCGTGTTTCTTAATTTAAGCTATTTTGTGTTAATAGAAGTTTTGATTAGTTAACCTTTTCTACACCAATCATTGACTTTTCGCCGTTGATATCCCACTCTTTTGCAGAAGTAAGGTCACTATCATAAACAATGCTTTGTGCAAGTACCTTTGTTGATACTGCAGATTCATTCTTACGAACAGCTTCTTTTACCTTTTCAGAGCCTGTTACAGATACTTTAATATTATCCATAACTTCGAAGCCTGACTCTTTTCGCATCGTCTGAATCTTGGAGATAACCTCATACATGAAGCCTTCCTCTAACAATTCATCAGAAAGATTTGTATCAAGGACAACTGTGATTCCATAGTCTTCCTGACTCATGAAGCCTTCTTTCTGTGTCATATCGATAAGAAGATCATCTTTGGTAAGTTCAATAGCTTCGCCGTTTACTTCGAACTTAAGTGCTCCGCTTTCATTAAGTTCATCCATAGCGCTGTTACCATCAAGCTCAGAAAGGTACTGTTTGATTCCACCAAGGCTCTTGCCATATTTAGGACCAACTGTCTTAAGCTGTGGCTTGAATGTATATGTAGTAAAGTTTCTTACATCGTTTGTGAACTCAACATTCTTAACATTAAGTTCATCAGCGATTATATCTGTATAGAAACCTCCAACAGTCTGTTCTGCCTTTACATACATTGTTCCGATTGGCTGACGATTCTTAATATTAGCAGCGTTACGGCAGGCTCTTCCGAGAACGACTATAGACATAACTTCCTTCATATCTTTCTCAAGCTGAGCATCAACATACTCTGGATCAGCCTTAGGATAATCACACAAATGTACAGACTTTGGTGCATTATCAAAACTCTCGCATACAAGATTCTGATAAATCTCTTCTGTCATAAATGGAACCATCGGAGCTGCTGCCTTACAAATCTCTACGAGACATGTATGAAGTGTCATGTATGCAGAAATCTTATCCTGCTCCATACCTTTTGCCCAGAAACGCTCACGGCTTCTACGAACATACCAGTTAGAAAGGTCATCTACAAAGTCTTCAAGCACCTTAGCTGCTTCTGGAATCTTGTACTGATCAAGATTCTTATCAGCCTGATCTACTGTAGAATAAAGTCTGGATAAAATCCACTTATCCATTACAGTCAGCTTATCTTTCTCAAGCTTATAATCCTTTGCATCAAATCCATCAATATTGGCATAGAGTACGAAGAATGCATAGGTATTCCACAAAGTTCCAAGGAACTTGCGTTGTCCTTCCTGAACTGCCTTGCCATAGAATCTGCTAGGAAGCCAAGGCGCACTGTTAGTATAGAAATACCAACGGATAGCATCTGCACCATATTTATTAAGTGCTTCCATAGGATCTACTGCATTTCCCTTACTCTTACTCATCTTCTGTCCGTTCTCATCCTGAACAAGACCTAATACGATAACGTTCTTAAACGCAGGACTATTGAACAAAAGTGTTGCCTCTGCATGAAGAGAATAGAACCATCCACGTGTCTGATCAACTGCTTCTGAAATAAACTGAGCAGGGAACTGTTCCTTGAATTTATCCTGGTTTTCAAAAGGATAGTGAAGCTCAGCATATGGACATGCTCCTGAATCAAACCAGCAGTCGATAACTTCAGGCACTCTCTTCATCTCGCCGCCACATTCACATTTAATAGTATATTTGTCAACAAATGGACGATGAAGTTCAGTTGTTTCTGCGCTTGGATCTTTTGACAGCTCTGCAAGTTCTTTTCTGGATCCGATGCAAATCTGCTTGCCGCAATCTGGACATTCCCAAACGTTAAGAGGTGTTCCCCAATAACGGTTACGTGATACAGCCCAGTCCTGAATGTTCTCAAGCCATTTTCCAAAACGTCCTTCACCAATTGACTGTGGTACCCAGTTGATTTCCTTATTGTTCTTAACAAGGTCATCTTTAACTGCTGTCATCTTGATAAACCATGACTCGCGTGCATAGTAGATAAGAGGAGTATCACATCTCCAGCAGTGAGGATAATCGTGCTCTACTTTAGGAGCTGAGAAAAGAATCTTTCTCTCATCCAAATCCTTAAGTACTTCTGGATCAGCACTTACAGCACCCTCTTCGATTTCATGAGCTGTAGGTTTGCAGCGCATTCCAGCAAACTTACCTGTCTCTGGACGAAGGCGTCCTCTATCATCAACCATCTGAACAAATGGAGCATCATACTTACGTCCAACTCTGGCATCATCTTCACCAAATGCAGGAGCGATATGTACAATACCTGTACCATCTGTCATAGTTACATAATCATCACAATATACAAAGAATGCCTTCTTATGCTGTTTTGCAGCCATATCTGCTGCGCACTGATACAATGGCTCATATTCTTTGTATTCCAAATCCTTACCTGTCATTTCTTCAAGGATTTCATAGGACTTTCCATTAAGGGCTTCAGGATATTTTTCACCAAGTTTGCCGAGTACTGTTTCCAAAAGAGCCTTTGCCATATAATATGTAAATCCGTCCGCTGCCTTAACTTTAGCATATGTTTCTTCAGGATTTACACAAAGTCCGATATTAGAAGGAAGTGTCCATGGAGTTGTTGTCCATGCAAGGAAATATGCATCCTCATCTTTTACCTTGAAACGAACTACTGCTGTACGGTCCTTAAGTGTCTTATATCCCTGAGCAACCTCATGAGATGAAAGAGGTGTTCCACAGCTAGGACAATATGGAACTACTTTGAATCCCTTATATAAAAGTCCCTTGTTCCAGATTTCTTTTAATGCCCACCACTCTGACTCAATATAATTGTCATCATATGTGATATATGGGTCATCCATATCTGCCCAGAAACCAACTTTACCAGAGAACTGTTCCCACATTCCCTTATATTTCCATACAGACTCTTTACACTTGCCGATGAAAGGCTCAAGACCGTATGCTTCAATCTGCTCTTTTCCTTCGATACCGATTTCCTTCTCAACTTCAAGTTCTACAGGAAGTCCGTGAGTATCCCATCCTGCCTTACGTGGAACCTGATATCCTTTCATAGTTCTGTAACGAGGAATCATATCCTTAATAGCACGAGTAAGAACATGACCTATATGCGGCTTACCATTTGCAGTTGGCGGGCCATCATAGAACATATAGATATCATTTCCATCACGTGTCTCTACACTCTTATTAAATGTGTCATTCTTTTTCCAGAACTCTACTACTTCGCTTTCGCGATCTACAAAGTTCATGTCTGTTGAAACCTTTTTATACATGACTTTTCTCCTTCTAAATAATAAAAAAATCTCCGTCCTGTAAAAAGGACGGAGATAAAATTCACTCTCGTTTAACCACCTGTTTACACGTACTCTGTGCCTTTAGCATTTCATACGGAGTTCTTATAACGTTGAACAAACGACTCAACCTATTGCCCATCTCTCTAGATAAAAGCTTCAGTCTCGCAGCTCAGAAGTGATTTTCACAAACATCTACTCGTATCAACTCACACCACCCGTTGACTCTCTGAAACTTTCAAGTATTTGTTACTCTCTTCGTCCTAGCCTTTACATATTTACATGTATAATAAAACCTTTTTGAATGTTTTGTCAACTATAAAAACTTTAGTTATCCTCTGAGGAATCTGTTGAAGCTTTATCTGATGCGCCTTCTGTTGAAGAATCATCTGATGCATCTTCTGTAGAAGCATTTGAAGCTTCTGCTGAGGATTCTTTAGTATCTCCTGCTGTAGCGTCATCCTTTGCTTCTTTTGCTTCATTGCTACCCTTTGCCATATTTTCTGTAGCATTATAATCTACTGCATGGCTATCAATGATTGTTTTCTTAGCAACTTCTAAAGATTCAAATCCTGTGAAATAGTGAGTATAATCCCAACCATTATCTTTAAACTTGAACTTTACAGAACCACCTGCACTTGAACAGTGTCTTCCATCTTTTGGCTCAACTTTTCCATCTTGATGTTTAACAAGGTTGTTAAACACTACGCCATAGTAATATTCACCTGTTTGACTGTTTTTTTCAATAGTTACTTTGAACATTACATAGCATTTGTTGTTGTTCCACTCATTTTCATTCTTGTTAGTAAGATAATATGCTCCAACATAATCACAGCTCTTTAAATTGCAGTTGCTATACGAGCTCAATGAATGCTGTCTAATGTAATCTTGTCCATCTTTCTGTAACGTCTCAAGTGACTCTTTACTTATTTCATCAAAAGATGCTACATAGCTGTCAAGTCCTTCTACTTTTACAGTCTTCTTAACTGCTGTAGGAATTCCGCCGAAGTTTTTAACAAACTCATTCTTGAACTTTTCTTCATTATCCTGTGTGATATAGAAAGTTATTTCATCGCCGTTTGCAAGCTTATTTGTCTTTTCACACTGAATATAATAGTTACGGTTTATATAATACTTATTACTAATCTTAGATGTTGAATAATTAACTCTTCCATTAGGTGAGATGCCATCGAAAGTGCACTCTAAACCTTCGAATGGATCAAAAGAATCTGCTTTCTTTAAATTCTTAACCTTAAACTCTTCTTCGCCAGCAACAAGTTTAACATTGAAGTTCTTTTTTAATTCTTCTTCATCAATTTTCCACTTATAAACTACTTTATCTCCGTTTTTAAGTCCTGATTCTTTATCAAGTTTTCCGGAAACTTCGTCCATAAGTGCAGTTACTTTTCCTGAAGAAGTAGTAATATCCTTTTCTTTTCCGCGATATTTAATCTTTTCACCAAAATCCTTAGCAAGCTTTGACTCATTAATCTTAACTTCAGCCTGACCTACAGTATCATAGCCTTCAAATTTTACTTCAATGTATTCGTTGAGATTAATCTCAACAGGGCGGGTTGTAATAAAAACAAATACACCGATAACAACCACTGCAAGTGCTACTACTAGTGCGATTATTCCTGTTTTCTTACTGTTTCCCTTTGAAGATCTTGAATTTGCTCCTGCACTTTGATTCTGAACATTTCCAGGCTGCACATTGCCGGAAACGTTCTGTGTAGTTGCGTTTACACTCTGCTCATTAGCACTTTTTGCCTCTGAAGCAGGTACCATTTTTGCGCCGCAATTAGTACAAAATGTACTTCCCTCTGGAACTGTCGTTCCGCAATTACTACAAAACATGTAATCCTCCTTGGTTTTAAAAGCGTTTTTACATACTCGATATATGATACAGATTTTTTGAATTAATTGCAATATCAAAGACAATTTTCTTATGCTTTACTAAGTGGCCCTATTGTATATTTTTCATATGGAGTATCATGAAGTAAATGATTTGAAAAACGTACAAGTCTTCTAGCTGCTATTTTGGCATTCCAGGTTTTATATATTGTATCGAAGGCGTTTTTCCCGAGCTTTTTTCGAAGTTCTTCGCTATTTATAAGCATTTCAACTTTTTTAAAAAACTGCTCTATATTCTCACCTTCATATATAAGCCCGTTCTCTCCATCTTTAATAAGGTAAGGAACTGCACCTGCATCTGAACCTGCAACTACTGCGCAGGCACTGTTCATGGCTTCGTTTACAACAGCCCCCCATCCTTCCAGATGGTTACTTGTAAATAAATATATGTCAGCCTTTTCCATGTAGGTTCTTACTTCATCAGGCGGAAGAAATCCTAGAAGTTTCACATAGTCTCCCAGATTATTTTCTTTGATTATCGCTTCAACTTCCTCTTTCTGTTCTCCATCGCCTATCATATCAAGTCTGAATTTATATCCTTTTTCTTTTAAATATCTAGCCAAAAGGACTGCAAATTCCGGATGTTTTACACCTTTCATATATCTTCCTGTCCACAAGATATATGGCACTTTGTTATCTTTTTTCATTTCATAAATATCTGTTTTTGAATATTCTTTTAACTCTGGAAAATACCCCCATTTGAGCATCTTGTCAGGATATGCACCTATTAAAGAAAAATCCCCTGCAACATATGCGCCGTTACAAAGCATATATACATTTTTTTTCCTGAATCTTATATGTTCCCTGTACTTGGATATAAGTCCCTTTGGAGAAATCGCCTTCCATCTTCCTTCTCTGTATATTCGTTCGCTCATTCTAAGAAGAAGTTTCCCATCGCCCGGCCTTTGAAGGCATTTATTCCTGACATCTGCATCTTCTGTCCACCCCAGAAGTACTACATCTGCATTTTCTATGAGCCTTATCGACTCTTTAATGTTATCCATATACATTCTCACATATGGAAGATTTTTCACATTCTGTCCCCATCCCATCTTTATTCGCTCTTCTTCCATAGGCTGCGTCTGCATGAATATAAAGTCATCGCCAAGTTCTTGATACAGCTCATTGCAAAGTGGTATCTGATGATGATTTATATAATTAGAAATAAAAAGAAATTGCATACTCTTCCCCTGTTAATCTATAAGTTTTGTAAATTCTGTTGTTGGAAAATACTTTCCTATTTCCTCTTTATCAAGATTTTCACCAATTACTATTATAACTTCTCTGCCTGTTTGCCCGCTACTATGTGTGACCTTTTCAGGTGTAGCATTTATCTGCAAAAATGAATCTTTGCATCTTGCAAAACCTTTTATTCTATGCACTTTTCCACAATTTTTATCTTCGAACACTTTTTTAACATTTTGGATAAGTGTTTCTTTATCCAGATTTACGCCAAAATAAAAAAGTGAATTAAATTTCTCAAATTCTTCACTTTTCATCTTTACGAAATCTTCATTTTTATATCCAGATGAGGCTATTTTTGAAAAATCTTCATCAGAAAAATCTTCCCAGTCTTTGTCAATAAAAAGATTAGAAATGTCTCTATCACATCCAATTGAAAGAAGGGATTTCATTGCCTTTCCTTTGACCTTAAGAATATTGTCTTTTGTTGAAAGCTGGGTTTTACTAAGAATAATGCTTCCTGCATCTGCTATCTCTGAAGCAAAGATATATTCAGACTCTTTGGATAAAGAATTCAAATCGGTCGAATCTACAATTGCTATTACACTTCCCATTTCATACCATCTATCAAGAGGCTCTTCATAGAACGTATCAAAAAACTCATCCATATCAAATATTCCAGAAGGTTCTACGATTATTCTCTTATATCCCATCATCGCCATTGATATAAGTTTAGTTTTAAATCTTCTTCTGTGTGCCGTGGCACCGTCTCCTCCTACTACCATTTCAAGACCAAGATTTTCACCCAAAAGATCTGACAGCAAAAGCATATCTACATTGATAGCTCCATAGTCATTTTCAAGAATGCATATTTTCTCATCTTTCCCTAATAGATACTCTACATATTTTCTAATGAATGTTGTTTTTCCTGAACCCAAAAAACCAGTAATAAGATCAACTTTTATCATACTTTTTCCTCGTATTTTTTTCTGTTATTTTTCTTTACCTCATACATAGCCTCGTCAAGTCTGCAAAAAAGTGACTCAACTGTATCATCCTCTTTGCGAAAAACTGCAGAACCTATTGATACTTCCAATTTGAAACTGTTCTCTCCGCTGTCATTTAATTCCTGACATTTTTTTTGAATTCTTTCTTTCATTTTATCAAGTTCAGACACATCTTTGACAAAAAGAGCCATAACAAACTCATCTCCACCATATCTGCCACATATTCCATCTTTTGGTGCACATTCAAGAAGTATTCTTCCAATATCTGCTATTGCTTTGTCGCCTGTTAGATGTCCGTAGTTATCATTTATCTGCTTGAAATGATCAACATCAAGAAGAAGGCAGGCAAAAATCATATTTTCTTTACTATGTTTGTTTTTTAAACCAATTACTTTATTTGCACCAGAGCTGATATAACAGGCATCAGAAAGATAGTTTCCAAGATATTGTCTATTGAAAACTTTGCTTAACGGATCAATATATGAAGTTTCATTTTGTAAATCAAAATATATTTCTACGAATGCAATCGCAAATGATACATAAATAAGCGATACTCCGTACATGAAAAACTGTACAATAAAAGCTATTCCGGTTGTAAAAAATACTATTGAAAGTGAAAAAAACTGATAATTAGAAGATTTTTTCATATCTACGTAGTTGGTTACTACACTAAAAAACAAATAAAAGAAATCAATTACCCATATGACATAGAAAATAACCCCTCTCTCGTATACATTATTTTCATTGATTTCAAAAATAACCGGATTAAATAAATTAAATCCAACTAGGAGTGATGCAAACCAAAATGGTATTTCCATAAGTCCGTGCATCATCTGAATACGACGCATACTTTTATGTGTCCTGTAATCAGCATATATTGTCCATCTGTATGCAAACCATGCTGTTAATATTATAAGCAAGGAGTTTGTCGCTATTCCAACTTCTCTTGCACCTGTAAATGTTGCTCCATCCACTAGATATGTTGTCAAATCTACTATACACAAAAAAGCTATTAGTCTGACCAGTCCAAAATAAAACTGATCGGCAAACAGCATATTTTTACGATTCTGCGTAGTATTAAAATATACCATTGTCATCAGTAAAAAGCCTATTCCGTCTGCAATTACTGTTGCATAAACTATTTCGGACATAAAAAAAATTAAACTCCCATTACTGTCATGTCTTTTTGTTTCCATAAGGAAAATCAAAAAGATTATAACATAATAATATAGATTTTTGTCACTTCGTTCCAAAAACTACGCAAACTGGCCATTTAAAAAGGCTTTGCCTTGGACCAGTTTGCGTTCCAAAAATCTATTCTTATTTGCCATTCACATAGAAAAATCCGGTTCCTTTATCTTTCTTTGCCGCACCTTTTGGGATTGTAACTTTATCACTGGAAGGCGCACTTGAATTAATATATTTCATGAAGTTATCAACGATGTGTCTGTTTATCTTAGTCGCTCTTACAATCTGATCCATAGTAACGCCATCTGGATTTTGTGCCATATATTCTCTTATTCTGCCAAATTCATCAATCTGATGCATTCCACATGATTCACATTCATATTCACCTAGTGCTACCAGGTGAGTTAATCCTCCACAAAATGGACACTTTTCATATTTTCTTTTCATCATCTTGATTTCAATTTCGTAATTGTCTTCTTTTCCCATATGGCACCTCTTCCATGAATTACCTATTACTACTCACCTATATTTATCTCTATGTCAGATACTTCTGCAATTTCCGGCGCGCCCATTGGTGCCTGCGAATTATCTGCCACTTCATCTCCATCTTCCATTTCTAGTGGTTCTTCATCTTCCCACAAAGATTTGTGTTTTTTAAGCTTTTCTTTTTGCATTTGTGCCATCATCTGAGCATTTTTGGCCATCTGATAAAGTTTATCGTCATATTCCATAACCTTTTTTTCATCAGATGAAGGAACAATATCTCCCTTAATCATCCTGCGAACGACTGTTAATATCTTTCCCAAATTCTCAAATTCTTCCTCAACTGCTTTTGCCTGATTTTTGGTATCAACACCTTCTTTAATGACGTTTTTCTTTTCGTTTACCTTCTCCATGTAATCCTGATACTCGTTTAGTTTTTCCATAAGCATGTTGTAGGTTAGCTCTAACGATGCGGCTTCTCCTGCATATTTTTCTTTGCCGCCGGATGTATTTTTTATTTTATTCTCAAGCTTTTTTCTTTGCTGCTGTACATCTCCAATCTGTTTACGATATGCCTGTATCTGCGCTCCATAAATGCTTGTACTTTCGCGAATATTCATGCGGTCTCCTTTCCGCTGTCGTTAAACTGCAGCGACCAATCGATAATCCTTTATCGAGAACAATCACAAACAAAAATGCAAAAACACTCCACCTTATACATACTATATCGGATAATATATACAGTTTACTTATAACTACTATCTCTTGAAGATTATATTCATATGGTACTCTTGTTTGTTCACTTATTTGACACTCCCCCAAGCTAAATCTAATGATTTTTCAGCCGAAATAGTGTTATGTTTATTCCTCTTTATTCTCATCTATTAGGAGCTTATATAAAGTAGGATCAAAATTAAACTCTTTTCTAAGATTTTCAATTTCTCCAAGTGCAGTCTTTCTTACAGCTCTTGGAGTAAGCGGTCTCTTCACAGCTCTTATCAGTATATTTTTGGGTGTATGCGCAAAATCCACAAATTCTAGAAGCTGCGTTTTGTATCCTGAATACTCGAGAAGATTTGCTCTTATCGCATCTGTTGCAAGTGCAGAAAATCGCTCTTTTATAATGCCATATCTTCCCAGAATTGAAAGATTTTCTGCTTTGAGCTGATTATTTAATTCATGCTGACAACACGGAACTGAGAATATCATCTTCGCATTCCAGGTAATTGCATTATACAAAGCATAATCCGTTGCCACGTCGCACGCGTGAAGAGTTACTACCATATCGACATCAAAGGGTGTCTTGAAGCCGTTGATGTCACCCATTTCAAAACTAAGCGAATCATATCCATATTTTCTGGCTGACTCATTGCACTTTTTTATAACATCTTCTTTAAGATCAAGTCCTATCATATTTACAGAGATTTTCTTTACCTGTGTAAAATAATAGTACATTACGAAAGTAAGATATGATTTACCACATCCAAAATCAATAATATTAAGATGCTCAATTTTCTTCTCGGCAATCTCATCATCGAGTATCTCTAAGAAACGGTTTATTTGTCTGAATTTATCATACATACTTTTTACAATTTTACCGTCTTTTGTAAAAATACCCATGTCTATAAGCGGAGGTACTATCTGACCTTCTTCTATAAGATAGTTTTTCTTTCGATTGTGGCTGGTTGTTATTTTCACATTTGAAATTTCAACCTTTTTCTTTTTGGCAGTAAATTTACCATCTTTGGATATAAGTACTATATGCTCAAAAGAATCTGTCCAAGCATTTATCTGTCTAAATGAATCTTTTGTTAATTCTTCAATTTTAATTGCCAGTTTGTGTGATGAAATATTTTCATGAAAAACCTGCTTTTGAGTATACTTAGAAATCTGGTAGTCACAGGTGCTGCAATCTTTTGTTTTCATCTCAATAACTATTTTTTTATACTCATTACTCTTTGATGATGGCTTACTTAATGTAATCTTTTTCACTTTTTCATCATTTATCACTTCATTAAAATAATCTTTAAGGCTTGTCATTTTTTCTCCATCCTAACTATTAACAAACATTCTCTTTTATCATTCTCTTCAAAAAAATCTGCTGTTGATATCTCTTCAACGACTGTTAGTTGATCATTTTCTTTAATGAAATCTCTGTAATCTTCAAAAGGATAATAGAATATAAGCAGTATTTCTCTTGGACTTTGCTTTTGCGAAATTGCTATTTTCTCTATTACCTGCTCCAAAATTGTAACAGAAAAAGGATGAAAGAAAAACATTCTATCTGCTTCATTGTCTACTTCATAGCTTTGAGCTGTAGTATTAATAAAACTTGTTCGCTTTGTATAAACGCCGCTTTCCTTATTAGCTATTGCATCGCCAAATATTCGTTTATCGTACTCTATTCCAATTGCCCTGCATCTTATCTGATAAGACAGGTAAAAAGATACTCTGCCCTTGCCGCAGCCATAATCTATCAGCACATTCTTTTTTCTGATATATCCGCTGTTGGCAAGTCTTTCTAACACAGCGTAAGGCGTCGGTTCATATGGAAAACACTCCGCACCTGCATTGGAATCATCCCTTCCGCTTGTTTTTATCTTTAAAAGCCTGTCCCATTCATTTTCATCTTCTATCATTATTAATCTCCAAAAAAATTGCTGACCAAACTTCGATCAGCAACTAATAATTCTTTGTTTTTTTATTGTTGTGAAAAAATAATTATCTAATTAAAATCTTTTTTATTTCTGCTATATAAAAAACGTGGTCATCATCTTTCTTGTAATATTCTTTAACTATTTCATCAGGTATTATTCCATCTCTGTCCATTCTTTCAGAAAAGAGCGTTTTGCATAATACAACGTTGTCTGCCTCTTCTATATATGGAATATCCTCATCATAACCTACTGTAAGTTTCGCAGCTTTTATCTTATCCTCATCTCGTCCGGAAACAGCCTGAAGGTAACGTTTTGTTCCCTTATACTGTTTGTGATTCAGAAAAGATAAAGAAAATGTTCCTGCCTCATCGACAAATTCTCTGGTTAGACTGGGCTCTCTTAAAAAAATAAAAACACACTCTCTATCCCACATCATTCCAAATCCACCATTTGTGACAACCCTAGTATTAACTTTATCACCTTTTTTGGAAGTTACAAGCACCCAGTTTTCTTTGGAAAGTTTCATCGGACCATCTTTTATAATTTCATCTAACTTTACAGGCTGAAAGCACCTCATCCAAGGCCTCCTTAAAAATAAGTGTGTTATAATTAACGGTTTATTGTTAATTATAACACACTTATCAGTGCTTTTGTACTGTATTTCGTTAATCTTTAACTACTTTTCTTCCTTTAAGCAATATAATAACTGCTACTATTACCATCGGTATTACGGATATTAATCCATTTGGTGCCGGTCCAAGAAGTCTCATATTGCCAGTATCTACCGTAGTTATAGCGAGTGTTATCGTAGCTACTCCATTAACTACCCCATGAAAAATCGATGGATACCATATACACTCACTTTTTTCATAAACATAATCACAAAGTATTCCACATGCAATTGTAAATATTTCAAACACTAGCAATCCTGAAAAGGGAAAGCCTTTATACTCAGAACCATATTCATAACCAATAAGAATTATCAGTGGCCAATGCCATATTCCCCAAATTGCTCCACCAATTATACGGCCTTTGATACTTCCAAATCTGTCTTTAAGCATCGGGTACATAAGGCCTCGCCAGCCTACCTCTTCGCCAACAGACACCAACATATTTACAATAGGAACATAGGTTAGTGCAGTAATGCACGACATAATAATATACTTCTCATAAGTAATGCCCTGCGCCTGCATTTGCTCTAACACTTTTTCTCCCGCATTTGCCACTATATATTGTCCGCTCAGATCAAAATGTGAAGGAAAAATCATAAAATAAACAAGCGCGCCTAATGCTGTAAATATCGCCGGAGAAAACCATGATATCAGCAGGATTATCACATTTTTCCTTATTCCAGGATTAAATCCCATTCCCTTTAGCTTTCCTCCTGACAAGAAAACTCCTGCCATGGGTGCAAACATCATAGCTGTCATAACAAGACGTGCTATCTGCGCATATATTGGATTTTGAGTATCTGATGCAATACCATACAAATATCCAACAACTCCCTGCATTACATACGCAATCCCGAATGTCCATACAAGGTACCTTACTAGCTTTTTTCTGTCATACTTTACTGTATTCATAATAGTTCCCCGCTCTTTCTAAATGTCAATTTCCAAATGTCAATTACTTTATGTCTAATTCTGGCGGCTCATCCAGATTCGTAGAGACGTATTTACCATCTTTTTTTCTTTGTTTGACGCATTCTGTAAGTAAATACTCTATTTGTCCGTTAACAGAACGAAAGTCATCCTCCGCCCAGGCAGCTATCGCATTGTATAACTTTTCGTTCAGTCTAAGCGGAACTTGTTTTTTTTCTGCCATATCAGTATAAACTTCCTGAATTTACTATAGGCTGTGCATCGTGATTACCACAAAGTACTACGAGGAGATTTGATACCATCGCTGCCTTGCGCTCCTCATCTAAATCCACGATTTCCTTTTCGCTTAATCTCTCGAGTGCCATTTCAACCATTCCTACAGCTCCATCGACTATGAGTTTTCTAGCATCTACTACTGCTGAAGCCTGCTGTCTTTGAAGCATTGCCGCTGCAATCTCTGGCGCATATGCCAAATATGTAATTCTGGCATCTACGATTTCAATTCCTGCATCAGCTACTTTTGACTGAATCTCATCTTTTATTCTACCTGCAACAACCTCAGTTGAGCCTCGAAGACTACCATCATCAGCCTTGCCATCACCTGTTGTATCTATATTCTCAGTAATATCATATGGATAAAGCTTAACAACATTTCTCACTGCAGAATCACACTGAAGTGACAAATATTCCTTGAAATTATCTACGGCAAATACTGCTTTTGCTGTATCTGTAACTTTCCACATTACTGCAACAGCTATTTCCACTGGATTTCCAAGAATATCATTTACCTTCTGTCTGGAATTACTAAGCGTCATAACTTTGAGCGAAATCTTCTTACTTACTGCAGACGCTTTTATTTCTCCATTTGCACCTGCAATCTGTACTCCGCCTGCCATAACTGACTTCTTGCCATCTGAAATGTCTCCACTTTGACCAAGTTTAGTATCTGCTGCCGGATTAAATGACGTACAAAACGGATTAACATAGAAGAATCCATCACCTTTAAGTGTACCTATATATTTGCCAAAAAGTGTTAGAACCAGCGCTTCGCCAGGTTTTAAAACTTTAAGTCCAAGGAATACTATCCAGCCTATAGACATATAGACAATGCTTACGATAAAAATGCACATCTTCAATGGATTACCATCATAATCATCCATCCATATCGCTCCAAAAATTGTTCCAACAATAGCTAGTAAATATAACACCAATCCAATAAGAAGCATTGGCATTCCATTCTTATGTCCCTGAATGATTTTCTCATTAATCTTATCGTTCATAAAATCCTCCTTCTATGCTTTTGGCATTTTTGATGACGCTTTTCAGGTCAAAAATTATCTAAGTACAAATTTGGGTCTAGTATAGTATTGGTTTTGTTAATGAAATTTATTTGATATCATTATGATATCATTAATAATCTTTTTGTCAATGGATTTTATGAACAATATTCTGTTTCTTATTTTCTGTTAGCTTCTATCCATTTTGTTGAAAAATCAACAAGTTCACGTTGTTTCATCAATCTCATTTCCGCATTTCCTAAAGTTTGCTTTTTAACTACATGACTCATTTCAAAAGCTTTCCCAATCTCACAAAAATCCTCTCCGTCCACATACAATGTTTCATATGCTTTCCATACCCGATGACCATCTTCCATAATTGCACTATGTTCTATACAATTATGTTTGCAAGGATACTGAGCTCTTACATCTGATAAGTGAATAGAAGTGTTCTTGTCATAATCAACTCCTATAAGTAATACATATCCATTTAATTCATAGAGCTTTCCAATAGGTGACGTCTCTCCAAAAATATCCGACAAATCATGATTGTCTGTCAAATATTCTGCAAACCTCCCCCATGCTGCAACCGACCTTGCCGGATGATTGCTGCGTATTGTTCCTGGCCATGATCGAAACATCTCTGCTACTACGCCCATTGTATTCGTTGGTGTAATACTCCTGTCATACGCTGGCCAGTTTTGTCTTATCAGCTCCCAGTCAGTCTTTTCTGCATCCCAGTGAACTCCAGTCTCTGGATCTAAATTTTTCCACGACTGCGTCGGCATCATTATAGTTCCTTCTTTATCTACCGTCTCAATCAGCGCGTCAATAACTGTTTGTGCTCCACCTATTACATAGCCAACAGAGCTTAAGGAAGTATGAACCATTACTGTGTCACCCTTTTTCAAACCAATATTTGACAATGCTTTTTTAATATCTGTTTTTGTAATTGAAATCATTACTTTTTGAATTTCTCCTTTTCCAACGTTTTCTAACAGAAATATTTATATTAATTTTTATATGCATATGCGCATATATCAAGAGGTTAATCGCATAACCTTTTATCCCAAAAATTCAATGAAATAACAACAAAAAAGTTCTTGACTTTTCATAATACATAGGTTATTACTCATATTGCTGCTAAGGTAGTATAATAGACTGACTTGGCAAAACCGAAAGGATTTCAAAGCAACGCTCATGTGTATCAGGCGGTATACAGAACGAAGCAGCACATTTACATTGTTCCACCTTTTTAGTGCAGTATCCTTTCGTTCACATATAACGAAGTGTGGCTCAGTTTGGTAGAGCGCTGCGTTCGGGACGCAGAGGCCGCAGGTTCGAATCCTGTCACTTCGATTTAGTATTTACAAGGGTTTGCGGATTTTGCAAACCCTTATTTTTTCATCATATCTAACTTTCATCTAACTTTTCCAATTTATCCCTTTGTTAATAATATGGAAAAAATTCAATTATTTGGAATGCGGACATCTAACGACAAATGTCATAATTATTCAGGAATGCAAAATCGTTGAATTTTATACCATCTTCTTGATACTTCAACTTAATGTATACATCTCCATAATTCGAGCCTTGAACTCTATCAATGGATACACATAGAACCAGATCTCCTCGATTTAAATTATAGTTTGAAAAATTAGGTTTCTGCGCTTCCGAATAAAGTGGAATTGATAACCATGGCCCATCCGAATCATTATAAGTATAACCGCCAATTATAATTCTTCTGTTATTTCGCGTTTCTGGCTGATTTTTCTTTTTAAGGAATTCATTGTTGTTTGGAAAACTTTCTTTGTCGTAGCCAATCAAATTTAATCCACTTCTCGAAGAAAAAACAATATCATTTTCATCTTCTCTATAGCTATAAGATAAATGTTTCCAAATATATTCATCTATAGATGAATCGTAACATTCGATTTTTTGACATTCCCATAGCTTATTATCGGATAATTCAACAATATATAGATTATTGTGATGAATATCGCTGTAGGTGCAAATTGCTAATTCGCCTTCACCATCTCTGTCGAAATCAAATAACATGCATTCTTTTATTGGTTCGCTAGGATCTGTTTGCCATCCCGTATAGTAAGAGCTATCTTTATACACAATCAAAACGCTTTTTTGTTCCCAGTCGCCAACAGAATATACTTTGAGATTATCGGATACTACAGAATCTAACCTAATATAATTATTCTCAAAATCCATTGATGCTGCAGATGAATTATAATCATATTCCTTTTGCGGTAATTTAGATATCTGAATATTATTGGGATCAAAATCTTTTTTTGTAATATGCACGTCCTCTATTGTCTGAGTCTTAGTGATATTCTCATTTACGTGTAGCTTTTTTTCTTTCTGACCATTATGCATCAATACAAAAATCAGAATTGTAATAAGCAATACACATATTGTAAATACGCTTGCTATTTTTTTCTTCATTTTTTTGAACACCCACAAATTATGCATTTTTTACTATTTTGACTATATTTATGTGTACATGTCGTACTTACTATTCTAATTGCACCCCTTGATGTGTACTTATTATATTTTACATAATCGTAGTAATAATGTAATATTCGGTCACAAGTATACTTTTGTTTTTTGGCCAATGTATTTATTTCTGATAAATTCAGCTGATCACCATTTTTGATACAGTATGAACTAGCGGAAGTGTCGGACTTAAAAAAGGCTTTAAATAGACCATAGCCAGTTGTCAGCATAACTTTATTCCATGTGTTATCTACGGCGTTTTTACAACTATTTAGAAAAGTGGATTTGTGAGGTAAATAACTCATTCCACCTGTATGGACATTTGTTATATCATAACCTAAGTCACCTTTAAGTTTATAACAGTTAATTGCATAGTTTTTAACACACATTGCAACTGCATCATAACAATGCTTGCTGCATACCAGCAGTCCCGTACTCACTATTTACATCAATTTTACAATACTCCTTGAAATTTATTGTAAGGATAGGTTGTTTATCACGTCTACCTTTTTTGCATTATTTATATCATTGCTAGTGATTGCATTATCTATTTTTGCAGACACAGCGTCTGCAATTGTTGACTTTCCCACACCATATGGGCCACTAATCAAATAATCATACTTTTCCTCAATCAATCTTTTTCATAAAAAGGCACGTGCCCACTGAGAGCACATGCCTTATGATATCACAGCTATATAGGTGATTCTACAGTTTCTCAAGCATTTATCTTATCTATAAGTCGCCGCTTTTCTCCTTCAAGCTCATCTACAGCAGCTCCCTCAGTAATATTCCACTCGTCTCTAAGAAACTGTATCTCTTGATTCACATAATCAACAGCATCTTCGTATTTCCCCAGAATCTCATATATCTGGGCCTGAGCATGAAGATGATCTATACATACGTGTTCTTTGTGATCAGCTTTAAAGATTTTTTGTAGCTTTTTGTATCTGTCTAATGCTTCTTCATATCTTGCATTATTGGCATAGATACCGGCAACTTCAAATATGGCATCGCAGTCATCCGGATAGTCCTGTTCAAGCTTGTCTACTGCTTTCCATCCATCATCTGCACGATACTCTGCAAATGCAATATACGCTTCATATACAGGAACCAATACAGCATTATGATCTGCAAGTTGTGCGTATGCTGACAGATACTTTGATGCTTCTTTTGTACGATGATCTGCGATAAGGTTATCCATAAGAAACAGATAGTTTCTGCCTATTTCTGGATTCTTGTCCACTAATTCCCTATAAAGCTCAATCGTTCTATTATGCTGTCTGGTATTCCAATCCCAGACAAAAGCACCTTCACTCTTAGCAAGAAGCCACTGATTCTCCTTGGAATTAGGATGCAAATTCATCGCTTTTCTCGCATAAAGACTAACATATTTGCTGTCACTGGTCATACGGTGATGATATAAATGTGCCAAAAATGTATAGATGCGACCTTTGAATCCATTTGGATGAGTCTCATCGTAAGAATCCTTCAGTTCCAAAAGAAACTCTTCCGTGCTCCTAAACTGCTCATCAGAAAGCTCTTTTTCATAATCAAGCATATTTTCTATGCGATGCAGCTTCTGTTCCACAGAAAGGTCAAAAAGCTCATCAATGGTAACCCCAAAGAACTCTGAAATTGCTGGAAGCAGTGAAATATCCGGGGCGCATACATTATTTTCCCATTTTGATATAGACTGGCTGCTAATGCCGAGTCTTTCTGCCAAAGCTTCCTGCGTTGTACTTGACTTCAAACGAAGAGCTTTTATCTTATTTCCAATATTCATTTTGTATTCTCCCTTTAGTTTTTGAAGAAATAAAGCTCTATTTCATTACTTACAAGTACTATTGTAGGATGTGGATTATATAAGCACAATGACGCAGATTTATAGATTATACAACCTATGGTTTCATATTATTTCTTTTTCCTATATCTTCTGTTGCTAGTTGATCCTATTTTTTCTACTTCATCAACCATCTCTGGTAAAGGACTAATACATCTATTGCGATTGATAGCACTATTGTGTATTCAAAAGTGAGTAGGACACGCTGACTATGAAACTACTCTTAAGATATATGCCAAGGTAAAGGATAAGGAAGCTAAGAGTGAGATCTCAAATACCATAGCCTGAATAATTCCGCTCAAGGATTATACAGATCAGTAACAAATATCATTCAAATAAACTGCACAAGTGATAAACTTGGAATAAATGGAAAAAGTTAGAAAAAAGTTAGAAAAAGGCATAAAAAAATCGAAGTGACAGGATTCGAACCTGCGACCTCTGCGTCCCGAACGCAGCGCTCTACCAAACTGAGCCACACTTCGTTATATGTGAACGAAAGGATACTGCACTAAAAAGGGTGGAACAATGTAAATGTGCTGCTTCGTTCTGTATATCCCCTGATACACATGAGCGTTGCTTTGAAATCCTTTCGGTTTTGCCAAGTCAGTTTTTATCACTACCTTAGCAGCAATAAGAATCATAACCTATGTATCTCAAAAAGTCAAGATACATTTTGCTACACATTTACTATTTTATAGTTCGTTTTTACACTTTTCTCACACCCGCAAACTTCATCTATGAATGAGACAACTTCTGGGAAAACTTCTTCATTTATATCTTCTAGGGTTCCAGATGGCCTAACAACACCCATATGCGTGTTAGCGCCTTCTTTTTTGATTAACCTAGTCATTATGCAAGGACTCTTAACTTTTATTACATGATTATATATTGATGCACCATCTAGTAAAATCTCATCATCTTTATTTCCATGAATAATCAAGGCCTTACATCCGCTTTTTTTTAAACAATCCAATGCCGAACGAAAAAACCTAACCGGAAAAATAATCACTTGTGAAATACTAAGTAAACAAGCCACCAATTTCTTACAGTATTTGATATTGCTATTCACAAATTCCCTTATAATTTCATGCTCATTGTCAAAGCCAGAGTAAACCACCACTGCACTAACTTTAGACTTAACTTCAGGAAGGGCTGTGCACACTGCATAAGCACCCATACTATGCCCCATCAAAATAACAGGAGTACCATTATCAAAATATTTTATTGCAGAAGTCAAATCTTTTGCAGCCCTTGGAAATCCTAAGAATATCCCCTTGTTCTTCCAATACCCTGTATCATCAAACAAAATAGACCTATATCCTATCTTTGCCAAGTACCTAGCCTCTGGAATATAATAATCAGAAGGCACTCCCATTCCATGTGAAAAAATAACAGTTCCTTTTACATTATCTTTACCATATATGTGTGCTAAAAGTTTATTACGACCACTTTTGAAAAAAGTGGATGTATTTTCATCCACATAATCTTTATGAACAGGTCTTTTCCAATCATCAGAAAATTTTACAGGTGCAAAAAACATTACAGAAAGTAGTATAAGTAGCGCTAAAGCCAATAATAAAACGCCTATGATAACAAATACCATGGTTGACATTTTCATTCTCCCCCAATAAAATTCACTTAAACTCTTTTCTAAGCCACAAATCAGCTGGTCCTGCTGTCATTAATATGATAAGGTATCCATTTTTTTGATAGTCATGAAGCTTCTTGGACAATTCATTGTCCAGCTCTGCTGTTGAAGCTTTTTGGCTTTCATTAAGGGTATCAATAAACTCTTCCGGCTCAATTATTCTAAGTGACTCATCTTCTCTTGTCAGATAAGTCGGAAGCCAGTAAATCTTGTCCACACCATCAAATGCATCCTTATATAAATGCATAACCTCATGTTGTCTAGTATTCTGGTGAGGCTGATATACCACTACGACGCCTTTTTTAGACGTCTTAGCTGCTTCTTCTTTGGCAATCTCCACAGTCGCTTTGACCTCTTCCGGATGATGGGCATAATCAGTATAAACTCCATTTGAAATCCACTCAAATCTTCGTCCAACTCCAGGAAAACTATCCAATACTTTGATTATCTCTTCATCTTCAATACTGATATTTCTTGCTTCTAACATTTTCTTTATAGCAAAAAAAGCTGTAGTCGCATCTTCTCTTCTTGCAGAACCCGCAAGATTAATCCTTTCATCAGTCTTCTCAATGATATCGAATGCTTTTTTCTTTTCCTCTAAGATAGTTTTTCCATGAAGTGCAGCCTCTTTTGTTCCAAAAACAATACTCTCAGACTGCATTTCAAATTGTACAAAAGCTTCTTCGTATTCATCCTTTGTTTTATAAATATCAGGATGATCATATGATACGTAAGTAATCATTGAAAGCCACGGATTAAAATGAAGGAAGTTTCTGTCATATTCATCCGCCTCATAAATAAAGAATTCATCACCTTCTTTGTAAGATCCTGAAGTAGTAAAATTAAGTGTAGTTCCTACAAGATAAGCTGATGGAAGAATTCTATTTCCGTCCTTGTCTATAAGCTTACTTATAGCCCATACCAGCATAGAAGTAGTCGTAGTCTTGCCATGAGTCCCAGCCACTGCTACCATTTTCAAATTTAAATCCTGAACAAGCTTTGCTATAAGCTCATCACGTTTGGACACTTTTTCTATTCTTTCGTTTGCAAGCACAAGCTCTGGATGATCTTTTGGAAGTGCGGACGTATAAATAAACCAGTCTATTCCTACTTCATCTATTTTTTTCTGCAAATATGTTCCATCTTGAGTTCCAACATAATATTCAATTCCAGCTTTTTCAAGCTCTGGTGCAATTGCACCATAATTTCTATCAGAACCATAAACATTTATTCCTGCCTTTTTTGCCATAAGGGCAAGAGGTCCCATCCCTGTTCCTGATATTCCTGATATATAAATATTCATTTTATAAATTCCCTCATTTTTTATTTATAATCCAAGTCTCAAAATCCAGAACATCTATATGTTTGAATAATCGCACTAATGATGTTCCCATTTTTCTACCTACAAACATTTATCTAGCAAATCACTTCTGATCAATAACTTGAAAAATAACAAATTTCAAATAGTAACTTGCTTCATTTGTAAGTAGAATCGGATGATCTGGTCCTTGCTGACGAAATTCAATCTGTCTTAAAGTCTTGTGCGCTGATCTGGCTGCCTCTTTTATTGTCTTCATAAAAAGATCTTCTTCCATAAAATGAGAACAGCTACAGGTTGCAAGATAGCCACCATCCTTTGTAATTTTCAATCCGCGTATATTAATCTCACGATATCCTGTTATAGCTTTTTTTACCGAAGCACGAGACTTAGTAAAAGCAGGTGGATCTAGAATAACTACATCAAATTTCTTCCCTTCGTTTTCAAGACGTGGAAGAATCTCAAAAGCATCTCCGACTTCATAGGAAATGATATCTTCAAGGTGATTTAACTTAGCATTTTCTGCTGCCTGTGCAATTCCAAGTTCGGACGCATCAACTGAAAGCACGCTTTTCGCTCCAGCTGCCGCCGCATTAAGTCCAAAAGAGCCTGTATGAGTGAAACAATCAAATACCTCAGCATCCTTGCAAATAGTTCTTATAGACATACGATTAAGCTTCTGATCAAGGAAAAAGCCCGTCTTCTGACCATTAGCAACATCTACAATATACTCAATATCATTCTCAATTATGTGAACATCTGTATCAAACTCATCTCCTATAAATCCTTTAATGCGCTCTAATCCCTCTTGTTCTCTGACCTTTGCATCGCTTCTTTCATATATTCCACGAATTCTAATTCCATCTTCTGCAAGAATTTTTTTGCAATCATCTAGAATCTCATCTTTCATAAGATCTGTACCAAGTGCAAGCGATTCTATTACCAGCACATCTCTAAACTTATCTATTGTAATTCCCGGAAGAAAATCCGCCTCTCCAAAAATCAGTCTGCAGGAATCAGACGTAGTTCCCTCATAGTGAAACTTCAAGTCATTCTTGTCATATCCGTACACATGTTTGCGATAGTCCCATGCATCTTTAACTCTTTGATATATAAGCTGACTTCCTACTTCATTTTCTTTTTTTCTGGAAAGAAGCCTAACTCTTATTTTCGAATTATCATTTATAAAACCATATCCTAAAAAATAGTTATCAAAATCGTGAACCTCTACAATCTCACCGTTTTCATAACTACCTTCTATCTGAGATATTTCATTATCAAAAATCCAAAGGCCTCCTGACTTCACAGTTCTTCCTTCGCCTTTTTTCAAAATAATCTTAGCATTGGATTTTTTTATTTCGCTCATTAAAATCTCCATTTCATGCAAATATCCAAAAATCGTTACTGTAATCTTCTTAGTAACAAAATAGTATTTTATCAACAAAGATAGTTTAACTCAGAATTAACTACTCGTCTAGTTGATGGTTTTTTAAAAAACATGTTGACAAATATTATTAAATCGCATATAATATGTTTTGTCGTCGCGAGTTATGTGATGATGCTTATATAAATGCGATAGTGGCGTAGTTGGTAACGCGCGACCTTGCCAAGGTCGAGACCGCGGGTTCGAGCCCCGTCTATCGCTCTTTGAAACCCCAGATTTTATCTGGGGTTTTTGTTATTTGAACGAAAAAATAAGTGGTCTTTTAGTGGTCTTTTAAGTAATCATCTAGCGAGGTCTTTCCGAGCTTGGTGTACTACTTAGTTCGATCGAACATCGTGAGAGTCCCTGTCATTGTGTTTTGGATTATAGACTCCATTGACACCGGATTTCCCACTATGCCTTGTACCTTTCATTGTAAATACCTCCATAATGG
>NZ_AUKC01000013.1 GCF_000424545.1 Butyrivibrio sp. NC3005 | reverse complement strand
TGTTCAGGCTCTTATAGATGAAGGATTCAATCCTGAGATTGTCAAATCTGCAAAAGATGTTTTAGACGATATCACCTGAATAATCCAAGAAGATTTTTTAAGAATCATAGTAGTATCTTAACAATGATTATATTCTTCTATGAACGCATATAAAGTTAAGCCTGTGTAATACGTTACATAAACGTTTTCACAGGCTTTTATAGTTACGTAATTCCTAGCTATCTATAGGTTATTGTTCTAACCAGCAAATAATGATAATATAAATTATAATCATTGTAAGACAATGTACTAAAAAACAAATATGAATAAAAAAGGTTTTGCTACGAGAAATACTATATTCCTATGTAGCAAAACCTTTTTATTATTATAATTCTTTTTTCTCTACGATTAGTATTCCATTTGCTTCAAGGCTTCCGATGCCTTCTCTTTCCTGATTCCATTTTCGAGAATATACAATTCTTGATACGTTAGATAGTTTTATATCAACGCTTTCTTCTTCACAATTAAGATATACCTGGATGCTTTCTTTTTCTCCAATTTTCAAATATGATATAACTCTATTATTTGGTACATCATTTGGGAAGTGAAAGTTTCTACTCTTACAAGACTGAAGTGTCTTCCTCATTTTTATGAGTTTTTTCATCTCAGAAATCTCTTCATCTTTCTGATTAGAATCGATTTCATCCCAAGGCATACAACGTCTACAATCAGGATCAAAAGAGCCCTCCATGGCAACTTCTGTGCCATAGTATATACATGGACTTCCAGGCATTGTGAATAGCACTGCAAGCTGCTGATAAAATACGTCAATATTATGTCCCGCCTTATCAAGGAGTCTATTCGTATCATGTGAATCCAATAGGTTGAACAATACATCATTTACCTGAGAAAAATACATGGTAAAACATCTATTAATATCGTATTCAAAAGTTTCTCTTCCTCGGTTTTTATATATCCAAAAATCAGCAATTGCAGTTGACAGTGGATAATTCATTACAGAATCATACTCATCTCCCTGCAGCCAGGAAATAGAGTCATGCCAGATTTCTCCTAATAGATAAAAATCCTGTTTCATATGACTAGTCATATATCTAACCGCCTTTAAAAAGGAATGTGATACTTCATTTCCTACGTCAAATCTTAGTCCATCAATATCAAATGATTCTATCCAGAACCTTATAATATCAAGAAGATATTCCTGAACCTGTGGATTATTTGTATTCAGCTTTGGCATATATTCTGCAAAGGCAAAAGAGTAAAACCTTCCATCTCTTGTATCTCTTCCCTGTTCAATCGGCCATTTATTAATCATATACCAGTTGGCATACTCTGAATCTTTTCCCTTTTCCATAACATCCTGCCACATCGGATGATCCGATCCTGTATGATTGAACACTGCATCCAGCATTACTTTTATACCTGCTTCATGTGCTTCTTGCACAAGAAGTTTAAGGTCATTATTTGTTCCAAAATGAGGATCAACCTTCTTATAATCTCTTGTATTATACTTATGATTACTATGTGCTTCGAACACAGGATTTAGGTATACTCCGGTTATTCCCAAGTCTTTCAAATATGGTATTTTATCTCTGATACCTTTAAGATCACCGCCGTAATAGTCGCTCATTCCGACTTCTCCAGACTGCCATTCCAAAACGCCTTCCGGATCAAGCGACTTATCTCCATTACAAAATCTCTCTGGAAAAATCTGATACCAGACAGTATCATTTACCCAAGATGGTGTTCTGCATACATCCGCAGGGTTCATCCAAGGCATGATGAAATAGGAAAGCGTTTTTCCATCCTGATTCATCTCATCTTCTGTATAAAAACCATCTTCGAACATATAAATACATTCATTTTCTGAGTGAAGTTCAAAATAATATTTGCATCTTTTATATTCTGGTCTAAGTGTTGTAGTCCACCAAATGTGATTTTTTAATTTCTTTTTAAAATAGATTTCTTCTTTTATTCCGCTCCAATGCTCGTTTCCACCCATAATACCGGCACCATATGGATCACCATAAATAATGTACACTTTATCAATATCATAACCTGTTTTAATATTGATAATAAGCTGATTTTCATCAAGACAGTAGCAGTATTGTTCTGACATTCTATGGTATATAGCACTTAAATTCATAAACACCTCTCTTAGGAAAACGTTTTCCGTGACATTATTACTATACCCCACTTACAAAATAAAAACAAGCCTTGTTTTAAGATATTGATTTGATTTAATTTCAAATCCTTAAAACATGGCTTGTTCTGTATATGTCACATCGTCTTTTAGTAATAACTATTCAATAAGTATTTTTAGAGAAATCTTCTTTTACACTAAGTGCTCTCATAGAGTTAAGAATACATATTACACTTACTCCAACATCACCAAAAACTGCTGCCCACATAGATGCAAGACCTACTGCTGACAGAATAAGTATGAGCACTTTAACTGCAATCGCAAAAATAACATTCGCTCTAACTATCTTCATAGTCTTTCGTGCAATCTTCAATATCGTCGGTATCTTCCTGATATCATCATCCATCAGTACGATGTCAGCTGCTTCAACTGCTGCATCCGATCCCATAGCTCCCATTGCTATTCCAACATCTGCAATTGCCAGAACCGGAGCATCGTTAATTCCATCTCCCACAAATGCAATCATGTTATTATCTGAAGAATGCTTTTTCTTATTCAGAAATTCTTCCACAATTCCAGCCTTATCTGCCGGAAGAAGATTACTTCTAACTTCGTCAATTCCCAATTTAGAAGATACATCAATAGCGGTTTCTTCTCTATCACCTGTCAACATCACTGTCTTGGTAATTCCAGTTCTCTTCATCGAACTAATTGCATCCTTAGCCCCATCTTTGACTGAATCTGCGATTACTATACATCCGGCATAGACACTGTCATATGCTACATAAACAATAGTTCCAACTGTATTGTTTTCTTTAAAAGAAATGTTTTCTTTTTTCAGAAGCTTTGCATTTCCTACTAGAAGTTTTTTCCCATCAAGAATTGTTTCAACACCAAAACCTGCAATTTCTTTTGTATCTGCCGGATTTATTTTCTCCATATTAAGAGATTTTTCATTCTCATGGTTTTCTTTTGTACTGTCAGAATCATCATTCTTATAAGCATTAATTATTGACTGTGCTATAGGATGATTGGAATTGAATTCACCGTATGCTGCAAGTTCAAGTACTTTTTCTTCTTCAAAACCATTGTCAGTAATAATACTCTGAACCTTGAATTCACCTTTAGTAAGTGTTCCTGTTTTATCCATCACAATAGTATCAACTCTAGAAGCAGCTTCCAGGAAATTTGAACCTTTGACAAGAACGCCTATTTTAGAAGCAGCACCTATTCCACCAAAAAATCCCAGTGGAACAGATATTACCAAAGCACACGGACATGACACGATAAGAAAGTTACATGCTCTTCTTATGCCATCAGCTATTCCTAATCCAAAGAATAAAGGAAGCATAACAGCCAGTATTACTGCACCTATTGTAACAACCGGTGTGTAGTATTTAGCAAATCGTGTGATGAAGTTTTCAAGTCTTGCCTTTTTGGATGTTGCATTTTCTACAAGATCCAAAATTTTAGCAACTGTTGAATCTTCATACTCTTTTGTAACATTTATTCGAAGTGTTCCCTCTCCGTTAACACATCCAGAGATTACTTCGTCACCAACGCAGATTCGTCTTGGAACTGATTCTCCGGTTAAAGCCGCAGTATCGAGAAATGAGACTCCCTCTATAACCTTACCATCAAGCGGAACTTTTTCGCCTGCTCTGATTACGATTATATCTCCGATATGAACATCATCAGGATCTACTTGTTCAACCTCTCCATCCTGTTCGAGGTTTGCATACTCAGGAGCAATGTTCATCATATCTGTAATTGACTGTCTAGATTTTCCAACTGCATAATCCTGAAAAGCTTCACCAATCTGATAAAACAGCATGACTGCAAGTGCTTCCTCATACTGATTATCTCCTAATAATCCAAGACCAAATGCAGCGAACGTAGCAATCATCATGAGAAAGTTTTCATCAAAAATCTGTCCGTGGCTTATATTCTTGGCAGCTCTGACAATTACGTCATAACCCACTATGATATATGGTACGAAATAGATTGCAAATAAAACAAATCCATTTATTCCTTCCAGTGTTCCTGCCTTTTCCAGAATCAATAATAATATGAATAAAACTAAAGATATTACTATTCGACTAATCCTTTTTCTCTGTTTCCTGTTCATAGTATTGCTCCCTTGCCTTACCCGAAGTAAAAATGTTACTGTCTTCGTATTTCCTTGCTACAGTAACGAAAAAAATTAAACCTCAACCTCAAAGTCTGCTTCTACATGCTTTCCAGCTTTGATTGCTCTTTGAAGTGTATCTTCATAGCCTTCCTCATCTGCAACAAGTGTAAACTTCTGAGTCATGAAGTTTACCTGACAATCTGCTACACCTTCGACCTTTTTGATGGCCTCCTCAACCTTTGCAGCACATGCAGCACAATCAATTTCACACTTAAATTTCTTTTTCATAATTCTATTCTCCTTTTATTTAAAAATATTTGTTAACTACTTTTCTTCAATATGCTCAAGTCCCATCGATATAATGGTTTTGACATGATCATCCGCCAAATAATATATAATCTGTTTACCTTCTCTTCTAAAATTCACCAATTTTGAAAGCTTTAAGAGCTTTAACTGATGAGAAATCGCTGACTGTGTCATATTAAGAGCTTCTGCTAAATCACAAACACAGCTTTCTGATTCAAGAAGTGCAAATAAGATTCTAATCCTTGTTGAATCTCCGAAAACTTTAAAAAGCTCTGCCAAATCATATAATTCATCTTCATCTGGGAGCTTGGATATAACGCTCTGAACCTTATCTGCATGTACTATATTGTCCTCGCAGTGTTCCACATCTGTAATAGCCATAAGAAACCTCCTTGTTTATTTGTAATAACTAAGTCTTTTTAAAAACATATGAACATTTATTCATATGTTAATATAAATATAAGCGTACTGACCTTATTTGTCAATACGCTTTTTGTTTTTTGTTTAATTACTTTTTTGTTTGAACGGTTACACCGCTTGATCTTTTAGCTGTTTCTTATTGATATACATTTTTTTATCAGCTCTATTAAAAACTGATGCAGTGCTTCTATCGCCTTCATATCTAGCCATACCTGATGCGACTATGACCTTTCCCTCTTTTTTATTTTTAATAATAAGTTTGCGGAAATTGTCCATTATGTTCTCAAGATTATTATAATCATGTCCTTGGGCGATTGCTACAAACTCATCGCCACCTATTCGGTATACCGGGCTATGCGCAAAGTACTCACATATAACTTTACATCCTTCTTTTATATAATTATCTCCAGCCTGATGACCTAACGTATCATTTACTACCTTTAAATCATTTAAGTCAAAGACAATTATTGCAAATTCTACTACTTCCTTTCCTTCTATAAGGGTATTTATTTTGGCTTCTGCATCAATATACGCGTGTTTGTTTTTAACACCGGTCAAAGAATCAAAATTGGCAATTTTACTCATTTTTGCAATATTTTCATAGTACTCTTGATCTTTTTTCACCTGTGAATCAATGTCAACTACACCTACTATCAATCTAGGTATATCTTCTTCGATAATTGTTGCCTTTACGCATACATACTTTGGCTTTTTATCAATAACAATGCGCAAATTCAAAGTAAATATACCATTTTGTTCAATTGAATGTAGTATATTTTCTTTACTAAACATGATAAGGAAATGATCCACATCATCTAAATATACCAATTTCAAACCTTTTTTTCTCATTTTTTCAAAAAAGCCAATTCCGTCATTTCCCATTCCGATTTCTTCAAAGTTGTCATCAAGTATGTATCTTATATAATGGTCATTTGCTAAATCAACTGCAAATATAGTTATGAAATCACCGGTTAGTGCAGTAACTCTTGAATATGCCATTCGCTCTTTTTTTACTTTTTCAAGTTCTTCTTTTCTTCTTAGTTCAATGTCATTATCTATATATTCAAGAATAACAACTGATAATGCCACAACTTTAGTTTCTGTATTTGTAGCTATTTTCCTTACAAAAAGCTTTATAATATCATTCTTAAACCCTCTAATCTCAGTTATTATAGGCTTACCATATAGTTCACATTCCTTAATAATGTTGAAAAAGATATTATCAGTTGCGTTTTTGGATATTTTTTCCTCTTTAGCCAAATAATCAGGATAATAACGATTCATAAACTGCTTATACGACTTATTCCCTTTAACATGTCTTATGCTGTTACCACAGACTTCAACAATAAACATTGGCATGGTGTCAAAGTAATTTCGAAGGCTTACATTTTCATAATCCATATTCATTGATATATCGTACATATTTACGCTTGCAAGTTTTGAGTAGTACTCGGCTTCACTTGGATTTTCGAAATCTATGTTTACTTCTTTTTCATATCTTTTTCCACATTCTCCAAAAGGAATTGCTTTACTGTAATAGAATCCCTGAAGTCTGGTGCATCCAATTTCACTTAAAAAATCTACTGTTTTTTCATTTTCAACGCCTTCAGCAACAGTTTCGCTTCCAAGCCCTTTTGCCATTCGTACTAATTCTGTAATAATAATTTTACTATCTTCGTTATTATAAATTTGATCAACGAATGATTTATCAAATTTAATCACATCGAAATGAATTTTTTGCAATAAATAAAAAGTAGAGTAACCGCTTCCAAAATCATCCAGCCATACGAAAAATCCCAATTCTCTAAATCTATTAATTTGCACCTTCATAAAATCGGTATTATTCAAAATGACACTTTCAGTAAGTTCAATTACAATACTGCTTCTATTAACTCCTGCATCATCTACTCTTTTCCTTATTTCTTCTACTATATCGCAGGAATAAAAATCCGTACGTGACAGATTTACAGAATTAGGCACTATAAATATACCTTGTTCCATCTGCTTTTTTATTTTGGCAACAACCTGATCCACTACATATAAATCCATAAGATATGCAATTTTTGCATCTTCCAATATTGGTATAAAGTCATTAGGTGACATTTCTCCTTTTACAGGATCTTCCCACCTTACAAGTGCTTCCTCGTTACAAACTTTTCCATTAGATGCTCTTACTATTGGCTGATAATAAACTTTTATCCAATTATCATTCAAAGCTTTATATATATTTTCAAAAATGTATCGCCTGTTTTCAAATTTTTTCAACATGCCTTCATCAAAATGCTTGATTTTAGACTCAAAAATCACTCCACAATTGTCACAGGCAATTTTTGCTCTATCTGTTGCAATGGCAGGGCCAACTACTGCGAATTTTGAATTATACACACCAATTCTGACTGGAAGAGTTTTACCATCATTAATGCTTTTTAGTTCTTTTATGAATACCGTGAGTATATCATCTATTTTTTCTTTATCTGTATAAACAGCAAAGTGATCAGCTGTTACTCTGCAGCAATTATAATTTCCGAAAAACCTGACTAATAATTTCGCCACTTTCTGGATAAGGATATCTCCCTCAGAATATCCAAAACGCTGGTTGTATGCCTGCATGCCTGATAAATCCATAAACAGCATGGACATTTTCTTACCTTCACTGTATGCTGTTTTTTTTGCTTCTTCTGCCAATTCAAAGAAATAATTCATATCAGGAAGACCTGTTAAATAATCATAGCTAATTGTTTTTTCTTTGTCATTTGCTAAAAAAGAACTATCTAAAAGAATATTTCCAAACAATTTACTTTCCTGTGAATCATCTATTATTCCTTCATTAATGTAATTTATTACTGCAAGTCTTACACCATTATCTTTATATATATGTCTTCCTATCGCATGTAACATCATATAATCATTGCCTTTTTTCGAGCGATATAAAATATTATAATCTCCTCCTTCGGTGGCAAAGCGTACTGCAGCATCTGCTACTTTGGCAACATCCTCCGGATGAACATCTCTGTACATATCATTGTCCATAACATAATATGCTTCTTCAAATGTCTTCATTCCTATTAAAGTCCTAAAGCCATCTGATAAAGCTATTGTTACAACCCGCTTATTAATAAACTGATATATAGCAATTGGGATAACACTACTTTCTATTAACTTTAATTCTTCTTTAGTATATTTGTATTTTTGCATTTTAAGTGCCTCATTATATTTTTAATTATTTAGAAAACTAATCTAAGTTAAATGCAATTTCATATATATACTCGTTTATTATCAACTAAAAGCGTATCCGCAACAAAATATCGAAAAACATATCGGTGTTTTTTTAAGCAAGAATCCATAGTTTTTTGTCACTACGTTCCAAAAACCACGCAAACTGGCCATTTAAAAAGGCTTCGCCTTGGACCAGTTTGCCACTTGACTTTTGTTCTCACGAAACTCGCAGTAAATGCGAGTTTCTGAATATAAGTGACAAGAAGTCATAGATTTTTGTTTTCATCAGGAAAATCAAGAACCTATGTATTATATCGGTGTTTTTTATAATTATTTAATAAAATCATCTTACTTTAAAAACAAAAAGCATATTTTCGTTTTTTACGAAAACATGCTTTTTGTTTTTTCTATTAACTAAATGTTTTTGAACCGAGTACTATTATTCTGTGAACAATGCTGTTGAATAGTATCTATCTCCGCTATCAGGAAGAAGAGCTACTATCGTCTTTCCTTCATTTTCAGGTTTCTTAGCATAATCAATTGCTGCATAAAGAGCTGCTCCGGAAGAAATTCCTACAGAAATTCCTTCTTTTTTTGCAAGTAGCTTTGCCGTTGCAAATGCATCATTTCCTTCTGCAAGGAAAATCTCATCATAAATTTCTGTGTTCAAAAGAGACGGTACAAAGTTTGCTCCAATACCCTGAATTTTGTGTGGTCCTGCCTGTCCGCCTGACAGAAGTGGTGAATCCTTTGGCTCTAATGCTACAATCTTAACATCTTGCTTCTTAGATTTAAGATATTCACCAACACCTGTAACTGTTCCGCCCGATCCTACTCCTGCGATGAATATATCTACTTCTCCATCTGTATCATCCCAGATTTCTGGTCCTGTAGTCTCTCTATGAGCCTTTGCATTTGCAGGATTATCGAACTGACTTGGAATAAAGCTTCCTGGAATTTCTTTAGCAAGTTCATTTGCTTTATCTATTGCTCCCTGCATGCCTTTTGAACCTTCTGTAAGCACTATCTCTGCTCCATATGCTTTGAGAATATTTCTACGTTCAACTGACATTGTCTCTGGCATTGTCAAAATTGTCTTATAGCCCTTAGCTGCTGCGATTGCAGCAAGTCCAATACCTGTGTTACCTGATGTTGGCTCTATGATAGTAGATCCTTCTTTTAAAATACCTTTCTCTTCTGCATCTTCAATCATGAATTTTGCAGCTCTATCTTTAACTGATCCAGCAGGATTAAGATACTCAAGCTTCACAAGGACTCTTGCTTTTAATCCAAGCTCTTTTTCAATATTCTTAACCTCTACAAGAGGTGTATTACCAATAAGCTGACTTGCACTTGTATAAATTTTAGACATGTATATATTCTCCTTCTCATAAAAATATTTAACATCATTATAAACTTTTTTTAGATAGCTGCGAAGCCTTTTTCCAAGTCTTCAATTATATCATCGATATGCTCTGTACCAATTGAGAGTCTTATTGTACTCTGTGTTATTCCCTGATCAAGTAGTTCTTCTTCTGTAAGCTGAGAATGTGTTGTAGTCGCCGGATGAATTACAAGGCTCTTAACATCAGCTACGTTAGCAAGAATAGAAAAAATTTCAAGGCTATCAATAAATTTAAACGCTGCCTCTTTCCCTCCCTTGATTTCAAATGTAAAAATACTTCCTCCATCTTTTTGGAAATACTTTTTGTAAAGTTCATGATCTGGATGATCTTCAAGTAAAGGATGATTAACTTTTGCAACCTTTGGATGATTTTTCAAAAACTCTACAACTTTTCTAGTATTCTCCGCATGTCTGTCAAGTCGAAGTGAAAGTGTTTCAATTCCCTGTAAAAGTAAAAATGCATTAAATGGAGAAATTGTTGCACCTGTATCTCGAAGGAGAATTGCTCTTATATATGTTACAAACGCAGCCGGAGAAGTTGCATCTGCAAATGAAATTCCATGATAGCTTGGGTTTGGATCTGCTATATTCGGGAATTTTCCACTCTTTTTCCAGTCATATTTTCCAGATTCAATTATAACTCCGCCAAGTGTAGTTCCGTGTCCACCAAAGAACTTTGTAGCTGAATGTACTACTATATCTGCGCCATGTTCAATAGGTCTTACCCAATATGCCGCTCCAAAAGTGTTATCTACGACAAGTGGAAGTCCATGTCTATGTGCAATTTCAGAAAGTGCATCTATATCAGGAATATCACTATTGGGATTTCCTAATGTTTCAATGTAGATTGCCTTGGTATCTTCTTTTATTGAATCCTCAACTTCTTTTAAATTGTGAGCATCGACAAAGGTTGCTGTAATTCCGTATTGTGGAAGTGTATGTGCCAAGAGGTTATAGCTTCCACCGTATATTGTCTTTTGTGCAACAAAATGTCCGCCATTTGCTGCAAGTGCTTCCAGTGTATATGTAATAGCTGCTGCACCGGATGCAACTGCAAGTGCTGCTGTACCACCTTCAAGTGCTGCAACTCTTTTCTCTAAAACATCCTGAGTTGAATTTGTTAGTCTTCCATAAATATTTCCTGCATCAGCAAGTCCGAATCTATCTGCGGCATGTTGTGAATTTCTAAATACATAGCTTGTTGTCTGGTAAATTGGTACTGCTCTAGCATCAGATGCTGGATCTGGATTTTCCTGTCCTACATGAAGTGCCAATGTTTCAAATCTGTATTTTCCCATATCTTTTTTCTCCCTTGAAATAGTTATTTTTATTTTTTATAGCCAATCTTTTAACAGTTGGGCTTTAACATTTTCTCAATCCAGCAACAGATACACATTCGATTCTTTCTTACATGATGTTGTGATAGTTCCATACACATTACCTACCTTTCTGCTATGTTTTATGCGTTGAAATAATAATACTATTATTTTCCTACCAAATCAATAGGTTTTGAAATAGGTAATACTTATCGCTAGTTATCAATATAATTTATAACTGATAATATATTCATATCGTACTTTGGCGGAATGTTTATGAGAAAGTTTCAATTATCTTTAGATTGATGAAAATAGCTATCTCTGAAAGAATTTGTAAGATTTAGAATCACTATTTTCATGTTTAGAAGTAAAAAATGGATGAATACGATTAATTAGAATGAATTTAAAAAAACAAAAATATATGACTTCTTGCTGAGATTTAGGATAATCATCAGCAAGAATCCTGCTTCGCAGGACAAAATTTGTCTTATCGACAAATTTTGGTCTGGTACGGTTTTGGGTTTTCCTGATGAAAACCAAAACCTATGGCTTCTTGCTGAGATTTAGGATAATCATCAGCAAGAATCCTGCTTCGCAGGACAAAATTTGTCTTAACGACGAATTTTGGTCTGGTACGGTTATTGTTTTTCCTGATGAAAACAATAACCTATAGATTATTGTTTTAAATACTTAGTAGATTAGTTTTACTGGCTTGTAATATTTCATGAGCAGAACTGTTTATAAACGTTGGTACTTATGCGCTGTTTTTTTGCGCATTACGTATTACTACGTTTATAATCAAGCGAAAGCGTGTCTGCGACGAAATATACAGACAGTAAAACGGACTATATAAAAACAATAATCTATAATTTATTGTTCCTTATTCCTCAACCTTGTTCCACTGTCCATTTTCATAATAAATAGTGGAATTATTCTGCTCTCTGACTTCTCCGCCATTCTTTTCCAAAGTATAAATGTCAAAGGCATTTATTGTTTTCCCTGACACTGTAGTTGTAGTAAGTGTAGTGTTAACAACATCGTCTGGAAACATTTCAAACTCAGAAGGAGAATAAAGTGTCGTTACGTTATTACCTTCTACCTTATAGACATAGATAAGAGAATACTCTCCGGCTGTATTATTGAAATTGCCATAGATTAAATATTCATCTTCTCCATCATTATCTATATCTAACATAGAACTTTTTTCAACTCGAAAAGATAGCTTTGTATCAATAATTTTTTCTGTTTTATCTGTAAATAAAAATGTTACAGTGGTTGCCACTGATCCATCAAAATCTGTCTGATCGTTATTCCATGAAACGTCTGCAACTTTTGATACTTCTGAAGAATCATTATTCGAAGAAGTTGCATTTTGAGAATTGCTGTCATTGCCTGATGATGTATTCTTATTATAAGAATCTTCAATGGCTTCATCGTTCTCTTTATCATAGTTATCAATACTATCAAGATTAAAGCTACTACATCCTGACAGAATCATCCCGGCACATAAAAATACTAATACTCTTTTTTTCATACTCTCCTCCCATCTAAATCATAATTATTCTGACAACAAATTTTGTCCTGCAAAGCAGGATTCTTGCTGATGATTATCCTAAATCTCATCAAGAAGTCATAAATTCATTTTCATTTTACGTTTATTATCATACATAAGTTTGTCTGCTCTTGCAAATACATCAGCAACTGTCTCATTAGCTTCTTTATCAGCTATTCCATATGCAAAGTCTAATGGAAAATCTCCATATTTTTCATCACATTGTCCCTTTGATAAAACTTTTAAAATTGCTGCATGTATTTCTGATCCTTTATGAGTCGATACAAGGCAAAACTCATCGCCTCCAACTCTATACAATGATCCATACTTTTCAAGACTAGACGCTAATGTCTGTGCTGTTGCATTTAAATATTTATCTCCTGTTGCATGTCCCATCTCGTCATTATACTTTTTTAAATTATTTAAATCTATCATCAAAATGGATTTGAAATTGTTCTTGGCATGAGACATATATTTCTCAAACGCATTTCTATTCGGCAGATTTGTAATCACATCCAGCTTATTATACAGTTCTGAAAGTGTTATATACATAAGCAGATATACTATTCCAAGACATTCCCATTCTGTCATCAAATCATAATTTATAAGTGTCGCCAATGTACCTAAAAGCATTATTGTGCATGCAAATATAACCAAAAAATAATCTTCATAATCAAAAGATTTTACCAGATAAATATCTGTAAGAAGCGTCAAATACACAATAAGTCCTAGAAGATGAACAAAAATGCCTCCTGGAACATTATACATAATAAGTTCTTCGTGATAAAAAGAAACTGGATAAAAAATGTTAACTATATCAGCTACAAATATTATTGTTATACAAACAATACAAAAATAGTATTTAAAACTTGTCCTGTTATGCCCATACAAAAACAGCAATGTACTAAGAATAATTGGAATCATGCAGTACATTATACTTGTAAGCGCATTAACTATAAAGTCACTTTTGGGTGTAACTTCTAACCAGTTATATAGATTAACACACAAAAAATCCAAAAAGAATATAACTCCCATTGCAATTCCTGAAGTTACAACCCCTCTTTTTACCATTCCATGGATATTCTTATTATGTAAAGCTAAAACAATAACGTAGAAAATTATAACAAAACCTACTATATCAGCAAATCCAATTTCCATATTAACCCCATAAACTTCTGCCATTTCTCGTTTTTTAGTTATCTCCTTTGAAAAAGCTGTTACACTTTTGCAACGCCTATTTCTATTATTATTTCGGATTAATTTGCTAAATCGGAAAGTTTAGCTTTAGACTTTTTTAATTATCCATACAAATACAAATGACACCAAAAAAGCTTTTTTGGTCACAGCTTTTTTGGTGTCACATATAATTATTCTTTAATTTCTACAAGTTCAATAGCAAAATTAAGTTCTTTTCCTGCCATCTCATGATTAGCATCGAAAGTAATAGTCTTGTCAGTTTTCTCTACTACTGTAACAGGTACCGGTTGTCCATACATATTCTGAAGTACAACTTTTTCGCCAGCATTTAATTCCTCAGAACCAGGAAGTTGTGAAAGCTCAAGTGTAAAAACTGCTTCAGGATCAACTTGACCATATGCTTCTTCAGGCATAAGATGAATTTCTTTCTTCTCGCCCACTTCCATATTTGCAACTGCCTCATCAAATCCGCGAATCATCATTCCTACACCACAGACAAATTCAAGAGGTTCTCCTCTGTCATATGATGAATCAAATACTGTTCCGTCATTGAATGTTCCTTTATAGTGTGTACGACATGTCTTACCTACATTTTTTCCTTCCATGATTGGCTCCATGTGACATCTGCCGCATCCACCACAGCTTCCAGCACATCCTTCTTCATTGTTACCACAGTTATCTTCTTCACCATGGTGTCCACAATGTCCTTCTCCATCATGATGTCCGCAACTATGTCCTTCTCCATGATGATCACAATTGATGCCTGTAGATTCAAGTTCACCTCTAAGGTATGTCTCTACAGCATCATCAGTGTTTCCTGATGCACCGGCAAAAACTTCAATTCCGTTTTCTGTTAACGCCTGCATAGCACCACCGCCAATACCACCGCAGATAAGCACATTAATATCTTTTCCAGCAAGAAGTCCTGCAAGTGCTCCATGTCCAGTACCATTAGAATTAATTACCTCAGATGATACTACTTGTCCATTTTCAACTTCATAAACTTTAAAACTCTCTGTATGTCCAAAATGCTGAAATACGTTTCCATTCTCATATGTTACTGCAATTTTCATTTTAATAATCTCCATTTATTTTTTTGACGCTAATTCATTTTATTCTACTATACAAGTGATACATATGTCAAAATCAAAAAATATGCCTTTTTCTTGCGAAAATCTCATCATTTAAGTCTCTTAGAATAATGCAAAAAAACAAGGATGTGATGATTTCTCACCGCATCCTTGTTTTTATACTGTTTATTATTTAGTGCAAATTAATCTTTGAGCCAGCTTTCAATCTTGAAAGTGCTCTAGCCATAGCTGCCTGCGACAGTCGATACTCTGCGATAGAATTCTTCTGACGCACTTTTTCTTTGGCTATTTCAAGAGCTTCCTGCGCACGTTTCAAATCAATATCCTCAGGTTTTTCTATTGTATCAGAAATTACTGTACAACGGTTATTAGCAACCTGAATTGAGCCATATCCACATACACATTCTATCCATGTGTCATCTGGCTTTTGTATCTTGATGATACCTGCATAAATTGCCACCCACATTTCTTCGTGGTTAGCCTGAATAGCACGTTCTCCATCAATACAAGGCAAGATAATACACTTGGCACGCCCATCATAAAATACACCATTTATGGAAATAACTCGTAATCCAAATGTATGTAAATCATTCATGGAAAATCTCCTTATCAGTTACTGCCTGCAAAAATAGCTAAAGAAAATTACAATTCTTTTGACTTTGCTATTACGTCTTCGATTGTACCTACGTTAAAGAAAGCAGCTTCTGGATAATCATCCATTTCGCCATTGACAATAGCTTCAAATCCCTTAAGTGTATCTTCAAGAGGAACGTATTTTCCAGGAATACCTGTAAACTGTTCTGCTACATGGAATGGCTGTGACAAGAATCTCTGAATCTTACGAGCACGATAAACAGTCTGTTTATCTTCATCACTAAGTTCTTCCATACCAAGAATAGCAATGATATCCTGAAGCTCTTTGTACTTCTGTAATGTCTGAATTACTTTCTGAGCTATATTGTAATGACGCTCACCTACTACATCTGCCTCAAGAATTCTACTAGAAGATTCAAGAGGATCAACAGCAGGATAAATACCCTGTTCAACGATCTTTCTTGAAAGAACTGTTGTAGCATCCAAGTGTGCAAAAGTTGTAGCAGGTGCAGGGTCTGTAAGGTCATCAGCAGGAACATAAACAGCCTGAACAGATGTTACTGAACCCTGCTGTGTAGAAGCTATTCTTTCCTGTAAAAGACCAAGATCTGTTGCAAGGGTCGGCTGATAACCTACCGCAGAAGGCATTCTTCCAAGAAGAGAAGAAACCTCTGATCCGGCCTGAATGAAACGGAAGATGTTGTCAATAAACAAAAGTACGTCCTGATGTTTAATATCACGGAAATACTCTGCCATTGTAAGACCTGTCTCAGCAACTCGCATACGAGCTCCTGGTGGTTCATTCATCTGTCCAAATACAAGGGCTGTTTTCTCCAAAACACCGGATTCTTTCATTTCACTCCAAAGGTCATTACCTTCACGTGAACGCTCTCCAACTCCTGTGAAAATTGAGTAGCCACCATGTTCTGTAGCTATGTTCTGAATAAGTTCCTGAATAAGAACTGTTTTTCCTACACCAGCACCGCCGAAAAGTCCGATTTTACCACCTTTTGAGTATGGTGCAAGAAGATCTATAACTTTAATTCCAGTTTCAAGAATTTCTACTACTGGACTCTGATCTGCAAGTGAAGGAGGATCTCTGTGGATGCTCCAATGCTCGTTATCTTCAAGGCTTTCTCCGCCATCGATTGTCTCGCCTGTTACATTGAACAGTCTACCAAGCGTCTTTTCTCCAACAGGAACGCTAATAGGGCTACCTGTTGGATGAGCAATCATTCCTTTGCATAGACCTTCTGAAGCTGCGAGCATAATACAACGAACTGTATTTTCGCCGATATGCTGTGCAACTTCCATCACACACTTTTTTCCATCGTTTTCGACTTCGAGTGCATCGCTGATTGGCGGGAGCTTACTATCTGTGAACTGTACGTCCACAACAGGCCCCATCACCTGAACTATATATCCGTCTTTCACATTGCACCTCTGTTTTCTTTCTGCTTTTTCATCGCCTCACGCGCCTGCTTCAAAGCTTTCGCTCCTGCTGCTATCTCAGTAATCTCCTGAGTTATCTTAGCCTGGCGCTGTCTGTTATATTGCATATTCAAATCATGAATCATTTCCTTGGCATTGTCATTAGCTGTATCCATCGCCATCATTCGGCTGTTCTGCTCTGAACAAAAGGCTTCAACCATAGCACCGTATACATATGCGCATGTTAATGAAGGAACTATGTTATCGAGCACTGCCTCAGGTGAAGGAAGCATCTGGAATTCCTCATTTTTAATGTTAATTCCGCTAAGTTTGCTAAGATCCATCGTTGTCTTGCCTCTGTCTATCGGCAAAAGTCTGTGGTATACCGTCTCGCTGACAATGCTGTTTTTCATGGATGTATAGATGATATTAATCTCATCTAATTCATCTGCCTTATAGGCATCTAGCAATATCGATGTAATCCACCTTGCACGGGACAAGGTCGGATTCTGCGCTGTATAGTGAAAATGTTCTGCAATAGGTATATCTCTATGTGCAAAATACTGACGTCCCATTTCACCGATAACGTAGAGTTTCCATTCCTTGCCGTCGTTTTTTATATGATCCTCAGCAAGTTTAAGTACATTGTGGTTATATGCACCTGCCAGACCTTTATCACCTGTAATTACCAGATATCCTCTTCTTAGGTCTTCAGACTTTTTATCCTGATCATGATCAAGAAAGATATCGTCTGAATCTGGTGGAAGGTGTCTTATAACTCTATCCATCATTGCCTGTGCGGAAAAGAAATATGGTTCGGTCTGCTCTAACTGCTTTCTGGCTTTACGCAACTTATTTGAGGAAATCATATACATGGCATTCGTGATTTTCATCGTATCATTTACGCTTTTGATTCGATCCTGAATTTCCTTAATTGTTGCCATGAACGCCTCTATCCTTAATCTTTTTTAGCTTCAACTTCTCTTTGAAGGAACATATCTACTGCATTTAGTATTTCATTCTTCAAATCATCAGATAAAGCCTTTGACTCATCAAGTTCTCTGATAATTGATCCCTGTTCTGCAGAGAACCAATCAAGCATCTTCTTTTGAACTTTTTTAACTTCCAAAACATCTATTTCATCGAGCTTTCCATTATTAGCTGCAACCAGTGTAATAACTTGCTCGTGCATCGAAAGCGGCTGTCCAAGAGGCTGCTTCAAAAGTTCCATAAGAACTTTACCATGACGAAGCTGTTTCTTTGTTGTTTCATCAAGATCTGATGCAAACTGTGTGAATACGGCCATTTCACGGTACTGAGCAAGGTCAATTCTGATTGAACCTGCCGCCTTCTTCATAGCCTTTGTCTGCGCTGCTGAACCTACTCGAGATACAGACAAACCTACGTTTACAGCAGGTTTCTGGCCTTCAGCAAACAAGTCAGACTCAAGGAAAATCTGTCCATCTGTAATGGATATAACGTTAGTAGGGATGTATGCTGATACATCACCTGCCTGTGTCTCTATGATAGGAAGTGCTGTCATAGAACCACCGCCAAGCTCCTTGGAAAGCTTACTAGAACGTTCCAAAAGTCTTGAGTGCAGATAGAATACGTCACCTGGATAAGCTTCACGTCCTGGAGATCTTTCCAAAAGAAGTGAAATAGCTCTATATGCTACTGCATGCTTTGACAAATCATCATAGATGATAAGAACATCTTTTCCGTTATGCATGAAGTACTCACCAATCGATGTTCCTGCATAAGGTGCAATATACTGAAGAGGTGCCGAATCTGATGCTGTGGATGACATGATAATAGTGTAATCCATTGCTCCGGCAGTCTGAAGTGTATTTATAATTCTGGCAATTGTGGAAGCCTTCTGACCTATTGCTACATAGATACAGATAACATCCTTACCTTTCTGGTTAAGAATTGTATCTGTTGCAATACTGGTCTTACCTGTCTGTCTATCACCAATGATAAGCTCTCTTTGTCCACGTCCAATTGGGAACATGGTATCAATTGAGAGAATTCCGGTCTCCATAGGTTGATTAACTGACTGACGTTCAACAATTCCAGGAGCAGGTCTTTCAACTGGATAGTATTCATTTGTAACAAGCGGACCTTTTCCATCTTCAGGCTCACCGAGCGCGTTAACTACACGTCCTATTAATCCATCGCCTACCGCGATACCTGCCTGTTTGTAAGTACGCTTAACTTTACTTGACTGTTCAATTCCTACGTCTGAACCGAAAAGAATAACACCGATATGGTCTGTTCTGATATCCTGTACCATACCCTTTGTGCCATCTTCAAAGATTACTATCTCACCATAGAAAGCCTGTTCAATTCCTACTACATGGGCAATTCCATCACCAACCCATGAAACAGTTCCTACTTCATTTCCTTCGGCTTTAAGTGAGAAGGTTTCTACCTCTCCCTTGAGCATGGAAATAACTTCGTGGGAATCTGTATGTGATTTCTTTTTATTTTTCTTTAATGTATCGCGAAGCTGTCTTGCTCTTCCTAGATCGCTCCAGTCATATTCATAATTGCCGCAACTAATTATGAAACCTCCGCCAATAGAGGAATCCTGCACAAGCTCAATCTGTAAATCCGTAAGCTTCTGTTTTTTCATCAGAATGTCGCGGATTTTATCGAGCTGTTCACCACTTGGCGGCGTCTGTGCATAACGTACAACAGCTTTCGCATTTTCATCAAAACGATTCGTTTCGCTCATACTAAAATGTTTTCTCCTGATCAATTCTGATTGTTCTCAGCATCGTTAATAAACGAATCATATAATTTATGGTCTGTTTCTTCACTATGCTGTCCAGCTGCGATTTTTGAGGCTGCATCAACAATAACATCTGAGAGATTCTCAAGATATTTTGCTTTTTCTTTCTCTGCATCAATTCTTGCACGTTCCTGTGCATCTGCAAGCAGTGCTTCCGCCTCTTTTCTGGCATTGTCAACTATCTGAGCATACTCGGTATAACCTTTCTCTCTCGCATCTGCCAGAATTTTATCGCGTTCTGCCTTCTGTTCTACTGTTTTTGCTTCATATTCCTGTTTCAAAGCATTTGCTTTATCCGAAGCATTCTTTGCCTCTATCTGCTCTTTTTCAGCTTCCTCTTTGCGTGCCTCGAGAATTCTATCAACACGTTTAAACAGGAAAATACGGAAAATAAGAGCCAAAAACAGTATATTTACTATTGTATAAACCACATTGGCTATAGAAATATTTAGTAGCATTCCGCGTATCCTTTCTGTTTATTTTGTGTGTCCTTTACGCGAACAGGATTATGATCGCTACAACCATTCCATAAATCGCAGTTGCTTCTGCAAGAGCACCACCTAAAATTAACAATGTCATAATTTTACCTGAAGCTTCGGGCTGACGAGCTACAGCATCTACTGCCTTTGAAGTAGCAATACCAATACCAATACCTGCTCCAATACCTGTAAGTGCTGCCAATCCTGCTCCAATTGCTGCTAAACTACCCATATCTTTTACTCCTTTCACTGCGCATTATGCGCTGCTTTATTGTCGTTAAGCTTTATTGTTTTTATTCCTCTTCAGTTTCTGTAGCTTCTTTGATGTACAAGCTTGTCAGGAATACAAATACATAAGCCTGTAATAATCCGTCAAAGAAATCAAAGTATAGTGAAAAAATTGCTGGAACTAATGCAGGAAGACCATCTCTTGCAAACTGCGCAATGAAAAAATTTCCCTGAATTCCTTCAAAGAGAAGTTTGAACATCTCCTTGAGGAGTTCCATGATAACTGTCGCGCCAAGCACGTTACCAAACAGTCGCATGCATAGTGAAAGTGGTTTAATACCAACTTCCAATATGTTCATAGGTGTAATAACCCAGATAGGCTTGGTAAAGGATTTGAGCCATCCTCCAACCTTCTTTTTTCTTATTCCTGCTGCTTCGACCAGTATGATACTCATAAGTGCAAGCGATACAGTAATATTCAAGTCCATAGTCGGTGGAGTTTTACCAAAAACGCCCATTAAGTTGCATGCGCCGATGTAGCCAAGCACCACGATCAGATAATCCGTGTACTCTGCTGCCTGACTACCAAGCGAACTTGATACGACTTTGCGTAAACCAGTGACAATTGACTCTGCAAGAGCCTGTCTTTTGGAAATATTGTGGACTTTAAGATTAGTCGTCAATATCAGACAGACAACAAGAAGTACCAGCATAACAATCCAAGTATCAACAACACTCTGATTGATATTGAACATGCCATGCCCAAAAGGTACAACAATTGCAGTTTTATCACTACCGATTAACTCGTTAATGACGCCTTTAATTATCGCACCTATGCCACCTGATTCAGCACCAGTAGCTTCAAGTACCATGTTAATCCCTCCATTCTGTGCAAAATTGCACTCTTTATTTCGGCTTTTTTCTAAAAATATTTAGTCTTACGGCTTTTTTAATGCAAACAATACAAAACCAACTATAAATTTTTGACATTTACACGTTGCTGTTTAGGATCTGATTTAATACATTACTTTTCTTTTGAACTAAACAGCAACATTTAAACATCACAAATATGGTATTTACAGAATTTTGGCCGATAGGCTTATTCTATACCCATTTTTTTTTGGAAGTAAACACATTTTTATAATTTCAGTAATATGCACAATTATCATGAAAATTTAATTTATTTTCTTACCTATTTTTGTAGTTGACACTTTTTGCACAAAAACTTAAACCAAAAAAACTTGCTATTATTTCAATTGTATATTCTGAAATAATAGCAAGTTCTCTGCTTAATTTATTTTATTTGACAGTACAGCCACCTTTTTGTTGTACACTTTTTTGAAAAATTTCAATGAAAATACCATTGCACACATCTCAGCAATTACAAAAGCAAACCATACATAGTCAACTTTTCCAAATAATGATAACAGGTAAGCAGCTGGACACAAAACTACTAGCTGTCTTCCAAGGCTGATAAGAAGAGAATAAATACTCTCAGAAAATGCCTGATAAACCGAACTTAGAATAATTCCAACAGCTGCAAGCGGAAAGCTAAGACTGATTATTCTAAGCGCAATAACACCCATTTTCTCTACTGCTAAAGGAGCATTAAAAAGTTCCATTAAAGGACCTGGAATAAGCCAGAAGCATATTGTTCCACACATCATAATACATATTGCAAGTGCGAGTGCAAACTTAAGCGCCTGATCAATTCTGTCTTTCTTTCTCGCACCCAAGTTGTAAGCAAGAATAGGAATAATACCATTGTTAAGTCCAAATACAGGCATGAAGAAAAAGCTCTGAAGCCTAAAATAAATACCGAATACAGACATTGCTGCCTCTCCACCAATGCCACCTAGTATAATGTTCATAACATATGTCATTACTGAACCTACACTCATCATCGCAATTGTCGGGATACCGACAAAATAAATAGCCCTAATTACATCTATTTTGGGTGAGAAAACTAGCTTTATCGAAATCTTAATATCGTGATTATATTTAATATTAAGTATTAAACCAACAACTGCTGCGATTGTTTGACCGATTACAGTAGCATAGGCTGCACCTGCTATTCCCATTTTCGGAAAAGGTCCAACACCAAATATCATCAAATAGTCTAGTATAATATTGCTGACAGCGCCTATTGTCTGGGATATCATAGACAAAATTGTTCTGCCGGTTGCCTGCATAAGTCTTTCAAGAGTCACCTGAAAGAATAGTCCCAGAGACAAACACATTACTATCTGCAGATATGAGCATGCATAAGAAATTGTCTGTGCTTCTTTTCCCTGAGTATAAACATACGGCTTCGTAAGGAAAGTTCCAAGCAAAAAGAAAATAACGTAGTTGATAAGTACTAGCATAAGACCTGTATTTGCTGCTGCGTTACTTCTATCGAATTTCTTTTCTCCAAGTGATCTTGATAAAAGAGCATTTATACCTACTCCTGTTCCTGCTGCAAATGCAATCATCAGATTTTGCAAAGGAAAAGCTATAGTTAAAGCAGTAACACCATAATTTGGATCAAATTTTCCTACAAAATAACTATCAACAATATTGTATAGTGCTTGTACAAGCATTGATATCATCATAGGAAATGACATCGAAACAATTAGTTTTTTTACGGGCATAACACCCATTTTATTCTCGTTTACTTCCTTCAATTTTTACCTCCGGTTTTATATAAAAAAAATTATATTAGTCTGATTTTTTTAGATTTTTTAGTCTTTAACTGCGTGAACAGCATAATAAGTATTATGATAATTTATAACTTTATCGGCATTTCTAAACAATTCATCACCGATATAGCATTGATCTTTTTCTTCATCGCAGGTATATTTTATACCATCAGGATCGTTTTCATTAATGCTTTGCAGCATGGATGCAACAGTATCATCACCTCTGCAAAGATAAAAGGACAATTTACCCATCTAAACGCTTCATCCCTCCTAACATACTGCTTTTAGATTATGTTTTTATATCTTGCATGCATCTATCTGCTGTACTTAGCTGTTATTCTTTGTCTTTATGCAATGCAAATAGTGCAACCTATTAATTCTATCTGACGCGATGCAAACTTTCAAGTGTTTCACGGACCATCTTAATATATAGATGTTCATTTTCTTGTGGATATGAAAATTTTAGCACAAGTATTTCAGTTTTGCTTTTATAGTAGTAATAAAAGCGTACTCTATATGCCCCGTGGCCTTGTTTAACATCTTCCTGAACGCATACAGCTCTTACCATGTCTCTTTTTCTTATTTTTACTGTATCGATGAATTCACAAGATAAGTTTGACACATCTCTCATCATTGCACTTGCGAAATGTTCCATTTTATCGCAATTTTCATACCCTCTAAAATCGGCTCTAAAGCGCGTGACATTCAAAATTCCACCCGTTCTTTGACCGCTTTCAAGAAATATTGCATCGTTAGGTTTATTGATTTTAGTTGCCCGCCAATAGTCAGGCAGGTTAAACGAAACTCCAAATCTTATATAAGACTTTTTTCTAGATATTCTAAGCTGGTTTGCTCCTCTAAAATTGCAATCACTTAAAGCTTTAACGACAGTCTCTTCTTCCTGAATTCTTTTACTTTCAATAGCACTATTCATAAGTGAAAGCAGAGTATTAATTTTCTTATCACGCTTATTGTTCATGTTATTTTTTCCTATTTTCGTTTATCGTTTCAAAAGTTTTATTGTAGCATAGTGGCATTATTTTTCAACTAAGTGTAGAATATAGTTAAAGGAATAATAATACATTTAGGAGTTTCGACATATGAAAAAGAGAAGTCCACTATATAAGAGTTTTGGTTTTGCTTTTGAAGGTATCTTTAATACTATAAAAGATGAACGCAATATCAAAATCCACCTTCTTGCCACATGTTTGGTAACACTCTTTGGTTTTCTTTTACACATTTCAAAAACAGAATGGCTTGTATGCCTTTTGTTATTTGCATTAATTGTATCACTTGAATTGGTTAATACAGCAATAGAAGCTGTTGTTGATCTTGCAACCACCGAAACAAAACCTTTAGCCAAAAAAGCTAAAGATGCTGCTGCAGGCGCAGTTCTTTGGTCTGCTATTATTGCTGCATTAATTGGTTGCATTATTTTTCTACCAAAACTATTATAAAACAAAGGAGAATAACTATGTCACAGAATTCAAATCCAATTACAGATGGTGTTAAAAAATTACTTTTAGCAGGTGTTGGCGCAGTTGCTCTTACTGGCGAAAAAGCTGGCGATGTTATTAATACACTTGTTGAAAAAGGTGAGCTTACTGTTGAACAGGGAAAAGAACTCAATAAAGAATTAAAGAGAACTTATGAAGAACATAAAAACGGAGACTCAAAGCCAAAGGACATTGACAGTTTTGTAAATGGACTCTCTCCTGAAGAACTTGAGAAATTAAAGGAAGCATTGAAAGATAAGTAATTTTTAATTATTTTTCGTGTCATAAAATCTTATTAAGGGCGATTTTTAACATTTTTGTTTTAATAATCGCCCTTTGTTTATTTAACGAAACACAGCATTATTATATTACAACATTTGGGGTCTGAAACGGTTCTTATTTTTCCTGATCAATACAAGATCCTATTTTAGTATACATAAAAGCGTAAAGGACTAACATCAGCATGGCTAGTAATTTAGATTCAAATACAACATTATCACACAATAATCATCAAAACAAAGATTCTAACACACCAAATAACAAGAATAAAAATAAAAAGCAAAAGGCTGACAATTCTCAAAGACGCCGTGAAATAATGCAGGTTCTTAAAAAACATCATATAACAAGGGGCATTTCTCCAGAAAAACTTCGCAATATCTTGGAAGAACTTGGACCAACCTATGTTAAACTTGGTCAAATCATGTCTATGCATTCTGATATATTGCCCAAAGCATATTGTGATGAATTAATGAATCTTAATTCAAACGTTACACCAATGCCTTTTTCCGAAGTCAGGGAAGTTCTTGAAAAATCTTGGAATTGTGATATATACGATATTTTATCAAATATTGAAGAAACTCCTCTTGGTTCAGCTTCTATTGCTCAGGTTCACAAGGCAGTTCTCAAAAACGGATCTTTTGTTGTGATTAAAGTCCAGCGAAAAGGCATCTATGATATTATGGCAAGAGACATTGGCCTTCTTCATCATCTTGCTTCTCTCATGCCACCTATAGGTGATTTGAAGAACATGGTCGATTTAAATATGGTGTTGGATGAAATGTGGGTTGTTGCTCAACAAGAAATGGATTTTCTAAAAGAAGCAGCAAATATAGTTGAATTTGCACATAACAACAAGTCCATCGTATATGTTGATGTTCCAACAGTTTATAAGGAATATACTACAGATCGTGTTCTTGTCATGGAATATATTGAAGGGGTTTCTATTATTGATAGAAAAACTTTAGAAAAAAGAGGTTATGATTGCCACGAAATCGGTCAGAAACTTGTAAACAATTATATAAAGCAAGTAATGGATGATGGCTTTTTTCATGCCGATCCTCATCCTGGCAATATCTCGATAAGAGGCGGACAGATAATATGGCTTGATATGGGCATGATGGGGCGATTATGTGAGTCTCAACGAAAAATCATGGCAAGAGGCGTGTCAGCTATTGCTTTAAAAGATGTAAATATGCTTGTAAATGCAGTGAGGGATTTATGTGATGAAAATGGCGTTGTAGATAACGTAAAATTGTACGTTGACCTTAGAGAGTTTCTCCAAAAATACGGGTCAATGTCGATGGGTGAAATCAACGTCCCTGCATCACTGCAGGATATAATGGATATTATGAAAAACAATCATCTTGCGATGCCTCATGGTGTTACTATGCTTGCAAGAGGTCTTGCTCACATCGAAGGTGATCTTGCTATAATATCTCCTGACATCAATATGCTGGAAATTGCCACTACCAGAATCGGCGAAAACTTCATCGAAAACCTTGATTTAAAAGCTGAATTAAAGAAAAATGCCAAGCTTATTTACAGATCTTTTTCAAAAGGAATGGAACTTCCAGCTCTTGCAACTGATTTACTGCAGGAATATCTTCGAGGAGATGCAAAAACAAATCTACAATTACAAATATCAGGCCCATTTGCAGAATTTGTTTATTCGTGTGTTCGTAACCTCGTAATCGGAATGTGCCTAACCGGCTTATTAATTGGATCAGCTATTATATGTACTACTGAAATGAGTCCTAAAATTTTCGGACTGCCTTTTCTCGGATTTATAGGATTCTTAATTGCATCATTAAGTGCTGTTTTCCTTATAGGACGATACGCTTTTGTGCGATGGAAAAAGAAACATTTCAAGAGAAGATTCAAATAAAAAAGGAAACTACACGTTTTTAAAGCACTGCTTACATTAACGTGTTGTTTCCTCTTTATTATTTTCATTTACTTTTTAGTCGCTTTTTTATTACTGTTTGCTTGTGCTCTTATTGAAAAAGCCTTTGATTCCATCAAAAAGATAAGTGAAATCTTTTGCAACATCTGCATCTTCTTCAAAACCTTTCTTCTGAAGGATAACTCTTGAAAATGCATCAAGTCCCATAACAAAACAAACAAAGGAAAGAGCTGAACGAAGAGCATAAAGCTTGTAAAGCATAAACAGATAGATGATACAAACAAACAATCCTACGATGCCCATAGCCCAAGTAATATAACCCCACTTTGTCTTCTTGGAAGGATTCTTAGACATATAATCAAATGTCACATAAACTGAAAATGCAGAAACGGCAGTAACTGCGATTTTCAAAATTGTTCCGATAATCTTATAAAGTACAAAATAAAAACCTGGAATCCAACTCAAAAGTGAATAAAGAAGTTCAAAAATAACACTATATAAAATTACGAGAATAATCGGTACAAAAATGCTAGCTACTGCAATCTTTTCACAGTTTTCAGGAGTTGCATACTCTCTCCAGTTAGCAAGCTTATTGGAAGCTTCTCTCATAACCTTTTCAGCATCAATAGTGGAATTACCTGATGAAGCAGTTGTACCCTGCGCATTTGCATTAGAAACATTTTCCTGAGCAGCTCCACACACTGAACAAAACTTTGTGCCATCCGGAATTGTGGCACCACATTTACAACAAATCATTATTTTTCTCCTCCTAATAAATATATATTGCAACGATCTACTAATACAAACTTGCAATACCCGTTGATATTATAGACTAAAACTCGTAAAAAATCCACTAAAATATAATTATTTTTGTTATATCGTTTTTTAAAAACGCAAAGCCGCCTTTGCAAAACTCCACCATGAACCAGATTTATCACTAAAACTATATTCTCACCAAAATTTAAATCATGCGGTTATTTTAAATACGCGTCAAAAAACGCCTGTCATTACGACAGGCGTTAGAACAATTAAAAGTACAGTGCAACTGGCTGCCATTTTACAGGCCCTATAGCTTTGCGTCATAAGTTTTCACTTATTTTGCTAAAATTCATCTTGTGGATTCAACGTAGTAAAATATAACAGAATATTTGTTTTAATGCAATACCTTTTTTTAAAAAAGTTAGATATTATTTAGCTTTGCTTTATAGGCACTTTTCACAAAAATCAAAGTGCCAACTCTACTGTTCACACTGCGTTTTTCTTTCTCCAGTCAGTAGAAACCTGATTTCTTCCACCATTTTTAGCATCATACAATGCACCATCAACTCGTTTATAAATATCTATCATCGATTCTTTTTTCAAAGCATTTACAAGTCCGATTGAAATTGTAATCTTAGGAACAGGATTAAAATCTGTTTCTTCAATAATTGTGCGAATATTCTCTGCATCTTTCAAAGCTTCTTCCTGATTTTTTCTAACCATTACGATAAGGAATTCTTCTCCGCCCCATCGTCCAATCATTGAATTACCTCTTAGAGCATGTTTGATAACACTAGCAACTTTCCTTAATACTTTATCTCCTACATCATGGCCATATGTATCATTGACTTTTTTGAAATGATCAATATCAAGTAAAAGTATATAACCGGATTCATCTGACTCTTCCTGCTCGAAAATCATGCTTTTCATTATTTCCTCAATTGAACGTCTATTATAAATTCCAGTAAGCGCATCTACATTTGCAAGCTGCTCAAGTTTCTTATTAGCCCTTTCAAGCTTTTCATAAGAAAGTTCAAGTTCAGCGGTCGTTGCTCTGATAAATGTCACAAGCCTTTCAACCATGGAAAGAGTCGAACCAACCTTTTTGTTATAAACATTTTCTTCTTTAGGAAGAATGTCTCCGACAGGCTCGCCCTCACGAATGCCAATTGCCACAAGTGCAGCATTACATATATAAATCTTTTTCTTTATTCGAATATATTCTCCAAAAGTATAGTATCCAAAAATAGGTGAGATTTTTTCAAAAGGAAGAAGTTCTTGGTCAATATCCCCTTTCCAAAAACTCTTTCTAGTTTTACAAGAATAAATAATAATACCCTGAGGTCTAAAAACTCGTTCTTTTTCTCTTGCTTCATATAAAGCATTTTTTATAGCTGCCGGATCACCATATCCAAGTCTTAATTCATCTCCCTCCTTCACGCCTCCGCCAAGATGAAGCATTCCATCCTCGCTGCACCAAAGAGGAATTCGCGCAATGTCTATATCAACATCCTTATACATAAGAGGAAACTCTAGAGCATTATCTGCAAACGTTTCATCGTTATCTATATTAAGATATCTTTTATATACATTAAATGCAGGTTCACCATCAATTTCATAAAGATCTTGCCCCACAGACTTAGTGATAATCATTACATGTCCGAGTTCCTTCCATCCGAGGGCATGAGTAATTTCAATTTCGAATTCAGCACCACAATAAAAAACTGCTAATATACCAAATGTTGAAAGATCATTTTCGTTAAAAACAAACGTCTCAGAAATGCAAGTATACTTGCCTGCAGCTCCACCAAAAACTGCTATATTAGGATTCAGCGCTTCCATTCCATCAAAAAGATCGTTAACGTTAAGTCCATTGTGAGTAGCTACCTGAATCTCAATCGCTTTACATTGTTTTTCAGTATTAGCTAATGAACTGATTAACCAACCTGTATTAAATAATTTCTTATCTTTAGCGCTGTAAATCGTAGTTTTGACTCGTGTAGATTCGAAAAAAGAAATAGAAATAGAAGTTTGCTGCTCCCTGATTCCACCTTTTAAAATGGTTCCTGTCGCACTAGCACCGACTATCACGATTCCCGGAAAAATTTCCTTTAAAGGTTTTATAAATTCATAAGCCTTTAAAGGTTCCATATTTCCCACAAACACATGTGCAACTATTGATGAACATACATGTGAACGAAAATAATCTTCTGATTCATAAAATAATGATTTTTTCAGTTGCATCCCCGCAATCGAGTAAAAGAACTGTTTCATTGTTACTAGTTTTCCTCGTAATCTATTGATTCAATCTTATTACCCGTCATAAGAATTGCATCAATTATTTTTTCTTTATCCCACCCAGTTTCTTTCATAATCTCTTCAACAGTAACCTTTCGATTAAGTTCTTTCGAAAGTTCATTTGCTTTATCAGCAACTTCATTAACTGCCTCGACTGCTTTCTGACCCCTAGCATCTTCGTCAAGACTGTCTGAAACAGCTTCTTCCATAGCATCCATTATAAACTTAGTAATGTATGATTTGCCTTCTTCAGGCTTTTCAATAACATCAAGCATTGTAACACCTCTTGTAAGTGCTACATTACCTTCACCTACCAGATCCTCAATGTATACACCCTGCTGAGCGTACATTCTAGCAATTTCCGGAACAAGTGGAAGATAAATCTCGATAAGCTTCTGCTGAGCAGTTCTATCACCTGACATTGCCGCAATAGTATGTCCGATAATTTCATCTTCTGTTGCCTCTTCAAGAAAAGAAAGGCTTTCTTCATACTCCTTAAGATATGCCTGCTCTTCTTCTGTAAGCAAATCAGATTTATCTTTATTATCATTATCATCTACTTTATCTGAAAGTAAAAAATTTTTAGCAATTTCCAGCTGTGCATCACTTAAGTCGAGGCCTTCAAACTCAAGCTCGATATCCTTGCCTGTAACTTCACCTTCTAGTTTCTTTTTTTCTGTTAGACGTTCAAGTCTTTTTGTAAATTCTTTCTGCAAATTATCCATTATGTAAATATATTCCTTCTTATATCTTTATGTATTAAGCATCAAAAAACATTTTAATACTATATCTAAAAAAACATTATATCTTTATTTTTTATTTAACATGCACATGTGTAAAGAGATGATCCTGACAGTATTCATAATTGCCATTGCACTTAGAACAGAATCTAAATTCTGCATTAGGATCATCAGCTTCTGTCTTTCCACAGACTGCACACTTATGAATAGGATGTCCTTTAGGTGTCATCTTAACATTTACACTGTTTTTCTCTTCTCTCGACTTTTTCTCTTTCATAAGTGACTTATGAAAGTTTTTTTGTATGTTGTTCTTGAAAGCAACACCACCTCTTCTATTTCCCTTTCTGGTAAGGAAATAGAAAATTGCGAAATTTATAAAGGAGCAAACAATTATTACTGCTATTACAAGATAAGCAAACTGACCGGTCTTTATGAAATTAAAAATGTTGCTTCCAAATACGTATGTAAAATATGCTCCATATAACATTCCAAACCATTTCATCTGAACTGGAAGAATGAACATGAACAGCATTGTTGCATCTGGAAATGTAAATGCATAAGCAAGCACTATAGACATTGTTACAAAATATGTAGTGGTACAAGCTCCAATAAGTGGTCCGATAAGAACAGCGCTTCCACTTCCAAATGACAAAGTCAGTACAAAGTACATAATAAGACTTCCGAGCATTGTAAATACAAAACCACTCAATATGTACAGATTGTATCTAAAATCCCCCCATACTCTCTCTAACAATCTACCAACCGGAAGATAAAACAGAAGTATCGAAATAGCAAACAACATAATGTCACTTGTGCTATTGCCACCACTTGTCGGAATCAAAATCCATGAAACAATTCTCCAAATCTGTCCGTGAAATATTTCATAAGGATCAAACGTCAAATAACCAACATTAAATCCAACATTCATAAGCAGATACCCTACTGCATATACAATCAAAAGTTTGATTGTCAAATTACTTATAGCATACTTTCCATACTTTCTTTCTAATCTATTAAGCATAGTATTCTCTCCATTTTCAAACTACCTGCAACCATGAATTAACATCAATCGCAATAATTCGATTTTACCATTTCTGCATATAAAAGTAAACGCGACACACTTTATTTTATACTTTTTAAAGTTTTTTTATAAATTTAACCAAAATTCAATAATAGTTGAAAAAAGCTTACTCGTGATTTATAATCAACAAGTATGTTTAGAGGTAGCATGGAGGTTAAATGATGATTTCGAAGGACTACACGCTTGGCATTGACGTTGGCTCCACAACTGTTAAAGTTGCTCTTCTGGACCCAAATCACAAGCTTCTTTTTTCCGATTATAAAAGACATTATGCGAACATCAGAGAGACTTTGGCTCTTCTTGTTGAAGAAGTTTCAAATTCTGTTGGCAATGTTACAATACACCCTGTTATAACTGGTTCCGGTGGTATGAATATGGCCACAGCGCTTAACATACCTTTTGTTCAGGAGGTAGTCGCTGTTGCTACTTCATTAAAGGAGATTGCACCAAAAACAGATGTTGCAATCGAACTTGGTGGTGAAGATGCAAAGATTATCTACTTTGAAGATGGAAACGTTGAACAGAGAATGAATGGAATTTGTGCTGGTGGTACAGGTTCTTTCATCGATCAGATGGCATCTTTATTGCAAACAGATGCAGCTGGTCTTAATGAATATGCCAAAAATTACAAATCGCTTTACACTATTGCCGCACGCTGTGGTGTATTTGCAAAAACAGATATACAGCCACTTATCAACGATGGTGCGACCAAAGAAGATTTGTCAGCATCAATCTATCAGGCTGTTGTTAACCAGACTATTTCCGGTCTTGCATGCGGAAAACCAATTCGTGGTCATGTAGCTTTTTTAGGTGGACCTCTTCATTTTCAGTCAGAATTAAAAAAAGCTTTCATTAGAACTTTAAAATTGGATGACGAGCATACAATTGACGTTGATAATTCTCATCTTTTTGCAGCAATGGGATCTGCGATGAATGCTATGGAGGGCAGTTTTACTACTGTATCAGAGCTTTTAGAGAAACTTTCTCATGAAATCCATATGCAGTTTGAAGTAGCTCGTATGAATCCTCTTTTCCCAAGCAAAGATGATTATGACGCATTCCGCTCTCGCCAGGATAGACATAAAGTAAAAACAGCAAATCTCGGAAACTACAAGGGTAATGCATATCTTGGAATCGATGCAGGTTCTACCACAACTAAATGCGCACTTGTTTCAGAAGATGGAGATCTTCTCTATTCTTTTTATTCGAGTAATAACGGTTCTCCGTTAAAAACTGCTATCAGCTCAATTCAGGAGATTTATAAACTTATGCCTGAAGGAGTAAAAATTGCAAGAGCATGTTCTACTGGTTATGGTGAATCATTGATGAAGTCTGCTTTCCAGCTAGATGACGGAGAAGTAGAAACTATCGCACATTACAATGCAGCTGCATTCTTTGATCCAAACGTTGATTGCATTGTTGATATAGGCGGACAGGATATGAAATGTATCCGCATCAAAAATAAAGCAGTCGATTCTGTTCAGCTTAATGAAGCTTGCTCATCCGGATGTGGTTCTTTTATAGAGACTTTTGCCAAGTCACTTAATTACAGTGTTCAGGATTTTGCAAAAGCAGCTTTATTTGCAAAGCATCCTATTGATCTTGGAACTAGATGTACTGTTTTCATGAATTCCAAGGTAAAACAGGCTCAGAAAGAAGGCGCTGGAGTTGATGATATTTCTGCAGGTCTTGCCTATTCTGTTATTAAAAATGCTCTTTTTAAGGTAATAAAAGTATCCGATGCCAAGGCACTCGGCAAAAACATCGTTGTTCAGGGCGGAACATTCTACAACGATGCTGTACTTCGTGCATTCGAACTTATTTCTGGTGCCGAAGTTATACGACCTGATATTGCAGGTATTATGGGGGCATTTGGTGCTGCACTCATAGCAAGAAGACGTTTTCAGGCAAATCCTGACTATGAAACAAAAATGCTTGGAATCGATGAAATAAATTCACTTGAGTATTCAAGCAGTATGACCACATGTCAGGGATGTACTAATCACTGTCGACTTACAATCAATAAATTTACTGGAGGCCGTCAACACATTTCAGGAAACCGTTGTGAAAGAGGTCTTGGTAAAGTTAAAAATGCGGAGGGCATTCCAAATCTTTTTGATTATAAATACAAGCGTGTATTTGGATATACACCTTTAACTGCAGATAAAGCCACAAGAGGAACTGTTGGAATTCCAAGAGTTCTGAATATGTATGAGAACTATCCATTTTGGTTCACATTCTTTACAAATCTTGGATATCAGGTAGTGCTCTCACCTAGATCATCCCATCAGGTTTATGAAATGGGTATTGAAAGTATCCCTTCAGAATCTGAATGTTATCCTGCAAAGATAAGTCACGGGCACATTGAATGGCTTATTCATAAAGGTGTAGATTTTATCTTCTACCCTGGTATTTACTACGAAAGAGAAGAAGTTAAAGGGGCAACCAACCACTATAACTGTCCTATTGTTACTTCTTATCCAGAAAACATTAAAAATAACGTTGAAGCAATAACATCTGGTAACATGAAGCTTCGTGCACCATTTTTATCTTTCGCTTCTATGGACACAGCACTAATTGGTATTCTCAAAGAATTCAGCGATCTTCCAGAAACAGAAGTAAGAGATGCTGTTGAAAAAGCTTGGAAAGAGATGCAAAAGTGCAGAGATGATATCCGCGAAAAGGGTGAAGAAACTCTTGAATGGTTAAAAGCAAACAACCGTCATGGTATTGTTCTTGCAGGAAGACCATACCATGTTGATCCTGAAATAAATCATGGTATTCCAGATATGATTTGTTCCTATGGAGCTGCTGTATTAACCGAAGACTCTATTTCACATCTTGGAAAGCCTGAGCGTCCGCTTATCGTATCAGATCAGTGGATGTATCACTCAAGACTTTATGCAGCTGCAGCATATGTTCGTACAAGAGATGATCTTGACCTTATTCAGCTCAACTCTTTTGGATGCGGTCTTGATGCTGTTACTACTGATCAGGTTGCAGATATTCTTAATGGTTCAGACAAGATTTATACCTGCCTGAAGATTGACGAAGTAAACAACCTTGGTGCTGCACGTATTAGAGTAAGATCACTTTTGGCTGCTATAAGAGCTCGTAAAGAAGAAGGAAAACATGCAGTTGTACGCGATTGTGCAAACCATAGAGTTATCTATACAAAAGAAATGCAGGCTCAGAACTATACAATCTTGTGCCCGCAGATGTCTCCTATCCACTTTGACATCTTAGAGTCAGCTATGAGAGCTTGTGGCTATAACCTTATTGTTATGCAAAACGACAATAAGAATGCTATCGATATGGGTCTAAAATACGTTAATAATGACGCCTGTTACCCTTCTCTCTGGGTTGTAGGTCAGATTATGGATGCACTAAGCTCAGGCGAATATGACCTTAATAGAACAGCTGTACTTATGTCTCAGACTGGTGGTGGCTGTCGTGCTACCAACTATGTTGGATTTATAAGAAGAGCCTTGAAGAAAGCAGGAATGGAACAGGTGCCTGTTATTTCCATTAACCTTAGCAAACTTGAGTCAAACCCTGGATTTAATATCAATTTTGATATGTTAAAACGTTGCGCATATGGTGCTGTTCTCGGTGACATTATTATGCGATGTGTATATCGTATGAGACCATACGAAGAAGTCAAGGGTTCTACTGAAGAAATTCATGCAAAATGGACTGCTATATGTCAGGAATTTGTTTCTGCCAAGCATTTAAGTCACAGAAAATTTAAAAAGATTTGTCGTGATATGATTAAAGATTTTGATAATATTCCAATCACTGACGAAGTAAAACCAAGAGTTGGTATTGTAGGCGAAATTCTTGTAAAATTTGCTCCTGCAGCTAATAATCACTTGGTTGACCTACTCGAAAAAGAAGGTGCTGAAGCTGTTGTTCCAGATCTTCTCGACTTTATGCTCTACTGTTTCTATGATCAGATTTATAAAGCAGAATATCTTGGGACAAGCAAATCTGCTGCAAAATTAATGAGATTTGCCATCTGGGCTCTTGGAAAACTTAGAAGTCCTGCTGATAAAGCTCTTAGAAACAGCGTCCACTTCACTGGAATGAGCAATATATACGATCTTGTAGAATATGCTAAACCAATTGTTAATATTGGTAATCAGACTGGTGAAGGTTGGTTCTTGACAGGTGAAATGATTGAGCTCATAAAAGAAGATGTTCCAAATATCGTCTGCACTCAGCCATTTGGATGTCTTCCAAACCATGTTGTTGGTAAGGGTGTTATAAAAGCACTTAGAAAAAAATATCCTGGAACAAATATTGTTGCTATTGATTATGATCCAGGTGCATCCGAAGTTAACCAGCTTAATCGAATCAAGTTAATGCTTGCTTCTGCAAATAATAAACTTAAAGATCAGAAAAAGACAAGCTAATTTTTTTATTGTTAGCTTACCGATATTGTTTAATATTTTTCTAAAAAACTCCCATAGCATTTGCTACGGGAGTTTTAAAATAATCAGTTAAGCTTTCTCATTTAACTTTTCAATATATTCAGTTTGTCTTTCAATTGCAAATTCAGCGGATCGAAGCTGCATCTTTGTTTTCAGCAAATTAACATGAATATCATTACTCTTCATGAAATAGTCCAACAAATTTTCATCCTCAACCGAAAGATGTTTATCCGCAATCGCACCAGGAAGAACAAATTTTTTTACTACGCCATTAAAGTCTACTTCAATGTATTTTCCATCCTGCCTTATAATCTCACCTTTTCCATACATATTGTGTTCAACTTTAATTCCGACAGCATACTTGTCACCAAGTTCCTCCGCTTTTTTTTGAAGGTCCTGTAACTGCGCAGCTAAATCTCTTTTCTGAGTTTTAATTTCTTCCATCTGACGATCAGCTTCTTCTAGAAGTTCTCTAGTTCGTTTGGTTTTCTTTCTAGTCTTAACTTCCTTCGCAGTATTCTTTTCTTCATCCATAGCTAGAGCCATTACTTTTGTCTCCTTTTCATAATGATAACACCGCTACAGATTAATTTTATACCAAATTTCGTTAATACGCAAACGTATTTTTATTACTTGCAACCACGATATACTAGCTCAACATCTCCTTCGTCACTAATTTCAAGCTTAAGTTGATTCTTAAGTTTGCGCTTAATAAAATTATTTATTTCATCTTCTGACATTTCAATACGTGTTTTAGCCAAAGCATCATGCATAATAGTGTTGAGATTAACATTAAATGCTTCTTTAAAAGAACGACTCAACTGTCTTTTAAGGGCTTCACCCTTTATATCCTCGCCGCCTCCAGCATAGAAATCATCAATATAACAATAAAAAATATTATTATTAATCAAAGTTTCTTTTAGTGCATAACTACACTTATCATGTTCAACCATTACAAGAAAGTTAGCTTGAGGAAGTTCCTGCATAAGTCCCCAATAATCTGAATCACTAGATACTAATACGAAAGAATCAACAGAATTCAAATAGAATTCTTTGCAAGTTCTTGTTGCGACCTTCATATCAGCAAGCGACTTATTATCTTTTAATCTCTCAATCAAAATATACTCAACAGGAATATCAATATATGAGCTTAAAAGTTGCCATGCAGACGCAGCATGAACATCATCAAATAGAATTATCTTATCAATTTTTGATAATTTTTCAGCATCAAGATTTCTTATCGCAGCGCACAAATTATAAGGATCAGAGTTTTCACAGTCTACTATAAAAATACATTTATCACTTTCTTCAATAAACTTGTAAATATTGCCCTTTGTGTTTTCGCTAACATCAGATACTAAACTCTTATTAGAAAATTCATCATTATTCCACTCATACAATAGTGTAACGAATCTCAAATCACTATAAAGAATATTACCTTCATCTTTAGCAGGCCAGTTCATATACACCTGATAAGGATAATACTGCATATTAGAATAATAAAATTCTGCTGCATTTTTTGTTCCCTGCTGAGACATTCCATCTGGCATAATAAAGATATTAGACAGGTAATCCCAGTCAAGCCAATCCGGGAAAAAATCTCTGCAATTATTTATTCTGCTTTTAATATTCTGATTCAAATTAAACAAAAAAGGACTAGGGTCACTTATATTCTTATAAATATCTATTCCATCATTGTATAATTCCTGAAGAATGCTAGAAGGTATATACTCAGGCATACTCATAATGCTCTTACCTTCCTGCTGAATACCGATACATATTCTCTTGAAATTACGTTCAAGAAGTGTTCTTGCGGAACACAGGTTTCTAATTATTCTTGCTTTTTTCTCTTTATTTAGCTCATTATAATAATCAATCATTGGTGGTTCATGTTCATTATCGAATATCCTTTTAGGTATTCCTAATAAATATGCTACCTTCGAAACAATTTCATAATGATCGCCGGATTTTTTGTTAGATATCTGATTCATATCCGGCAAATACTCAGATAATGCATTACTAAAATCATTGTCACTTGTAAAATCCATTTTTCCTCCCTTTTTATTCAACTTTATCTGTTAGCATGTTCTGGGCATTCTTTAGCTTTTCTTTATCAAGCATCTGTCCCCACATATATGGAGTATTCTGATATACGTAGTAGTTGAGCCAATTAGAATACAGGTTGTTGCAATGTGCACGCCATGTGAGCTTTGGCTGATTTGTCGGATCATCGTCAGGATAATAATTCTTTGGTAGTGGAACAGACATTCCTTTATTAATATCTCTTTTATATTCCTGATCGAGAGTCATCCTATCATACTCAGCATGCCCAAAAGAAAAAATCTGTTTTCCATCTTTTGTCATACACAGCATTACTCCTGCTTCATAAGATTCTGCAAGTACTACCAAATCCTTACAATCATATATTTTTTGCACAGGAACTGCAGTCCATCTACTGTGAGGAATATAAAAATAATCATCAAAGCCTCTAATAAGTGGAACTTTTCTGTTTAATACTTTATGCCTGTAAATACCAAAAAGTTTCTGCGGAAGATATACTTTTTCCAAACCAAAATGGTAGTAGCATGCAGCCTGAGCGCCCCAACATATATGAAAAGTTGATGTTACATGTGATTTTGTCCATTCAAAAATTTCACAAAGCTCATTCCAATAATCAACTTCCTCAAACTCCATTTTTTCAACCGGCGCACCTGTAATAATCATCCCATCATAATAATTGTCTTTCAATTCTTCAAATGTACTATAAAAATAATCAAGGTGCTTTGGAGATGTATTGGTGGCCTTATGAGTACTAACTCTCATAAAAGTCACATCAATTTGAAGTGGTGTATTAGATAAAGAACGAAGAAGCTGTAGCTCTGTGTCCTCTTTTAGTGGCATAAGATTTAAGATACAAATAGAAAGTGGTCTGATATCCTGATGGAGAGCTCTATCTTCATCAAGGACGAAAATGTTTTCCTCTTCCAACTGTTCTCTTGCTGGAAGACCTTGTTGAATTTTAATTGGCATTTTTTTATTCCCCTTATTAAAATTTGCCAAATCTTTAAAATTACTACTAATAAAGCAGTAATTTTAAAGACCTAGAGGCAAAACTTTTCTCAAATATTACTTAACACTGTCAATAAACTGTTTTTCTGTCATTATAGGAATACCAAGTTCTAATGCTTTCTTGTTTTTTCCCGAAGTAGAAGTACTATCATTGTTGATAAGTGCAAATGTCTTCTTAGAAACACTTCCTGCAACTTTTCCTCCATGACTCTCAACAAAAGCAATAAATTCATCACGATTAGCAAAACTTTCAAGTTTACCTGTTATAACAAAAGTTTTTCCGCTCAATTCTTCACTTGATTGGATTTTTTCAGAAGTCATATTAACGCCATACTCTTCAAGTCTTTTTATAAGTTCAATGTTGCTATCCTTATGAAAATACTCATGTATTCCAAGAGCAATTGTCTCACCTATATCTTCAACTTCAGTAAGCTGATCAACTCTTGCATGAGATAATTCATCAATACTGGAAAATCTCTTCATCAAAGTTTTAGCCGAAGTCTTTCCAACATTTGGAATAGCAAGACCTGTAAGTAGTCTTGAAGGATCATTCGACTTAGAGTTTTCAATAGCATTCAATACATTTGTTGTACCTTTTTCTTTTCCGATAAGACCTTCTGCAACAAGTTTTTCTTTACTTTCTTTCAAAAGATAAATATCAGCTATACTGTTTAAATATCCATGTTCTATCAAAGTCTTTATATTTTCTTCCCCAAAGCCTTTAATATCCATGGCATCTCTTCCGACAAAATTGATAATACGGCGTTCAAGCTTAGCTCGGCAATCATCATTTGTACATACCATATCTGCTGTATCAGCCTCTCTAACAGCTTTGGCACCACAGACAGGACAAATATCCGGAATCTTATATACAACTGAATCAGCTGGATTTTTGGACTCAACCACTGATTTTATCTTAGGAATAATCTCTCCTGACTTATATACTACAACTGTTCTGCCAATACCAATTCCGAGGCTGTCAATAAAGTCCTGATTGTGAAGAGTTGCTCTGGAAACAGTTGTACCGCAAAGCCTTATAGGTGTAAATACAGCCGTAGGATTGATTCTACCAGTCATTCCAACAGAAAGCTCAATATCTGTAATAACCGCTTCTTTCTCTTCTGGGGGATACTTGTATGCAATATGGCCAGAAGAATACTTACTTCCAGCTGGGAAATCATCACGATAAGCAAGCTGATCAATTTTAATAACAGCTCCGTCAATATCGTAAGCAAGACTTCCTCTGCTTTCGCCTATAGAATCTATCTGCGCAAGTATCTCTTCATCAGTTGTACAAAGAGTACATGGCGCCACCTTCATTCCCAGCTCTTTCAATTCCTGCATAGCCTCAAAATGGGAAGTAAAAGAAGGCTCTGAACGCTGAACATTGAAAATAAACATTGAAAGTCCACGCTCTTTAACCATACCGCTATCTAACTGTCTAAGCGTTCCTGCAGCACAGTTTCTTGGATTTGCAAATGTCTTTTTGCCAAGAGCTTCCTGATGACTATTAGTCTTGTCAAAGTCTTCATGAGTCATATATACTTCGCCACGAACCTCTATTGATGGATATTTCGTGGAAATATTCTGAACAACATCCGGAATCACAAGAGCATTTAAAGTAACATCTTCTCCAATAAGACCATCGCCTCTTGTTTCTGCTAAAGAAATTTTTCCATTTTCGTATCTAATACTCATAGATAATCCATCAATTTTCTGTTCTACACAGAACTTAGCATCTGGATGCATATTTCTTACTTCATGAACCCATTCGAGTACTTCTTCTTTTGAGAATACATCCTGAATAGACAACATTGGAACATCATGTTCAACTGTAACTCCGGCTTCTCTTTTGGTATTACCTCCAACGATTTGAGTAGGTGAATTCTTTGCTATTAGTTCTGGATGCTCTTTTTCGATTTCCTTAAGCCTTAGCATTAGCTGATCATATTCATAATCAGATATTTCAGGAGTATCCTGATTATAATACAAATCCATGTGATGCCTTATCTCATCACATAACTTATTATATTCTTGAATTAATTCGTCCATTCTAGCCCTTCCCAAGATATTAATAGTTTTCTGCTGATGATTATTTTAAATTTCAGCAAGAAGTCAAAACTATATATAAATCAAAATTCAAAATCGTTTACTAATATTAGACAATATTTTACCTTCGTCCCTTCGAAGTGTTACGCCTTTTTCCCTTTGGTCTTGCTACATATTTTTTTGGCTCATTTCTTTTTTCATTACGTGTATTTGAGCCAAAAGAATCTGTGTTGCGCTCATTACATGAAAACTGTTCGTCATCTAAATCGCACTTAAGGCCGCACTTTTCATAAAGTCTTACCTTGTCAACTCCTACAATTTCACGAACTTCACCTGGCTTTAAATCAGCAATAACAATATTCATAACTCTTATTCTCTTTAAAGACCTGACATTATATCCAAGCGTTTTACACATTCTTCGAATCTGCCTATTTAGACCTTGTGTTAAAACAATCTGAAACTGGTTCTTACCTGATTTTGTAACTTTGCATGGTTTTGTAGTCTGACCTAATTCTTCAAGAAATACTCCAGACGCCATCTGACGTAGAAAAGATCCTGTTACATCTTTATCGACTTTAACAACATATTCTTTCTCATGACCGTTCTTACTCTTCATCATCTTCTGAATAAGATCACCATCATTGGATAAAATAAGCAATCCGCAGGAATTCTGATCAAGACGACCCGCATAGGTAACTCTAACAGGAGTTTTAACTTCTGTTGAAATAGTTTTCTCTGCATGCTCGTCTTTTTCTGTGCATACCACTCCAACAGGCTTATAGTAAGCATATACATGCTTCTTTTTTACCGGAGTGATTTTCTTATCATTAACAGTAACAATATCTTTATCGAAAACTCTTGTACCAGCTTCAGGAATCATTCCATTTACTTTGACTTTACCTTCGCTTATAAGAGTATCTGCATCTCTTCTAGAACAAATACCACATTCTGCAATATATTTGTTCAAACGGATACCACTTTGTTTTTCCATATATTTTCCTAATCTAATTATTTTATAATCTAACTAATAGGAGTCAAATAATTGACTCCTATTACTAATCATGCTACATTGCACTTCATATCTTATTGAAATTTTTTCAGAAGATTAACTGCCTTATTCGCAATCAAACAATCAGTACTCTCTTCAATGTATGAAATACGAATAGGGTCACTTGTATAGAAACTTCCAAACTCATATGCGCTATTGAAAATACCCGCAAAATGCACAACACTTTCTCTGCCTTTTCTCATATGCAAGAAATACACATCACGCTTTTTATCATGATATAAACTGCTAGCCATTCGAATCGGACTATTCCAAATCCTACAAAAAGAAATCACAGCCTTCATATCACTAAATGCGAATACAAAACCAGAGTTTTCAAGTCTTTCAACAGCGTGCTTCTTTTCCCTGACATCAAGTCCGGGAATCTTTTTCATAAGATTATCAGAATCAGCATTAACTTTACCATGTACATTCTTAAAAATTTTAGCAAATTTTAAATTTGTATTGTCATTAGAATTCTTATCGTTATTATCTTTATTATTCTTATCTTTACTATCTTTAGAATCTTTTAGTGAATGAATCTGAGAGATATATTCATTTATCATATCTACTCTCTCTTCATTTGTCATATTCTCATCTTCCATATTTTCTAAAGTTAAATCATCTTCTAAATCCTGAGCAATACTATCAGCAATATCATTAACAATATCTCTCGCAATATCTGCTCCCGAATGATTCTTTAAAAATTTTATCATATCATCAAATGAAGAATTATCACTTTCGCCCAATATAACGCATATACTGTGATCTTCTAATACATTAAGCTGCATTGGTAGAACTCCGCCCTTAGGATTATAATCAACTTCTTCCCTGGCTCTTTCTACGACTTCTTTCAGAAAGTCCATTGCGTTACCGCTTCTAGTGAAAAGATCTTCTAACTCAACACCATATTCTTCAAGATCAGATTCAGAAATAATACATTCAACACGATTATCATCAACACGATTAAATCTCATAATTTTGCCTACCGCTCCCCCGCGGTTAAACCTTTCTTAAATACAACCAAACATTTAAATTTTAATACACATGTAACAGTATAACAAATCTATTCCAAAAGTAAAACCCCAAATCCATCTTCATTTATCTTAACATTAAAAGATATTTTGTTCATAAAGGAGATAATTGTCTTACTTTCACTTCCATATGCAATTGTAGTCTTTAAATTTTGTTGGTGACATGGTATAAATTTCCATTTATCCAAAACCACTTTCTTGTTTTCTGTATTCAGATTAAGTGACAGTTCTATCAAACAAGTATATAAATCCTTATTATTAAACCAAAAATTACCAAGACTATAAAAAACAGGTTTTCCGTCTATATATTCAACACCCTGAAGAACATGAGGGTGAGTTCCGATAATAACATCTGCTCCTGCTTCAATTATTTTTCCTGCAAGTTGCCTTTGAGCGTTGTCAGCGTTATTATCATATTCTGTGCCCCAATGAACACTTGCAACTACATAATCAGCATTTTTTCTTGCAAGTCTTATCTCTTCAAGAAAAAGATTTTCATCATAGCACCTTAATATACCCGGTTTATTATTGGTTGCCTGGGGCGTCATTTTAAACTTTTCAGCCTTAGATGCAGCTACATAAGCTATTTTAAAGCCGTCTCTATAAAAATAATACGGGCTTGATGCTTCTTCTATATTATGACCTGCTCCGACATATGGAATTCCGGCATTATTTAATACATCTAACGTATCAAGAAACGCAGTTTGACCATAATCCCACACATGATTGTTGGCCATAAGGACAATATCTGCGCCCAAAATCTTCATATTTTCAACTCTTTTGGGCTTTGCTCTAAACGTGTATGCCTTTCCATTAAGTGGCATTCCTCTGTCAGAATACGTAAACTCATTGTTAATCATGAAAATATCAAAATCATTCATCATGCGTATAGCGTCAGCGGAAATGCAATCATATATTCCATTTTTCTGAGCATCCATATACTTTGTAGTTGCCCAGTTTTCATCAAAGTTGATATCGCCAGCAAAACCAAGAGTTATAGTCTTATCAGACGTTTGTGCATCTTCTAACACACCTTCAGAAAAAGAACTATTTAATGCACTAGAAGAATTTTCAACATTTTCATTATTCTCTGTATCTGTTTTATTTACATCACTTGTATTAGAATTGACTTTAGAATTGTATAAGTCCTTGTCCTCATTTTCAATACAAAAGCCATGACTATTCTGGGCACGGGAAAGCTCTGCTTCTTCGCAGCCATCAAGCAGTAGTACAGACAATATAAATAAACAAACCGCTAAATAATTTATCCTCTTCCTCATATTCTCTCTAATTAGTTTATATAGAAAACATTTTTAAAAAATTAGTTTTTTGCTTCTTTACGTGCCTTGCGTCTTTTCTGTATTTTTTTATAAATATGTCTTCCCTTTTTCTCTAAAAAGCCAAGTAAAAGTGTAAGGTATCTCATACAAGGCTCAGTTGCAATTACAAACAATACAAAGAGCATGACACATTCTTTGGAAATATATGTAATCGCAAAAAGGTCACTCAATGTAAATGCTGTAAAAATCATTCCTATAATACATCCAATGATTATGCGAAGCCTAAACTTATTAAGTGGCATACATATTCTGGCAAGAATCATGAATCCAACAATAACCATTACAAAAGTTGCAGCTACAGATACATCCACTGGAGTAACACCAAAGGTATCACCAAAAAGAACCAATGCGGCAATTGCAAAAAAGTCTGTTAACGCTGCAGGAAGTGATTGAACAAGGACATTAATTATAAATTTGCCATCACTTCTCTTTGTATTTTTTTCAAGTGCTAAAAAGAACGCCGGAATACCAATATTAAACATACTGATAAATGAAATCTGAGATGGCTGAAGCGGATAAGTCATTACGCTAATAATTGCAAAAATTGATAGTAGTAAAGAAAAAATATTTTTCACAAGGAAAAGAGTTGCCGACCTTGTAATGTTATTAATATCTCTTCTTCCTTCGCTAACAATCTCTTCCATCTTTGAAAAATCGGAATCAAGAAGAACAATCTGAGCAGCCTGAACAGCAGCATCAGATCCAGCCGCCATAGCTATTGAACAATCAGCATCTTTCATAGCCAAAATATCATTTACACCATCACCAGTCATAGCAACTTTATGACCAATTTTCTTTAGTGCGCGTACAATCATCTGCTTTTGTTCTGGCTGAACTCTTCCAAATACCGTATATTTCTTTACAGCGTTTTCATAATCCGCTTCTTCTTTAAGAGTTCTGGCATCAACGTATTTTTCACTATGTGCAATTCCAGCCTGTCTTGCAACTTCAGAAACAGTAACCGGATTATCACCTGAAATAACCTTAATTCCAACACCCTGACTTTTGAAATATTTAAAAGTCTTAGGCGCATTTTCTCTTATAGGATTCTGCAACAGAATAAACATTACAGGAAGTACATTTTCATCTCCAAGTCCGGATTCAGGAATAGGAAGAGAAAGCATACTCTTATCTATACTAAGAATGGTTTCAGGATTAATGTTTCCAAGAAACTGTGCAAAAACAAGAACACGTAATCCCTTGCTTGCATATGCATTAACAAATTCGCTATAGTGAGCATAATTCTTCTTGAGAATGATTTCCGGAGCACCTAGAAGATATGTTCCATCTTTGAACTGTACACCAGAGTATTTTCTTACAGAAGTGAAAGGAAGTGATGCAACGCAGTCTGCACTTCCCATTTCTATAAAGTAGTTTCTAAGCGCCTGCATTGTCTGATTATCATCAGAAAGCGCAGTTATATAATCTGTAATGTGAATCCTATCACTTGTTTCCTGTTCCATTGTTCTTCCGTTTACAGGAATAACTTTTGCAACAAGCATAGAATTATCTGTTATTGTACCTGTCTTATCAACACATAATGTATCAACCCTTGCAAGTGTTTCAATACTCTTCATGTTGTGAAGCATTACTTTTTGAGATGCAAGATGAGCTGCACTCATTGCAAGTGCAATACTTACAAGAAGATATAAGCCTTCTGGAATCATTCCAATAACAGCTGCAACCATAGACGTAATACTAGCACTAAAACCATTTCCCTGAGAAAGTCCCTGCCAAAAAAGCGCGATACCAACCGGAATAATCGCAATACCGGCAGCTATAACTATATGATTTATAGATTTAATCATGTCAGATTGCTCAGTGCTAGACATTTTTTTAGCTTTAAGAGTTAATTGGGATATGTAAGATGAAGCACCAACTTTGGTAAGTTTTGCATAACATAATCCATTTACGACAAAGCTTCCACTCATAAGCTGACTTCCCTGTTCTTTTTTGATTTCATCAGCTTCACCGGTTAGAAGCGCTTCATTTACGTTTACTTCTCCCGATAAAACAACGCCATCAGCAGGAATCTGGCAACCATTTCTTAAAACAATTACATCGTCTAATACAAGTTCCTGAACAGGAAGAGTGACTTCTTTGCCGTCGCGTATTACCTGAGCATTTGGCTCATTTAATACAGACAAATTATCCAAGATCTTCTTGGCTTTAAGTTCCTGAAAAATACCAATTAATGTGTTAGCTATAATTACAGGTAAGAATGTTAGCGAACGAAAAGAACCTGCAACAATAAGCAAAATAGCAAGAATAAGAAAAATAGCATTGAAATAAGTACATATATTTTCACGCAGAATATCTGCCTTTGTTTTCTGAGTATTATCAATCTGAACGTTACTATATCCCCGTATATAACGATCATATGCTTCTTTTGATGTCAAACCAGTCATATTCGTCATCCCTTTTCATATTCGTATTTTAATTAATAAAGCAGGTCTGAACAGGCCTGCTTTAAAATGAATTTTAAACTTTTTTCGAATCACTTTCTTACATAGCATAAAAAGTAAGCTACTTCTGAAAATTCTAAGCATTGTGGTGCATATTGCGAATAGGAATATTCGCATATAGGGCAGGCACTGTTCCTCTGCCCTTTTCATCAGAATCAACCTGTGTGATATGGATATCAAGCTGATCCTTATCAACTTCTGCATATTTAGACAAAACTTCTAGAATATCGCTCTTGATACGTTCCATAACTTCCGGAGAGCAGGATGCACGATCAGAAACTAAAACCATTTTCAATCTATCCTTTGCGACATCACCGGAACTTTTTCTTTGAAATAAATCTGACCACTTCATATTCAGTCTCCATTCTCCTATAAAGGTTATTCGTCATTTTAAGTTAAATCACTTTCCAAATAACTTGCTAAACAAACCTTTTTTAGAATCCAAATCCATGAATGGAACCTGCTCACCACAGATACGTCTGCAAACATTCTGGTATGCATGACCTGCCATTGATTTTGCATTTACTACAAGCGGCTCACCACGGTTTGTGGCAACAACGACTTCCTCATCATCAGGTACAATACCAAGAAGACCTACTGCAAGCACGTCCACTACATCATCAGCGCTCATCATGTCACCACGCTTAACCATATCTGGGCGAAGACGATTAACAATAAGCTGTACATCTCTAAGTTCATTAGCTTCAAGAAGACCAATTATACGGTCAGCATCACGAACAGCTGAAACTTCAGGAGTTGTAACAACTATTGCCCTATCAGCTCCAGCAATAGCATTCTTGAATCCCTGCTCAATTCCAGCCGGGCAATCAATAAGAACATAATCAAACTGTTCCTTAAGTTCCTGTGTAAGCTTACGCATCTGATCTTCATTTACACTGTTTTTATCTTTTTGCTGAGCAGCTGCGATTAAATAAAGATTTTCATTATCCTTATTCTTAATCATAGCCTGCTGTAATTTACAATTACCTTCAACAATATCTACAAGGTTGTACACAATACGATTCTCAAGACCAAGAACAACATCAAGGTTTCTAAGACCTATATCTGTATCAACCAATACAACTTTCTTATTAAGTAGGGAAAGACCAGTACCAACATTGGCTGTAGTAGTTGTTTTGCCAACGCCACCCTTTCCAGAAGTAATAACAATAACTTCACCCATTTTCCACATTCCTCCACTTTAAATTAGGATTTTACTTAAAAAACTGGTTACTTCTCTGAAACTTTTTATTATATGCAGATCTCGCTATCTGACCTGAATAATATGTAGCCACTTCAGGACCCGGAGTAATTTTCTTATCTTTGCGAGTTCTGCCCAGCATCCTGCCGCTCTTACCACCTTCATCATTTGCGGAAACCGCAATTGCATCTGCAATTCTAATCTGCAGTGGATGAAAATCAGTCGCCATAACAAAAGCATTGGTATCACCAAAAGCTCCAGCAAATGCATTACCCATCAGTGATCCAAAAACAAAAATGCACCCAGCAGAAACAAGACTTCCACCAGGATTAACATCTCCAAAAACTATAATAGAATGTTGGGAGACAATTTCCTGACCAGAACGAATATTTCCCATATGAATTCTGGCATTAGCATCACCAATCTGTTCAAAAGCAGCTCTATAAGCTTCGTTCTCAATTTGTGCTTTTTCTTCCTGTGATAATTCTGCAGAATAAGTTGCAGTTTTTTCTACAGGAGTAGACGCATTTCTGCTTTCATGAAGAACACTTCTAGTAAAAGCTTCTTCCAAAGGATGATCTTCATCTAAGATGCATACAATATTCAATTTACTATTTTGAGCTATTAGTTCCAAAACAGTTGAGATTTCTTCATCAGACAATCTTTTTCCACGAATAAGCAGACCCATGTCGCTTTGTCCGAGGAATCCAGATGCCTGTTTGAATTTTTTTGCAATAACAGGAACAAGCTCTTCAAATGGAATTTCTTTATCCAGAACAAGAATAATCCCAGACTTAGTCCCCTTAATAGAAACCGGCTGTGCCATCTCCATCCCTCTTCTCGTAACTTTCTAGTCGTTATAAGCCTCCACACCTTATAACAACACTTTTTATATTTTAACGCATTTTCGCGATAAATAAAAGACTAAAACATAAAGAATTCATTTTTAAAATAAGCCTTCAACAATAAACGAGTAGAAAAGCAACCGCTTTCCTACTCGTCGACTATTTAACAAACTAAATTCTGTCTATCATTCAAAACAAATTATTTATTAAATCCAGCCTGCTGCATAACTTCTTCAGCGAAGTTGTCCTGCTTCTTCTCGATACCTTCACCAGTCTCGAAACGAACGAACTTCTTGATAGAAATTGTAGCACCATTAGCCTTACCAACTTCTGCAAGATACTGAGCTACAGTCTGCTTTCCATCAGCTGCCTTTACATATGGCTGCTCGTTAAGGCAAACTTCCTTGAGTTCCTTGTTAAGACGTCCGATAAGCATCTTCTCGATGATTTCCTGAGGCTTTCTCTTGTTCTCTGGAAGCTCTTCGTTCTCTTTAACAGCCTGAGCAAGAAGAATTTCCTTCTCGTGGTTACGAACTTCTTCAGAAACATCGTTCATGCTAACATACTTAGGATTAAGAGCTGCAACCTGCATAGCTACGTTACGAACAGCTTCCTTAACATCGTCGTTAACAACGTCTGTATCAGCTTCAACAAGAACAGAAATACGTCCGCCACCGTGAACATATCCAACTACTACACCATTCTCAGCCTGAACCTTCTGGAAACGACGGATATCAAGCTTCTCAGAAATAACTGCTGTAATCTCAACAAGAGCTTCCTTAACAGTCTTAGAAGAATCTACGTGCCAAGGCTCAGCCATGAATGCATCAAGATCAGCTGCATCGCTGTTAACAGCCTGCTCAGCAACTTCTGCTACGAAGTTCTGGAACTTCTCGTTCTGTGCAACGAAGTCTGTCTCAGAGTTAACTTCTACAACAGCTGCTGTCTTGTCGTCCTTCTGAGCGATACGTGTAAGACCCTCAGCTGCGATACGGCTAGCCTTCTTCTCAGCCTTAGCCTGACCATTCTTACGAAGGTACTCGATAGCACCATCCATATCACCATTAGACTCTGTAAGAGCCTTCTTGCATTCCATCATACCTGCACCAGTTGCTTCACGTAACTCTTTTACCATTGCTGCTGTGATTGCCATTTTATTTTTCTCCTTTAACTTCTGCATTATTACAGATATCGAACCCAAAAAGGTAATACTCAAAAAGCATACCAATCCCTGAACAATAACTGCATTTACATAAAAGACCCCGGCGAGGAAATCGCCTAGCCGAGGTCATAAATTTATTTGTAATCTAAAGCTGTATTACTTACAACATATAGAATTATAGATTAAGAAAATCTATAATTAAGCGTTCTCTTCAACTGCTTCTTCAGCTGGAGCAACTGCTTCTGCGCCCTGCTTAGCTTCGATAACAGCATCAGCCATCTTACCAACAAGAAGCTTTACTGCACGGATTGCATCATCATTACCAGGAATGATATAGTCAAGTTCTTCAGGATCGCAGTTTGTATCGCTGATACCGATAAGAGTAATTCCAAGAGAGTGAGCCTCGTTAATGCAGATGTGCTCCTTCTTAGGATCTACAACGAAGATTGCATCAGGGATTCTCTTCATATCACGGATACCACCGATGTTCTTCTGAAGCTTCTCAAGCTCCTTCTTAAGACCAGCAACTTCCTTCTTAGGAAGAACGTCAAATGTTCCATCTTCCTGCATTCTCTCGATATCCTTCATGCGCTGGATTCTGGACTGGATAGTTCTGAAGTTTGTAAGCATACCACCGAGCCATCTCTCGTTTACATAGTACATTCCGCAACGCTCAGCCTCAGACTTGATTGCATCCTGTGCCTGCTTCTTTGTACCAACGAAAAGAACTGTGCCACCCTGCTCAGCGATTTCGAATACTGCACGATAAGCCTCGTCAACAAGACCTACTGTCTTCTGAAGATCGATGATGTGGATATTATTTCTCTCTGTGAAGATGTAAGGAGCCATCTTAGGGTTCCATCTTCTTGTCTGATGTCCGAAATGAACACCTGCTTCAAGTAACTGCTTCATACTAACAACGCTCATGATATACCTCCATTTGGTTATTCTTCCGTATATCTCGACCTGAAACCAGAAAACGGCGTTACACTTTCTGAAGGCTCTTTTCAGACCTAAAAGGCACCATGAAAAGACTTAGATATACGTGATTATTTATTGATTTGCGCAAAGAAAATCTCTGCACGACCTTATAAGGATACCACAAGAAAGAATCCATTGCAAGAACTTTCTTAAAGAAATTGACTAATAACTTTTTGTCATTTTTGTTCCCAAAACTACATAAAATGACTTATTAATTATCAAAATACTCCATCACATCAAAAAGATTTTCCTTAACCTCTGCCATCATCCGCATTTTGTCTGTTGCAGGCAGTAAATCAGGAACCATTATAGGCATTAACCCGCCTCTATATGCTGCTGTTATACCATTATAAGAATCCTCGATTGCATAAGTTCTTTGCGGCGTCACATGAATTTTTTTGCATGCAAGAAGAAAAATATCCGGCTCTGGTTTACTCTTTTTCACCATATCTCCAGTAATAATCTCATCAAAATATTCGATTATACCAGCATCTCTTAACTGATTTTCAACAGTTTGTCTTCTGGTCGAAGACGCAAGTGCGATCTTTTTCTTATTAAAAGATAAAAATCCAAGCAATTCTTTAACACCTTTTTTCATAGGTAGTTTTCCGCCATCATACCGGTCATGATACATCTTCGAAGCTTTACCGGCATATTCATCATATGGAAAATCTTTTCCATAATATTCCAACATGATTTCCCTTGTTCTTGCCATCGTTGTTCCTGTGCATGCCAAATACGGCTCTTCTATATTTTCAATACCATATTTATTTGCCAGTTCAATCCAACAATACATAGTAGCTCTTTCAGAGTCAAAAATAACTCCATCCATATCAAAAACCACCGCATCAAACTCTTTCATACTAGGATTCATCCTTTATTATTTTTTCAAATCGAAACATTCCATCTGGAAACTGCTCATCAATATCCATTTCATTTTCTTCTATTTCTTTAGGATCTTTGTGAAAACGATTGTAGAATTCTACTATATGAAAACCGCATCTATTTACATAAAAGTGAATGTTTCGCGTTTCAAAGTATGGAGTAACTGTCTCCCAGACTTTTACCTTAGGGTAAAGTTTTTCAATTTCACACCACGCAGCATAGCCAATCCCTTTACTGTGAACTTTTGGAGAAGTAAAAAGAATCTCTAAATCTCTCTTTTCATCTTCAACACGTACAATGACACCGCCTACTTTCTTACCCTCAAGCATTATTCTATACGCTTCTCCACTGTCTATTGACTGCTCGATAGTGTCTCTGGAAATAATCTGCTCGTCTTCTTCAAAATGATTATCTCTTTGTCCAAATTCTTCTAAAGCGCCGAAATTAAATGCCTCCTGATTATCAAGTATAAACTGTTCTCTGTCGTTTGGTAATAATTTTTCAAGCTTAACTTCCATATTTTGCTCCATTTCGTTGATATGCCAACAAAATCCCATTGCACGTTAATAATCCGTGTAAAAACATTAGATGATATATTATCTCCAAAGAATCTTAAATATAGTTTAAATTTCAACAAGAATCCTGCTTCGCAGGACAAAATTTGTCTTAACAACAATTTTTGGTCTAGTACGGTTATTGATTTTCATGATGAAAACAATAACCTATAGTTTTTCGTCAATATATAGTCCGTTTTGCTGTTTGTATATTTCGTCGCAGACGTGCTTTCGCTTGATTATAAACGTAATGGTTCGTAATGCGCTAAAAAACAGCGCATAAGAATGCGGCATAATTTAAACACTTTTAAATTATGTCGTCTGCCAAAAGCAGATTAAAAGGCATCATTGATGCCTTTTAACCCCAAAAACCAACGTTTATAAACAGTTCTGCTCATGAAATATTACAAGCCAGCAAAACTCATTTATCAAATATAAGTAACAATAAAGTATAGATTTTTGTCACTGCGTTCCAAAAACTACGCAAACTGGCCATTTGAAAAGGCTTCGCCTTGGACCAGTTTGCCACTTGACTTTTGTTCTCACGAAACTCGCAGTAAATGCGAGTTTCTGAATGAAATTGACAAGAAGTCATGACTTCTTGCTGAGATTTATGATAATCATCAGCAAGAATCCTGCTTCGCAGGACAAAATTTCTCTTGACGACAAATTTTGGTCTGGTACGGTTATTGATTTTCCTGATGAAAACAATAACCTATATATTTCTGCTGTTTTATTCAAGATGTCTTATAATAAAGTATGTATAGTAAAAATAATCTTAGGGGTAAAAAATCATGAATCATGAAGAGTATCTAAAATTAATCAACAAGACAATTGAAAAGGGACGTTACAAGGACACCTGGTCTTCCTTATCCAACCACAAGGTACCGGATTGGTATTACAAGGCCAAGTTTGGAATCTTCATTCATTGGGGAATTTACAGCGTTCCAGCATTTGCAAACGAATGGTATCCCAGGAACATGTATGACAAAGGCCAAAGAGAATATGAATTTCATAAAGAACATTTTGGAAATCATAAAGATTTTGGATACAAGGATTTCATTCCTTTTTTCAAAGGCGAGAAATTCAACGCCGAGGAATGGATTTCGTTATTCAAAGAAGCTGGCGCAAAATATGTAATGCCTGCCTGCGAACATCATGACGGATTTGCAATGTACGACACAGTCTTCAACAAGTGGAATTCAGTTAAAATGGGTCCCTGCAAAGATATTGCAGGAGAAATCAAAAAAGCATGCGATAAGTCAGGTCTTACCTTTTGTGCTTCATCTCATAGAGCTGAACACTATTTTTTCATGAACATGGGACGAACAATTGAAAGCGACGTGAATGATGAGAAGTATAGAGACTTCTATGGACCTGCCTTTTATTGTGAAGAGTTATCAACGGCAAAACTTGGTTCAACAACAGATGATGCACTTTCGCCTATACAACCAACTAAAGAATGGCTTAATGACTGGCTTGTCAGAACCTGTGAATTAATCGACAACTACAAACCTTCCATTCTATATTTTGACTGGTGGATTCAAAATGTTGCATTCAAGCCGTATTTAAAGAAATTGTGTGCTTACTACTATAACAGAGCTGAGGAATGGGGCAAAGAAGTAACCATTAACTACAAACATGAAGCTTTTCCTCCGACTGTAGCAACTTTCGATGTAGAACGCGGTGCTCTAACTGGAATCTCTCCAATACCTTGGCAGACAGATACTGCAATCGGCAAGTATTCATGGGGATATACCAAAGATAACCAGTTCAAATCATCAAGACAAATAATCTGTGACCTTATAGATATCGTCAGCAAAAATGGTATGCTACTCCTTAATGTAGGTCCAAAATCAGATGGTACAATAACTGATGAAGAAACTGATGTCTTGAAGGAAATCGGACAGTGGATGAAAACAAATGGCGATGGAATCTACGAAACAACTCCATGGAAAAAATTCGGAGAAGGCGAAGTTAATAATATCGGTGGTTATTTTCAGGATAATGATGAAAAAAAGTTCACAAATTCCGATTACAGATTTACATATAAAAACGGTTTTATCTATGCCTTTTGTATGCGACCAGACAGTAATAACTTCCTTGTAAAATCTTTTTGTATTAATGGTAGCCATGATTTTGAAATTGCCAATGTTGAAGTTCTTGGCGATTACTTAATCACAAAATCTTGCCGTGACAACAATGGATTATCTATTACTTTGGATCAAAAGCCATCAACCGACAAACCTATTTGTTTTAAAATAGAGCTTTTATAAAAAAAATACTTCTTACTGCGATTCTAAAAAGTCATCAGTAAGAAGTTTTACTGGCTTGTAATATTTCATGAGCAGAACTGTTTATAAACGTTGGTCTGGGGTTTAAAGGCATAAATAATGCCTTTAAATCTGCTTTTGGCAGACGACATAATTTAAAAGTGTTTAAATTATGCCGCATTCTTATGCGCTGTTTTTTTGCGCATTACGTACCACTACGTTTATAATCAAGCGAAAGCGCGTCTGCGACGAAATATACAGACAGTAAAACGGACTATATAAAAACAATAATCTATGACTTCTTGTCACTTATATTCAGAAACTCGCATTTACTGCGAGTTTCGTGAGAACAAAAGTCAAGTGGCAAACTGGTCCAAGGCGAAGCCTTTTCAAATGGCCAGTTTGCGTAGTTTTTGGAACGCAGTGACAAAAATCTATAGGTTCTTGTTTTCATCAGGAAAATCAAGAATCCTAAATCTCAGCAAGAAGTCATAATTTTTCAATGCCTACAAATAACTGCAGCAACATCTTTATAGGAAGAGTTAGGCTTTATTGTGAACAAACCAGACCTTACATACCTATCAAGATTATTACTTACTAGATAATTGTCAAATTCTTTTGCGCTTGAAACTACACCTTCTTTTTCTAAAATTGCACTTACAGTTTCAGAACTGCTTCCACCAGGAACTTTTACAGTGACTGTTTCTGTGTTAATGCTCACATTTTTGATTTCATTTGAAGTTTTATCTTCTTTACTGTTTCCAGTACTTTTATTATCCGTTTTGTTTTCTGACTTATTAGTTGTCAGGTCATTTCCAGCCTTTTTCTGATTCTTAGTATCAGTGCTATCAATATCGTTTTTCTTTGCTTGCTCATTTTCAGTACTTTTATTTTCTGTCTTTTTATCAGCACTCTTTGTTTCAGTCTTATTGGCAGTGCTACTATTTTCTGTTTTCTTTTCATCTTTGTTAGCAGTATCTTTACTACCAGATTTTATATCAGAAGTATTACTTTCAGACAGACTGTCATTTTTCTCAGATGTTATTTCAACCTTACCATTTTTATACTTATCTTTAGATGCTCCTAAATCAGGCTCTTTCGTATCAGAAGAGCCTGATTTTTTATTATTATCTGCTTTATTTGTTTTCTCTACATCATTTTTATTAGTTTTTTCTGAGTCAGATAAATCTGTTTTGTTTGCATCAGCTTTATTTGTTTTTTCAACCTGAGCTTTTCCTGTTTTACTACCAGCATCTTTATCTGCTTCTTTAGTATCTAAGCTATCATCCTTAGGTACTTCAACTATATTCGAGGTTAAATCCGCATCAAATGCAGCAGATAAAGTCTTTTCTTCAGATGAATTTCTTGCACCATCTTTTGAATCATCTTCGTACAAATTTTCTGTATCATCTGAATTTCCTGTATTAGTATTTCCGGTAGTACTATCAGAGTTCGAAGAGCTTCCTGATAATGTCGTTCCCTGCATTGTCATACCAAGAGCTGCAGCCCTTCGTATTACTTCTGCATCTGTCATTTGTTTGCCTTCATTTCCAATTAGAACAAAGGCTACTGCACTAACTAAAAGCCCTGCTCCTAATCCCTTAAGATAATATTTTAACTTCATGTTACTCTCCCATAATTATAGGTTATTGTTTTAAATACTTAGTAGATTAGTTTTACTGGCTTGTAATATTTCATGAGCAGAACTGTTTATAAACGTTGGTACTTATGCGCTGTTTTTTTGCGCATTACGTATCACTACGTTTATAATCAAGCGAAAGCGTGTCTGCGACGAAATATACAGACAGTAAAACGGACTATATAAAAACAATAACCTATAGATTTTTGTCACTTTGTTCAAAAACCTTCGCAAGCTGGCCATTTAGAGAAGCTACATGCGTCGATTCTTAGTAGCTATTTCAATCATTAATCCAACTTCACCAACTCCAAGCCCCAATTCCCTTGCTATGGCTATATTGGATTTTCCCTGTTTATGCATTTCAAGAATCTGTTCGCTTCTTCTTGCCTTTTCATCCAAAGTATCTACTGTTTCTACCCCATCCATAACATCGTCAAAGAAATCTTCAGGTACAACAGCTTCTTTTGGAAGCGGGGTCTGAGCTCTTCTTCTAAGAGGTCTCTCAGGAATGCTGGCTAGTTCTTCCTCATAAGTCATTACATGCTTTGCTACCTGCTTAACATCATCTATATCTTCCGTATCCTCTTCCTGATTTTGATTTGGCAAAGCAACGTCTCCGAACACTCTTGCAAACTGCTCATTGAGCTGCTTTTGTGAGTAATGTTTTTCTTCTTTAAGCGGAACAAATTCTTCATTTCTTACATCATCAACTGTCTGTGTAAGATCATCATCATATTCATAAGAACCTTCAATATCATCGCTCATCTCGACATCGAAAGTCTTCTGCACTCTATTTAGATTTGCATCTTCACCGGCAAATTCTCTAACCTGTGCAGCTGCCTGATCTTTAATTCTATTAATGGACTGTTGTGATTGCCTTGCAATAGAATCTGTACTTGTCTTTCTTTGCTGGCTAGGAGCTGTTTTCCCTTTTCCCTGAATTTCTGTAGTAACTTTAGAAGAAACAGCAGGTTCCTGATTCTGTCTAGAAGAACTTGCCACCTTGGCTTTTGCTGCCACGTTTTTAATTGTTTCTTCATCAACTTCTTTTTTATTACCAAAAGCACTTGCAGTAGCAACAGCATTTCTTAGCATTGCTTCTGTTTGCTCAGGTCTTGATTCGGTATTGTATGCAACTCTTGCACTTGCAGAACTTTTTTCAACACTTCTTTGAGCATTTGCATTAGTAGCAGGTGTTTTACCCGTTGCAAATGCTGTTTTTTGATGTGCTCTTTGGAACTGTGCAATACGATTTCTAACTTTATCTTCTTTACTTAACTCTGGAATATTATCGTTTGAAACAGGATTAACTGGTACCTGTTCTTCGTAGATTTGTTCTTCTTCCCCTATCGAACCAAAAAAATCTGATGCTGCAGAATCATGAAAACTCAAATCAGGATCGCCGCTATCAAATACAAATCCTTTGCCGCTTACTCCTGAAATCTTTTTTCTTTGTTTCTTTATTTCTTCATCAAGCTTCTGAGCCTGTCTGTTTGATGGCCCCTGACTAGGTGCCTGAGGCATAATAACACGTCTGCTTCCAAGCTGAACCCCTTCATCACTTACAGCAGTTCTTGCTCTCTTTAAGTTTGGTGCTGCGGTCTGATTCTGCGCAGCCTGCATAGCAAGCGAACTTGCAGCTTCTCTGGCTTCTTTAGCCGTTAACTCTGCATCTAACACTGTCTGTCTTGCTTTTTTCTCAGTCTTTGCAACTTCTGAAGCTGTCGAAGTAAGATTTTTATGCTTGTCGCTTAGCATATCATACATGAACATTACTTCATCATGATTTTTCTTGATGTCACTCATCACATTTTCAGCATATTCACCGATTGCACTCATCTTCTCATTTGTAATTCTGTCCATTCCGCGCTCAGTTTTAATCAATGACTCTTCTATCTGATCATTGATTCTTTGCTGAATTATGCTTTGTGAATCCTCAATACTACGCTGCACAGCCTTGTGTACAGCAGCCTCCATGTCCTTTTTGCTGCCTTTTTCCAAGCCTTTATCGGCCGGAATAATAAAGCTTAGGACAATTGCCGCAATACCGATTACAGCCAATACAATAGCTCCCATCTGCATATAGCTCCTCCTCGCATTCCCCTGCAGTCTTCAATTGTTTTAAATTTCTGTCAGAAAAAAGGATTTGCCAGTTACGAAAGCGGTGCAATCTTAACTTCTCCATCTTTTCTAACAAATCTACTAAACTTTATATCATTCTTAACAACCATGGATACATCTCCAATAACGATTGTTGCACCAGAATGGCATATGCCTTCTACAGCAACACTTGCATCCATAGTCTGTGATAACTGATCCTGCATTGTTGTAAGAGCTTCTGTCTGTTCGTCGAGACTCTTAGTCAGATTTGAATTGATATCAGATAGTTTTCTAGCATATTCCATCTGTTCTTTTGTAAGTTTAACTCCTGACTTGACTTTTTTAACAAAAGCATCCAGTGTTGGGCGAATCTGCTGAAGCTGTTTGGTACTGTCTGTGATAAATTTCATAGTATCACGAATCTTTGCTTTAAGCTGTGGATCTGCGCCAACTTCTATAATTGTATTAGTGCCCATGTCATTACTTAGTGCCTTAGCTGTAATCTTCTCAGCGGCAACAACATGTCCACCTACTATATTTCCTCTTTTTCCATTAACCGTAATTTCGGTTCCTGATTCAACGTGAGAATTAATAATTGAACCGGCAACAACACTGCCTACTGCATAAACCTTAGCATTTTCAATAAACTTCGTTACGATGTTTCCGCCTGCTTCGATAACACCTTCACCCATTCCGTTAACACCGCGCTCTATAATAACATCAGCTGCGGCTTTCAAATGAGCCCCTTCAATATTACCTTTTACTTGAATATTGCCACCTGCTTCAACCTTAAAACCGCTGGCAACACTTCCTGCTATCTCAACAGAGCCATCATATACTATATTACCTGTAGAAAGGTCTACTTCTTTTAAACTGAGTACATTAGAAACAACAACTTTACCTTCCTGCAAAGAAACATGCCCATCAACATCAGCAGTCAAAGTAAGTTTGTCTTCTGACATTGTAACATTTTTTCCGCCTTTTAGCGACATCGACTTAACATTTTTGGGTCTTGTTTTTGCTCCTAGAACATTACAGCCACCCTCACCCATATCTGCTGGAGTAAGAGTTGCTAGCACATCGCCTTTTTTGCAATGATTAATAAGATTAAGATTATAATAATCTACGCTTCCGTCTTCTCTTGTCTCTGGATGAATACGCAAATTTGTATCAAAAGAAAATGTTATCTTGGCATCTTGACCTTCTCTAGTCGGGATACCTTTAGCAACAACATAATTAGTACAATACTTTCTATCATTAAAATAACTATTAATCGCTTGTTCGTCAATTCCAAATACTATTTTTTTCTGATTTAAGGTTGAAATCACTTTTTCAGAATCGATTTCAGGTCCATTTTCTGAAGGAGGATAGAAACGGACTGTAACTTCCATCTGATCCAACGACATATCAATATCAAAAGATTCAGGAATCGGTTTTTCAAGCGCAGTTGCTATAATATCAACCGGTTCTCCGTCACCTTTTCTTATTGCATTGTCGAGTGCGGTCGGATTAAAATCAAGACCATTTACATGTAGATATTCAGTAATCTCCCTGGCTGTAGCATCCGGGTCTCCATTTGTTCCTCTAAAAACTTTAATTGCTGTTCCGTTTTTTCCTGCTACCAATTGAAAATAACCGTTCATCATTCAACCTCATCTACAATTTAGTTGCGATCTGTAAGAATGCCCATGTACTTTCCTAATTTAACTCTCATTTTCTGAAGTGCTCTAGTATGCAGCTGTGATACTCTAGACTCGGAAACCTCCAGCACATTACTAATTTCTTTCAATGTAAGCTCTTCGTAGTAATATAAAAGAACAACTTTTCTTTCTTTTTCTGTCAAAAGATCAAGTGCCTGACCTAGAATTTTTTTCAATTCATTTTTCTCAACTACTTCTTCAGGCTTTTCAAAAGTGTGACCGGTTCCGGCATCTTCGGAAATATCACTACCAGCCTCCATGAATTCATTAAGAGAAATAACACCTGTCACTTTCATCTGGCTTTGCCAATTAAGGTATTCATCCTCGGAAATTTGCATCTTCTTGGCTACCTCAGAATCTGTAGCCACATGTCCGCTTTCTGCTTCAACTTCTTTAATAGCAGCACCGATTTTTTTCTGACGGTCACGAATTGTTCGTGGAATCCAATCCATTTTTCTAATCTGATCTAGTATCGCGCCTCTTATTCGAAGACTTGCATAGGTTTCAAATTTGACATCTTTCATAGTATCGAATTTGTCAATTGCATCTATAAGTCCAAAGACACCATATCCAACCAAATCATCATATTCAACATTAAATCCCAAGTACATCGACAAACGACCTGCAACCAGTTTTACAAGCGGTGCATATTCTAAAATAAGCTTTTCGCGTATTTCAGGAGTCTTATTTTTTTCATATTCTTTCCACATTTTGATTCGGGATGCTTCATCCATTGAACAAATACCCCCATACCCATATTTTTTTCAGATTCGTATCTGTCCCTGCACCGTTAATGAATTATTCCTGTCCCATCGAATCTTCATTTTCCTGCTCTTTTAATTTTTCAGCTTCATCTTCTTCATCCAGTCTTTGCTTAATTTCTCTTTTTACTGCATCAACTTCGAATTTTTCCACAAAACGCTGCAATACTGTCCCTAACAGTAAGAACAAAACCATTGTGGAGAATACTATCACGAACCACTTTTCTTTAGAATAATTACCCTGCAAAAACGTATACACTGCAATAACAGATGTACCACCTAGCATAATAAAAGGAGCTATAAGCTTAACCTTAGGATCAATTAAGACTTTGTAATTGATTTTTACAACCTGTGATCCTTTTTTTTCATTTAGCCGGATAGCCTTAACGATGTTTTCAACCATCGGATCCTTCCGACTAAGTATCTCATCCCTTTTTTCTTTAATATCGTCACTCATATGGTTTTTTCCGGCTTTCCTACTGCTCGAATTACATAATCTCCAGTTTCAGGATAGAAAATTACTGTTCTTCCGTAATTATTACCTGTATCCTGCGCTATTACACGAATATTAAGTTCTTTTAAGGCTTTTAATGAAGCCTGCACATTTCTGTCACCAACCCGCATAGCATTACTTGTTGACTGAAATGCGAACATTTGCGCTCCACCAGCAATTTTTGCTACCAATCGAGTCTTACTTGCTCCGAGCGAAATCATACGTTTAACAAGTTCACGAATGCCCGTATCCGCAAACTTATAAACATTATTATTGTTTTTTATTTCAGTGGAATCGGGAAGCATTACATGTGCAAGCCCACCTATTTTCGTTACCGGATCTCGAATTGCTATTCCTACACAGGAACCAAGTCCAAGAGTCGTTATCCCATCAGGTGCTTTACATGTATTCAAATCCGCCATTCCAACTTTTACGATTGTTGGCATATATGTCCCTCATACTAAAAAATCGTAATCATCAGAACTATTATCATTCTGTCGTTAACTGTATACCAAGGGATGATAAAATCTTTGTATAGCCTTCAAGATCTGGTAAAAGAATAAAATAACCACTTAAGCTTATATCATCTGAAAAACTTGTTTCTATAAGAAGCATCTTATCGCCCATAATTCCGAATTCAATCGCTGGTACTGAAAGAATTGCTCCTGCCATGTCAACTGCTGCATAAGGAACTGATGGAAGCATTACAAGCTGCGTCATCTGAGATAGTGAATTCAAATAAGAACCTGTAATAATGTTTCCAATTTCCTGAAGAGCGGACATATCCATCTCGCCAAATGGCTCATCATCAGGAGTGTTCTGACCTGTCAGTTTGTTTACAAGATGTCTTGCTTCTGCCTGACCTAACATGAACATAATCGAACCATTAACATCGCCTTCAAGTTTCAAATAGATGGCAGTCATAATCTTGTCTGCACCACCCATAATGTCGCCTACATCCTTAAATTCAAGAAGACGTACCTGTGGAACGGACATGTCGACCTTATCACCTATCATCTGAGCCAAAGCAGTTGTGGCATTTCCAGCACCAATATTTCCTAACTCTTTTAGCACATCGAAATATTTTTCGGACAGTGCATCCAGACTCATCTCGCCCATCTGGTATCCTCCTTCAAAACAAAAAGCAGATACAAATAGAATTTATGAAAAATGAACAACTAAATATCGTTTCTTTATTATTTTATTATACTTTATTTCTAATATTTAGTGAAGTATTATATATTAATATTCGTATTTTCGTCAATTTTATACAAAAAGATTCCCTGCCTGCTATAAAAAAACTAAAAAAGGCAGTAATAATCAGAAAAACAATATGATATAAGATTACTGTTTATAAGCATTACAGAACAAACAGTAACGATATAAGAGTCAAAAGCCAAAATCTTTTGCAGTTAATTTTGACTTTTTGACTCTTATATATCAGTTACTTTTTACTAAACAATACTTTGACAGCAACAATTTCTTTTTAATGAAAATAAAGATTTAAAACTTTTAGGCCTCTTTGCGTTCTTTGTCGTAGTCAGGATTAAGAGCTGTAAGGTCAAGAATAGAAACAAGACCACCATCATATTTACCAACTCCGCTTACAAAATCACCCTTTTCTTTCTTCTTATCAACAGAAGGCTTATCAATATTCTTGTTGCCGATATTCATAACCTGTTCTACCTGATCTACAATAATACCTAAAAGTTCGCCTTCATCCATCTTGATGATGATAATTCTGCTCTTATCCGTAAGAACATCTGGTTCCATTCCCATTTTTAGTCTAATGCTCATAACAGGTACAATAGAACCTCGAATATTTATAACTCCACGGAAATAGTTATCAACTTTTGGTACTCTTGTTATCTGCTGCATACGAACTATATTATCGATAAACTTAATATCAATTCCATACTGTTCGTCACCAAGTTTGATGATGATATACTGCACGATTTCGCCTATATCCTCTATATCTCTAAGTTCATTCATAACAATTTATCCTTTCTTACAACTGATTTAGCAAAAACATTTTTCGTTTATGCAATGGCATTTGTATCAAGAATAAGAGCAATTTCACCATCACCAAGGATAGTCGCACCGCTGATAAACTTGCACTTATTAATGAACTTACCAAGAGGCTTAATAACGATTTCCTGCTGTCCGTCCATCTTATCAACAACAAGTCCAACTCTCTGATTGCCCTTCTTAACGATAACAACTATCATATCTTCATTAGGATCGCTCTCAGATTCATTATCAAGTACCTGATTCATGCGAATAAGAGGTGTAACTGTTCCACGAAGGTTGATAACTTCCTTATTAGATACAAGTTTGATTTCAGATACAGGTACATTCTCAATAATCTCGATAGAGTCAAGCGGAATAGCATATTTTTCTCCGCCAACTTCAACCATAAGACCCTGAATAATAGCAAGTGTAAGAGGAAGTCTAATTGTCCAAGTAGATCCTTCTCCAAGTTTGCTCTTTACAGATACTGTGCCAGAAAGTGATTCAACCTTACTCTTTACAACGTCAAGTCCAACACCTCTACCTGATATTTCACTTACGACTTTAGCTGTTGAGAAACCAGGATGGAACAAAAGCTCTATGCACTGCTGTTCTGTCATTGCAGCTGCTTCAGCTTCCGTTACAACGCCTTTTTCAATAGCTCTCTTCTTAACAGCTTCAGGATCAATACCATTACCATCGTCACCAACTTCGATAACAACAGAGTTTCCATCCTGGAATGCGTTAAGGAAAATATGTCCTTCTTCAGATTTTCCGTTGTTAAGACGAATCTGTGCATCTCCTTCAATACCATGGTCAGCACTGTTTCTAAGCAAGTGCATGAGAGGATCACCGATTTCATCTACAACGGTTCTATCCATTTCTGTATCTTCACCAGTCATGGTGAGAACCATTTTCTTATTAAGTGTCTTATTAAGGTCACGTATCATACGTGGGAATTTCTGCAGTACAGATTCAATAGGAACCATTCGAACCTTCATAACTGATTCATGAAGATTTGTTGTAACTGATTCAAGATATTCAATCTGTTCATTAACATTTCCATCTGCAAGACCTGCCGAGCTAGCCGCACTTATAAGTGAATTCTTGGCAATGATAAGCTCAGACACAAGGTTCATAAGACTATCAAGTTTTTCAATATCTACACGGACTGTTCGGTTAACTACCGGTTTCCCAGCAGGCTTCTTTGCTGCGGCTGCTGGTGCCGGCGCTGCTTTTGCTGCTGGCGCTGGTGCTGCCTTTGCTGCTGGTGCTGGTGCCGGTGTCGGTGCCGGCGCTGCTGGTGCTTCCTTTGCTGGTGCCGGTGCTGCTTCTGCTGCCTCTACAGGATCTTCTGTTGTCTTAATAGACTTAGCATCAACCTCACCTATTTCAACAGACTCTATTTCAGAAACATTCTTTGCGATTTCAGCAACTTTATCAGGTTCCTCTTCATCAGTAATTACCAAAACAGCAAATGTATGATCAAATTTCTCATCTTCAATATCCTGTGTATTAGGATCTGAAGCTATAATTTCACCTATATCTTCAAGGTCTTTAAATACAAGAAAAGCTCTCGCTGCTTTTAAAAGACATGTATCGGCAATCTTAACATTAAGTCCAAATACTTTCTTGCCTTCTGCAATGCCCTGCTCAAGTGTAGTCTTTGCACTTGGGTCGATTCGCATTGTTTTAAAATTTATTCCAGCCGGTGCTGCCTCAGCTGCTGGTGCTGGCGCTGCCTCAGCTGCCGGCGCTGCTTCCTTTGCTGGTGCTGGCGCTGCACCGCCGCCTCCGCTCTTACCTGCTCTTATATCTGCAAGAGCTTTAATAAGCTCTTCATTATCATTTGTACCTTCATCCTGAGTCTCTTCAACATTGTCTACATATGCCTGTACAGCATCAAGACACTTGAAAAGAGTATCTGTCATATTAGAATCAACTTTAAGAGTACCATTACGAACGTCAGAAAAGACATCTTCCATATCATGGGTAAGCTGCTGCATACGCTTATAGCCCATAGTACCTGCCATACCCTTCATAGAGTGAGCAGATCGGAAGATTTCATTAATACAATCCTCATTAGTAGGATCGTCCTCAAGAGTCATAATTGAGTCATTGAGCGTCTGAATATGCTCTTTTGCCTCATCGAGAAATACGCCAAGATATTGAGATGTATCCATAAAAATTTACCCTCCTTGTAATGCCGACGTTTCTCGCCTTATTAATTCACGCCGACGTTCATAACTATTTCCTGTGCCACATCATTTAACGAAACTACCTGATCAGATAGTCCCGCAACCGCTACTGCCCTTGGCATACCATATACAGTACACGATGCCTCATCCTGAGAAATGACATGAACTCTTTTCTTTGTTTTGAGATTCTTTATTCCTTCTGTTCCGTCAGCACCCATTCCGGTTAAGACTACGCAAACAATCTCATCATATCTTGAATCCATAAGGGATTCATACATGTTATTGGCACTCGGCTTAACACCTTCTCGCGTAGGACCATCTTTTAAATGTATAACTGATTTACCCACAGTGTTCTCAATGTACATGTGTATTCCGCCTTTTGCAATATACACAGTACCTGCCTCTAGCACATCGCCTTCTGCAGCTTCTTTTACAGTAAGTTCTGATAATGAATCAAGTCTTGATGCCAATGAAGCTGTGAATCCTACAGGCATGTGCTGTACCAGTATAACAGGTGCTTTTAAATTTTTAGGAAGTTTAGGGATAACTGCCTGTAGTGCTCTAGGCCCACCTGTTGATGATGCTATAGCAACTAACTTTTTGCCAGTTATACTACTAGTATGCTTTTTAATCACATTCAAGATTGCCTTATCTTTCTCTTTCTCTTTTTCTTCGTTTTTTACCGGTTTACGAATAGGTGTGGTTGGTATTCTACTACTACAAACCGCATCTAGTGTAGAAAGAAATTCTTTTGCAAAATCTTCTGTTTTACATGCGCTAGCCCTGTCAGGCTTATGAACAAAATCAATAGCTCCTAAATCCAGTGCATCTAATGTTACTTTTGCACCTTCTTTTGTATCCGTACTTGACATCATTGTCTTTATTCGAATAGACTCTTTATTAATACATTTCAAAAGATCTATTCCATTCATTCGTGGCATATTAACATCAAGTACCATTACATCAAAGGATGAAGCCTCTTTTTGCAGTATAGAAAGTGCTTCTTCACCATCCTTTGCGCTTTTTACTACCTGAAACCTTCCATCTGAGTTTATAATATCACTTAACACACTTCGCATGAGTGCAGAGTCATCAACCAAAAAAATTTTTTTCATTTTTTCTCCATTCTTAGACGTTTTTTCGTCTCAAAATAGATACAATCTATCGTCTGCGCATCATCCTGCGTTCTTCTTCAAATATATAATGAATAATATCCTCTCTTCGTTCCTCATCAATTATAATAAACTGCATACGATGTTCAAAAAATCCAGGTCTATTCTCAAGTTCTGATACACGAAGCATTCTCGTGAACATCTGAAATTTTTGTGGTGATGAACCATTAGGAAGCTCAAATGTAACGTATGCCCAGACATTTTCATCATACCTGATTTTGGAAATCATCCTCATACCACCACCACTGATATCAACGATAGTGGCATCATCCATTGGTTCAGTTTTGTTAATCGGAAAATACCTATTGGCTTGCAATAATTTTCTTTCATTGTCACGAAGTTGCCTTATCTTCATGTCGATAACGCAGGTAAATCTATAATATTCCCTGCGTTGTAACTTTTTCAGTGGAGACAAAAGATCCATTGTCAGAATAAAAATATTGTTGGAACGATATCTGTCAGAAATGATTCCATCGCACTCGTACAGACCTTTTTTTCCATAAAAAACAATCTGATAACGTGCATCAACAGGAAGAAGACGAAGCTGACCTTTTTCAAGCGGCATCATTAAATCAATGCGTTCATCCGTGATAATATCATATACTTCGCTTACATATATTTTCTTTTCTTCTTCACCAGTTTCCGGATTGACTGTCACGCCTTGCAATTCAATACGATTTCCGGGGCAAATGTAATCAGATAACATAAAATCACTCCCTGGCACAGTTTCTAAGCCACTTTTAATTTATGATACAGCAGAGTTATCTTTCTGAGTCTGCGCATCAGAATCTAGCTTTCTGCCTTTTACTATATGAGAAAAGAAAGCTGCCATTCCACGCGGTTTTACTTCCCTGATGCTAGATGAAGGTCCTGTTAGTTCTGCTGCAATGTGTTCAAACGCTTTAGCAGATCTTGCATTCGGGTTCGTAATCGAAATAGGTGACTGCTGCATAATTGCCTTAACTAAAAGTTCATCCTGAGGAATATAACCCAAATAAATCATTGGAAGTTTTAAATAACGACTCACAACTGTACTTAGCTTGTGATACAATTGTTCTCCCTCTTCTTCTGTTTCAACCCTGTTAGATACAGTCTTTATAACTGTTTCATCCGGACTGAAACGAGGATGAGCGTTAAGTGCTTTCAGCAAAGAATACGAATCCGTAATAGATGTAGGTTCAGGGGTTGTAACAAGTATGATTTCACCACTTGCTACAAGGAACTCCAAAACTGCATCAGAAATACCCGCAGCGGTATCTACAATTATTGTATCGGCAATTGCATCCAATTCCGCAAGATTTACAATGATTTTTACCAAATAATCTCTAGAAAGGTTATACATACCTGAAATTCCTGATCCTCCGGAGATAAAACCAACGCCCATTGGCCCCCAGGTTATAACTTCTTTTATCTTTTTATCTTGATAAATCAAATCTCCAAGATTATGTTTAGGAACTGCACCGAACATAACCTCAATATTAGCCAGCCCGAAATCTGCATCCAGAATAATTACTCTCTGCCCCATTTTCCTAAACTGGATAGCAAGATTTATAGCAACATTACTTTTACCAACCCCCCCTTTTCCACTAGTTACAGTGATAACTCTTGCCAGAGGTCTTGATGCTCTGCCCGCCTCCAGGCTAGCGCATTTTATGATATTACGAAGCTGTGTCGCCTGATCCATATTTTCCGGTCCCCACTTTTCTTAGAATAATAGGTGCTTTACTTTTTCACGTACACTTGTCTTATGACTCTTCTTCCTCAGTCTCACTTCCTCCACCTAAAAGACTCTTAACCACTTTTTGTGCATCAAAAATGGCTATATCATCTGGAACATTCTGTCCATCTGTGATATAAGACATGGGTTTTTCCGTATAAATACGAAGATTATAAAGATTTCCTGCACTACCTGTTTCATCCATTTTGGTAAAAATAAGCTTATACTCAAAAGCATTTTTGTAAGCATCCGCAATACCGATAAGATCACGATACTTTGTAGTTGCGCTCATTACAAGGAATACATCGGTATCAATATTTTGTTCAAGACACTTCACATAATTTTCAACATCTTCTTTTTGTTCTTCATTCTTAATAGAATGACCGGCAGTATCTACCATAATATAATCAACATCAATATAATCTTTTATCGCCTGTTCAAGTTCTTCCACAGAATAAATAACTCTAAATGGTATTTCGAGAATAGACGCATAGGTTCTAAGCTGCTCTGCTGCTGCAACTCTGTATGTATCTACTGTCAAAAGTGCCACTTTTTTGTGCTGAGTTACACTAAAAAATGAAGCAAGTTTGGCAATTGTAGTCGTTTTTCCAACTCCGGTTGGCCCAACAAAAATAAGTCCCTTCGCTGTATTCTCGGCCGGTACTATCTTAACTGAATCGCCAAACCTCAAAACCATCTTCTGATATACATTAGCAAGCAAATATTCCATAGGCATATCAGGTTTTGCAATTCTTTCTACATCTTTTATTAATTCATCAGCATTTTTCTCATCGACTTCATTCTCAATAAGTGTATTACGAAGTACTTTCACAAAAGACTTTGTTTCGTCATCTTCATTAACACTTTCATTGTCTGATTCTGTAATAGTATTAAAAGTTTTTTCTTCTTTTTTCTCAGTAGTCTTTCCTGACTCTCCCATGCTCTTTTCGAGAAGATGGTGAAGACTATCAAGCTTTTCTTCAATAATTTTAGCTTGATCTTTGTCCGCATTTACCATGTTTTTCTCAGAGTTAACTATGTCATTTATAGAAAGATTATTAAAATATGGATCCTTGTCTGGAATTTCCATGGTAGCCTGTCTTGATTCTGACATTTTGGCTTTGCCAACTTTAAGAGGAGGAATAATTCCCTCTTTTGAAGCCTGTGCCAGTTTTTTGCCTGCATCACTGTTTCCTGATATTTCTTTTTCTTTTGCACGCAAAGAAACTTCTTTTAGAGCTTTTTCTTTCTCTTTTGCACGTCTTTCACGAATTTCTTTTTCTTCTTCAGCTTTTCTGCGGCTAATCTCTTCATCACTTTCTTCTCCGACTTTAATATCTATAGAAGAAATATGCGGCCCGCTTACCTTCACTGAACTAAAGTCTTCTTTTTCTATTATTTTTTCTTCAGGATGTGAGTTCTTCTTGTTAGTAATACTTTTCATCACATCCTCTTCTTCTTTGGCAACAGTAACTTCGGTTTTTGGCTTAGATAAGAATGAGAAAAAGCCGCCTTTTCTAATCAGCTTGACATTCATGATCACAATGCTTTCTCCAAGCTCATCTTTCGCCTGCTGTGTTGCCTCTTCTTCAGTTTTTCCTACAAATTTTTTTATGATCATGCCCGTCACGCCCTCTTTACGCAGTTATCATACCAACTGACTGAATTTTAATATTTGTATCAACTTCGTTATAACTGATTACTACTAAATCAGGGAAAGATTCCTCTGAAAGTTTTCTGAAATACATACGTACAATAGGTGATGTCATTACAATAGGAATTCTTCCTGTATCTTCGAGTTTCTTTGCCTGAACTTTTACACTCTTTAATATTGCTCTGGTTCTCTCCGGATCAAGAGTAAGGTAAGAGCCGCTTTCTGACTGTTTTACTGAACTCATTATTTCCTGTTCAAGCATAGGATCAAGTGTTACTACATTTGTAGAATCTTCATCTGTAAAGTACTTCGAAGATATTGCTCGTTTAAGTCCCTGTCTTACATATTCTGTTAAAATATCTGTATCTCTAGTCGTCGCGGCATAATCTGCAAGCGTTTCAAAAATTGATACAAGATCTCGTATAGATATGCCCTCTGACAAAAGATTCTTAAGAACTCTTTCAATTTCACCAATAGTCATAAGTTTTGGTACGAGTTCTTCAACAACAGCACCATTATTTTCTTTAAGGTTATTAATAAGATTCTGAACATCCTGCCTTGTAAGAAGTTCTGCGATATGTTCTCTTATTATTTCTGTCAAATGTGTTGCTATTATGGAAGGAGGATCAACTACTGTATAACCTAGCGCTTCTGCTCTCTCTCTCTGGCTTTCAGTAATCCATATCGCAGGTAGATGGAAGGAAGGTTCGAATGTTGGTATACCTGTTATTTCTTCTTTGACACTTCCAGGATTCATTGCCATGTAGTGATCAAATAATATCTCGCCTTCACTTATTTGAATTCCCTTAATCTTAATAATGTACTGATTAGGATTAAGCTGAATATTATCTCTAAGTCTTATAATAGGAACAACTGTTCCTAGTTCTAAGGCTATCTGCCTTCTAATCATAACCACTCGGTCAAGTAAATCACCGCCCTGATTGATATCAGCAAGTGGAATAATTCCATATCCAAATTCCAATTCGATTGGATCAACCTGAAGAAGTGAATTGACATTTTCAGGTTGCCTTATTTCTTCTGCCTGGGTTTGCTCACTTTCTTCCACCTGCATCTCAACTGTGGATTTTTCAATTGTCTTTTGCATCATTCGGCCGCCTAGAATATACAGAATACCTATTGAACAATAAACTGGCCACGGAAGTGGTGAAAAAACACCCAAAAAGGCAACTACTGCACCCACTAGAATCATAACTTTTGGAAGTCCAAATACCTGTTTAATAAGCGTATGTCCAAAATCTGATTCTCCGGCTCCCTTTGTTACAAGTACACCTGTTGCGAGTGATGTACAAAGTGATGGAATTGAAGAAACAAGACCATCACCTATTGTCAGGATGCAAAATTTATCAGCAGCTTCTCCAGCAGTAAGCCCCATTCTAGTCATTCCCATGAGAATACCGCCAACAAGGTTAATAACTGTTATAATAAGACCTGCGGCTGCATCTCCTTTTACATATTTGGTAGCACCATCCATGTTACCGAAAAAGCTTGCTTCCTGCTGCAGATGTTCTCGCCTTTGTTTTGCTTCCTTGTCATCGATTGCACCTGTATTCAAATCTGCATCAATCGCCATCTGCTTACCAGGCATAGCATCGAGAGTGAATCTGGCTGTAACTTCTGCTACTCGTTCTGAACCTTTGTTGATAACAACAAACTGAACAATAACAAGAATAATATAGACAATGATTCCGACTATTAAATCACCGCCGCCTACGAAATTACCAAATACTGTGATAACTTCACCAGCATTTCCCTGTGTAAGAATAAGTCTAGTTGAGGATACGTTAAGAGCGATACGGAACACTGTGGTCATCAACAAAAGAGTTGGATAAAAGCTCATATCCAGAGCTTCTTTGGCATACATCGCATTAAAAAGAATTGCAAAAGCAATGGAAAGATCAACTGCCAACAATATGTCCATCAAAATGGTAGGAATTGGTATGATAAGCATGACAAGAGCTGATACAACATATAAAGCAACACCATAGTCCATTAACACATTGCGGAGCTTGACTGTATCCATACTTTCACCCCCTTCCTTGGATTTCTATCTGGAGTAATAAAAAGAAAAATATTCGGATTGTAAAATCAAAATAAAGCGCATGTAAACATGCTTTATTTTGATTTTCAACCCTTTATCATTATTTTATCAAATTTTCCTAAATTTTGCATCGTAAATTAACGATATTTTAAACATTTATCACTAAAGAATTCTTTCGTTATTTTCGATATGATTCTATAGTTTTTTGTCACTACGTTCCAAAAACTACGCAAACTGTCCATTTGAAAAGGCTTCGTCTTGGACCAGTTTGCCACTTGACTTTTGTTCTCACGAAACTCGCAGTAAATGCGAGTTTCTGAATGTAAGTGACAAGAAGTCATACCTTGCCTTTAAGCTTATATACGTATGCGAGTACTTCTGCCACTGCTTTATAAAGTTCTGGTGGTATGAATTCGTTTACGTCAACGTTTGCATAGAGCATTCTGGCTAGTGGTTTGTTTTCTACAATTTCAATTCCATGTTCTTTAGCAGCGTCTTTAATTTTCTTCGCAAGGAAATCTTCTCCTTTAGCTACTACTCTAGGGGCTATATCTTCTCCTTCATGGTAACTTAGTGCAACAGCTATATGCGTTGGGTTAGTGATTACTACATCTGCCTTTGGCAATTCTTTCATCATCCTTCGCATTGACTGCTCACGCATTTTCTGTTTCTGCTTTGCCTTTATCTGAGGATCACCTTCAGAGTCTTTATATTCATCCTTTACTTCCTGTTTAGTCATCTTCATATCTTCGTGGAATTTATGTTTCTGATAAACGAAATCTATAAATGCCACTATCATATAAACTGCCGCACATCGTATTCCTACTTCAATCATGATATCCCACATAAGAGAGATTCCCTGATTAAGCGATATTCCATATAGTAGAAAAATTGACTCTTTTCTTCTGGTAAGTGTTATAAACACCATCGCACTTATCAATGTTATTTTCAAAAGAGATTTAATAAGATTAAAGATAGACTGCATTGAAAAAATTCTCTTAAGACCATTGATAGGATTAAACTTATCAGGCTTTGGCTTCAATGGTTCTGTTACAACCTTAAATCCAAACTGAATGTAATTACACAAAAGAGCCAGCACCACACCTGCTATAAAAAAAGGTGCAGCTGTAATCAATACCTCCAAAAGTATTCTTACAAGTTCTGTATGCATGGTCTTAAACGGCATTCTTCCATTAATTTGCTTCATATGATCTGGAATATCGTTATAAGACCTTCTAAAAATATTTATTATTCTGTTACCAAGGATATCTGAAAAAACTTTTAGCAATATAAAAAAAGCAAACAAATCAGCAGCTACAGTTATCTCCTGACTCTTGGCTACCTGACCTTTTTTTCTGGCATCACCAAGACGTTTAGAAGTAGGCTCTTCGGTTTTCTCACCGCCAGGGCCTTCTTTTGCAAAGAACTGTAGATTGTAGGAAAGCCTAAGGCTGTAATCCATACGCAAACTCCTGCATCAAAGTTTTCATAGTAGAAAAAATAAAATCTGCTGCGCTGCCTAGCATTCCGCAAGTAAGAAACATAATGCTAAGCCCCACTAAAATCTTAATCTGAATACCAACTGCAAACATATTCAGTTGAGGAGAAACTTTAGCTAAAACACCAAGTACAATATTCATTGTAAACATGATGATAAAAACAGGAAGTGTTATTCTAAAACCTATAATGACATAATCTCTCAAGAACTCAGTTATAACTGTTAAAAGCTTTCCGGAATTAATCACTGTTCCATTGACAGGAATAACAATAAAAGAATCCGCAATAGCTCTTATCAGAAATCTATACATTCCGGTTATTACCAGTATTACCATCATAACCTGCTGATACAATGCGCCTGTTATTGTAACCTGCTGATTGGATGAAGGATCCATGATGGACACCATAGAAAGGCCAGTCATCATATCAACTATATGTCCTGAAAATGTACATATAAGAATACAAATCTGGGCAGAAAATCCCAATGTCACTCCGGCAAATACTTCTTTTGCCACCAAAAATGCATATCCTAACACATCACTGTATACAATACTTTCTCTAGGGACTACATCATAGAGCATCATGCTCAATAAGACAGAAAATCCCACTTTCATAAGCCTCGGAATCCCTTTAATCGAGAAAAAGGGTGCTACATACACAAATGCAGACACCCGTATCAGTATCAATAAAAAATATTCTAAATCACCGTATGAAAAAGAATAATCTATCATTTCCCCAAATCCTTGTATTAAAAAATATCACCTTATATACAAAGTAAAATTCCCCCAAAGTTTCGTCATATAGTCTGTTATTCTAGTGCCCATCCAGTTACCAAGAAGGATAATGGTAATAAATGTAACGAGAACTTTAGGAACGAATGTTAATGTCTGCTCCTGAATAGAGGTCATCGTTTGGAAAATAGAAACGCATAGACCTACACACATACTTATAAGAAGTATAGGCGCAGAAACCTGAATTACCAAATATAACGCCTCTCTAATGATTTGGCTTACTATATCTACATCCATACGCCATTTCTCCTTTTTTAATCCTCTGCTAATAAAACGTTCTTACTACATTTCCTATAATAAGATTCCAGCCATCTGCAAGAATAAACAAAAGAATCTTAAATGGCATGGAAATTGTAGTAGGAGGCAACATCATCATACCCATACTCATAAGTACTGATGCAACTACCATATCAATAACTATAAAAGGAACATAAATCAAAAAACCTATAATGAATCCTGATCTAAGTTCACTTACCATAAAGCTTGGTATTAATATTGTTGTAGGAATATTCTCAAGAGTACCATCCCATTTCTGATCGCTGATTTCCATGAACATTTCCACATCTTTTCTCTGAGTTTGTGGATACATGAATTCTCTTATGGGAGTAATTGCTGCTTCAATAGCCTGCTCCTGATCTATCCTCCCGCTTTCAAAAGGAACATAAGCATTAGTATAAATAGCATTTATTGTAGGCTGCATAATATAGAAAGTCAGAAAAAGCGCAAGACCTACAAGTACCATATTAGGTGGTGCAGTCTGCGTATTAAGGGCTGTTCTTGTAAAATGAAGAACTATGATGATACGCGTAAATGACGTCACCATAATAATAAGAGTTGGAGCAAGTGAAATAAGTGTGAGCGTCAGAAGTATTCGCAAACTGCCATTTAAAGAACCGTTACCATTGTCATAGGTAACAGTAACTGTATTAGCAATATTTAGTTTTTTCAGATCCTCTTCATCTTTTGCGGTTCCGGGTTCATTAACATTTGTTCTTTCCTTTTTAGAACCAGTCAGATTACTCTTTCGATCTCTTGTAGGATCTGTAGGGGTTGTATCATTTACAATTGTAGAGCCTTTTTCTGTAGCATAGGATACAGTTGATGTGATACCACCAAGGATAAGCACAAGTATAGCTAGCATTGCCGTAGACATAAGTGCCTTAATCCATAATTTTTTTAGACTTTCCGTACCCTTATGATTACTCATATATCGGTCAGATCCCCATCCTTTTTACTTTGCGAATTTTGTAGTGTCCCTGCATCCACATCAGAACTTACTTCACCTTTTATTCTCCTGAATAAAGAATCAAAGCTATTCTTATCACTTTTTACCTCGAAAGCTTCCACGTCCTCGGATGAAAGATCACAAAGCTTTGTCACAGTATCCTGGCATACACAAATGGCTACGTATTTTGAACCTAGCCGAACAATTTCAATAACCTTAGTCTGTGACAGACGATAAGATTCAATGATTTCAATATTAGTGCCTTGTGCATGGGTTCTCTGGAATCCTGCAATCTTTTTTGTTGCAAATGCCGTTAACCCAAGCACAAGGACAAATAGGAGAATGACGGTAAAAAACTGAGCAAATGAGCTCGCGTCCATTTAGCCAATAACCTTTTTTACAGCTTCGAGAACACGATCAGCCTGGAATGGCTTAACAATGAAATCCTTTGCACCTGATTGAATTGCTTCAACTACCATAGCCTGCTGACCCATTGCAGAGCACATGATTACCTTTGCGTTTGCATCACCTTCTTTAATTTTCTTAAGCGCCTGGATTCCATCCATCTCAGGCATGGTGATATCCATAAGCACCAAATCAGGCTTAAGCTCATTGTATTTCTCAACAGCTTTAGCACCATTCTCAGCTTCGCCGACTACGTTGTAGCCATTCTTGCTGAGGATATCCTTGATCATCATTCTCATAAATGCTGCATCATCGCAAATTAAAACATTCTGTGCCATCGTTACTCTCCATTCTTTTTATGAGTCTGGTTTACTTTATTATCTCTGTTACTCTTACTCCGAAGCTTTCTTCGATTACTACTACTTCACCTTTTGCTACGAACTTGCCGTTAACAAGCACGTCAACAGGTTCGCCTGCAATCTTATCAAGTTCTATAATCGTTCCCGGAGCAAAATCCAGGATATCAGAAATCGGCTTATGTGTTCTGCCGAGTTCTACCGTTACTTCAAGTGGTACGTCTTTAATAAGAGAAATATTCTCTCCACCCGGACCAATAAGTGTATTTGGATTAAATGTTTGAAATTGAGCTGGTTGTACATTCATATTTTGCATCGGTGCCATTTGAGGCATTCCCATCTGAGGCATAGCCATTTGTGGTTGCATCATCGGATCCATTGCCATCGGCGGTGGAGCTGAAGGCGCTGGTGTAGGTGCTGGTGCAGGAGGCGGAGACGAAGATGAATCACTATCTGGTTGAGTTGTAGAGAATGTTTCATACAAACTCTTGGCAAAATCAACCGGATACAACTGCATTATGGTTGAATCTACCAAATCGCCAATCTGCATTCTGAATGTTATTTTTACAAAAGTCTGTTGTAAAAATTCTGCAATTTCAGCCGGATCCGTATTAGAGGTTGCAAGTCTTATCGCCTGAGGCGGTGAGATATCAACTTTTTCGTTAATCATGGATGAAAGTGATGTTGCCGAAGCACCCATCATCTGGTTCATCGCCTCTGAAATAGCGGAAAGCTGCAGTTCTCCAACCTCTCCTTCGATATTAGTTCCATCACCACCCATCATAAGATCAGTGATAACAAGAACATCACGTTCTTTCATAATCATGATGTTCATACCGTCTAATCCGATTGTGTACTTAATCTGAACAAATACACACGGTCTTTCATAGTCTTCTATGATAGTATCCCAATTAGCAAGTTCAACCCGTGGTGTCGTAATGCTGACTTTTTGGTTCAGCAACGAAAACAATGTTGTGGCTGAAGAGCCCATACATATATTTGCAACTTCGCCAACGGCGTCTTTCTCAACATCTGTAAGAATCGACTCATCTATTCCTGAGGACGAATCGCTTCCCCCCTGTGCATCACCATCGGAAGCAGCGTTGTCAGAGCTATCCATGCCATTTAACAGGGCATTTATTTCATCCTGCGACAGCGTTCCATCCATCCACTCAATCCTCCTCTCTTATGACTGATGTTATGCGAACAGCATTTTTGTCATTCACAGTTCCAGGTAGTGCTGTAAACTTATCAATATCTCCGACATACACATGCATCTCTCTATCTACACGCGTATCCACCCTTATAATATCTCCTATTTGAAGCTGCAAAAAATCTGCAACTGAAACTCTGCATTTTCCAAGAACAGCCGTAACTGGAACCCTTACTCTTCTAACCATTGATTCCATGTAGACTGTATCATTTTCTTCTGCATGTTTCTGCATACTCGAATACCAGTATTTAGTATTCAAGTGATCCATTACACTCTCAAGAGTGAAATAAGGTAAACAGAAATTCATGAGACCTTCAATTTCACCAAGTTTGATATTAAGCGTAACAATCGCAATCATATCAGTTGGTGAAATTACCTGTGCAAACTGCGGGTTAGTCTCAATTCTATCTAATATAGGATCTATAGCTAATACGTTTTCCCAAGGTTCAATCATCTGTTGAATACAGATTGTCATAAGCTTTTCGATAAGAGGCATCTCAATATCTGTAAATGCTCTTGGCTTATCTATTCCATTTCCTTCTCCGCCAAGCATTCGATCAATGAATGCAAATCCAACATTTGACTGTAGTTCAACAACAATCTGGCCTTGGAGTGGATGAAAATTTACAATTCCAAGTATTACAGGGTTACTCAAAGCATTTGAAAATTCAGAAAATGTAACTGTTTCTGAGTTTTCAACCGAAACCTGTACATTTTTTCTAAGGTACAAAGGAAGTGTCGTAGCAAGGAGTCGCCCATAATGTTCAAAAATTATTTCCAGCGTTCTCAGGTGTTCTTTCGAGAACTTGGCAGGACGTTTAAAGTCATAATCTTTGACTTTCTTTTCATCCCCTTTTGACATCTCCTCAACATCTACTTCACCGCTAGATAAAGCTGCTAGTAGGTTGTCTATCTCATTTTGCGAAAGGACTTCACTCAAATCTTCTCACCTGCCTTAGGTTTTCATGAATCACCTTGTTATTAGCTACCAAATCAGGTCTTAACAGGAATAAACTGGCTAAAGCTGACCTCATAAATAAATGTTGATTTAAAGTATTCCTGCATTCTCTCCAAAATAGCTTTCTCTATTTCTTTTTTGCTGGAAGATACAGTATCAATTGAGTAGGAACTTACCACATCTGTAATAATGGATTTTATCTTACTCTCTGCTCCTGAAAGAGTATCGCTTGTTCCCATTGTGGCGTAATCTGCTGCCTGTGTATCCATTGAGAATACAACACTGCACTGAAGATAATTTCCATCCGAAAGTGCAAGTGTCAACTCCTTAATCTCATAGTTCGCTGACTCGGATGCCGGGATATCCTGAGCATCTCTTCCAAATGAAGATGCTCCTGAATTATTAGAAGTTGTTTCAATCTCGAGTGATTCTGCAATTTTACTGATGACATCAGCTGTCTTCTGATTTGTATTCATCACAGAAATCAACATAATAGCACTCATTACAATATTGACTAAAAGCAACGCCAATATAATGATTGATAGCAAGTTTCTTTTCATGTTCAGCCTCCATCTTTTTAATAGTTAGGACTTAGAGGATTATAAATCCTAATTTCTACTCTTCTGTTCTTGGCTCTTCCTTCTGCGGTTTTGTTATCAGCCACAGGAACATAATCTCCACGACCTGCATGCTTGATATTAGCCGGGTCAAGACCAGTATTTTTTATCAGGTAATAGAAGACTGATCTGGCTCTCGCATCTGATAGTTCATCATTGCTGGCAAACTTTGAATTCTTAATAGGGACATTATCAGTATGACCTTCTATTTCAATAGTGCCTCCTGCGAAAGTTTCAAGAACTGCTCCAACCTTATTTAAAACGCCATGAGCATCGTTCTTAACTTCTGCACTACCTGAATCAAATAAAATTGAACCGTTAATTGTAAGCTGTACATATTGACTCGTATAATTTAGCGTAACATCAGATATGACTTCTTCCTCTGTAAGCTCCTGTTTTTCCTGCTCTGTCATATCTTTCTGAAGACTTTCTGTAACCTGACTTGCCAGATTCTCTGAAGCTTCAAGCTGTTCCTGTTCTACTTCCATCTGGGCCTGTGATTTATCACCTTCTTTGGAATCATTATCCTCTGTAGCTTCACCTGATGTCTTTTTACCCATTGAAGAAGACATAGTTCCAAGATTGTTGAGCTGTGAAATACCATCACCAATTAAAGCACCATCTCCTAATGCGCCCTGACCTCCTGTTAAAATACCAAAAGCCGAACTAAAGGAAGCAGCAACCTCCTCGTACTTTGCAGCGTCCATAGTAGACATAGAAAACAGAAGTACGAAGAAGCAAAGTAGCAAATTCATAAGATCGCCAAATGTACCTTGCCAGGCAGGCAAACCTTTTTTGACTTCTTCTTCTTTTTTCTTCATTGAAATCTCCAATAAAAGCTATTCTAAACAAAGGAGTGTCCTGTTCTCAGCCTCCTCCACCTTCACCATTAGCTGCTTCATAAGCCTGTCTCTGAGAAGGATTAAGGAATGCTTTAAGTTTTTCTTCTGTTACACGCGGGTTTTCACCAGCTTGAATAGAAAGAATACCTTCTATCATTACCGATTTATATGTTAACTCTGATCCATTATCAAATTTAAGTTTTTCTGCAATCGGGAAACAAATCCAGTTAGCAAGAAGTGAACCGTACAGTGTTGTCAAAAGGGCTGTGGCCATAGAAGGACCGATAGATGAAGCATCGGACATGTTCTTAAGCATATTAACAAGACCTACGAGAGTTCCGATCATACCCCATGAAGGACCTTGGGCAGCCAAGTCTTCCCAGAACTTAATATTTTCTTTATGTCGTCCGTCGATTGAACTAATCTCTGCTTCAAGAATACCTCTTACAAGCTCTGGTTCTGTACCATCGGCTGTAAGGAGCAATCCTTTTTTCAAAAGAGGATCTTCGATATTACTGGATGCTTCTTCCAAAGCAAGAAGACCTTCTTTTCTTGCTGTATTAGATAAGTCAATTATCTGCTTGATCATAGCAGACATATCCATGTTCGGAAGCTTCATAGCCATACCAAATGTCTTAATACCGCTTACGAAGCCATCCATTGTCTTCGTACCAAGTGTTGCAGCGAATGCACCACCAAAGGTAATAGCTACAGATGGAATATCAATGTAGCTAGGAATTGATTGAAGACCACCGGCAGTCGCGATACCTAAAAGTACCATTGCCAAACCTAGAAGAACTGAACCTAATGTAGCTATATCCACGTTTATCTCTCCTTTAAATTGATATTTCCTTTGGTCAACAAATGCGGAATGACAGTTTTATCGACGACATTTTATGAGCAATTTACTTGCAATCAGCATTATCATGTTTTATATGTCGGGACTAACAAAATTAATAATGTACTACATATAAAACATTATAACACGATATCACGTACTTGTCTGTCGATTTTAATAAATTAGGACACCAAAATTTAGATTTTTTTGTCAGTTTTTTATCAATTATTCGCACCTTTCCCCCATGGAAAGGTGCGAATAAATTGCATGTGATAAAACTTTTTAAACATCTAAATTCCGAAATCTCGTTAATAATATCGGCTTATGATTTTAAAACTTTACAGTTACCTCTTCAGATTTGTTAATTCTTCAAGAAGAGTATCTGAAACTGTGATAATACGGCTGTTTGCCTGGAAACCACGTTGTGCTGTAATCATATTGGTGAACTCACTTGAAAGGTCTACGTTAGACATTTCAAGAACACCTGTAGTCATTGATCCGCCTGATACTGTGATATCCTGAATTGCCGGATCACCGGAGTTCATTGTAGAAGCATAGAGGTTGTCACCCTGCTTCTCAAGACCTGATGCATTGGCAAATGTTGCTGATGCGATTTGTCCAATAAGTCTTGACTGACCGTTGGAATAACTTGCTGTAATTTTTCCGTCTACTGCTACAGAAATTCCTGTCATCTTACCAAGCTTACGACCTTCATTGTTACCGTTTTTATCACCCTTGTTGGCTGTTATTGTACTAGAACCGTTGGTGTTAACATTTGTAAGTGTTTGAAGGTTAACTGTAATATCTGTCCATGCTGCATCACCATCTGCCTGAGTCGGATCATCAACGTCAGGTGTAAAGTTGATAATAGGCATTACCGCTCCCTCTGCAAAGTTTGCAATATTACCAGTTGATGGAGCAAAATTAAGAATTACAGAGTTTCTGTTCATCTCATAATTTATAGCTTTATCATGCATCTGGAGTGTAACAGCTCCGCTAGCATCTATTGTGTAGCTATCAACTGTATAAGTTTCTCCATTTGTATTGGTATATCTAAGAGAAGATCCATTTATTGAAAATGTTCCGCCCATTACTGTGCTAAGGATTCTTGCCTGGTCTACTGTAAGTGCTGTTGAACCGCCATCTGTGTAAGTCATTGGGACACTTGATGTTCCAACCTGAGTACTGCTGCTATCCTGGAAAGTAATCGTATTAGGATCAACGTTTGTATTAACTGTAAGTACTGAATATCCTGTCTGAACAGAGTCACTTCCGTTTACAGGATCTATAACCGAGAATGAAATATTACCCTTGTCATCAACTGTATACTTACTAACTACAAGAGCTGTTGCGTTTGGTTCTGTAGATGTGAATTTTAGTACTCCGTTATCTAATGAAAAAGTTCCATTGTAAGCCTCATTCATAAGAGTAATCTGATCCGCTGTAAATGTTGTTGTGCCGCCCATTGAATATACACCAGGAATTGTTGTAGGCGTATTTATTCGTTCTGATGTATATGTTGTTCCATTTATAGCTGAACGGAAGAACATGATGTTACCATTTGCATCTTTCTCACCATATACTGCTGGCTTAAGAGTTCCGCTCTTTCCAAGAGATCTGTCCTCTTCACCTACATTCGAGCCGAATGTAAGCTGTGACATTGCAGCCTTACCAATTGAAGTATTAGTAGAATCAATAACATCTGAAAGTTCAAGTGTATATCTGTTAAGAGTATCCGTATCTTTTACTGTAAACTTAGCTGTATAGAGATAACCTTTGTTGTCATAGAATTCCATTGCAAGAGTTTTTCCAGCTGAAGAAAGGACATTCTTGTCGTTCTTATCAATATTTCCTGACATAAGGCCCTGTGTTGTTCCTTCTGGTGGATATGTCTCGATATCTTTACTCTTAACCTGAAGTTTTGTAAGTTCACCTGTTGTATTGATAATAAGAGCACCTGTATCGTCTTCTTCTGCTTTCCATCCCATTACATAGAAACCTTTAGACTGCATTGCAAGATTTCCGTCACCGTCAACATAGAACGAACCATCTCTTGTATAAAGATTTTGTGTTCCACTGTTAACAACGAAGAACTGATTACCATTTATCATGATATCGAAAGGATTGTTAGTAGTCTGAGTTGCACCCTGAGATTCAATAGCTGTCGAAATGGATGCTGACATAGAACCAAGACCAATCTGTTTTGCATTTACACCACCAGTTGTAGCTGTAGCACCAGATGCATTCTGTGTTGTCTGATACATAAGATCACTGAAATTAATCTGCTGAGCTTTATAAGCTGTTGTATTAACGTTAGCGATATTATTACCAATAACATCCATCTTTGTTTGGTGAGTTTTAAGTCCTGCAACACCTGAGTACATAGATCTTAACATAGATAAATCCTCCTTAAAAAAACCAAATGCCTTCCTATATGCATTTGCCGGAAACAAAATCCGGATTAAGAAGGAGTTTTTCTGCTTTCTTTGCGCTTTTTCATTCAATCCAAAACGCACGACCTCCATAATGGTCCGGTCTAAGCATTAACTCCTTTTTTATACTTACTTTATTGCCTTTATTCTAGAAACTTGCATTTGATGCAAGTTTCATGAAAAAGGGTTCATGCGATAACAGCTCCATCAATATTTGTAAATACTTTTGTTTCATCTGTATCGTCATTATTCATAGCTGTGACAACTGTATTATTTTTTACATTTACAATAAATGCCAACTGATCTACCAAAATCAGTGACTCTTTTATTCCTTTCTCACTTGCCTCGATTTTACCCTGATTAAGGCGATTAATCTGATCCGTAGTCATCTCTATATTTCTGTCCATTAGCCTTGCTGTCGCATGCTTTGAAAAACGAAGTGGCTCCGCCTCTTTGTTCTTCGATGACGCAATATCCAAAATTTCTGCAAAGGATGCTGTCTGCTTTTCTATTTCCTTTGTAACCGCTACAGCATCTTTTAAGTAGGTATTCTGAATCTGATCAATTGAGAGAAAGTTTTTATTGATTCCGTTCATCATTCCCTCTTTTCTGGTCATGGGACAAAGCTTATTCATCCCATGACCATTTACTGCATTAGTTTTTTAAATATCTCTTTTTGTAAATTTTTATGACCCTTGAGGAGCCTGCGTAGAACCAGTTGCTTCTTGTGCCTGTTCTTCATTAGTATCTGCAGCGCTATTGTTATCTGTATTATCTTGAGCCTGTTCTACTGCATTAACATTTGTTCCCTGGTTCTGAGTTTCTTGACTTTGCGATGTTTCTTCTGTATTCGCTTGTGTTCCTGTGTTTTGTGAAACCGCATTTTCATTTTGTCTTTCACGCTCTTTTGCCGCATTACTAGCCGTCTCTTCTACTACTAAAGCTGCATATTTTGTAGCATAATCCTTTATCTTGGCAATCTGAGCATCTGTAAGATATTTTTCTATATCGCTAAGGCTGTTGTACTTGTTAACAAGCTTCTCAAGATCTTTTTCATTAGCGGCAAGAGTAATTTCTTCTACCGGTGGAAGCTTAGCTAATATTTCCTGAATTTCCATAAGGCTCTTGGTATCATTAGAGTATGTCGAATCTATAACAGAAGATACCTGATCTGCATTATAAGATACACCGTTCACTGTTACATATGCATCTCCATGCTGATAAGTTACATAGTCAACCTTGCCTTCTGCCACTATTCTGCTATTACCCTCGTCATCAACCTTAGTAATCTGAACAGTCTTACCTACAAGATCAGCTGCTCTGGACAGAGCCATTGCATCTGCCATATTCTGCATCTGTTCAACCTGTGTAAACTGAGCGTACTGGGAAATATATTCGGTGTTTGAAGTTGGTTCAAGAGGATCCTGATACTTCATCTGTGCTACTAATAGCTGCATGAACTGATCTTTATAATCTTTAATAGAAGTACCTGTACTATCCTGTATCCCTTTAGCTTTTTTAGGATCACTATTATTGACTATTTCTCCATTCTCGTTGACAATCGCTGAAACTGACATAAAATACATCCTTTCCGATGAAAGCTAGGCTAAAATGTCTATGCCATGTAGTCGATGGTGCTACCGTTTGCTTTCATCATTTCTTTAGCAATGCGTTCATCGTCATCTAGCTCCTTGCCATCCTCCAAAGAAAGGTCCAGATCAGCAAGATTAATTCTCCTATTTTTACTAGATGATGAATTCTTACGCTCCTGCATCTGCGCATCTGACTGCCTGTTTTGCTCAAGATTCTGCTCAAATGCATGTGCATCCACTGTTACTTCTACTGCATTTACCTTTAATCCCTGCTCATCAAAGCGTTGCTGAAGTGATAAAATCTGAGATTCAAGAGCTGCCTTAACTGCATCACTTTGTGCTGTAAATCTTGCTATAAGTCCGCCTTCCTGAGCCTGCTGTACCAGTACCTTTACGCTACCAAGACTTGCTGGATGAAGTTGTAATTCCATTGATGTTGCCTCAGCTTTAATCTGAACTTTAATTGCGTCAGAAATCTGTTTTAAAATACTGCTCTGATCAACTCCATGTCCTGTGTAGTTTCCCTGAATCTGCTGCGATTGTATATTTTCTTTAAGTGCTTCAGAAATTCCTGTAAAAATTTGTTCAAAAGGATTTGCGGTCTGAAGATTCATCTTTAAAGCATTACTATCCTGACTAATTTCAATCTTTTCTACATTGTCATTATTAGATTTTTCTGCCAAATACTGTTGATGTTTTCTGGCATTTTCCGGAAGTTCTTCATGCTTGTTCGAAAAATCTTTGTCAGAAGAAATATTCTTTACTTCTTCAGTATCCTTTTTATCTGGTGTAACTACTGTGTCTATATTTTGGTCGTTTTCTTTCACATCAGTTTTCTTTCCAGACTCATCTACCACCTGTTTGTTTGACATACCTTCAAGCGCTTTTTCAAAAGAAATATCATTATCTGAAGATGCTAATTCTAATTCTTCCTTGGAATCAGATAAATGCTTTTGTAAAATTTTCTCACTGATTATGTCGGAAAGTTCGGAAACCTCAATACCGTTTCCATTAGAAATTTCTTCTAAAACATTTCTTAATTCCTCTAAAATCTTCTTAAACTGATCGTATAATCCTGAATCTGTCAGAAGATCTATAGAATCATCACTTCCCATTACTGTCATAACCAAATCTTTTAGATTGTCAATTTGCAAAAGGCTTTCATATTCAAGTCCTAGAATCTGCATTGCATCCAATACCTGTGCACTATCAATTCCAAACTCTTTAGCAATTTTCTCAACAAGTTCTTTTCCTGCTTTTTCCAAATCTTCCGAGATAAAATCATCCTTTGAATAATCTGTTTGAGTGTCAGCGGTTTTATCTGTTACCTGAACTGTCTTGTTCTTTACCAATTGCCTTTGGTCTGTCTTTGATAAACTACCTGCATCGAGATTTTTGGATTTATTATTAGAGTCTGTATTTTTTTCGGTATTATTTAAATCCAGTCTTTGTTTTTGCATAACGCCCTGAGCATTTGATTTTGAAGATATCTGCTGTGTCTTTGCCGAAGCGCTTTTAAATGACTCTTTTACCTGAGCTATAGTCTGTCCAAAACTTGGAATATCCATTCCTGGTTCCATCCATTCTTTTGCAGGATCAGTCAATTGCGCAAATGAAAAGACATCGGTACCTCCTTGAACTTTCGTAGGCATCTGTGTCCTCCTTTCTGCTAATCCACGCCATGTTGCTGTTTATGCAGCAACCTAACATCCTTGTTTTTAATTTACTACCTGTAAAAATAAAACATCGAATATCAGTTGTATGGTGCATTTGTTGCCTGATAAAAAGCTGGTAATTTTACTTTTTGAAAACTAATAAATAAAGTTATTTACCTAGCTTTCAACAACGTTTTTACTATTTCACATAGTTTATCGGAATGAGATTTGAAAGACATAACCTTTTATTTGTATATAACAATGAATTGAGTTTTATCTTATACATGATACAATTAAAATATGTGACTAAAAAAGCAAAGGAGAATGGTTATGAAAAAAAGACTGTTAGTACTATCCCTTATGGGAATAATGGTATTTTCACTTGCAGGTTGTAAAAACAGTGAAAATGACCAAAACATTTCAACAAGTAATTCATCTACACAGATTACTGCTTCAAATGAATCAGCAACTAAAAGCTCTGACTTAAACACCAAAGCTTCTAATGAAGAATCTTCTGATTCATCAAGCACTAATACATCTTCTGAAAAAGCAGATATGGAAGAAGAAACAGCTCCTAATATAGATATTTCCGGCTGTGATACTTTTACTCAGATAGTAGATAAAAAGCTTACAGATGGAATGGGTTATGCTAATGCTAACATAGATGGAACGGATGTTCTTCTTGTAAGCAGCGGAACCTATGACAATCAGGATGGAAACTTTGCCTCAATCGATTCTACAATTTTCATGTATAAGGATTCTGTTATCGTAGAAGTCGGCAAGGTATGCTCTGGCGGAACAGCTTATCCATTGTCGATAAAAGACGGCAAGCTTTATACAGGAGGCAACCATTTTGTCTGCAAATATTCTCTTACAGACAATAAGCTCATGATAATGGAAAAAGTAAGTGTTGAATATGATAAAGACGGAAACGAAACTTATCACTATGAATCAGATGACGGATCAAAAAAAGATTCTGTAAGCAGCGAAGATGCAGAAAAAATATATAATAGCCTTCTAGATGAAATGGAAAACGCAGAGGTTATTGGCTATTCAACCGTCAAGAAGTAAGGGATGGAAGTGACAAAAATCTATAGTTTTTTATTTCATGTAATCCGTTTTGTTGTTTGTATATTTCGTCGCAGACACGCTTTCGCTTGATTATAAACGTAATGGTACATAAGGTTCTAAAAAACAGAACCTAAGTACCAACGTTTATAAACAGTTCTGCTCATGAAATATTACAAGCCATCAAAACTCATCTATACAATCATCAAACCCAAAAACTATGACTTTTTGTCACTTACCCTAAGAGTTCTATAAGCTGTTCTTTACTCATACTCATAAGAGATTCACTTTCACCGTTCAAAATTGCATCTGCCAAATCTTTCTTTGCATTCTGCATTTCAACGATTTTCTCTTCAATAGTATCTTTTGCTATAAGCTTAAATACAGATACTTTCTTTTTCTGGCCCATTCGGTGCGCTCTGTCTGTTGCCTGATTTTGGGCTGCAAGATTCCACCATGGATCATAGTGTATTACTACATCGGCGCCTACAAGGTTGAGTCCGGTTCCGCCAGCTTTTAGCGAAATAAGGAAAACCGGTATTTCATTTTTATTAAAAGCATGTACCAGTTTTACTCTATCTTCTTTAGGTGTTTGACCAGTTATCTTGTAATACTCTATACCTGCACTTTGTAAATCTTTTTCCAACAGTTCGAGCATGGATGTAAACTGTGAGAAAAGAAGGATTTTATGACCTCCATCAATCGCACTCTCAATAAGCTGCATACAAGAAAGTCTCTTAGCCGAATCACCTGTATATCCTTCTGTAATAAGACTTGGATCACAGCAGATTTCTCTTATCTTGGTCAGTTCAGCCAATACTTTAATCTTATCTTTACCAGCGCTATATTCCTTACTTGTAAGTATTTTTTTCATATGTGTAACTTGTGCATCATATAGTTTTCTTTGCTTACTCTCAAATTTTGAAAATCTAATTTCTTCGATTTTCTCAGGCAAATCATTTAAAACATTTTCTTTAAGTCTTCTTAATATAAACGGACTTACCATATTTTTTAACTGATTAATAGCATTCTCATCCTTATCTTTGGTGATGCTATTCTCAAAATCAGTTTTGAATCTATCATAGGTATATAGAAATCCCGGCATTAGATAATCAAAAATACTCCAAAGCTCACTAAGTCTGTTCTCTATTGGTGTACCTGTAAGTGCAAATCTTTGATTACTCTTTATAACTTTTACAGCCTTACTTACGGCAGCAGTTTGATTCTTTATGTACTGTGCTTCATCAATTATTTCATAGTCAAATTTATGTTCTTCATATAACCCAATATCTCTCTTTAATAAATCGTATGAAGTCACCAAAACTTCAGGAAGCTTTTGGGCTGACAGAAGCTTTTTTCTTTCAGAAGTACTACCGGTTACTGTCTTAACATCTATAGATGGAGCAAATTTCTTAAACTCTTCTTCCCAGTTATAAACAAGAGAAGCAGGACACACAATAAGAGCTGAAATATTTTTTCCATTTTCCTTTTCTATTTCCTTACGAGAAAGAAGAAAGGTTATAACCTGTAGGGTCTTACCAAGTCCCATGTCATCAGCCAGTATTCCTCCAAAGCCCAATTCTGATAATGTCGTAAGCCACTTAAATCCATATGCCTGATATTCTCTCAAAGTATTGGACAGGCTCTCTGGAACTTCAAAATCCGAATCTTTAACTTCATTAAAATTTCTTATTAGATTCTTGAAATTCTTATCTCTCTTTGCTGCTATTTCGTCATGTTCTTCCAATAGCTTATTTATATATAATGAACGATACAAAGGAAGATGAAGTTTTCCTTTTGTAAACTCTTTTGCAGAAATTCCCATTGATTGCATTGTAGCATTAAGTTCTTCAATAGTATTCTCTCGCTCAAGACGTATGAACTCACCATTTCTAAGTATATGATATTTCTTTTTCTTACGATAACTTTCAAGCAGTTCAAGCAGCTCCTCTGAAGACATATCATCAGTTTGTATATCAAGATCCAGAATACCATTAGAAATAGATACACCAATGCTCACCTTTGGAGTCTTCCTTATTCTTAGTCGGTTAAACTCATCAGTTGCCTTGACCTCACCAACTGACATTAATTCCTTTAATCCCTCTTCCAGAATTTCGTATATAACGTCACTCCTTTTATAAGAATAACAAAAATCATCTCCCTTTTCATTATGTGGAAAATAGCGCATCAAAACGTCTAAAGCTGACTGCTCATATTCTATATCTCTATCTTGTGGAAGCGGATATTCCTGTTCAGCAGCTACACGAACCTGAAATTCCTTATCACCATATAAAGCTACGGCTCTGGCTTTTAAAATGTCGTCGTCCGCATCTAGATAATAAACAATCCGGCACTGCGGCGGAAGATTTTCTTCCAATACTTCACGATCAGTTATCTGAACCTCAATATCAGGCGCATCCATTAGTTGAGGTAGTATTCGGTAATAAAACTCGGATAATCTCTTTTTACCAATTCTAAAGCTTGTATTTCCGTCTTTGGCAAATTCAAACAATAGCATAAATTCCTCGGAAAGTTCATCAACTCTTGAGAAAAGGCCATCATCTTCATCAAAAAAATAATTGTACTCGTTTCCCTTAAATAGAAGAGGCATTTTAACTATTACATTTGCATAGGCAAAATTTCCTTTTTCATCAATAACTTTATCTACAATAACACTTGCTCTTATATCTTTTTTTCCAAAAAATACGCTTTGATTACCTGCACCTTCACTTGAAAACTCTACATAAGTATTTTCAGATATATCATAAAACTTATCTATAAGTTCAGATGTCAGATTTATCTTTTGTTTAGGCGCTTTTTTTAATGAAAAATCATACAAAGATGAAACAAGCCTTGTAACTTGTTCTCTAACATATTCATCCAATCTTTTTGACTCGAGCATAAAATCAAAATACTTTGATGCTTCCACAGTTAAATCGTAATCCATAAAAGAAATAGTATTATTCTTTGCAAGATCTATTACTTTAAACTTTTCTCTTGCCTCAATAAACTCAGGAACATTTTTAATAATATTGAGTTTTTCAATACCAGCTTTAAAACAAACAGACATTTGAGCCTTACTGTCAACTGAAACCTTTGGAACGATTCTAACAAGATTCGTTCTTGTTATGTCATCGTCTATTTTCTTTATTCCACGTATATTTTTATATTTCTGCAATAAACTACTTCCTGCATAATCTGTTGCATCACCGGGATTATATTTTGCAATATAATTGTCAGCTAAAAGAATCAGGGCTAAAATATGTTTGCATTTTGAACCTGAATTAAAAAATATATTTGGAATATCATAATTACAATAATTACAGTTTGATAAAATAATCTTATCTTGAGATATAGTAGCACTAACATCATAGCTTGCTAAGCTATTATGATATGTTCCTTGAAGCCTTAGAACATTTATACCGGTAATTCCATTATTTAGAGAATGATCTTCAACTTCGGTAAGTTCAATCTTTCCTTTATCTATTAACTCTTTAGCCTCTTCAAAATCAGAATATGAAAAATCTTTTTCAGATTTTACTATTTTTTTTATATTAAAAAAGAAGCTATCCTTATCAGACTCAAACCCATACTCCTCATTCAAATCTTCCAGACTAGTATATGACCACTTATACATTACTGCTGCCATATGTTTGCAATGAAAGTTTTTGGAATTCTCACAATCACATTCAAAATCATAACCATATTTACTTTTTTTAATCTTGACATTATATATGTGAGTTCCTAGTACCTTTGCCTGACAGGATTTTTCTTTGTCATCTACCTCGAATCTTTTTACTTTTTCTTTTTCAAAGTACTCTTTTCCTCTTTTTAAAATATCGTCACTAAAATATTCTTCCCATTCCAAAGCTACAAACTCCCTTCAGTAGCAACAACTATCACTTTCCTTCAATATAAAAAACGTAATAATTCCTGCTGCACTTGTTTTTATACAATAGGTTATTGTTTCCATCAGGAAAATCAAGAACCGTACCAGACCAAAATTTGTCGTCAAGAGAAATTTTGTCCAAAAAAGCAATATTCTTGCTGATGATTATCATAAATCTCAGCAAAAAGTCATGACTTCTTGTCACTTACATTCAGAAACTCGCATTTACTGCGAGTTTCGTGAGAATAAAAATCAAGTAGCAAACTGGTCCAAGGCGAAGCCTTTTTTTAATGGCCAGTTTGCTTAGTTTTTGGAACGAAGTGACAAAAATCTATATTTTTACTAAGGTAAAACAAACCGTAAAATATCATAACATATTTAATGGGAAAGATACAGAATTTTCCAGAAAGCTACATTAATTGCAAGTATAATTAGAAAAAAGTGCAAATTGGTCCATAAAAAACTTTAAAGAACCAATTTGCACATATTTTTTTAATTAAAGCACAACTGAGCAAAATTGTAGAAACCCAAGTACCAGATATTAAAATCATGTCCGCCAGGAAGTTCTTGCCACATATAGTTTTTACCTTCTTCAAATTGCTTGCACAATGCTGGAAGTGTTTTTGCAGCCTGGGAAGCACTTGCATAGGCAACGTTATCTTCAGTTCCACAGATATTATAGAAATAATTAATCTTATACTTATTATCTTTTAAAATCTGTGCAGTCTTGCTGGCTGGATTGCTGGTTGGAGCCGCAGAGAAAGCACCAAAATAACTAAACAAATCAACGCATTCATCAATTCCGATGTTAATTGTCTGCATTCCTCCCATAGAAAGACCTGCCATAGCTCGATGCTGTCTATTATCAGAAAGCTTATAATCAGGCTTATCAGTTTGAGCATAAGTACTGTAGTGGCTTTCGATGTAAGGAATAAGATCATTTCGAAGTTCTTTTCCAAAGCAATAAAAAGAATTGTAATCAGAACCACTTGCTGCATGATTAGCTGCCGAACGACCATTAGGAGTTACTACTATAAAAGATTCAATATCTCCATAGTATGAAAGATTATCCATGATATTCTTTACTCTTGATGTATTTCCGGTCATACCCCATTCATTCTCATCGCCTCCTATACCATGCATAAGGTACAAAACGTTGTATTTCTTTGATTTGTCATAACCAGCTGGAAGATATACATTTGCTTTCTTTTCAATTTCAGCACCATCGCCAAAATAGTCATGAGCTGTATAGGTTATATGCTCGATGGTACCTGCATCTGTAACACGCATGTTCACATACTTAACCGGAATTTTATTCTCAATTGTAGCAGTAGGAACTCTTTCTTCATCATCTGATGCTACATCTACTGAAATATCAACTGTAGAAGTTTCCTGTGCGATTGCATCTTCAATTCCTTTATCTTTTGTAATTGTTGCTGCTGCATCTGACATTGCTGTTTTTTCCTCCCTAATTTCAGTGCTTTTGCCGTTTGCACTATTGTCGTTTTTTGCTTCACAACCTGCTAAAAGAAATGGTACAGATAGAATGCAGATTGCCTTATAGAAGTTATTTTTTCCCATAATACCCCCTATGTTAAATAGCTTTTCGAATTGATAAGTTATGCTGAGTAATAACAATCAGCATAACTTACTATAACGAAATAACCCCATAAGTTTTTCGTAACAATTTCATCATAAACTTGTTACATGCTCAAATCAATTATTATGAATAAAATAAGCAAAATATGAGCAATTCTTGCCATTTTTCGGTTAGTTGTATATTCAACACTCTAAAAAGGCTTGAAACAATTCATGAAAGTGCTATAGTTAAGTAGATTTTAGAATTAACAAAGCTTTTCATCTTAATATTATGAGAAGTTTGAGAATTTAACATAGAGAAAGAGGATTGAAAAATGTTTAAACAAAGATATCAGCCACACGTTAGAAAAAACAATGTAATAATTATTGATAATCGCCTTAGAACACTAACTCTAGTCTTTTTTATAACTTTTATTGCTCTATCCGGTCTTACCACATTTGCATGGTCAAATGGAATTCTTGAATCTCCTCTTCTTTGCGCTGGTTCTTTAATTATTGCCTTTGTGCTATATTTTGGAGTTTTTGGATTACTTGAAAGAAAATATGTCATTACTTCTAACAGTATTTCTGTTAAATATGGTATTTTCGAAAAGAAAATACCATTACAGACAGTAACTACCTGCCTTTGTGATTCTCAGAGCTTTATAACTCTTTCATCTCCAGACAAAGAAATAATAATTGATCTTCTAAACATAAATCCAAATGGTAAGCAGTATTTCTTTAATGTCTTAAGACAAAACAACTTATGTATACGCCAGGTTGGAAGCGTTCCTAAAAATTATAGACCAAACACCTTTGTAACTCATTCTTTCAAAATGTCCAAAAAGTTAAAATCATATTCGATATTTGAGATAGTATGTCTTATAGCTTTTATGTGCTACATTTCGTATACGAATAAAAACAGTTTTTCAATAGCAAATTTAGATATCCTTAGTATTGTCATTACACTTATTTTTATTGGTTCGGTGGCAATGGTAATTAATGATATCTCCAAAACGGTAAGTATAAACGGACCAGACATTGAAATAAAAAGCTTACTTGGAAGAAAACAATCTTTTTCACTAAGCGATGTAACTTCATTCCATACTGAAGTTACATATAAACAAAGAAAGAATTCTTCCTACTATATTGAGGAAGTATGCATTACCCTTAAAAACACAACCAAAATAACTAGAATAGACAGTAGTTTTACTAACTATGTTTTGTTTTTAGCTTATTTGCAAGATTATCAAATTCCATACGCTGCCTAAAACAAACCAAATACTTTATTAAAAAAACACTTTATTGCCAAACACTTTGCTATCCATTTATGCTAGTTTAGAAATGAGCATATTTTGATAACAAAGTGTTTTTTAATTATAAAGCAAGGATTAAGAAATCATAAATTTGCATTTCTTTGTAGACAAGGTGCATTTTTATGATTACAATGATTTACAGCTAGGTAACCATAACCTAATTTACCTTGCTCATACAAAGAATATGACTACTTACTGAGATTTTTGTAAATCCGCATGAATCCAAAATTATTTAAGTATCATTTTTAGGTTGTATTTTATTTAGAAAGGGATTTTGTCATGATTAATAAGGGAAGACAAGTAGAAATTGATATTGCTAAAGGCTTAGCAATCATCTACATGGTTCTTGTGCATACCACAGAATACTTTTTCGATGGCAGCAACTCTTTGGCTGAATCGATAATTGAATTCCTTGGAAGCCCTCCAGGTGCTCCGATTTTCATGTTCGCACTTGGAATCGGTATTGTATATTCAAGAAATAATACATGGCAACAGCTTGCAAAGCGTGGCGGACAAATGCTTGTACTAAGTTATGTGTATAACTTCCTTGTTTATTCACTCCCACATATAATTTTGTTTTTTACAGCAAAAGATTCTAGCAGACTCGGAACTGCTATAAGTGAACTTCTTAATGTTGACATCTTACAGTTTGCAGCACTTACTTTCCTCACATTTGCTATTATAAAAAAATTCAACTGGAACATGAAAAAAATTGTTGCCTACGGAGTTGTCGTATCTCTTGCTGGAGAATTGATTTCCAAATATCTTACACTTCCTGAAGAAGGATTTGGTTATGCAATAGATCTTTTTATCGGAGTTAATGACACTTCATATTTTCCTTACTGCTCATGGATAATCTTCCCACTTGCAGGATATATATTTGGAACAGCACTTTCAAATTGCAGCAACAAAAAGGCTTTTTATGGAAAACTTGCTTTAATCGGATTTCCTATCTACGGAATAATGATGGTAGTTGCTTTCTACCTTTCAATTGACTTCGGACAGCTTGATAACAAATATCAGATACCTTATTATCACATGGGATTATATGGAAACCTCTGTATGCTCGCATTTGGATTTGGATATCTTGCACTTTGCTACGTAGCAAGCTGCATACTGCCAGAAAGTGTCAAGACATACTTTAAACAGCTTAGCAGTAATATTACCAAAATGTATGTAATACAGTATGTTGTAATCATATATACATATGAATTTATTGCAGCAGAAGAAAGCACTTTAAACCTTCCACTTACGCTTATTGCATCACTTGTTTTCTTCATCATTGTAAAGAAACTTGCAAGCATTAAAGTTCCTCAACTTGCAATTAAACCAAGAGCACTTGCAAGAGAATCAGTTAGATAATTTCAAAAAAGTAGCAACGACAAAACATATTTGTTTTGTTATTGCTACTTTTTTTAATGTCACAACACTATTTAGTTGAATGGAATAGCATCAATCTTTGGACATGTACCATTAGAGTCGCCTGTCCCTGACCAATAATATGGACTTGTTGTTTCACCTGTTCCTGCGATGCACTTACCGGTTACGAATTTGCAGTTTGCTTTTGCCGGGAACTTTACTTTTCCGCCTACAGGATCTGTTTCTTTATCAAAGCTATAACCACCTTCAAGGTATGCTTTGCTAATAGAAATGCTTCCATTTCCTGATACAGCACATCCGCCGCCTATAATGCTTCTATTACCTGTAAGATTCATTCCGAATCCGCCAATAGCAACAAGTCTTCCATTTCCTGCAATTTTACCCTTATTCAAAGTAATGGCATCTCCGCCTTTAGAAGAAAGCTGAGATCTTCCGCCACCATATACTGCCAAAGTAGAGCCTTCTGGGACGTTCAAAGAGCCTTTTACATATAAAGCTTTTTGGCCAACACCATAATCGGCTGCTTCATCTGCCAATATGTAAACATCTCCTTTAACATTAACTTTTCCATCAACTTTAACTACAGGTTCACTGTTTTTCCTGTTAAAATCATCTCTTTGAGAAAAATTCGTGTGAGAAATAATTCTTGCATTTTCTATAGTTGCGCCATCATGAAGTCTTATCTGTCCATTTACAGCAGAACCATAGATAAATCCCTTATCTTCACCATAATCAATGTAATCAACAGAAATTGATGCGCCTTTTTTTACATCTACTATTCCCTCTAATGTAGACTGTCTGATTGAAAATTTTGCACCTTTTTCTACGATAATCTTAACGCTACTATGAACGCGCATATTTACCATAGTAAGATTGGCACCTTTGGGAATTATAAGAGTCTGAGTAGGCTGCTCTCCATTAGTAAGAGAAATCGCCTTTCCGAGTTCACCGTATGTTCCCATTTCATGAGAACCAAACCAGGCTTTTATATCCTTTGGCACTTTAACTGTACTTTCACCAAGATCAGGCATATACCATGATGTCTGATCATAAATGTATTTTCCATCTGGTGTCTTGGTACAGTTTTCATACTTCAAATTATCGATTAGTTTTTCGCTTTGAGCATAAACATGAAAATCAACTTCGTTACTTACTGCGGTTCTATTTTCAGTATCTGTAAATGTAACAGACACCTTATAGTTACCTTCTTTTTGCGGAGTTCCTTTAAGAATAACTGTTCCATCCCAAACATTATATGATGCCTCAACACCCGGACACTGAGGACAAATATCAATTTTGGTCTTTGTATGATCCGGATTTATTTTTACAGCATCTTCACTTTTTTCAAAATAGCTCAAAGAATGCCATGCATCCTCGCTGATGTCGTCTCTTGCAGTATCCTTGTCAACAAGTGCTGCCTCAAGTTTAACAGCATTCACATCGTCACTTTTGTAGCTTACATGTGTTGCACTAGAAACAGTATCAACATCCTGCTCGCCAACCATCTTGTGATTAAAACTTCCAACTAATCGGATATAAAGATTTTTGGTGTCTTCTTTCTCTTCTTCACTATTTCCATTGTCATCAGAAGAATCACCTGTTACTTCAACTTCGAACTTTTCATCATATGACCACATTCCATGATAGTCAGCATGCATAGTAACTGTTGTCTTTCCTGCATGTTCAGCCTTTATCACAGCATTAGTATAGGAATCATATGTGTTACCATCATCACTGCTTACAATACTAACGATTCCTTCCTTGTCAAATGACCAGCTAATGTCATAATCGCTGTAGCCATAAGCTCTCTCACACTCAAGAAGTGCTGTCTGCCCAGTTTCCAAAGAAACGCTCTCTTCTTTGTGGAGTACAACTTGCTCCTTGGCACTGACATTCTCCATTCCAAGTGGTGTGAACATCACAGAAACAGACAATGCAGCTGCCAGCCCTACTGAATAAAACAATTTTTTATTCCCTCTCCTCATCGCAAACCTCCTATGTTTGATGTTAGCTCTTACTAACAAAACACTAGTATAGTCAAAAATGAGAAGTAAAACAAGTATTGATAATGATAATTTTTATCATTTGTAAAAACCTAATTAAGCATCCTCGTATACAGGTTTTATCTTAACTTTTGCTTGCTTTTTCTTCGTTAATAAAAATATTATGCGAGAATAAAGAACCAATAAAAATAATTAAACACAAAACACTAGATATTGAAATTAGACTAGCCAAAATCTGACTGCAAAGATGTTGAGGAACTACATCTCCATATCCAATTGTCGTGAATGAAATAATTGTATAATAGAACAATTGTATAATAATGTGTTTTTTACTTGTACCAAAAGTATAAGCATTATTACATATACAATTTACTCCTAATGTCATAAAAAAAAGATCCAATATCATCATTATTACAATAGTGATTGATGATATTATAATTCGTTTTAGACTTCGCTCTGTTTTTTTGAGTTCATCACTCTGTTCTGACTTTTTATCGTCATTACTATTCACAGCATTAAATGGGTTTTTTATCATTATAAACAACAATTCAATAATTCTTAAATAGAAAGTAATAGTTCCTGCTAGGAATACATAAGCTAAAAATTTATTATGTGAATAAAAAATATCTGGATATAAAAAAGCAAATAACACAAATAAAACCATACTTACAGATATACTAAATATAATCTTACTGTACTTGTTTTCATTATTTCCATAAAAATCAATAAACCAAGAAATCGATGCAAATAAAATTCCAAAAATAGAAAATGATAAAAGAAACAAAACAATAAAACAAACTATCGTGGTAACAAGTACTATAGCTTTATTATCACTTGCTTCAATGGAAGTGGAGAAAGAAACCAACAAAATAAATACCAAAAACAAAATAGCATAAACAACACATACACGTTTCCAAGTTTTATTATCACCTGTTTTATTATCATCTATGTTATATATTTTTGTATAACTATTCAAAATTTTTTTGAAACACTTCAGAAACTTTTCCAACAGATTTTTAAGTGTTTCAAGAATTTTGCAACCTTTTTGATTATTATAAAAAAGGTTAATTACTATTAGAACAATAAATAAAACAGAAGCAAAACATACTTCTAATGTTTTAAGCATATCTATCTTTTCCTTTCATTCATATTTCTAAGATTTTATCATAAAAAAGAACTGATTAACTGTTTTCAACCATTACTTATCATTTTTACGAACTCTTTATTTTTTCATACCTTTATTAATTAGATATGGATTGATGATATAGTATACTTAGTAATCCTAATATTAAGCTTTGTATCATTTCTATAGTCTCCCGATTTCAGTCACAACATCAAATCCTAATATCTCACTTTACTCGTAAACACGAATATAGGCATTACCATAAATCATATCAGCATGAATCTAAGCATAATCTCTGTTGAACAAATAGTAATTCAAATTTTCGCTCTCTATATAATTCCTTTACGTTTGTTAAAAAATAATTTGCACTACTATCCATTTAACTTTTCCTCCCTTGGTAAATTTATCTTGACTACTAAGTCTTCATCAACTGATTCATTTTTAATATAGAGAATTTTTAAATAAGAAATAAATTTATCTAGCAAAATATTTTATTTTAAAAAAAGAAGCTAAAGAAATAACTCTATTGCTCCTTTACAATTAAATTTATTTATAAGAATACCTATTCGTTATGTTTCCTTATCTTTATCAAAAAATTGATAAAAAACTTGTATTCAATTTCCCTACAATTCTTTTCACTGATGTTCTTTCAGCATCATCCTCTATTTTTTCAAAAAATAACACACTTTATAAAAGGCTTAATTTTTTATATCTTGATAGCCAGCATAATCACATATATCTTTTATCCCTGTATATTTAAAAGTCGCTATCAGTTTACCTGCTACCTCATCCAGAACAGCATTCTTCTCTTCGCTCGTCAGTTCTTGTTTTATTCCTTGTACAATATCATAATCATAATCATTTTCTTCTTTCTCTGACACATAAAAATATATACCTTTTACAGATTTCCCGTCCTTATCTAAGTCAATTTTCACCTTCAAAGATGGTAAAATCGTTTACTTCTTTTACGCCCTTATTGACTACTGATCTCATAAATTCACCATTAGTCTTATATTTATTCCAACCATTTTTATCAAGAATTTCTTCTATCTAAAACACATTAAGTGTCACCCATTCCTATTAATCTACGATAGTTAAGACTCTTTATAAGTACTAAGCACATCCCCCTTATATAAGCCGTTGGATCTACAATAGTAGAAATTCTTTATAAGTACTAAGCAAAGTGAGAAAATATGAATGAGTTTTTAATCTACAATAGTAGAAATTCTTTATAAGTACTAAGCACACAAGTGCACAGGAGACCCCAACTCCATCTACAATAGTAGAAATTCTTTATAAGTACTAAGCATAATCTTATAGAGAGCATTCCTGAGCAATCTACAATAGTAGAAATTCTTTATAAGTACTAAGCTCGTACACTGTCACAATTAACAATAATCACTGAGCTTAAACATTATTCTTTTAATACTTTTTATAATCAAAACCACTTTTTCTTCACTTAGCACCATATATTTATTAATTAAGTTAAAGGTTTGCACTCACGTTATCATTATTAAATCTTTTTCCTCATTTTTAGCATATCCATACCTGATTGTTTTACACGACTTCGATAAAACAAAGATAATAACGCTGTCTTCCTGAGAAAACTTTTTCTCATATCTATTAGATATGTCTGCCATTATATTATTAAGAATCTTTTCACTATTATCAATTTCAAATACAGAATACTGTATTCTATGACCAAAACGAGACAAATACTTCGAAAATCTCGTTCTTAACTTATCATCCGAAATATCATAACTAATTATAATCATATCTCCCCCGATAATAATGAGACATCACTAGAATTAATATCAAACAATGGAAACTCACTAGAATCTTTCCCTTTCATAAACGCTCGATAATAACTTCTTAAATATAGAAAAATACATTCCTTATTATTCAATAAATCTTCAAGAAAAATCATTGAATAAACATTTGATTTCTTATATTCCAATTGCCATTGCTGACCAACCAAAACGAAATCATCCTTTTTAAACTGTCCTAAATTAATTCCTTTCCTAATACGCCAATCTATAATCGGTCTAAACGGCTCCATCAAATCACACACTAACGACTTTCTCATATAAAAATTCGTATGAAGAACACCTTGATATACATCAAAATCATATACACTCAAAATACACTCTATAAAATTAAACAAAATTGTATATCCAATATCCAAAAGACTGTTTATATAATCAAATTTAATTCTTGGCTGCCGTCTTTTCCAATTTACATTGTCAAAAATTCGTGCAAAGTATACTTTTGCCGCATTACCTTCAATCCCTAATATATTTCTCGCAATACACATCCAATCCTGTCAAAATATCTTTACTTGATGAATATGTTCCATCATCAACAGTCTTATGAGCGGCAGTCCCATTTATTTGATCTGTATTCTGATAGATCATTCTATCCATTTCCTTATACATTTTATGAAAATAGATAGAAACCGGGCAAAATATAAAATCGTTTAATTCAGTAATGAGTATAGCATCTTCCATTTTACATGCTTTCCTTATAACAAATGTAATTGCGCATATTTAAGCCATTCTGCATTAGTCATTGACAAATTAACCTTTTCACCTTCATCTTTTTGTCTTATCTGTTCCAATACCCAAAGGCCCTTTCTGGCTATATTATAAGCCCCATTTGCATCTGCATCTTTAGGCATAGTACCTTCTGAAAACTCTGAACAGAAAAATTCGCCTCTATCATTTTTTACTGGCGATATTATATAATCCCTTGTTCCATCTGAAGTACTATTTCTCATCTGAAGAGTCTGATGTAATAATCTAAATAACCTTTTATAAAAGTCAGCTTCAGCTTTAGAAATAATTATTTCCTTTATATCCTCTCCATTTTCATACGGAATCCTATATTGTTTAAACAAGCCTTTTATTTCATCTGTAACATTAATTACTTTTTCATCAAACAAATTATTCTTTTCAGGATTAGGATACTTTATTATTCTTTCTCCATTAGTGTAAACAATCCATTTACTGCGAATACCACAAGCCTTTTGTGTAAAAGACTTATAATCGAAGCTAAATTCAAACATATCATCTTTCTTATTGAACCTAATAAAATCAAACCCATCAAAAAATTGCTTTGCTTTTTCAATATTTTCATACTTAATATAAAACAGATTAACAAATCCTGTTGTCGGATCAATTTTACTTGTTAGATACGCTGGGACATAATAAATTATGCCACTTTGCTTTCCTAATTCTGCAAAACTTTTAAACTTAGATGTTAATTGTAAAGCATTAAGCGCACCACCCATTTTCTCTGGAGAAACTTGCTCCCTACTCTTATCTATCACAAGATAATTAAGCTTTTCTATAAGCATTTTCTCAAACTTTTGGTACACCTGTTTTTCAACTTTTTGTCTCCCTCTTTTAAAGCCAAAATTCAAATCCTCTAGGCAAATAATTGCATTATATTTTAAAACAAGTTTTGCAACCACATTTACAACTTGGCTCAGATATCCTGTTTTTAATTCTTTAATATTCTCAATTGTATTCCAATCTTTACGCGCTTTATTCCTATCGTCTTCCCTTTCATCTAATAATGCATGATAATTTGTTTCAATATCATACTCCTTGTTAATAATCGAATTTAATGATATCTGTTCTAGAATTTTTCCTTCGGAATTAATAACAACAACGTATAATAGATTTCTTTCGCCACGATCTATACCAATAACGTTTACATTATCATCCGTTCTTAGCGCGTTATTTATAACATCATTAAATCTTCTTACCTCATCCACACCAAAATTCATTGTAATTGGTATATGAAGTGTAAATTTATACTTACTATATCTCTTATCTTTTACGATATCATACGAAAACGTACTTGTTTCTTTTACTTTTGCCCTATTTGGGTTCTTATTCTTAATCCCTTCTCCAGCTTTATGAATAACCAGTTCGTTTTCAGCAATAGACGCAGGACGGTAAAAGACTTCAGCCTCTCCATTTAACTTATATACTACATTATCTAGATTCCTCTGATCGAAAAGCATCATAAAATACAATGTATGTAAATTAAGTTTACCCTTACTATACTCAGAAAAATCTTTATTATATATCTGAAACAAATACAATTCATTTTTTTCAATCAAATCATTAATATATGATTCATCTATATCGGTAAAAGTTAATTTATAACCTTGCTTTTCAACTTCACGGTAGAATTCACTAATATCTCTATAATCAGCTGTATCAGAAAACTCAAATCCAAATTTCGACCAATCTTCATGCTTTTTAATAGATTCTTTGAAGAAATCAATCAAATTATGGCAATCATCTATAGAAAAACTTGGTCCTTTTTTATGCGTACCCTTCTTATAATTAGAATAAAGCTCTGTAGATGGATTATAGTATCCAATATTAGATTTAGCAAAAAACACTTTCGGAAGCATCTTATTAGAACCTGGTAACAACTTATAATCCACTTTTTTAAAAACATTCTCTGTTTTTGCCGCTGGCGGATTCACAAATGCTTTATTTGCAGTTGTATTCATAATACCCAAATAGTATTTTCCATCCTTAAAAAACAATATTCCTAAATTATCTGTTTCTTTATTCTTATCCCAGCCATTCAATAGTGTTGATTTATTAAAATTTAACTTTACCTTCTCTGTAGAAAATGGTTTTTTTGTCAAATAGTTTCTTGTCAGATTATACAAAGAATCCACCGGTCTTAATTGTTCTAGCGCTTCCTCTTGACCAACATAGACAACTAAATTCTTTTCTAATTCTTGTCCGCTTCCATTAATAAGTTTGATATCATGCTCTAACTCTTTAATAGAATCCAAGTAGTCTTTAATTACTTTTACAGCTTTTATATTCTTTGACAATTTTCTACTACTATCATGCTCATTAACTACAATCTTTTCAAATTCACCATTGTAGATACATATCTTTTCAATATCTTCCGAAATTCTCTCAATATAATTCTCAATTGGACTTATATCTTCTTTTGAAAGATTCGACATCTGTTCTAATGTATAGCTCTTATTCTTTTTTAATTCTTTTTGACGTTTCTCAAAGTACTTATCATCTTTCTTTTTATTCTCATTCGCTAAATCATATTCCTGATTCAATAATTCATCAAAAGCACTCCAACTTCCAAACACAATATTTGACATAGTTGTTTTCGATAAATCATTTTTCACATAAACGTTCTTTCCTTCGGACTCTCTTAATGCATCAAAAAATATATTTATCTTTTCTGATTTTAAATATGTCATCAATACATTTCCATATGCCCCGATAGATGACAGTAATGTTTCATCATCTTTGAATTCACCAATAAACACTTCTTCCCTGTCAGATAAAATCTGCTTATATAATACTTTCATCTTTGGGATTTTCTTAAATTCCTCTACTTTATGATTCTTCTGATTATATAAATTAATAGCTGAATTGACCTTTCCAATTTGGTAATTATACATATCAATTCCTTCTTGTGTTAAGGTCATATTAAATGTCTCAACCATAAAAAGAGCATCTTGTTCCTCTTCTTCTATACAATCTGCCAATACACCAGCTGCTTTTACAAAAGCATAACTCTTTATATTATCCAAAAACTTTGGTAAATTCTCATTTATCAATCGATATGCAACCGTAGATGACTTTTCCTCATCAGAATAAAGATTTTCTCTTACTTTATTGTAACTTGTAAAATAGGTATAAAAATTCCTAAAACTCTCCAATGCATTATAGTCCTCCTCAGATATAGACGGTAATTTCTCTAATAAATCTAATATATCTTTCTTACCTATCTTAGTATAATTCTCATGTTCCTTTAATCGACCAGTAACTTCTCTCCTTAATAAATCCTGAGTTTTTTTAAACTCTTCTCTGTCCTCCACATCAACATGCTTCTTTAAATAAATTTCTGCAGCCTGATTAAGGCTTGGTAACATATAATTATCCAAAGCCTCATTTATAAGCTGTTTATGATATTCATCCATAATCCCTTTAACATGTTCGTAATCCTGTTTTCTCTTCACATCAGATTCCAAAATATTATTCTTACGAATATTTTCTAATGTTTTCCCAATAGGAATCAATTCATTCCTAATAGTTTTGCTCACTGGATACTTTTTTGTTAAATTCTGATAATACATATATATACCTCCTCATACAAACACACATATTCTATATCGGATGTTTCCTTTACCCAATAAGTGAAGTTTAAGGGGTATTAATAAAGCCTCAATTCTGTTAAAATTTTAGGTGTCGAATCCAAAAACATAACAAAGAAGAGGCTTCATATATCTAATTGATGAGTATACAACCTTAGAAAGCAATAAGCTTTTTAAATTAAATTTTGATGAAGGCGATTTATCCTCCGATGCTGATCTTCTTCTAATAAAAGAATTCATCAGCAAACTTCACTTTGATAAGCTGATAGGCAGCATATTTCATACCAATGGTTTTTCAGGCCATATGACTCACAAGGACGATGAAAATCTTTTGAAAGTCATCTACCAAATTTTCTCATCATACTATGAGGATAACTGCGCAAATGAACTTACCGATGATTCAATCTTTAGGCAAACAAGAAGGTGAAGATATGGTGAGTTTTTTTATCAGATTGGAACTTGGAATAAACCAAGAGGGGGTGTCTTTAAAATGTCGAGGAAACATGGAGAACTTCATAAAGGAGAGCAAGAACGGATTTAATTTTGGGGCTGTATGTAACCACTCAAAACTCGCCAATGCAAACCGCCTTTAGGTCCATGCACTTGCTTACAACATATTCAATTGGTTTAAACGGCTGGCTCTGTGCTCTTCCATGAGGAAGCAATGTGTAGATACAATCCGTTTGAAACTGGTTAAGATTGCCGTAAAGATAATCAGCTCAGATAGATATATTTATTTCAAGCTAAGCATACTATTCTCCAAATAATCTCACGAATTCAGCCTTCAATCTCTTTTTACTTTATCCTAGAATCAACTATTATTTCATCCAAAAGAACATTTGCAGCATCGAACTTACTCATTAAAGGCAACTGTTTTTCCTTGTCTTTTGTGATAAGTGTAAGGACATTTGTCTCGACTCCGAATCCTGCACCTTTTACTTTGACATTATTAGCAGCTATCATATCCAGATTTTTCTTAACAAGTTTCTTTCTGGAATTTTCCAGCATATCTTTTGTTTCCATTGAAAATCCGCATAAAAACTGATTTTCCTTCTTATGTTCTCCTAGAAATTTCAGTATATCATCTGTTCGTTCCAATTTTATAGAAAGTTCATCATCGCTTTTCTTTATTTTGTCATCTGCAATTGTAATAGGCCTATAGTCTGCTACTGCGGCAGCTTTAATGATTATATCCATATCGTTAGATCTTGCTGTAACTTCTTCGAACATCTCTCTAGCTGTAACGATATCTACAATGTTAACATAGGATGGTTTTTTCAAATCAACAGGTCCTGAAACAAGGGTAACATTTGCTCCTCTATATGCTGCTGCCTTTGCAATAGCATATCCCATTTTTCCTGTTGAATGATTAGTTATATATCTTACAGGGTCTATTGATTCTCTGGTAGGACCAGCTGTAATCAGAATATTTTTCCCAGCCAGATCTTTTTCGTGACTTATAGCATGCACAATGCTTTCAAACAAATCTTCCGGAGCAGGCAACTTTCCTTTTCCTGTTGCACCACAGGCAAGATGTCCACTACATGGTTCTATTACTTCGAATCCGTAATGCCTTAGCTTTTCAATATTATCAGTTGTTATAGGATTCTCGTACATTTTGGTATTCATAGCCGGTGCCACGATTTTAGGGCAGTTACATGCAAGAACGGTAGTCGAAAGCATATCATCTGCCAGTCCGTTTGCAAGTTTGGCAATAACGTTCGCTGTTGCCGGCGCTACCATTACTACATCTGACAGATCAGCAAGTGCGATATGTTCGATTTCATAAGAGTGATTTCTATCAAATGTATCTACAACTGTTCTATTATGTGTAAGCGATTCAAAGGTTATAGGTGAAATAAACTTCGTGGCATTTTCAGTCATTATCACATTAACATTTGCATGAGCTTTCACCAAAAGAGAACAAAGCTCCGCAGCCTTATATGCTGCAACTGAACTACTGACACATAATAAAACATTTTTTCCTTTTAACATTACTAATACCCGTTACTGAAAACTTATAAAAAGTTATAAACTTTTATG
>NZ_AUKC01000012.1 GCF_000424545.1 Butyrivibrio sp. NC3005 | reverse complement strand
CTTGACTTTTGTTCTCACGAAACTCGCAGTAAATGCGAGTTTCTGAATGAAGTTGACAAGAAGTCATACTTTTAATTTTTTTAATTAAAGCCATTGACACAAAGGTCGTGTAAGTATATTCTTGATTATGGTACAAACAATTTAATTATATTTTTTTATGAAAGGAAATGACATGAGTTTGCTAAAAATAAGAAACAAAATTCAGTCTATTCCTATTATTCAGGGAGGAATGGGCGTAGGTGTCTCATTAGAAAGACTGGCAGGAGCTGTAGCAAAATGCGGAGGTGTTGGTTCTATCAGCACTGCAGACTGTGGTTATAGAGAACCGGATTTTGATAAAGCACCAGAAGAAGCTAATCTAAGAGCTCTAAAAAATGAAATAAAAGAAGCCAACAGATTATCGGAAGGACATGGACTTATCGCTGTTAATGCCATGGTTGCTACAAGACAGTATGCAGAGGCTGTTAAAACAGCTGTAAGCTCTGGTATAGATGCTGTCATTTCAGGCGCGGGTCTTCCGCTTGAATTACCTGAATATGTTCCCGAAGGTTCCGCACTAATTGCCCCTATTGTTTCAAGTGGCAGAACCATTAAGCTCATCGCTAGAAAATGGGAAAGGAGTTATAAACGATATCCTGATTTTGTCGTTTTAGAAGGACCTAAAGCTGGTGGTCATCTTGGATTCAAAGAAGAAGATCTTTTATCAGGTAGTTGCCCTGACGTTTTTGATATATTAAAAAATGTAATCGATGAATTAAAACCTTTTGTACAAGCTGCAGGAAGAGAAATACCTGTATTTCTCGCCGGAGGAATTTGGAGTAAAGAAGATATCCAAAAAGCTTTAAGTAAAGGTGCTGAGGGTGTTCAGATGGCAACAAGATTTATTGCAACAAAAGAATGTGATGCCTCTACTGCTTTCAAAAAAATCCTGATCAATTCAAAAAAAGAAGACGTTAAAATAATACATAGTCCTGTTGGCATGCCCGGACGTGCAATTGAAACCAACCTAATAAAAAGACTTGAAACAGAAAAAAGAATTCCTCCAACTAAGTGTTCTCGCTGTATCAAAACATGTAACGTCACAGATGTTCCGTTCTGCATTACGCATGCACTTATAGAAGCTGTTAAAGGAAATATTGATGAAGGATTATTCTTTACAGGAAGTAATATAGATAAACTGACAGAAATAGTATCCACCAAGGATCTCATAGCATCTCTTGGCTACTAAAAGGTATGACTTCTTGCTGAGATTTATGATAATCATCAGCAAGAATCCTGATTCGCAGGACAAAATTTCTCTTAACGACAAATTTTGGTCTGGTACGGTTATTGATTTTCCTGATGAAAACAATAACCTATAATTAATTAAACAGATTACCTTAGAGCATATGTCTTATCATTTGTACAATCAAACTTCAAAAGAACATAAAAAAGGTTTCCCTCCGCTGCAATATAGCCTCGGGAAACCTCTTTTATTTTCAGAAAAAATGAAAAATTAGAACTTACCAGCTTTTGCAGCTTCTTCGATAGAAACAGCAAGAGAAACTGTAGCACCAACCATCGGGTTGTTACCCATTCCGATAAGACCCATCATTTCAACGTGAGCAGGTACAGATGAAGAACCAGCAAACTGAGCATCAGAGTGCATACGTCCAAGAGTATCTGTCATACCATAGGAAGCTGGACCAGCTGCCATGTTATCTGGGTGAAGTGTACGACCTGTACCACCACCAGAAGCAACTGAGAAGTACTTCTTTCCTGCTTCGATTCTTTCCTTCTTATATGTTCCTGCAACTGGGTGCTGGAATCTTGTAGGATTTGTAGAGTTACCAGTGATAGATACATCTACATTCTCATGCCACATGATTTTAACACCTTCACGAACGTCGTTAGCGCCATAGCACTTAACTGCAGCACGAGGTCCTTCTGAATAAGGAGTCTCGCTTACAATCTGAAGTTCATCTGTGTGGTAATCCATCTTTGTCTCAACGAATGTGAAACCATTAATTCTGGAAATGATCTTTGCAGCATCCTTTCCAAGACCATTAAGGATAACACGAAGAGGCTTCTGACGAACTTTGTTAGCCTTTGTAGCAATACCGATAGCACCCTCAGCTGCTGCGAATGACTCGTGACCAGCAAGGAATGCGAAACACTCTGTATCTTCCTCAAGAAGCATCTTTCCAAGGTTACCATGTCCAAGACCAACCTTACGCTGATCAGCAACAGAACCAGGGATACAGAAGCTCTGAAGTCCTTCTCCGATTGCAGCAGCAGCTTCAGAAGCCTTGCGGCAACCCTTCTTGATTGCGATAGCAGCACCTACTGTATAAGCCCAGCAAGCGTTCTCGAAGCAAATTGGCTGTACACCCTTTACAAGGTCATATACATTAAGACCAGCATCTTCTGTGATCTTCTTAGCTTCTTCCATTGAAGAAATGCCATAGCCATTAAGGACTTCGATTATTTTATCATAACGTCTTTCTTTTGACTCAAATAAGATATTCTCGTCAGCCATTCTATTTTCCTCCATTAATTATCGTATTACGGTTATTCAGGGAAAAATCAATCTTTTCTAGGATCGATAAATTTAACAGCATCATCAATACGACCATACTGTCCCTTAGCCTTATCAAATGCAGTTGTTACGTCATCACCCTTCTTGATGAAATCCATCATCTTACCGAAGTTAACGAACTTATAACCAATGATATTGTCATCCTTATCAAGGCCAAGCTCTGTGATGTAACCATCTGTCATCTCAAGGTAACGAGGTCCCTTCTCCTGTGTTGAGTAGATTGTACCTACCTGAGAACGGAATCCCTTACCAAGGTCTTCCAAACCAGCACCGATAGCAAGACCATCTTCAGAGAATGCTGACTGTGAACGTCCGTAAACAATCTGAAGGAATAATTCTCTCATTGCTGTGTTAATAGCATCACATACAAGATCTGTATTCAAAGCTTCCAGAACTGTAAGACCTGGAAGAATTTCGCCAGCCATAGCAGCAGACTGTGTCATACCAGAGCAACCGATTGTCTCAACGAGTGCTTCCTTAATAACACCTTCCTTAACGTTAAGGGAAAGCTTACAACAACCCTGCTGAGGAGCACACCAACCAATACCATGTGTGAAACCACTAATATCCTTGATCTCTTTGGCCTGTACCCACTTTGCTTCTTCAGGAATCGGTGCAGCGCCGTGATGCACGTCCTGATGAACCTTGCACATATCTTCGACTTTCTTTGTGTAAATCATCTGAAATCTCCTTTCGTTTTTTACGAACAACTATTTCAAATACTTGTGTATGAACAGATGTTCTTCGCCGAATGAGCCAAGTTCAGATTCGAAATAAACATAAAAATTTTAATGTTTTAGAAATCTGCACTCAGTCATAGATATTTTGCCACACTTTGAGCAAAAAATCTATACCTTTACGTTAAAAAAATAACAACACTTGTTTTTAGTTAAGAATTAATCATTATCTTGAATCTTTTTTTCAACAATGTGGTCAGCATCTTTATAAATGTGATTTGCAGGAATACATCCTCTAACACAGCTTGTAGGATAGATGTTAGTCCATCTTCCAATAACTGTACCCGGATTAAGAACACTGTTACATCCGACTTCAACGTTATCGCCAAGCATTGCACCGATTTTCTTAAGTCCTGTTTCGATTTTTTCTTCGCCATCTTTAATTACTACAAGCTTCTTGTCACTCTTAACATTAGATGTTATAGAACCAGCTCCCATGTGAGCAAAGTTTCCAAGAATAGAATCTCCAACATAATTATAGTGAGGAACCTGTACCTTATTAAAAAGTACAACATTTTTTAGCTCAGTTGAGTTACCTACAACGGCACCCTTTCCTACAATTGCATTTCCACGAATAAACGCACACTGTCTGACCTCAGCTTCTTCATCGATAATGCAATAATCTCCAATATAAGCACTATCAAATACTGTTGCACTTTTGGCAACCCACACGTGCTCTCCTCTTTGCTCAAACTTATCCTTTGGAAGTGTTGGACCAAGATTAGCAATAAAATCTTTAATTTTGGGTAAAACCTCCCATGGGTAAGTTGCACCGTCAAACAACTGTGCTGCAATTGTCTGACTTAAATCATACATTTGTTCGATAGTATAGGATTCAATCATTTTAATATCCTTTCTCATAAGATTTTTATCATTTAAACATTTTTACCTAAAACTTTTTTGTCACCTTATATCATTTTTTTGATGTCTTTGCAGAAGATGACTTTGAAGCTGAGGACTTTGTATTTGAATTCTTTGCAGGATAAAACTCTGCTATTTCTCTGTATCTAGCCATAAGGTAATTTTTTTTCTCATAATTATCACCTTTTACACTGTTCGTTCTTCTAGTAACAAAATCATCTAACTTTTGCATATACTCCTGTTCAGATATTTCCCCCATTGCAACTCCTGTTAAACCTTTTTCCCAGGACGCTGTAAGCGCAGGGTTAAGCATTGGTTTCATTGAAACCGCAACCGTTTCATAAACCATTTCTCCAAGCTGTGTTGGTGTTATTATCTGAGTCTTTTTATTCAAGCTAAGATAATGAATAGCAAAAAGTTTTGTAAGTATTCCAGCTCTTGTAGCTGACGTTCCAATACCCGATCCTTTTATCTGAGAACGAAGTTCTTCATCCTCTATAAACTGACCTGCATTTTCCATAGTCAAAATCATACTTCCAGAATTATAACGCTTTGGAGGTGATGTCTTACCTTCCTTTATTCCCATTTCATTAACAGGAAGCAAATCACCTTTTTTAACTTTTTTTAATTCCTCAAAAAATGCTTCATCGGTCATCTGATCTTCTGAATTAGAGTTTATGTTCTCATCATCTTCTTTTTCCTTTTTCTTGAAAAAAGAATAATCCATTACATGAAGATATCCTTTGGCAGCAAGCACTTTAAAATTACTGTAAAAATTCTCTATATAAAACTTAGAGCTTCCATCGTCTAACTGGTAGCTTTCGTTTAGCTGAAGTGACAAAGAAAGACTAACTTTCTGATATTCTGCAGATGGATAAAATACAGCAAGAAAACGCCTGACAATACATTCATACACTTTTCTGGTAGTAGCAGAACATCCTGAAAGTGCTGAAAGTCCCTGCCCTGTAGGAATAATAGCATAGTGATCTGTTATTGCTTTATCATTACAGTATTTAGTCTTCTCTATTCCCTTATAAGACTTATGCGCAAGAATAGCCTTGGCATATATTCCAGCAGGCTCATATGATGTAAGTCCTGAAATATTCTTGTCTATGACTTTACATATAGCAGATGATAATACTCTAGCGTCTGTTCTGGGATATGTTGTAAGCTTTTTCTCATACAATTCCTGAGCTATCGCAAGTGTCTCATCAGGATTTATTTTAAAAAATCTGGAACAATCATTTTGTAATTCTGCAAGATTATACAATAAAGGAGCATTCTTAGTCTCTTTTTTTCTTTCTACTTTGGCTACCTTTAATTGCAATGGATTGCATGAATTTTTACAGTACTCTATAAGTTTTAGTGCATCTTTTTCTTCTTTGAATCCTTTTTCGGAATATAAAAGAGGTGACTGGTAATATTTACTACTTTCTCCAACTTTCCACTCTGCGTCAGTAGTTCTGCCTGCAATCTGGACAGATGCCAATACTCTATAAAAAGATGTTTCAACAAAATTACGAATTTCTCTTTCCCTATCCACAACGATTCCAAGAACGCAGGTCATTACACGTCCCACTGATATTACACCTTTTGGCGCATTTAGAAAAGTCTTAATATTATATCCATATCGAAGCGTTAATGCTCGTGAAAAATTTATTCCCATCAAATAATCTTCTTTAGCTCTAAGATATGCTGCGGCACCAAGATTATCATAAAAAGAATCATCTTTGGCTTCTTTTATACCTCGCATTATCTCTTCTTCAGTCTGAGAATCTATCCATACTCTTTTTCTGACTTTGTCGTGAACTTTGGCTTGTTTATCAACAAGTCTGTAAATATATTCTCCCTCACGTCCTGAGTCAGTGCAAATATATATTGTATTTACATCTTCACGATTAAGTAGACCAGATACTATATTAAACTGTTTTTTTACATTGCCAATTACTTCGTATTTAAATTCAGTAGGTATAAATGGAATAGTATCCATAGACCATCGGGCAAACTTTTCATCATATGCTTCAGGATAACTCATTGTAACCAAATGACCAACACACCATGTAATAATGGCATTTTCAGATTCCCAATATCCATCCTTCTTTTGGTATTTCTCATTACCTGCGTGCTCAAGTGCTGTTCCAAAAGCTTGGGCAACACTTGGTTTTTCTGCTATGTAAACACTTTTATATATCATATAGTTATAACCTTTTTATCTTTAAACGCACAAAAAGCTGTGTCGCTTCTGGCACAGCTTTTTTTACTGTCCTACTCAATTTCAGAGGATAGCTGCTTTTTTATTTTTCTTTTCGGAAGACTTTTCTTTCTTCTTAAAAAACGAAAACTTATTTTTGTTATTATACTTTTCAAGACGCTTCATTGCATCTGAATACTTTTCTATTTTTGTATGGTTCTGAATGTAAGAAAGGAGCTTATCAGCGTTAGTATAATAGCGGTTAACAATAAGTTTCTTCCCATTATAATAAAGACTTAAATCTTTATTCTTTAACTCTTCATAAGAACCCATATTTTTCTCATCCACAACAGCTCTTTCATCAAGAAAACGGTGAATACCAAAACGATTCTTGTTCACAATGATACGAAGAGTTATTCTGTCATGAAGATATGCAGCAATAGCAATTAATACAAATACTGCTACAATCATAAGACCCAAGGTATTTACAAATACTCTGCTTCCATCATTATGAATCTTATCATAATAAAGACCTATAACTACAAACGCGCTATAAAGAACCACAATTTTCAAAGTTTCAAGAACAACTAAATTTTTCCCTTTAAGACTTACTTCGAAACGTGTTTCTGTTTCTTTTTCAATCTTGTCGCTGTACATATCCTTGGACTTTTCTATTACTGCGCCTGGATGATTAGTCTTGGAAACCTTTATAAATACTACGAATAGAATCATCCATAAAATATTAGCTGCAACAACTCCTCCAAGAGATTTCACCGAAAAATGTCCAGCGTAACTATACCAGGAATACAAAACAAATGCTGTTGCAGGAAGAAGTTCAATGAAACCATAAATAAGAAGTGATACAACATTTTTCTCAAAATATGGGAACAAATTACCTGTTACTGCATTTTTGTCAACAGTCTTATAATACCATGGATTAACTATTTTCCAGAATACAAGACCAGTTATAGCACAAACAATAATGATAGCTATGTTAGAACCTGTTGTATAATCTAAACCGCTTTTAGCATGACTGTACATATATAGCATCATTGGAACTGCTGCTGTAACAAGTGATAAAGAAAAAGATATTGCGTTCGCAAGTCCTCTCACCTTTAAAAGCTTCTTACAAAGTAGCCTTAATACAATTGTAATAAACCCGATAAGAGCAACATCAAAAACACTAAAAGTTTTGCCTATAAATGGCATTTCTGCAATTAATGATACAATAACGAGTTGTAATGTGATCATATGAAGATCCTCCCAATTAATATAATTAAAAGCTAGTCCGCATAATTTAACTTACACGAACTAGCTTATTATACCGCAAAATCACATTACATACTATGTTTTTTGCCAATCTTTTTATTTAGCCTGAATATATCCAAGAGCCTTAAGAAGTTCTGCACATTCAACTGCTCCGCCTGCTGCTCCTCTAAGAGTATTGTGTGACAGACCAACAAACTTCCAATCGTATAATGTATCCTTACGAAGTCTTCCTATAGAAACACCCATTCCGCCTTCATAATAAACATCCTTGGCAATCTGAGGGCGATCATCTTCCTCAAGATACTGAATGAACTGCTTTGGTGCGCTTGGAAGCCCCAACTCTTGTGGCTTTCCAGCAAAATTCACAAGTTTCTCAATAAGTTCTTCCTTTGTAGGATCTTTCTTAAAACGTACAAATGTTGCTGCTGTGTGACCATATAATACAGGGACTCTGATACACTGTGTTGTAATAACAGGGCTAGTTGATGGAACAATCACACCGTTTTCAATATGTCCAAAGATTCTAAGTGGCTCCTGCTCTGACTTTTCTTCTTCACCGGAAATAAATGGAATAATATTTCCAACCATTTCAGGCCACTCATTGAAATTCTTTCCTGCTCCAGAAATAGCCTGATAAGTTGTAGCTACAACTTCATATGGCTCATACTCTTTCCATGCAGCAAGAGCTGGTGTATAGCTTTGAATTGAACAGTTAGGCTTAACAGCGATGAAACCTTTCTGTGTTCCAAGGCGCTTTTTCTGGAACTCGATAACATCTGTATGTCCAGGATTGATTTCAGGAATAATCATAGGAACATCAGGTGTCCATCTATGTGCACTATTATTGGATACAACAGGTGTTTCAGTCTTAGCGTACTCTTCTTCAATCTTCTTAATCTCATCTTTACTCATGTTAACTGCAGAGAGAACGAAATCAACATCAGCAGATACGCCCTTAACATCTGTTACATCTTTTACAACCAGATTTTTAACGGCTTCTGGAATCGGATCATCCATCTTCCAATGATCACCAACTGCCTCTTCATAAGTTTTTCCTGCACTTCTAGGACTTGCTGCAACTGTAGCTACTTCAAACCATGGATGGTTGTTCAAAATCATAATAAATCTCTGACCTACCATACCTGTTGCACCAAGAATTGCCACTCTTAACTTTTCGCTCATTTCGCTGCTCCTCTACAAAAAATATTTTTATTATGTCTTTCCCACAAAGACAATTGCTTTTATTCGCTTTACCAAATTAAAGCCTTGAATAGTTATATTGTATTAGCTTATCACGATATTGAAAATAGAACTTTTGACTATTTTTAGCCTAAATTTAAAATATTTTTGTCTAAGTTCTCCAATTCGACATATTTTGCCAGAAATTGTTCATTTTCCTCGATAACTTTAGTCATTACAGCCTTGCCAGGAGCACCTTTTGTAAGCCTTTTTCCCACACAGGTTTCAAGACTTACTGCATCAAAAATGTCTTCTTCAAAGTGCAAGTCAAATTCCTTCAATTCAGAAAGAGTAAGTTCGTCAATTGAAACACCTTTTTCAATACAATAAAGCACTATTCTTCCAATTATTCCATGTGCATCTCTAAACGGCACACCTTTTCCAACAAGATAATCTGCTGCATCTGTCGCATTTGTAAATCCTTTCATGGCACTTTTTTTCATAATATCCTTATTGAACTTCATTGTTCTTATCATATCGGTAAAAAGTGTAAGACAGTTAAGTGATGTATCTACTGCATCAAATAAACCCTCTTTATCTTCCTGCATATCTTTATTATAAGCAAGAGGAATACCTTTCATTGTCGTCAATAGTCCAAATAAATCACCATAAATTCTTCCAGTCTTACCTCTTACAAGTTCTGCAATATCAGGATTCTTCTTCTGAGGCATGATGCTGCTACCTGTTGAATATGCATCATCTATTATCACAAACTGATATTCATTAGAATTCCAGATAATAATTTCTTCTGAAAAACGAGACAAATGCATCTGCATAATACTAAGCGCAGAAAGATATTCAATTACATAATCTCTATCAGAAACAGAATCCATGCTGTTAAGAGTAGGTGCTGTAAATCCAAGAATATCTGCAACTTCATCTCTGTTAAGAGGATAGGTAGTACCAGCAAGAGCTCCTGCACCTAGCGGACAATAGTTCATTCTCTTATATATATCACTCATTCTAAGAGCATCTCTTTTGAACATCTCAACATAAGCACCAAGATGGTGGGCAAGTGTGATAGGCTGAGCTTTCTGAAGATGAGTAAAACCAGGCATGTATGTATCAAGGTTTTCTTTTTGCATAGTTATAAGTACATTTATAAGATGACACAAACCTTCCTGAGTATTCTTTACAGCTTCACGTGTAAAAAGCCGAACATCAAGTGCAACCTGATCATTTCTGGATCTTCCTGTATGAAGCTTCTTGCCGGCGTCTCCAATTAGCTTAATAAGATTTGCTTCCACAAAACTGTGAACATCTTCATAACTTGTAGTAATTGCAAGCTTACCACTTTTTACCTGTCCCAAAATAGTATCAAGACCTGCAATAATTTTATCTTTCTCTTCTTCTGAAATAATATTCTGATGGGCAAGCATTGTAGCGTGAGCCTTGCTACCCTTAATATCTACATCTAACAAACGCTTATCAAATGTAATCGATGCATTAAAATCCCATGCAAGCTGATTAATCTCTCCTTCAAATCTTCCGCCCCAAAGTTGTGCCATATGCGTTCCTTTCCAGCTTTTTTCAGCTATAAGTAATTCTAACAAAAAGCTTGTAAATAATTAAAATGTGAGTGCTTGATTATTGAACATAGATTAGCATATTTATACACTATTTTCAACATAAAATGTATATTTATAAAATTAAATTATGCAAAAACTCGAACCGTCATGAATTTATATGCGAATATAAATTTGCATTCCAATATTAGCTATAAAAAAAACCGTTTCAAAACGAAACGGTAAAACAAAGAATATAAAGCTGGAAAAGGGACTCGAACCCTCGACCTACTGATTACGAATCAGTTGCGCTACCAACTGCGCCATTCCAGCACGCCTGCAATTGTCACAAACAAATATGATTATATCGCCATTTTTCTACATTTGCAAGCATTTTGTATATTCAATTTAATAAGATTTATCTATTCTATTTTTATTTTTCATCAGGAAGAAGTCAAAAGTTTAAAAAAATTAATTATAAAATTGGTACATGAAGGATAATACAGATGTGCAAAACCGGCAAATACATTATTCTTACAACAAATACCAGTCCATGATCTTTTTCCTGTCGGCTTCTTCATACGACATATGTTTCCATTATCCGTTGTGTCATAATAGTGAAACTCGTGACCTTTTATTACCTCACCTTTTTTTAAATATGGATTTTCATTCTCACAGCATACATTTATATATCCAAAATGATTAAGCTTACCTGTATAAAAACCATCTGCATCAAAAAAACCAACCATTGGATAGATTTTTTTATCTATTCCATGAAGCGATTTATTAAGATACAAAAAACCGCCACACTCCGCAAGTATAGGCATTTTATTATCGGCTGCTTTTTTTATAGAAGCTTTCATACTTTCATTTTGGGATAATTTTTCAGCATACAATTCCGGATAACCACCTCCTATTATAATTCCATCTACATCAGGAAGTTTTCTATCATGAAGCGGTGAAAAAAACGCAAGCTCTGCTCCCATTTTTTTCAATAATTCAAGATTGTCTTCGTAATAAAAGCAAAAAGCCTCATCTAACGCCACTCCGATTTTAACTAAAGATTTCTTATCTCTTGTTTCTAACTCAGAGACAACGACCTTTTCTTCCTTATAAGTAGAAGTATTTGTTACTAATAAATGGCTTATACCGGTACAACTTGACGTCAAAATTCCGGACTCATTAGCTATATCAATAAGCTTAGAAATATTCAAAGATTTCTCAAGTTCTGCTGCTACTTCATCAATTATCTCCATTATCTCAGGAACTTCATCTGGCATTACAAGTCCAAGATGTCTGGACGAAAAAAGTTGTTTTTTCATATTAGAAAGATACGCAATAACCGGAATACTCAATTCCTCCTCGACCTCTTTGCTAATGATGGAAGCAATGGATGATGAGCAGTTATTAAGAATAATTCCTTTAATAACTTTCTCTTTGCCATAATCAAGATAACCCTTAATCATAGGAATTATCGACCTGCTCATGCCTTTACAATTAACTACAAGAATTGCACTAGTACCAGTCTTAACGCATATATCATAAGATGATCCGTCCATTGATAATACGCCCATTCCATCGAAAAAGCCCATCACTCCTTCTATAATTCCAATATCTGCACCATTATTTTGGGACTCATAAAAAATTTTGTTTATCCCATCAATTCCCTGCAAAAAAACATCGAGGTTTCTAGATGGAATTCCTAAAACTTTTCTATGGAACATTGGATCTATAAAATCAGGGCCACACTTAAATCCGGAAGGATTATATCCTTTTTTAGACAGTATTCGCAAAAGAGCGCAGGTTATCAACGTTTTCCCACTTCCACTTCCAGGCGCTCCGATAAGAAGGCGCGGGAATCTATTCTCTATATTCAAATTCATCACCAATAATTTTTTCTTTAAAAACAATAACCTATAGATTTTTACCTATCCTTTTATCACGATAATATATACAGGATTTACTGCATCAGCCATGTGATACTTTCCAACCTTTTTATATCTGCAAACGTTCACTTGTACAATTTCCAAAATTTGAATTGTGTTATTATCTGCCATATTCAGAACTTTTGTCAATGTCTCAAGTGTAACGCAGTTTACTACGATTCTTATTTCTTTATTTAAAGCAATAAGTGTTTCTATGATTTCTTCAAGGCATCCACTGCTTCCACCTATAAATGCATGAGTTGGAACAGGAAGATTTTCAAAGGCTTTAGGTGCCGCTTTCTCCACGATGTGCATATTGGAAACAGCAAACTTTTGTCTGTTTTCTTCAAGAAGTTTGACTGCTTCTCTTTTTTTCTCAATTGCATAAACCTCAATAGAAGGACTAAGAAGAGAGGCTTCTATTGAAATTGATCCTGTACCTGCTCCTATATCATATAATGTTGCATTTTTAGTCAAATGAAGCTTCGCTATAGACAAGGCTCTTATTTCTTCTTTAGTCATAGGAACTTGTCCCCTGATAATATTATCATCAGCAATACTTGGTATAATGCTTTTCTTAAATGCCTCGTCATTATTAATAAAAAGAATTATCTTTCCTGTAAGATTTTCAAAATCTTCAATGCAGCCTATTTGTCTAATTACTTCACTTTCACTTCCAAGATTTATTCCTGCAATGAAAGATATTTTATTTATTCCTTTATTATCATATCCTTTGCCATATATTTTTTCTAATGTTTTATATATTTCTCTGGCTTCTCCAATATCAGAAGGCAGAACAAACAACTTACGTTCTTTTCTAACATAACCTTCCACATTACATTTTCTTCCATGAGAGCTAACAACAGTTGAATCTTCAAGTGCAATTCCAAGTTTTCCTGCAAATAAACAAAGAGATGATATTCCCGATACTTTTTTCACTTCATATTCAGCATTCGTAAAGGCTTCCAATGCTTTTTTTGCTCCGCTACACAAAGATATATCACCTGAATATACAATTACAGGGTTAACATATTTTGTATGATTTTCCAAATAAGAAAGTATCTCATAAGCATCATACGTTTTTACAATCTTTGCCGCACCTTCTTTACTATTACTAAACTTTGGATATTCCAATCTTTCTATAACAGACTTTGCACCAAAGATAATATCAGCTTTTTGTAGCTCTTCTATTAATTCATTTGTATAATACTTTCTATTTCCAGGTCCAATTCCTGCAAGAACAATACTCTTTTGATTTCTACCATAAAGATTTTTCAAAATTTCTACTGTTTCATCAAGATCATAACCTTCTTCTCCTGACAAGACCTCCGGATTTCTTATAACTACTACTTTAATACCAAGTTCTCTTGCCGCCTCTATCTTCTCACTAAATCCGCCTGCTTTGCCGCTTTCTTTAGTAAGTATTACCTTTGCATTTATTTCTCTTATAAGGGCTTCATTCATCTGCTTTGAAAAAGGCCCCTGCATAGCAATTATATGTTTTCCGAAAACTCCGGCTTCTTCACATTTAGAAAGACTTTCAGAATTCGGAAGAACACGCGCATATATTCTTTGCTTATCAGATATTCCATTCGATATTGTCAAAATGTCTTTGCTGCCTGTCATAAGAAGGATATTTCCAACTTCTTTTTCAAGGCTATTTACAGCTTCTTCAATAGATGTGACAAATATAAGATTATCTTCAAGACCGGATAATTTCCTTGCTTTATCTAGAAAAGTCTTTGTATTTCTAGATAAACGAATATATCTTATTCCAGTTTTACTACACGCTTTTTTTATCGTTCTTGTTACATCTGTAGCAAAAGGGTGAGTTGCATCCACTACCGTAAGAAATTCTTCATTTTTTAGAATTTCCTCTATTTCTTCAGATTTTTTTCTTCCAACGAAAAGATTATTCTCTCCACTGTTTTCCTCTATACGACTTCCATATTCAGTTGCTACGCTTACTACGTGCTCTATTCCAAGATTTGTGAGCTTACTTGCCAAAACTCTGCCTTCCGTAGTTCCTCCAAAAATTAGTATTTTACTTTTCACTCTTATATCCTCTGGGTGTTACCATGAACTCCATACACTGATGCGAACAGGAATTGCCAATAAATACTGTTGAAAACATATCAGCCTTAAATTCTTTTAACTGTTCCAATGTCATGATATGTCTTTCTTGTTTTTCTCTTCCTATGTTATTTACTTCTGCGCATACTCTATCTGGCGGGTAAATTTCCATAAGAATATTGCAAGCTCTTTTCAGATAACCTACACGACTCTTACTCTCGGGATTGTATAAAACTATAACCATGTCAGCTAAAGCTGCATTGTGCAGCCTTTTTTCTATCACTTCCCAAGGTGTTAACCTATCACTTAAACTTATAAGACAAAAATCATGAATAAGAGGCGCTCCAAGAAGTGCTCCTCCAGAAAGAGCCGCTGTAACTCCTGGGATAACTTCAATCTCCACATCTTTAAATTCTTCTCTTGCAAGTACAGCAAGTCCCGCAAGTCCGTAAACTCCTGCATCTCCGCTGCATATAAGAGCTACTTTCTTTCCTTTTTCTGCTGCTTCAAAGGCAAGTCTTACTCTTTTTTCTTCGCCCATCATCGGAGTACTTAGATACTCCTTATCTGCAAAAAATGGTCTTACTAAATCACAATATACTGTATAACCAGCTATTACATCGCACTCTGATAATATCCTATGTGCGCGAATAGTCATATCTTCTATATTTCCAGGTCCGATTCCTACAACAAAAAGTTTTTTTATTAATGTATTATTATCCATGCGCTTTTTCCTTATAATCTTCTATTATTCCAGCTGCAAACGTCATTCCATCAAACGATTTCTTTCGTATCAAAAGTTTGCTGCAGCCATACGCCATGACAGACCTTTCACATACGTTATCAATTCCAACTACTCCTTGTACAAATGAAGATCCTGAAAAATCGCCCTCTACAGCAGAAAGCTCGCCGCAGGAAAAAGTTTTAAATGAAGAATTAAAAAGTCCAGCAAGCTCGATTAACCCAGGTTCATTCTTTTTTACATCTATTGAAACTATAGCCAGTACTGCCTTTGGACTTATTTTCTCTTCTTCCAATGACTTAACTGCAAATTTGTACAAATCAGATGCGTTCTTTCCTTTCCTGCATCCCATTCCAATAACAATACATCTTGGAATAAGCCACAGCTTTTCTCCATCATAATTCTTATAGGATATTTCAAAATCTTTGTCGTTAGAAACTTCTTTTCCAGCATAGTTTTGTCTAAGCAAGGAAGCTGAATACTCCTTGGCTTTTTTCATATCGTTTATCACAAGATTATTCTTTTTGGCATAAACATCTACAGAAAAAAGATTATTAATATCTGTTGCAGTTGTAATAACAGGAATAGCATTAATACTGCTGGCTATTTTTTTCGCACAGTCAACCGCGCCACCTATATGACCTGACAAAAGCGGGATGACAAAGCTTCCTCTTTCATCTATTACAATTACAGCAGGATCTGTTGTTTTATCTTTTACAAAAGGTGCTATAGCTCTTACAGCAATTCCGATTGCTCCGATAAATACAAGGACGTTGCCGGTTTTGAAATTTTCCAAAGTCCACTCACTAAGACTTTTTTTATTGTTTCCTCCCTGCATACATTCACATATATTGTTTTCTTCATCCATTAAAGATTTTTTTATACTAATCGCCAAATCTTTTCCGCGACTTGTAAAGCATATATATTTATACATATATCAATATCCCATCTTTTTCTTGATTTTCTTAATAATCTGAGGGTAATTGTCTCTATCATGGATATAAGTACAATTTATGCAGTCTTTTATTCCCTTTGCATTTATATAATAATCTCCACCGCAGTCATCCACATCATACAAAGGACAATAGCAAAACATACAATTAAATTTCTCTACAGGCATTTTGTGACAAGGAAAATATTCGCATTTCGTATTAACAAAAAAACTGGAATATCGTATTTTTGATTCTTTTTCCTTAAGATTTTTATCTTTATCATCTATATACTTAGACTCACCTCCAAGTGTCATTATAACTTTGCTGTACATAGTATCATCAAGATTAAAAAGAGTTTTAAGTATTTTACTTTCTACAACAGTTTTAGGAGTCATATAATCAATATGCCCGTCATCAAATACAAGAATCAGTTTATCTGATACTTCAAGAGCAAGTTCAAGTTCATGAATAGACATAATAATCGTAATGCCCGCAGATGATAGCTTTTTTACAACATCCATTAATTGTAACCTATGTCTTATATCCATATACGAAGTAGGCTCATCCATTACGAGAAACTCCGGATTTTGACAAATAGCTCTTGCTATTAATGCTCTTTGCTTCTGGCCATCACTTAAATTTACAAACAAAATATTGGATAAATTCTCGATATTCATGATATCCATAGATTTTCTGGCTTCTTTGATGTCTGAATCTTTCACAAGTCCAAGTCCATCAGCATATGGAAGTCTGCCTGATAACACAACATCCATGCAAGTCATAAGCTGAGGTTCGATTCTCTTTGTGGTTACTATTGACATCTTTTTGGAAAGTTCTTTTGCTGAAAAACTCTCGCTGTCTTTGCCATCTATAAAAATATTTCCGCCAAGTAGTGATATTTGCTTATTAATGCTTTTTAAAAGAGTTGATTTACCACCACCATTTGGACCAATAAGCGAAATAATCTCACCTTTTTGTATTGAAATACTGACGTTTTTTACAACAATATCTCGTCCGTAACCAGCATCAACTTTAGAAAGCTCTATCATGAAAACTTCTCCTAACTATCATATATATTACTATTGGTGCTCCAAAAAGCGATGTAACTGCAGAAATATTAAGTTCTGTTGGAGAAAAAATACATCTTGCAAGTAAATCACTAAACATACAAAAAACAGCCCCAGACAGAAAGCATGCAGGAACAAGCACTACCGGCTTAGACGATTTTAAAAGCTCCCTCATGAGAAATGGTACTGCTATTCCTATAAACGATACAGGTCCTGCAAATGCAGTTACACACGCTGACAATATGCTTGATAAGACAATAATCATAATCCTGCATTTCTTAACGCTTATACCAACACTTCTTGCATACTCCTCACCAAGCCTTAGTGCATCTAACGGTTTGCATAACATCATCACAAGAAAAAAAGATATCCCTACTATAAATAACGCGTACAAACATCCAGTCATATCACTTCCTGAAAAACTCCCCTGAGACCAACCGTGAAGATTCACTATATCTGAATCATCTGCAAACGCAATCAAAAAATCGGTAACGGCACTGCATATATATCCAACCATTACTCCTGCTGCCAGAAGTATAGCTATATTCCTAACATATCTTGCTATAAGGATTATGAACAAAGTCGTTATAACAGCTCCTGAAAATGCTGCCAAAACCAGAACTAAAGATGATATTCTGCCACTTTTAACTGAAAACAGTATAAGAACAACCGCAACCACCATCTTAGCTCCTGAAGATATTCCAAGAATGTATGGTCCTGCAATCGGATTAGAGAAATATGTCTGAAGAAGAAATCCTGAAACTGCAAGCCCGCCTCCTAAGACCAAAGTCATAATAGCTCTTGGCAATCTAATATCCATAATAATGGAACTAAAGCTATCTTCAGATTTTTGCATGGTAATGGCCTTAAAAACATCAAAGAGTTTTATATTGACGCTTCCTATACAAATTTGTGCTGCAAATCCTGCTGCTACAAGTATAGAAAGCGATATAAAGATCACTATACATCTTATTTTTCTATTATCTGTCATCACTATCAACCCTTTTTAATTCTGATTATCAAAGAACTTCCTTATCTTTAATCACACTTACCTTTTCTATATTCTGTTGTAAAAAAAGGATCATAAAGCTTTGACTTATTATATTCAGAATGTTCTACAACATCTCCCACTATGATGAGAGCTGTTTTATTAATCCCTTCTTCCTTGGCTTTATCCGCAATATCACAAAGCTTTCCTGTGAACTTCTTCTCATCATCCCAACTTACTTTATAACATACTGCGCACGGTGTATCTTTATTCATTCCAGATGCAATAAGCCTTTTTGACAGCGTATCAATATCCCAGGCAGATAAGAAAAACACCATCGTCGCACCATGACTTGATAATTCTTCAATAGACTCTTTTTGGGGAACAGATGTTCTTCCATCCATCCTTGTTATAATGACACTCTGACTTACTCCGGGAAGAGTGTACTCTAAATTAAGAGAAGCTGCTGCTGCACAAAACGAGCTTACTCCAGGTGTACTATCATAGCTTATTCCAAGTCTGTCAAGCTCATCCATCTGTTCTCTGATAGCACCATAAATACTGGGATCTCCTGTATGAAGCCTTACAATATCCTTGTCTTTATTTTTTTTAACTATTTCTATCACTTCTTGCAGAGTAAGTTTTGCGCTGTCATATACTTTACAGTTTTCTTTTGAATAATCAAGAAGCCCTGGATTAACTAAAGAACCAGCATATATAATAATATCTGCATTCTCAATAAGTTTTTTTCCTCTAATAGTAATAAGATCTGTTGCTCCAGGACCAGCTCCCACAAAATGAACCATTATAACTTTCCTTTCAATTCATTAATCATTTTTTCAGTATTAGCAGTAGATGCAAGAATAGTATAATCATTTAGAAACACAATAACCTCTGCCTTAATCTTGTATTCCGACCACTCTTCAATATTCTTTTTTATAAGCATCACAAGCTTTTCGCATACTTTGTCACCAATTCCAGCCTCATTTATATGTTTTACTGCTTCATCAGTCATTACACAGTTTAAAAGCTTTTGCTTTAAGTTGTTAAAACTTTCGCCTTCACAAAATGAACTCGAAATATCAGTAAGAATTTCCATTCTATGATCTCCATAGCATGAATGGGTATTTTTTATTCCTCCAGCAACTTTGACAAGTTTGCCAAGATGTCCTGCAAATATTAGATTTTCTACACCTTTATCCACGCAAATTCTTACTGCATCATAGATAAAGTTGGATGTCATGACTACATCGTCTTCAATAATTCCATATTTATCATAGAGAAACTTAATTCCATAATTACCAGGAGCTGCAACTAGAGTTTTTAAATCTCTTGCCCTAAGCATTTTGACCTGAGTTTTAATCGTGGCAATAAGTGCTTCATCACTCATAGGCTCTACTATTCCGGTAGTTCCTATAATTGATATTCCCCCCACTATTCCAAGTCTTGGATTAAACGTTTTCTTTGCAATTTCTTCTCCAAGAGGAGCACTAATAATTACTTTAACAATAGCATTTGAAATATTGTGATCTTCAAGAACTTTGGTTAATTCCCCAGTTATCATTTTCCTGGGTACTGAATTTATAGCAGCATTTCCAACAGGCTGATCGAGTCCTTTTTTGGCTACTCTTCCTATTCCTTCTCCGCCATCGATTATTACCAAATTTCCATTTTCGCTTTCACCAATAATCCCGACTTTTGCATAGATTTTCATACCATTTGTGGCATCAGGATCATCTCCTCCATCCTTTATAACAGCACATGAAACGAAACGCTTTAGTCCGGTATCATTTCTTTTTTCTATGGTTACATCTGCTATTTCTGCATGATATAGAATATTCTTAGGAGTAAGAATGCTTACACTATCCACTAATATGTTATCTAGAAGCATCAAAAGAGAAGCCTTTGCCGCTGCCTGGGCACAGCTTCCTGTTGTATATCCGCACCTTAGTTTCTTTCCGCCCTTTTCTATATAAATCTCATTCATATCTTATTAACCTTATTTAACTTTTAAATGAGAATCTTAAATCCTGTATAAAAGTGAATTACAAATAGCCGCTGCCACTGTACTTCCGCCTTTTCTTCCTCTATTAACAATGTAAGGAACATCACATTCCATTATTTTTTTCTTAGCTTCAACCACATTAACAAATCCAACCGGAACACCTATTATAAGTTCAGGTCTAACAAGACCTTCATCAATCAGCTCCCTTAATCTTATAAGCGCCGTTGGAGCATTCCCTATTGCAAAAATAAGTGGTACATCCAGTTTTATTGCCTTGTCCATGCTCACAATTGCCCTAGTTACTTTTTTCTGTACCGCAGTTTTAGCTACATCTTCGTCTGCCATAAAACAATGAGCTTCTCCGCCAAATCTTTCAAGTATCTTCTTATTTATTCCTGATAACGCCATGTTGGTATCAGTTACAATATGTGCTCCGCTTTGTATAGCCCTAATTGCTTTTTCGATAACGTTTTCAGAAAAAACAAGCGTATCCGCATATTCAAAATCAGCTGTTGTATGAATAACACGTACTACTGTTGGTTCTATTTCATCAGCTATAACTTTTCCATTCTCAGAAAGTTCACGCCTTATTATATTGAAACTCTCCTTCTCTATGTCAGAAGGCAGGATATGCTTTACTTCCACTTTATTGCTCCTATCAATTGCTTAATTTGTACAAAAACTGTGTTTTTTCTTTTCCGTTCTTTAATACATCATAAATATTGCTGGTGATGGTACCAGTCTTACTTGTATATTGGTACAATGCTTTGTCAACACACCAGACATTACCATTTTTGACTGCTTTAAGATTTTTAAATGTAATATCCATATTTTTTAGCTCTTCAAGCGTATCCGGTGCATCTTCAATAACGCCGTTGTAGATTATTATATCTGCATCTTTTGCATAAGAATAAAAAGCTTCAATACTTATAGTCATCTGGGATCTTGAATCTTCTTTAGTTTCTTTTGGTAAAAGATATTTACCTCCAGCACACTCTATCATTTTTACAAGATAATCATTTTTCTTTTTCGTAACAATCTGATGATTCGAATTTAGTGAAAAAACGACTACACTTTTGGATTCTATATCCTGTATATCCAGATCTTTTATTTGAGTTATCTGTTCTGCAAAAGCTTTATCAGCACTATCTTCACGACCTGTAAGGATTCCATACACTTTAATCCATTCAAGCCTTCCTAAAACTGAATCTTCATAACTTGACCAATCAATAAATACCGGTATTCCAAGTTTTTCCAGTTTTTCGGTAACTTTGGGACTATGAAGAATCATGGTATTCTCAATAGCTGCATCAACCTTTGATGCTACTAATGTTTCATAATCTGGAGCACTATATTTCCCACCATATTTTATCAAATCGTTATCCATTGCATGCAGCACTGAATCTATGTACCAGTCATCTTTCTTGGTAGCTACAAATTTTATACTATCTATAGCTCCTATCGAATCAAACTGACTCATCACAGCTGAGGCCCCCAAATATATATTAGTAATAGGAACTTTTAGAACGCTTACTTTTTCGGGAACAGAAAAAGACTCTTTACAATCTTTGGGTAATAATAAATACTTTCTTCCATCTCTAACTGCAATCAGCACACAATCGTCAGAATATCTATAGATACGAAAACAAGTAGCATATTCATTTTGGTCTGTGCTTATATATTTTAGTCCCTCAATATCGACTTTATCTAAGCTGACACTTTTTGAATAAGTAATCGTTTTGCTGGCACGTTCAGTATTTTTTTCTTCACTACCGATACTGTCTTTATCTATTTTGGTAAAAACAGCTGTATAATCGATTAAATGCGGAGTTCCCATTGCTGTTGTATCTGCCTGAAAAGAGATTTCTTTTCCAAGCTCTACAGGTATAATAAACTCAGAATTTCCCTCACCTTTGATGACTTCGTATCTTTCTCCATCTACAACCATGTAGTCATAGTATTTGCTGCTCCATACTATGTCTGCCCATACAAGGCCATCTTTTTCAATAATCTTGCAAGGACTTTCAATATATGCCCTGCCGCTTCCTCCAAAAAGAGTTACAGATGCGGGATATTCCCTTTCAGAACTATCCCCGCATCCATTAATAAAAATTGATAATGCTGCTATTAATATAAAAAATCCTATTGTGATCTTTTTATTTGATAACACTTCCTGTATGCTCCACATAAATCTTCTGAACATCTTCTATTCTTCCAAGACCTGAAATCTGACATTCAACACTTTCAAAAGAGCCATCTGCTTCAAATCCGCTCTTCCAGGAATCTTCATCGTCTCCTGCCATATCGTTATTGGCATGGTCTCCTGCTACAACCATAAGAGGTCTTAAAATAACTTTTTTATATCCTGCTTTTTTAACCTTTTCAATAATTGATTCAAGTGACGTTTCTTCTGGCTCACCTTCAACTGTTCCGATGAATACATTCTCATATCCAAGTTTATTTACCTGAGTCTGAACCTGAGAATATGTAACTTTCGCAGTGTGTGATGTTCCATGTCCCATGAATACAAATGCTGTTCCATCTTCTTTTGCAGCCTGAATATCCTTAAAACCAGCTGCCTTTACTGCCTCGCTTGTTATAGCAGTAGTTACAGCTTTTTTATCATCATTTATAACTTTTGCATCTGCTCCAACTTCACCCATTAAAGGTTCTGCAATAACTACACTTTTGAACTTATCTTTATATTTATCAACACTTTCCTTTAATTCGTCATACTCTGCACCATGCATAAGAAGTGTAGGCTGGATAACAAGTTCTTTAACACCATTTGAAACTGCTCTCTCAAGAGCCTGATCTACATTGTCAATCTTCTCGCCATCTCTTGCCAAAATGTGATTGATAATAATCTGGGCTGTAAATGCTCTTCTTACAGACCAGTCTGGATATGCTTTTGCAAGCGCTTTCTCGATTCCTCCGATATCCTCTGCTCTACTATCATTAAATGATGTTCCAAAACTTACAACAAGGAGCTCTTTTTCTCCAATATTGTCTTCGTTAAGTGCATCATCTTTAGACGCATCTCCTGTATCTCTGCCAAAATAATCAGGATCAGCATTTTCGCCGCTAACAAGCTCTTTCTGAGCATCTGTCAGATTATCCCAAGCTTCTTTTGCCTGCTTGCAAAGATCATCTGTTTCTTTTGTCCATTTCTGAACATAAATAGAATCAATAAGCGCGGCCACTTTATCTGCTGCAGCTTGATCATCCTCTGATGATAAAGCTTGTACATCAGATACTTTTACCTTGTGGTCATACCATTTTTTCTTGGTACCTATAAGAGCCAGGTCGAATTCCTCATCTATTGCCGGAACAGGAACATCAAATCCATAAACTTCATCACTTGTTCCATCTTCATATTCTACTTTATCTATTGTAGGTTCAAGAAGTTTAGCGCCTTCTTTTTGAGCATCGGCAGCTGTTCCTGGGAAAAGATTCACGATATTTTTGGATGGAAGTGTAATATGAATTGTCATCTCTCCATCTTTAACAGTAAGTGTTCCCTTATTGTCATAAGCTTCATTTATATGGAACATTTTTCCATCTGTTGTAAATGTAGCCTGATACTGTCCATCTGCTAAAACGTCTCTGGAAACATTTGTCTCCTCTTCCTTACTGCTTTGCGCCTCAGCATTTGATGACTCTGATGAATCAGACAAGTTTGATACAGAATTTTCCTTACTACTTTGATTGTCAGCATCATCTGCCTTAGAGCTGCATCCAAAAAGCATTCCAAATGACAATGCTGTTGTAATAGTTAGTGCCAAGAATTTTCTTTTCATAAAACCTCCTAGATTAGCGTAAGGTTAGATATGCAAGTTTAGTCGTCCTGTACTGGGATTATAAAGAATAAAAAGAATTAAACATACGAAAATAAAGTAAAAGATTATTAAATCTCTTACATAAGTCATTCGTACAGCCAATTCCTCGTGGCCTGGTCTCCCATGTACAGCGACTGGCAGGTTTCCCGACTTATCGATTTTGCAAATACTTGCAGCGCTTCTATCCCCTTCCCGGACTTCTCCAGTGGTTATCGATAAAAACTCTCGAAATACGGTGACGAGATCGTGCGGGATTCACACCCGCTTCCCTTTTCACCTGCACAGCGACTTTCTTCGCCTGCAGACACCCTCCGCTTTATTTAATTTCATGCTACATTTTAATAAGCTCGCCTTCTAAAATGTAGCACTTGATACTATATAACAAAACAATGTTTTTAGGCAAGGTAAAAATTTTGTTAATTAATCTTATCTTAATATTTTATCGTACAAATTTGACAAATCATTAGTTTTCTTGTTTTTACCATTTTGTCGAACAAAAAAGCTATCGCTTGAATTAATGTCATATCAATCAACGCGATAGCTTTTTGTTTTATTAAATATTTTTACATTCCTATTTTTTCAATAAAGCATTTTAAAGTGTACCCCCATGTCCCCATCCTTACATCGTGTTACTTATCCACTAATATTCTCTCCCACAAATCAAAATTCACCATTCGGCAAGGTACACAATTCAGAATCCTCAATAATGTCCTTGTTTTCCATAAATCCCCCTGTCATAGCGTGAATATCTTTTACTACAACACATTATATCAAAGTCCTGAGCTTTATTTACCCTCAAGTCTGCGCTTGGCATCAGGATTATTACTGATTATTTCAGAAAGCTTGGAACATGATGTCATTTCAGTGCAGTCTCCGCAAGTAACAACCTTCCTGCCCAATGCACATTGCCTGATCTTACACAAAAACTGGCAAAAAGGCGTCTTCACTCCTGTAAGCCTGCAGCCTACGCAATTTATCATATCCTGGGTTATCTCTACACCATTTAGCTTAGACTATGAAATATTTATCAAGGGATTCCATGAACCAGTTTACGTCGTAAAAGCAGATTTCATTAATTGGCTCTTTCTCGAATTCAGATGGAACCTCAAGGTCATTATGAAGTTTGTATTTATCAGCAACGTAACTATTGATGATCGAATAGTCATTGTGAAGCTTTTCAACATTTCCAGGTGTATGTGAATTCCAGTGATGAATATCATAGACAAAATGTCTGTAACAGGCATCCTGCACAAGATGAAGATAATAACCAAGATACAGGTCATCTTCCTTCCTAAGATCTCCAAATTTAAATCTGAAAAACTCAAAGTAATAACCTTTTTTGTTATAACCCCAAAGTCCTGTCTTGATGTGTCCGGCCTGCTTCTGACCGGCATCGGGAAGGACTGCTCCAAACTTAAGGCGATTTATATCCTTAAAAGTGTACTTCTTTATAAGTTCATTAGTTACCGCAAGATGCATTATACTTGATGCCATAGTTCCTCAAAAATCCTCCTTGGTACACGATATACTTTTCCTCTAATTCTCTGATCTTGTAACCTACGTCCTCAGGGTGATGTGCATCTGAAGATGTAATAATTTTTACATTATGTCTTTTAAGCGCTTTTATAAGTTCTTTATCCATGCCAAGGGGTGATGTATCCGGGCATCTTCTCTGAGTTCCGCTATTCTGGTCAGCGTACATGTTGCTGTCTGAAAGGGCTAATGCGAGCCTTTCATAATAATCTGTCAGGTCATAGGATGGTCTATGACCGAATAGTTTTATTGAATCGGGATGGCCAAGGCCATCGAAAACTTTGCTCCTCGCAAGTTCTATTGAGTCTTCAAAGAAGGTTTTATAGGTCTTATCTACATCGATTCCTTCCCATAACTGTGCTGTGTGGTCAAAGGCGAAGTTATCGACAAAATGGATGCTGCCTAGTAAAAAGTCAAAGCCTTTATCCTTGGTAAGTTCTGTAACCAGATCCACAGAATCCTTGAAAAAGCATACTTCAAGTCCAAATTTGATTTTTACAGGATACTCTCTTTCTCTTACTTTCTCAATAAGTTCCAGATACTCACTGTAATTCTTTTTGCCAGCTTTTCTTTGAAACCAGTCATTAACAAAATCACTACTAGCGCACACAGTATCATACATGGGTGCAAACTCCTTAAACATGTAGTTATGTTCGAGAAGCCTTATCTCATCAAGCTCCATTTCTACAGCTTTATCAACAAACTTCTGTATCCATTCAAGTGTGTAATCACCGTACTCTATATGAATGTGTCCGTCTATCATTTTTGACCTCCAATGTTGTCTTTTGGGAAATCCGTAATCTTCATAAATTCCAACATACAACTCTAAATATCCTTCCTGTGATCTTTATTTATGCATTTCCAAAATACATCGCTGGTATTTTCGTTCAAACCGTTTGATGTCAAAAAAAGTGTTCTCATTGACTATAAATTCCTCCTTCTTTCAAAAGCGTATATTTTTGAAATTTGAATTTGTGTGATTAACTTCTAATATGCTGATATAACTCTTCACATCAATGGTGCTAAAACTCGCAGGAAGTTATCAATGAGATTGTGTACCAGTTTTCTGTTGATATCCTCAAGACTCCTTTCCCTGCATTCTTCTAACGTATTGAGATAGTCAGTCTTCAGCTCTTTTACTATATCGGCCTTGTAGAAGACAGAGCTGCATTCGAAGTGGAGGAAAAGACTTCTGTAATCAAGGTTCACCGTTCCAATTCCAGCAAGCTTATCATCTGAAACAAAGGCTTTGGCATGAACGAATCCGGGAGTGTACTCATAAATCTTTACGCCAGCTTTAAGCAGATCCTCATAGTAACTCCTAGATAACCTGTAGACCAGCTTCTTATCAGGAATACCCGGCATGATGATCCGCACATCAAGACCTCTACGAGCCGCTCTGATAAAGGCATCAAAGAGCGCATCGCCAAGCATGAGGTAAGGAGTATAGAACCAGACATAGTCCTTTGCCGTCGAAAGTACTTCTGTAAAAAGAATGTTGCTGGTATGCTCATCTCGCATCGGTGAATCATAGTACGGAAGAATGTACCCATTGTCCCGGCATAATGGAACATCAAGAGCTGCCACCTTCTTAAGCTCCTCGTCAGAAATCTTATCGCGAGCAAATGCATTCCAGAACTCAGTAAACATATAGGTGTAACAAGCCACCACTTTTCCAGTCACACGGAATCCTATGTCCTTCCACCTTCCCAACACCTGCTTCTCATTGATGTACTCATCCGCAAGATTCACTCCACCACTGTAGGCAACCTTTCCATCAATTACCATTATTTTCCTGTGATCCCTGTTATTAAGCTGGGATTTGATCAGGAAGAACGGGTTAAAAGGAACACATTTAATGCCTAATTTAGATAACTCCTTTATGTCTTTTACCGAGTAGGTAGCGATACTTCCCAGGTCATCATACATAACCCTTACATCAACACCTTCCTGTACTCTTTCAGCAAGAATCTCAGTGATCGTACCCCAAAACTTACCGTTCTGAATGATGAAGTATTCTATGAAGATGAAGTTCTCAGCTTTCTTCAGATCCTCGCACATGTCAGCAAACATATATTCACCAAAGGGATAGAACTTCGATGAATCATTCTGCAGAACAGGAAAGCCTGTAGATTCAGTGATAAACGACAGCGTCTGCGAAAGCCTTACGTCTTCCTTTTCGATTTCATCTAAATTCCCAGTGTTTCGCAGCTGTTCACCATCATATAATCCTTTAAGCTCCGAAGCAGTTTTTTGAAGATTTCTCCTAAGGGCCCTGCCTGTGGTTTTATTCCCCAGTGTGAAGTACAGCATTGCTCCAAGAACCGGAAGCGCAACTATTACGAGCACCCACAACAGTTTATATGAACTCTCATCTCTCCGTGCAATCAGCCTCGCCACAAAGAAAACCGCAAGCACGGTGAAGATACCATTGATAATCTCTCCAAAGTGGCCCTTTGTAACTTTGTTCAACAAACCCAGTGTCAGATAGAACCAGAATACCTGAAGCGCCAGTGCCGGTATGACGATTATGATCCTGCCGATTATCTTTTTCATAAGGATGCTCCTCGATTAAGAATTATTAAATTTTTGTTCGCTTACACGTACTATGCAAATTTTCCGTCCATAGAATCAATAACAGTATCAAGCGTTTTCTTGGAATGATTAAACTTGAATTTGTGCGATTAACTTCGTATTATCGACTATTCCATATGAGCTATATTGTCTTGCGTTCCCTCAATATATCTAAGATCAGCCTGTTCTACATAGTTTTGTTCATATTCTAAATATTTATCTTCGGTAATGGGAGTCTTTTCCCCATCCGATGAAAGCCAAAAGAAATCTGATTTTGTTGAATCTTCTTTATTTTGTATAGCAAAAAACTGCTCAACTACCTTAAGCTCTGTGCTATTCGCAGGCAGGTAGTAAATGGTATTGCCATAATCAGTAGCTGTCCCAGAACTCTCTACCTTCAATAAATTATCCTGACAAATAGTGCATATCCCGTTTCTATAACCTAAACTGCCTAAAAGTTCGATGGTTTTTCCATCATGCCATGTAAAAATCTGGTATATCACTCCACTATCGAATTCTTCTGTGGCTCTACAAATAAATAGCTCCGGAATTTCATTACCATCAAGATCCTTTAACATGAAAGCAAATGGACCAAATTGATTATAAAATTCCATTTCAATTATTGTGAATACTAGCGCCTATAACTGCTTTTATTTTGCATCTTGTCATTTTATCATTACCCATCCGTTCTTTGTTCCCTAAGCATATCATCGATTCACCTAGAATATAATTTCTTAAACAAATTGCGATTTTTCTTTCTAAGTTATCCTGGAATCTAATCTGCGACATGAATCACTACTACAGATTATGATGTTCTGATTTTTTCCTCAATTTCATTAAATTCATCATAGCTAATTTGCCCAGAAAAAGTTTCATAAGATTTCATTAGCATCTGCGCCATAATATCATCTGATAAGTCCTGAAATACATTATCACTTTCGTTATAAATAACTCCAAAAGAAACCTCTTGTTGGTCATAGCTTTTATATAATTCATCTTCAGCATTTTCAAATTGCTCTTTAATAATAGTAGCGCCAGTGTTATCGGTATAAGAAAAAACAAGTTCATCGCTGTCTTCGCCTTTGGGCTGATATTCTTCAGCTGCAATCTTGTCGTAATGTATTACTCCATCTTCAAGATAAAGGGCACATTTTATATTACCTCCCCATAAAGCTCCTGACTGTTTTTATCTTTAATTATGCTCTCCACATAACGCATAGTATAAGCTTTTTCATCTACTTTACCATTTAAAATACAACATGCAGGATCTTTATATTTCTCAAATCCACAGTTTAAATGGAACTGCAAAGAGACTTCGTTGCTTTTATTTACCGTATCTGTTATCTCAAAAGAGCCTTCTTTTCTGAGTTTTTCAAATAATAGCTCCATTAGTTTTCTTGCATAACCTTTTCTTCTATGAGCCGGTGCAGTTTCAAGAGCCTCTGCGAAAAAAGTATTGTCTTTACCTTCTACCGGGAAAAGTCGAATAGCAGAAAGCCATTCTCCGTTATCTTCAAGAGCATAATATCGGTTACCTTGCTTATTGTAAAAATCAGTCTTCAAATAATCATAAAACTTCTGCTCCACAAGACGACGTCCCTTATCCAGATCAGTCTCTTCAGGATAAAAAAATGATACATTATCCTCATTGCTTTCACGATAAACATCCATCAATTTTGGAAAATCTATTGATTCTAATGTATAAAACTCCAGTAATTTCATTTAAACTCTCCAAATAATATATTTCATTATGCAAATTTTCCGCCCATAGAATCAGTCACAGCATCAAGCGTTTTCTTAGAAGGACTAAACTTCCCGTTTTTACCATTACTCATAATTTTAATTTACTATTCCGTCAGCATTCCATTTTAGAACTGTTTCGTATCCCAGTTTTTTATACCAGTTTTCAATATGGGTATAATGTATCCACGAAATGTCATATTTTTCTTTTTTTAGTATATTAGTAGCTCTTCTGACCATCTCGAGTCCAATACCCTTCTTGCGATACTTTGGAATGGTTCCTACGCACCCTGGTCCACCAACTTTAAGATTTTCATGTGTTCCAAAATCACTTAATATACAGAATGCAGCTATCTCATCCTGATAAAAGGCACAAAAAACTCTGCTCCATTCCCCAAAATACTGCACCCAGTCCGCGTCAACTTCATGTACAGCCTGCTTAAGTTTGCTGATATCACCTTTATATTCTCCAAAAGTAATACTCTCGGGGCAATGCGGCACTACTTCGCACGGCGAATCATTGCGCAGATTCATTATCAATTCCGAAAACACCCAATCTTTTGGCATCCCTTTAATCCCTGGGGAATCAAAAAATTCAGGATGTATATTATTAAACAAATTTATATAATTCATATAGTCTCCATGGCCGACAAACTTGAAGTTGGTGATATTTTGAAAAACAGAATTATTTTCTATGGTGTTTTTACACAATTGTCAAATTGCTCCAGTTTTTTCTCCAGGCCGGCAAAATATAACAGTCCCTAACTTTATCTTTTTGAAAGATTCCTTTTCCCGCATTATCTTTATCACAGGAATGGCAGATAAAACCAATCAGTTTATCTCCTGCCCATATGCGGTCAAACTGAAGGCTTTCTTCTTTCTCTGTCTGTGCCAGCATTTCATTTACAGCTTGTTCTGCTGATTCATAACTCACGTTCTTCTGGTATTCCTGTGAATACATTTTCCATAATGGGTAGAGCTGGGTTTTACACATCTCATTATTTTTTGATGGTAAAATCGATACAAAGTAACAGAAATACATTGTTTCTTTCGGGTCAAAAATAAAGTCTCCGAATTCTGATTTCTGGTGTGAATCGACAAAACCAAATTTTTCATGCAATTTAAGTGAGGCTATATTCTCAGGATGTATAGATGCCATTACACAATATGCTTTGTCATACTGTTTCACGAGCTCAAAGGCTGTTCCATACATTCTTGTTGCAATTTGTCTTTTTCTGTATTCTGCCTTAGTATGTACATCGCTAAAATACCACGATCCGGCATTTTCGGGATGTCTGAAGACATGCATAAATCCAATAAGCTCTTCATCTGCGTATACAAGAATTGCATACCATTTTACAGCATAGCTTTTTTCAAAATCCATGGTGATTGTTTTATAAGAATTTTCCGGCAGATTATCCAGCGAATCCACTATTATCATTTTCTGTTCCATATTTTCTCCATAAACTCCGATTGAACAAAATCGCTGCGCGATGGCCTGCCAGGGCTGTGGCGCAGCGATTTTGTTCAACTTGATTTTATCTTAATGTTTAGTTTCTATCTACCTTATATAAGACATCATATTCTTCTTCGCCTGGTTCTTCCCAAAGAGATTCTAGCTTTCCCATAAGACCTTCATCTAAGTAAAAATCCGATCCTCCATTTCCTTCTTGAACTCTTTTATTTCTTTCAGAAATATTTAGCTTCCAGGTTGCATCATCAACACATACATAATGAATCTCACAATCAATCCCTAATTTTTTATAATAATCTCTGACTTCTTGTCTTTCTGTTTTTGACCATAAGCCTCTTTCAAAAACTACGTTAGCTCGTGCTTGTGCAATTTCTCCAACTTTTTTGGTTAAATACTTAATTAACCTTTTTGAAAAAATATCATAGAATTCCCCTTGCTCATTATCTAGCAAATCATAGGTTGCTTCATCAGGAGATATAATTACAGCATTTAATTCATCTCTTAATTTTCTTGAATAATAGCTCTTACCACTGCATATTTTTCCACAAAGCAATATTACTTTTCCCATAGTATCCTTCCTATTGATATATCTATTCTTTATCTGCATAATTCATGCTGGGATCTGCTCTTCTTTTTTGCATAACAAAGAAAAATCGTCTCCCCATCTTAAGGAAGATGTCAGAGCCTTGATCAAGCCGGAATCGTATCTTTTTATGCTGGTTATTTTATAGTCACTCTTAAATAATACTTTTAGTATAGATTTAAAACTAATATTTTCGCCTGTTCCAAAACCTGATTTTTTAAACAAACCGGAATTAAAACGTTTTTACTCCTGCGCATATGATGCTTTTTTTATTTTACCCGCAGTAGTAATAAACTTCTTTGGGTTTATTTCTTCTCCAAACGATTTGTCCATGATAGTTGCTATCATTTTGGCAATATCTTCAACCGAATCCTTCTCTGTAATCATTTCAGACAGTTGTTTCGAGTAACTATCAAATTCGTCATTTGGTGCATGACAGGCAAGCAGCTCCCAATAATCGTATTCATCGATATATTTCTTTATAATCTCAAATTTATTTATATTTTGCACTTTCAACCCCAAATTTGTTTATTTGCAGAAGAGTTATTTCAAAAATCTTTGATACGCATCTATATACTCTTGTCTGATTTCTATTGCATGCGAATCATTTTCAAGCATATTAAAAGCTTCTTTTATTCTTGTTATGAAATATTCATGCCAATCTTGATGATTCTTCCAAAAATCATTATCAATCTGTGTCACATCATATAGAAGTTCCCCTTGTGCATATAGGCCATGAGCCAAGGAATCATCATCATGAAGTTCTTCTCTTATCATGAACCCGACTTTCCAACCTTCACTTGAATTATTTGTAAGAGTATCCGGGTTCTTTATACAGTTTTTCTTTCTCAGGTGCAATCTTTTTATCCCAGACTAATTCTTTCCAGTCCTCTTCAGCTATTTCTTTAATGGCTACCGAAACGCTTGATGTCTTGCAGCCAAGAGTTTCAGCTATTACATCAGCTATTTTCTCGGCACAGGCTTTCTTCTGTTCATCACTCCTACCAGGAAAGCAGTTTATCTCTACGTGTGGCATGGGAGCCTCCTTTACAACTTGAATTTGTATGATTATTTTCCGATTTTACAATTTAACAAAAAGCGAACTTATTTGTGGTCTGATTGATACTCCATTCCATCTATAGTTTGGTAATCCAATATCATCTGGTGTTACTGATAAATAATCACCATCCATGCCACATACAGTTATCTCGTTGTCACTAATTTCTATGTATGCACTCATTGCCTGTTTATATTGAAGTATGCCGTTCAAATAAGAATACCTTTCCTGCAATTCTCTTGAACTTGCAATCTGAGTTCCTAACCATGCATAATTTGCTGAATTAATCGTCATGTATGGTATTCCATCTACAATAGAATAATCATCTCCGTGGTCATGACCGTTCAAACAAAGTAGCACCTGCTTTTTAACAAATTTCTTACGAATCTCTTCGCGATTATAAATTCCTCTTTTAGTAAAATCATTTATAAAGCTATGATGCGAAAAGATGATACTCTTCATACCATCTTTTAGTTCCTCTTGTAACCATCGTATTTCTTCCGACGGAATAATAGGGTATACGGTGCCTTCACATTTAAAATTTTTGTTATAAAATATTTCTTCTTTCCCATCTTTGCCTAAATAGCATGTATTCAAAAATATCAGTTTATATCCGTTACATATTACAGAATAGTACGGATTATTAATCGCATAAAAGTCTAATATTTCACTAAGTATACACTTGTCGGTTTCATGATTTCCTATGACATTATAAAAAGGTATTCCCAAAGACTTAAATCGCTCCAATACTCTCTGATTTTCTTTTATTGGAGTGCATAAGTCTCCCAATGAAACAATAAAATCCAAGTCTCGCTTTTGAGCATCTGCTAATATTTCCTCTATTCGATTGTCTCCATCGGTTACTTCATCATAGTGTAAATCACTAAAAACAAGAAATCGAATCATGTAATTATTCTCTCCAAACTCCTATAGTAAATAAAACTGGAATATAACATTATGCATGTGTAATTGTCTGCATCATGTATTCTTCGTTGCTACTATCTTCGAAAAATTTACCTTTTACAAAGAAAGTAGTATCTTCCTCATGAAGTTCGCTTTTCTCAAATCCATGTGTATCTTTTGGTGTAAAACAAAGAACCACTTTCTTCACTTTGGAGCCAAAAGCTGCGATAACATCATCCACAGCACCATCTCCTATAATGGCATGAAGAATTAATGTATCATCCTCTATTTCCGCAATAGCGTAGCAGTTACAATCAGCAATATAGAATAAATTCTCCGTCATAAACTGCGACAAATAAAACATATATAATCCAGTATTATCAACCATATACAACTGAGCATTCTGACTAGTTTTATCCAATACCTCGACAATCCTGTCAAAATCACTTTTATCCTTCAGAGGAACCATCTCAGCTTTGCATTCGTTAGATGTTGACAACTCTTTTGTATACTGATATTCCTTTGCTTCTTTAAATCCAAATTTCGGATAAAACTCAAGCACAGAGTCATTTGCGAAGAGATAAATACCATCAACCTTACCCTCGTAATCTTTCATAATCTCTTCCATCAAAGTTCTGGAATATCCTTTTCCTCTGTGGTCAATGTCTGTCATAATTGTTCCGAGCTGGATCAACTTTACAATTTCGCCTTTATAATTCATGTTGCAGGAGTTGACCGAAACATTAGACACAACCTCTCCATCTATCACGATCGAATAAGGATTGTAGTTATCCTGCCAAAACCCATTCTGATACCAGTTCTCAAAGTTAAGTCCAAAGGTCTTTTCAGCTAATCTATTGAATGATGCTCTGAGAGCCTCGTTTTTCCGGTAATTCTTTTTTATACAAAAACTCATATTATTTCTAGCTTCCTTAATTATCAAACGCCTCATAGTGCATTTTACTGAAATATAATTTACCTCTACAAATCTCGATTTATCATTCTATTTATCTCTTGTCCATCATCACCCATTGATCCATTCTAGGACCCGCATCACACTATGTTCACTCTCACCAGCAACTGCTTGTCATAGTATATCGGGCGGTCGGAGCTTACACCGATAAAGTCCTTGCCGAACATGTCAAAGACTGTTGAGGCAATCTTGAATTCAGGTAAACGGCCCAAGACTTTCTCGCCGTTGAAAAGAAGAGAGTTCTGAATCAGCATGGTGTACTCCCCCTTTTCATTAAAACCGCTGGAAGTAAAGTCCACCGGCACCACGCACAGGCGCCCATCAAGGAGTTCTTTAACGGTCTTCCCGCTCCTCGCGATCCTTAAGTTCAGTCCTCCCGCTCCCGGAATATCAGAAAAACTATCATAAGCAGGTCCGGTGTGGGGGATGTTATATTCCCTCGCAGTCTTTTTGTCGGCATACCCGGTCTTCAGAACGCCGTTCTCAACAAGTACCAGTTTGTCATTTTCAAATACGCATCCGTCACCATCCCAGAAAGTATTGAACCAGGCTTCCTCATCCGTAGCATCATGGATCAGTGTAAAGTCATCGGAAAAAAGCTTCTCTCCGATTTTTCCGGTAAGAAGGGAAGTTCCCCTGGCCAGTTCCTCGCCGTTTAAGTGTTGCGAGAAGAAACTGACAAGCCCGTAATAGGTCACATCCAGGATAACTTCCTCAGGAATCTTATTCATAACCTCGTACTGACCAAAGTAATCATCCGCTACCTGGCGGAATACATTCTCATCAAAATCACGCATATTAAATTCAAAATATCCGTCATCTATGTTCTTGCTGTCGCAATGCTTAAAAGAGCCGCTTATACCAACCGCATAATCCTGTGAACGATAATCCATTCCGAGATCATTAACGGTCCTCCTGTCATACTCGGTCCCCGTGAACCTGATCTTGCAGCGGAATTTCGGATAGGTCTCATTTAAGTACTTAATGCAGTTCTCCGCTTTGCTCTGAAGCTCCCTGTCCGTTAATACACGTTCTCTCTTGTCCCGTGCTCTTGTTCCGGTCTCCAATTCGAATGGATAAGGACGTTCACGCTCGAGATTCTTCCTGGCCTTAGCATAACCTTCTTCGTCACTTACCTTGCCTATGTGATAGTAAATACCTGTGATTCCGTCTCTGTAGATTTTATGAGAGGATTCGAAATTACTCTCTCTTCCGAATGAAACGAGTTTTCCTTCATCAAATTCAAACGTGCTCTTATTTTGCGACCATGTGTCTTTTGCTCTGTGCATATGTTAACCTCAATCTTCAGCTTATGGATAGTTTTTTAACGCGAATGCTGGGCCCGCCTGCAGACACGCGTATGCCCTGACCGTTCTTACCGCAACTGTAGGTGTCAAACAGTTCATAATCATCACCAACGGCATCCACATCAAAAAGAGTACGGAACACGTTGCCCGTCAGCATGTGCACGCGGACAGGCTCACATACTTTTCCGTCCCTGATACGGAAACAAAGTGTAGGGTTAATGACAAAAGTAGAGTTACCCGTACCGTTGGATACATCCCTCACATAGATTCCGTCTTTTATGCCTGCAATCATATCCTCAAACTTATCCGTTCCCGGTTCCATATATGTATTTGTCATACGAACAATGGGCTGTTTGTGGTAATCCTGTGCCCTGGAATTTCCGGTCTTCTGCTCACCCATTGTAACGGCAGACTTAGAATCATGCAGTCTTCCTATGAGCACACCGTCCTTCATGAGATAAGTCTTGCATGCCTTCGTGCCCTCGTCGTCATAAGGCGCATAACCATGATTTAAGAGCTGACCATCATCACAGATGGAAATCTTTTCGGAGCCCACCTTCTTTCCGATTACCCACTCTTTAGCCAGAGCCTTATCTGTCAGCATAAAATCCGCCTCGCTCTTATGTCCGAAGCTCTCGTGAGTAAACATCGCCGTTACCATGGGAGCAAGCACGCACTCATACTCACCAGGGTCAATGTCCTTTGCATTCTTAGCATAGTCCAGATACAGCTCCTTTTTCTCCAGCACTTTTTCCTCAAGACCAATAAGTTCCGGCAGCGTCATCTTCACGGCATAATAATTTCCGTAGGAAGTTACACCATCCACAGTAAAACCGTAATTAAAGCCGAAGTAGCAGCTCTGCATATCCCACGCGACATCCGTCCCCTTGCTGGTTATCAGATGCTTTTTTTCATGTTCACCGCCGATATAGCATTCCCTGAAAGTGATATCCTTATCCTCGGGATCTGAGCATTTTTCCACGTAATCGTCAAGGATTTCCTTCCACCTGCTTCTGGGTACATTGCGAATATCCGATTCCTTATCGAAGTTCATGATTACATCTTGGTTAACTTCAAACGCTTTCACTACTTCATTTTCGTAAATGTCCGGATCAGGCGTAGCGATCTTAGTAAGTGAATCCAGCTGACTTTGGATATCCTCAAGTGTGTTAGTTGTTGCCGTATACCACATGTTCCCGTCAAACACACGCACCATGGCCCCGACTTCGGTGTACTCACCGTCATTTTCAATCTTCCCGTTCCGGATTGTAAGCCATATCCTGTAACGCTCTTCAATGCGAACTTCAGAATACAGATCCTTCGGAAATATAAAATTATAGTCCATACTTTTTGTCCGTCCCCTTTTTAAATCTCAAACACTTTTCCATCTTTCCATAAATGCCGGCTGATTTTTATCATCTTCAAACTCTTCGGATGACTTGCGAATAAGCCTAGTGCCAACAGGACTGTCAATATGATTTATGACAGTAGGATCTATCCCCGCGATTGAATAGACCTTGCATAGCTCGACATTCTCTACATTATTGATATATTCATCGTCCTCATCCCCTGCAAAGAACTGCCAGCCGCTGTCTTCATCATCATGAAGTTCTTCTCATCGTTATAGAACACCATGAAAGTCGGCAGATGATTATTTACAAACCAGTCGAATTCCGTACCGTTCTTACCATTCATATAGTAGACTTTGCCATTTTCTTCTAGAGCATCAGATGAAACTTCCGGAAGTTTTTCTTTTATGACGTTTTCAATTATTATCTGGATGTCATTAATTATTCTATGCATCTATTCTGTATCATTCCTTATCACTCTATTATTTGTATAAAAAATATCAAAAAGCAATATCTTTATAACCTACTTCTGTTACTTATCCACCACTATTCTCTTTTTTACAGCAAACTTCTCCCCCTCATAAACCCTTACAGGATTACCTCTCTGAATCTGTGCATGCTTACTCCAGGCTGCATTCTTCTGCTTATCTTTACTAGCTATATTAACACTTTTCAAGATTGCAGAGAGTTTTTTGATTGCATCCTGCTTGTTCATGAACTGGCTTCGTTCCCTGGTGGATGTAACGGTTATACCAGTAGGAAAGTGAGTTATTCTTACGCCTGATTCAGTTTTGTTGACATACTGGCCACCAGGGCCGCCGCTACGATAGCTTTCGATAGTAATATTATCGGGGCTGACTGTTTCGTCAACTTCATCTGTTTCCGGAATGATGCTAACGTCTACATACCAGTTTTTTCTCTTGTGACCGGGTCTGTATTTGCTCTTGCAGATCCACTCCATTGTTCCCTGTAAATGAGACAGATTATTGTCAGATGAAAAAATAATCGACGAGTATGAGTCTGGTACTTCTCCTTTATTACATGTAATCTGCTCTATATCAGGATATTCTTTTTTCAAGGCTCTATATATGCCGCCTACAGCCACTCTGCATTCGACGGGTCCTATACCTGAACTTATCTGCATTATCATCTCTCATTCCCTGCCACTCAAAATGTGTTTAAATATACTCAAACACATCGAGAAATTGAAGTCCTCACGGATACTTCTTACTGCTTCAACGTGTATGCTTTGGCGATTGCAAGCAATACGCTACTCACAAGTTCTTGTACACTCCACAGTCGTAAATTCCTGCGATAGCCCACAGTACATACTTACGTTTGCTTTAGTTATGCAATTTCGTAAGTTTTGGCATCTCTAAGATTTAGGCTTGCATTAAAATCTCTATCTTCAACATAACCGCAGTCACATCGATAAATTCTATCTGAAAGTTTTAAATCTTTCTTTATATTACCGCAGCAATGGCATATTTTTGATGATGGATACCATCTGTCTACAATCCTAAGTTCAATACCATTATCATCACATTTAGTCTTTAACTTAGTTCTAAATTCATAAAACTTCTGCGATGCAACAGCTTTTGAAAGATGCCTGTTCTTCATCATTCCCGACACATTCAAGTCCTCAATAGTTATATAAGACGGTTTGGTTTTCACTATCTCAGCTATTGTCTTATTGATGTAATTAGTACGGATATTGTCTATCTTATGATGAAGCTTCTGTACTTTAAGCTTTTGTTTTTGTATATTTTTCTGAGTGGACTCTCCCTTCTTAAAATTTTCATACTTGCGTGATAGACTCCTTTGTTCTCTACGCAGTTGTTTTTCAATTTTTCTTAATCTTGCTGACTTATTGATATTCTTATATGTTTTCCCATTTGAAACAATTGCCAAGTCTTTCAAGCCTAAGTCAATTCCTATACCGCTTTTGCTATTATTGGCAATCTTAACATTAGGAATTTCAACAAGGACTGATACGTAGTATCTGTCTGCTTTGATAGATACTGTACCGCTTTTGATTTTCCATCCGTCTTTAGTTGTAGGTATATAACCTTTTTCTTTAAGACGCACCCAACCTAAAGTCGGTATGTTTAGTCTATGTCTTTCGCAGCGACAATCCTTTGGATTGTTCTTTACAAAATACATTTTTACATCTGACTTGCCTTTCTTTTTGAAACTTGGAAAAGCACTTTGATGTTTGAAAAATCTTGTAAATGCAGTGTATCCATCTTCAATAGATTTCTTTACGGCTTTTGAATATGCTTCCTTAATCCATACTTTGTCAGGGTTATTAGGAATATATTCATTATTAAGCCATACACTAAAACTCTTGCCTGTTATAAACTTCTCACCCTTGTCATGTAAGCTTTTGTTATGACAAAGATAGAAGTTGTAGACATATCTACAAGTACCAATAGTTTTGTTAATCTTGATTTTCTGCTCGTCTGTCGGATTTATTTCCGTCTTGAAGCTCTTTAGCAATTTCCTCATCCTCCTTTATTTGTTTCTTATACTTACGAAGCCCATATAACCTACAGGAGAATACATGAAGAATCGAAACAATATCCTGCACAAGTTCATCTTGTGGTGATAGATCTTCATTGTTTACTACCACTATGGTCGTATTGAACTTCATACAGAATTTTTCAAACCAATCATAGCCAAAACGGATAAATCTGTCTTTATGTGTTACTATGATAGTTTTGATTTTTTGTTCCATGACTTCATCTAATAGTTCATTCCACTTTTTACGGTTGTAATTTAGACCACTTCCATAATCTTCAATACATTGGTCTACAATAATACCTCTAGCATTACAAAACTGCCGTAGAAAAGATACCTGATTATGTAAGTCATCTTTTTGATTTCTTGTAGACACTCTGGCATAAATAACAATCTGACGATTATCATTTTCTGTGTTTATACCTTTGAATTGAAGATATTGGTCATAAGTGTAATAACGTCTATCAGTTGGAGTTCGACTTGCTTTTAGAGTCCCCTCTCTATCCCAACGTTGTAAAGTTTTGACAGAGACACCTAACAATTCAGCAAAATCTTTTGGTTTGTAGTTAGTGATATTAGAAGTGTTCATGATAATGTCCTCCATGAGTATATTTAAACACTTTTAATCACCAATGTCAATATTTCAAATTACTTAATAAAACCTCCTTTGTAGTTATAGACAGGAGCAAGGACCTGCGTGATATCAACAGAATCTTTTACAGCCTCTTTAATATAGTCAAGTTTTCTGTAGGCAAAAGGAGCTTCGTCAAGGGTATCTTTACTAATGCAAGTGGAGTAAATTCCTTTCATCGCGCTTTTAAACTCTGACACCGTATGGGATTCAAGCACTTCTTTTCTTGAAGAAATCCTACCGGCTCCGTGAGGGGCTGAGTAGTTCCAGTCTTTATTGCCTTTTCCCTTGCCAAGAATGACGCCATCTTTCATGTTGATGGGGATGATGACGTCTTCGTTTTCTTTGGCTGATATGGCGCCCTTTCTAAGAATCGCAGTACCATCGCTAAGATCAATATAATTATGGATGCAGCTCTTTTCTTCTATTGGCTTCCATTTCATGGCTTTGCATATTTCTTTTATCATGATACGACGATTTAAATCTGCATATTCCGAAGCAAGCTGTACGTCGTGAAGGTATGCTTCTAAACTGTCGCCTGTAAGGAAGGCAAGTTCTATGGACATATCTTTGCCAATGTCTTTTAGATGCTGATGGGCAATCTTTGAATAATGTTCAGCTACTTCCTTGCCCAAATGCCTGCTTCCAGAGTGGACGATGAGGTAGCTGTCGCCGTTTTCATCTTCATCGATTTCAATGAAGTGATTGCCTCCACCAAGCGTTCCAAGACTAAGGAGCGCTTTTTCTTTTCTCACATGCTTTGCACAGATGAGCTTTTCAAAATCGAACTTGGTAGCCATGTCATGGGCGTTGTCCCTTATCTTGAAGCCTGCGGGGACTTTGTTTTTGATGACTGTGTCCAGTTTCTGGTATTCCTTCTTGATCCTGCCGAGCTTGGTCATAGTCATGCCGCAGCCGATGTCTATGCCGACAAGGGATGGGTTCACTGCATCTTTGATGGTCATTGTAAGTCCTATGGGGCCTACTTTGCCAGGGTGTACATCTGGCATGACGCAGATGGTGCTGCCTTTGGATGCTTCTTGATCAGCAATCATCTGAATCTGCGAAAGTGCGTACTGTTCAATGTTTTCGCCAGGTGTCTCTCCTATGCACATAATCCTAGCATTTGCGTATTTTCCATTTATTTGTATCAAAATAAAACCTCCATGAGTGTTTCGGACACGCCAAAAACACCTCTGATTAGCATTAGAGGTCATATTAGTTGTCTTAGTATTCTGACCGTCATATTTGGTCAACTTAAGATTAGTCTGAGTCAGATAGTTCTATATCCTGTACGTGGAAAAGCCGGCAGAACTGTCAGCCTATTAGACTACGGACAACCATGCCTCTAGTATATACAGCTTCGTAATTAGTATTCATGTTTGATGTCATAATTGTCCTCCTTTTCTGCTCGATAGCGAGCCGTTAAGCATTTTAGTTTACTGAATGATTGTAGCACTGGGACTAAGAGCGGTCAACACAAAAAAGTGCTTCACGGTTGTTGGAGTAGCTATGATACTTCTAGCGGGGGGAGCATGTAATCAAAAGATAATTATAAAAAAGGCGGAGAAAGCTTAGTTTGCTCTCTTCGCCGCCGAATCTTACAAATTCGCATTTTTCGTATAAATGGCAGTTCCTTGGTTCCTGAAGTTTGTTTTACCAATGTACAAATTTTCCTTTAATAATGCCTCGAACATTTTCATCTGCCAAAATGTCATATTTCTCAGGATGTCTGTACTTATCGCCCATGATATCACCACTTCTGTGCTTCCTGAGACTTTCAAGGTCAAGATCTGCAACATAAACACCTGCTTCTCCGGGAGCTTCAAACACGCACATATCACGTCCCCACGGTACTCCGTCAAAAAGAGTCGAGTGTCCGTTGCAATCAGGATGACCCTCAGGATAATTGCATGTTGCAACAGCCACCATATTTTCATATGCTCTTGTTCTTATAGCTGATAACCTGTTAATCTCCATAGGACAGGCATTCGGAGCCAGAATCAATTCAGCTCCCTTGAGCATCAGTATTCTCGCACTCTCCGGGAACTCTCTGTCAAAACAAATCATGGAACCAATCTTAACTGTCCCTCTTCCAAAATCAAGATCTGCCGTATAAAAATCTTCTCCACTAGAAAGCACCTTTTCAAGATCAAATGCACAGGTATGCACCTTCGAATAATGAAGTATCTCTTCCCCTTCTCTGTCAAAAAAGATAACCGAATTCAGAGGCTTTGGTTCGTGCTTTTCAAGAAAAGTTATGCCTATTGCCATCTGAAGCTTAGCTGCAAGCTTCCTAAAATCCTCTATAAATGCGCTATCCTTATCAATGGCAAGGTAATTTATCCTATCAGCATCCTGTGGAAGATAATACCCTTCACTCCACATCTCTGGGAAAAGAGCTATATCAGCACCTTTTTCTTTTGCCTCTATGCAAGCGTTCTTGCCTAACTCTATGTTTTCATCAAGATTATCTCCTGGAAAGATTTGTAAAAAAGCTATTCTTATATTCACATCTTTGTTCCTTTCGTAATAAACATTCCATATTTCCTAGGCAAATCCGTATTTCTCCCGATATTCTTTAAGAATGACAATAAAGTTTGTACTGAGGGCTAAATTAATATCTAGAGGTTTTACTCGAAAAAACATATTTCCACTAGTCCTCCAGGACTTCAATCATAGCCATATTTCTACATTCTAGCCTATGACGTTTTTTAGCACTCCAATTTTCTCAATTCTGTTTTTCACTGTACTGAAATAACTTTATAGCCTAATTCTTCTATCACTCTTATCAAAGTTTCATCCTCAACTTCTTTTTCATACTGCACAATAGCCTGCTTCTTTTTGAGATTTAGTTTTGCAGATACTCCGTCAATTCTATTGATGCCACGTTTTATGCGGTTTGTGCAATTTTCACAGTGCATTCCATCGATCTTGAACACTTTTGTTTTTATTACTGTTCCTGAAAGCTTTTTATCAGGCTCTTTAACAGATCCGCCGCCTCCTCCGCAGCATCCGCCTTCTCCTTTAAAGTGCCTTATTGAACTTTTCAGCATAACAATAAAAACAATAACAAGTATTGCAATAATAATAATATTTGACATCAGTTCCTTTCTGCTCAACTTTAAAAATCAAGCATATCTTTTCACATTTTTCAGGTGCTGTATGCATTTTAGCAAGCTTTATTGAGGATCCTTGATCTTATCAGGCACGATCCAGTAGTCGCAGATATCACCACCAGTGGCTAATGTATAATCTCTATGAAGTACGCCATGTGAAGCTTCGGTTAGTAGATAATCTATTTCACAACACACAGGTAGAACTTCTAGATAACCATTTTCTCTTGCAAACTTCTCTAATGGGCAACGTGTAAAATGATAATAACTACCATCTTTATGCTTAGTCTCATCAAAATTAAAATCCCAAGTCTTATCCTTATACTGCGGATGTGCATCTGCCCATGCCTGCATTGCATGGAATTTGTCTTTTGCTTTCTGCATGTCTTCTGGTCTGTTCAAGTCTGATCCACTCATGATTTTACTGACCATAGGACTCTTCATGAATCTCTTTATTACAGTCCCAAAGCTTTCAACATCGATAGCCCCATCGGCAGCATCCCATATTGCAAGAAATACAAAGCACATATAGATATTTTTAGCCATAGGATTATCAGATCCGATATCATCCACCTTTTCAAGCATTGTTCTATAAACTGCCTTTGAACCGTTAAGAGCTTTTCTGGTCACTTCTAAGCCGTACTGTTCTTTAAGGTATTTCTTAAGCATAAATGAAAATAATCTTAGATATGTTCCCTTGTATTTCATCATGGTCGTTCCCTCACCTGAACGTAATCTTTATGATCTGCATTTTTACCATGCTATCGCAGAACCTGAAATTCCTATTCCTTTTGGCAGTCAATTTTTATAATATGCTTTCAGGGCATAATCCTACCTATTTGCATTTACGATTCTCAAAACATTACAGTGCATCCTCTAACACTTTCTTTAATGTATCTGCAGATGCTTTAAGCTGCTCTTTTTCATTATCACTTAATCTGATTGGCACCAAACCTTCTACACCGTTTCTTCCGACAATAGCCGGCATACTAAGGGCAATGTCATCAACTCCATTTTCTCCATGCTGAATACTTGATATAGGAAGAATCGATTTCTCATCACGGATTATAGCTTCGCAGATACGCCTTACACTCATTGCAATGCCATAGTAAGTAGCACCTTTTTTCTCAATTATCTTATAGGCGCTGTTTTTCACGTTCTCTGCTATTTTTTTCATGGACTTTTCGTGCTCAAAATGCCCTCTCATCTCACAAAAATCGTGAATCGGAATACCTGATACATTTGCACTGCTCCAAGCTGCAATCTCGCTATCGCCATGTTCTCCTATAATGAAAGCATGTACTGAACGACTATCCACACTCAGGTGCTCACCAAGAAGATATTTGAATCTAGCAGTATCAAGTACTGTTCCTGAACCAAACACCCTGTTCTCAGGAAATCCACTGAGTTTTGCTGCAGTATAAGTAAGGATATCAACAGGATTGGCTACTATAAGAAGTATTCCTTCTGTATTATACTTTGCAATCTCAGGAATTATGGATTTAAAGATGCTTACATTCTTTTTTACAAGATCAAGTCTTGTTTCGCCAGGCTTTTGCCCTGCTCCTGCTGTAACGACTACAACTGCGGCATCTCCCGCGTCTTTGTAATCGCCTGCGTAAATCTGCATTGGCTTTGCAAATGGAAGCCCGTGACTTATATCCAAAGCTTCTCCTTCTGCCTTTTCTTTATTCACATCTATCAGCACCATCTCAGAAAAAAGACCGCTCTCCATAAGAGCAAACGCTGATGCTGAGCCAACAAATCCGCATCCTACCACTGCTACTTTTCTTTCATTTAATGTTGCCATGGAATACCTCCTTTAACTACTTTTAGTTCACATGATATTGTAATAACCATTCATGGAAGAAATTTCCCATCATGTCTTACCACTAAAATACAGCAAGTCTGCTATTTGCTATACTTCATGATACCACCTTTTGTTAGTTGGTGCTAACTTTTCTTGCAAAAATCTTTTCTCGTGCTTTTTCTTTTGACACAAAGAACTGCTTCAAGCTAATCATCTGCCATTTCCTGAAAAATGTTTTCAAATCTTCCTATGCAAAAAGGCGTCATAAGTAATTAACACTCATAACGCCTCTCATTCTAAAAGCTTCTTCAATTTTCTTCTATTGTCACGCTTTCATATCTAATCTCTTGCCTTATTCTCTTCCTTATCTTCATTCCCTTCAACCAATACAAATCTGTCATCCGGTTGTTTACATCTTGGGCATTGATCTATGTCTCTAATACTTCTGCCCTCTTTCTCTTCATCAAAAATGTACCCACAAGCCATACATCTGTATACCGCCATAAGCACCTCCTGATCAATAAATTTTCTCTATATCACCACTTATTCCGTACTCATTCATGAACTGAAACAGATCTTCAGAATCCCTGATAAGCATAACTTCTTCAAAAGATCCTGTATGAACATTCATAAATCCCGCAACCTGTTCTCCGTTACATATGCTTGCCCTGATTACAGGCTTCTTGTTTTCTTTATCGTAAGTTTTCTTTTCAGCTTTTTTCTTAAAAAGCATCAGTCACCTCCAAGGATTTCCAACATATCCTGCGGATTCTCTGCGGCTTTGACTTTATCCATAGCCTTAACGATAATGCCCTTTTCATCAATCAGATATGTCGTTCTCACTACGCCCATAGCCACTTTGCCATAGTTCTTCTTCTCTTTCCAGACATCGTAGGCTTTGATAACTTCAAGCTCTGTATCTGACAAAAGAGTAAATGGAAGTCCGTACTTTTCCTCAAACTTCTTGTGAGATGCTACGGAATCCTTGCTAACACCAAGTACAACGGCACTTTTTTCGCGGAACTGAGGATAGAGATCAGCAAAGCTGCATGCCTGTTTGGTACAACCAGAAGTATTGTCTTTGGGATAAAAATATAAAACAACCTTCTGACCCTCATACTCTGATAATGAATGCATCGTTCCGTTCTGATCCGGCAGTTTAAAATCAGGTGCCTTTATTCCTACTTCCAGCATAATGGACCCTCCTTGTGATATTCTCATTAACTACTGCAACAAAAGAATTCATCAAAATGGCACGGAATCTGGATTGCTTGATAAGCCCACACAACCGGTAAGTCCTTCAATCAACCGAACATCAGACTCTTCTAGTTCAAAATCAAATACTTTAAGGTTCTCTTCTATTCTTGACGGTGTAACAGACTTGGGCAATGGCAGATAGCCTCTCTGCAGACTCCAGCGTATGCAAATCTGAGCTATACTTCTGTCATACTTTTGGGAAAGTTCCTTCATTTGCGGTACATCAAAAATCTTGCCTGTTCCAAGAGGAGAGTATGCTTCAAGAATCATCCCCTGTGCTCTACTATAATCAACAATTTCATCCTGAGTCTCACCAGGACATAGTCTTATCTGATTAACCATTGGCTTTATCTTGGCAGTCTCAAGAAGTGCATCGATATGATGAGGCCTGAAATTGCTGATGCCTATTGCTCGAATTCTTCCTTCCTCGTAAAGTTCCTCCATAGCCTTCCAGCTTTCTGCATTTGCTTTCTGCCAGTGATCCCTGAAAGCAGCAGGATTAGGCCAGTGAATAAGAAAAAGATCAACATAATCCGTTCCAAGTTTCTTAAGCGATTCTTCAAAAGAGCTCATTGTCAGATCATAACTGTGATTGCTGTTCCAAAGTTTCGTGGTGATAAACAAGTCTTTTCTGTCTACCCCAGTTTCTTCTATGGCAATTCTTACGCAGTCCTCATTCCCATAGGCCTGTGCGGTATCGATATGCGTATATCCAGCCCGAATTGCACTCTTTACTGCATTTACCCCAGTTTCATCATCCGGTGTTTGCCACATTCCAAAACCGATACAGGGTATCTCCACTCCATTAGCCAGTTTGTAAACATCGTTCTGATTCGTCATAAATTTACCTCCTCGCATATGCCATACATATTCTTTTGATAGAATTCTCGGATTTCTTCTTTTTCCATTTTACCCCCAACTCCTAATGCTCCAATTCTTTATTAAACTGTTTTAAATTATTTCTGACAAGTGCTGCAACTGCCGCATTGTCAGGCACTGTCATTTCTCTTTATCTATGTTTGGCCATATACATTCCTCAATAGTTGAAATATTTTAGTCATATAGAACATTTCTGTTCAACAGTGTTCATAGATTTTACTTCAAAGAAAAGTATTATTGAAAATACCACCTCAGTCAGCACGAAAGCTCCTGCCAAAACTGTTGATGTAAGGATATGTCCAACTACAAGAGCCATAATTGGAAGAAATATAGCAACTACTCTATATGCTATTGATCTGTATAGCCACGAATACGGTAATAGATGTGCTCCAAAAACCATGCCATATACCATAACCATTTTTTCAGGTACCGCATTGAATACCCACATGACAATCAGAATATAGAGAAACTGATTCAAGGTAAATAGGAATCCCAAATTACCCAGAGGATTCTTTTTAGAAAACAAGTCCACCTTTATGATTTTACTAATCAATATGGATAACGGCATCAATGGACATGAACAGCAAAACACAAGTAAATTTTTAGTCTGTATCGGCAGCTCAAGACACGTCACTATCAATATTAGTGTCCATATAATTACTGATGCAATAATGAAAGGTAGTCCTTTCTTTTGTTCTTTTGCAATGTCGTTTCTTAATTCATTAATATTCATGCACTATTTTTCCCCCTCAAGGTGATTATTGTCATACAGTTTTCTATTTCCAAAAATGGTGTCTTCTTCACTATTATCATTTAATACTGCATAAGCAAAGACTTTTCCCTGTTCATTGTATGTCTCACAAAGAATCGGCATACCACTATTATATACTTTTACGCTTGTGAAAAAAACTGAATATTTCTACATTTTTATCAATAATTATCATGGCTGACGTTCTAAATCTCTATCTTGTATGTGCTTATTCAATCTAGTATGATGCAATTCTAGGGGCTAGTGAAAATAAATAATTTGTACACTAGAAAGGACTATAAAAAGTACTATGAAAAAAAGTTTTTAACACTAATGCTTTAGAGCACATTGGCATTAAATCTCACCGCATGTGGAAGTGTATCTGATAATCTTGTTGAAAAAAGTGAAGATTATGATGAGGACAGTGACAAATTCGTCCTTATGTACAATGGAGACGAACTTATAAAGCACTAATTGTATTTATTGTTATAAGTGCAATACTTAAAAAAACAGCCCGAAATCATTGTTTCGAACTGTTTTTGTATTTATCATATTCAAAAGCCAGCTTCATCATTTGAAGCACTCAACAAGTCTTCGAACATTGTGCTTCCCTCCCATTTACTTTTTTAACAATTTTACTATTTTTTTAACATAAAATGCAAAAAAGTCAGTTAGAAGCTTTAAAATTATATATTGGCTTCATCACATCTATGATGTCCACAGACTCCTTGATTACATCAATTATGTCATCAAGTGACTTATATGCCATTGGCGCTTCGTCAATTGTAGCCTCACAGACAGATGATGTGTAGATTCCTTTCATAGCCTCCTTATACTCTTCCATAGAAAGATTGGTCTTGGCAGCAGTTCTGGACATTAGTCTTCCTGCACCGTGGGGCGCTGAGTAGTTCCACTCAGGATTGCCCTTGCCAATAGCAAGAACAGATCCATCTCTCATATTGATAGGGATAAGTACTTTCTCACCTTTATGTGCAGCAATAGAACCCTTTCTGAGAATCATTTCCTCAGTATCAATGTAGTTATGAATCGTGTGAAAAGACTCTCCAGCTGCAAGACCTGTTTTGGTCAAAAGAATCTCTGACATCTTCTCGCGGTTTCGCTTGGCAAATCTCTGACATATCTCAACATCGTGAAGATAGTCCTCAAGATATTTTCCTGACAAATAGCAAAGATCTTCAGGCATAGTCGTTGATTCCTCATGGTACTTCTTGTTATAAAGTTCCTTAAGTGCGGCCTGAATTTCCTTACGTCTTCCCTGCTCCTTATAAGTCTTTATAAGCTCATCTCTAGCTTCAAGATACTCTCCGATTCCCTTATTTAGGTCTACAGCAAGGGACTGGTAGATTTCAGCCACCTGCTTGCCAAGATTTCTAGAACCTGAATGGATGATGAGGTACTGCGTGCCATCACCTGCTCTATCTACTTCGATGAAGTGATTGCCTCCTCCAAGAGTGCCAAGAGATCTTTCCAGTCTTTTAGTGTCATTAAGCTGACGATAGCATTTAAGTTCTGTAAGATCAAACTTTTCTATTCTTCCCTCCCATACTTCGCGGCCGCATGGAATTGTGAAAGCTGCCATATCAAGCTTTTCAAGATCTATCTTCTGCTTGCCAAGATTAACAGTATACATTCCGCATCCAATATCAACACCTACCACATTTGGGACTGCCTTGTCTATAATCGTCATTGTAGTTCCTATTGTGCATCCCTTTCCAGCATGAACATCAGGCATGATTCTTATCTTTGAACCTTGTGTCATAGGGTAGTCACACATTCTTCTTATCTGCTCTATTGCCTCGTCCTCTACTACCTTGGCGTAGCAAAGAGCTGTATTCACTTTTCCTTTTATTTCTATAGTATTCATAATTATCCCTCTTATTAGTTTTTATTTCGTTGACGTATCACAGCTTTATAAAATGTCTATTGCAAGCCCATACTCTGCCAGATATAGTCTCATAAAAGGCTCTTACATTTTAATAAACAACCTTCATATCCCGGAACTCTTATTAATTTATGCAGCTATTTTTTCATAGCGCTCGTTCATAAGAACACTCATCATGAACCTATATGGCTCTAAGTTATCCTCTTTTAACATTGAAAAAACTTGAGGGTTGCAGCCTGATACAAGCGCTACTCCCCTATCATTCACCTTAACAGGGTGTTGTGTATTACAGCTATTAACATTCCAGAAAACAATCTGCGGAAGTTTAAAGCCGTATTCTGCAAATCTTGCTTTAGCATTTTCAAAGTTTGTAGCATCAGAATCACGTGCGCAGCAGTCAAACTCCATATCAGAAATTATGTAGAGTTTCTCAGGCATATCAGATTGTGACAGTCTATTTGCTACAGCAGTATGCAATATCAGATTGAAAGTCTTTTCAATATTTGTATTGCTACACTCGTTAAATCCCATGCAGTATCGAACCTTATCCACTATATCTCTGCCCTTGATCTCAATAAGTCTTGGATTTGACGAGAATGTTATGAAGTGATTTCTAAAAGCACCAGTATTTTTCTGAGCAAAATAAATGCCAAGTGACTGGGCAACTGCCGCAGGGCATGGATCACTATTCCAGTACATAGAACCTGAACCGTCAACTACTACAAGTGAATTCTCTGAACCCGCATAGTTTTCAAGTGCATTCCATGTAGCATTCATAGCACGTCTCTCGCTCTCAGAAATTTCCTTTCTTCTTATAACAGGAGCGATTACATCATAAGGAGTTAGTGCTTTTGTGTGCATAATAGAAGGATTCTCCTGCGCTTTCTGCACAAAAGCTTCATACCTTTTCTGATCATTTCTTATGAAAGCCTTTCTATATTTATAAAGTGCCTTTGAAGGCTGCTTCTCATAGTCAAAAGAGTAATCTCTTTCTCTAAGATTATTCTCTATGATTCTTATCTGCTTTCTTAACCCCACGAGCGTTTTTCGATACTTTTCATCAGTCATATTCATGGCTCTTGCAATCTTTTTTGCATTTGAAACAGTTTCCTTACTACTTGCATTTATAGAAGGAAGCCACTTTGCAAGAAGTGATACGCCTTCTACATTCTCTTTATCTTGTCCTAAAGAGATGCTTTTAAGAATATCAATATCAGCTTTCAAAACCTTTTCTATGTATGCCATGACTTCTTTTTCTACAGGTGTATCAAAAAGAGCAAGAAGATCATCATATCTGCCATATTCAGCTACATGCTCAATATTTCTTCTGACAGACTCTGGCTCATTTGCTGCAAGATATTTAAGGATTACCTTAAACACTCGTCTCTCGCCAAGGCCGCCCCTTATATCTCTTGCAAAGAAAAGCATCTTCATTGCTAAATTGGCATCTTCAGCATATGCTCTTACAAATCTTGTTATGATATCTTCATCAGATGCATTTCTGAGTGCGCCTATTGTCGCAAAGAGATCGAGGCAGTCTGAATTAGTTGTTACATAAGTTACTGCGCTGTTTTCTGTATATGTTTTATTTGCTTCTTTTTTTAAAAAATTCAGCATCGGTATGACCTCCATAATTACCTTATGTCGCGAGCAAATGCATTAAAAAAAGTTATTTTCCAACGCATTTCAATTTCAAGGTGCCCGGGCATTTCGCCCGAATTCAATCGCGAATTTAATTGCTGTTTGCACCTTTAATCCAAGACACAGCTCCTAAAGGAGTGGACGGGATTTGAACCCGCAAGAAGGCCCATAAAGCCTTACCCTAACCAATCAGCCATAATAATTGCTGTGTGTGTCTTTCGCTTTGTTGTAACTTAATGATAGTGCTTTTATTTGGAGATAAAAAGATGCAGATTGACTTTATATTACAACCCCAATATAATATTAAATATCCATTATTTACGCTTTGATTTTAAAGATTAGCAACCCCAATTAAGAGGTACACCATGACAGAGAAATACAAAATCTATCTTTCAGAAGATACAAAATCAAGACTTATAAACGACGCAGAGCTCTTTGAGTTCACTAAGAAAGACGAGTCCGTGAATCTCAATGCTTTCCTGAAGACACTAATCGTCAACTACTTTGACCGCTATAGGAATGATAGTGAAATTCTTCTTTCAAGCATCAAAAAAGATTTATCCAGCATCACAGCAATAAGTGATAATGATGCCGCAAATCTTGCCGACAAAATCATAAGAACCTATATAAAAACTGCTTCCCAGCCAAATGGCAAAAACTTCGCCCTAACCTTGACTGTAAGCGGTGCCTCTTATGATATCCTGAAAATAATCGAAAACAATATGCTAAAAGACACTTCTTTATCACAATATCTCAAGGATATGTTTAATTCTTATCTATCCATACCAAGAAGCGAGAGAGAAACAATCATATTCAAAGAATCTTGCGAAGATATCCAGAGAGCGATAAATGAACACCGGATTCTTTCTTTTACTAATACAACCTCTGGTATTGAAAAGTCGTATCTTGTAGAGCCATATGTCATCGCTCCTTCCAAGGAAGAACAATGTAACTATCTGATATGCAATGATATTAATTCCGATAAGCCACGAACTTTTAGAATTTCCAGACTCAGAAGTGTCTTCGTGACTTCTGATTTTTTTGAAATAGATAAAGAATTACAAAAAGAGCTCCAGGAAAAAGCTATCCGAAGCCCTCATTCTGTATCAATAACAGTAAATGCAGTTGTCCGCTTGAACAAATATGGAATCAAAAAATTCAAAGCTATTACCAAAAACAGGCCTATTGTCTCGAAGATTGAAGGAAATCTCTACTACTTCGACTGGCCAGAACTTCAGCTTGAAGAATACTTCAAACGATTTGGTAAAGATGCTGTCGTAATCAAACCGGCTTCTTTGAAAGCCAAAATCAAAAAATTCTACTACTGCGGCCTGCGAGAATATAACAAATAAGTTACATTTTACCAAAGATTGATATTCTTGTTTCTGGAAGTCTTTGCGAAAATATAGTGAATAAATCACAAATCGCCAAAAGATAAAAATACTCTATCTGCAATAAAAAAGATGTCTATCTTTCAGGTATTACTTTGATATATACCTTAGAAGTAGACATCTTTTTTTATAAGGCTTTGCCCTGGAGTAGTTTGCAACTTGTGTCATATTCTCATGAAACTCGCAATAAATACGAGTTTTGAATAAAAGTAATACAAAGTCATGAAATATCAGACTAAGTGATTAAGCAGCCATGTCTCTTTTATCTTTTTTACAAAAGAAAAATCTGATAATCGAAACCAAATCATAAATTGCCAAAGCAACAATCAGTACACAAAAAACAGCTAAAAACCAACTAACAACATCCATAAGCTTAAGTATACCAAGCAGAATGATTGCAAAAGTAATAAAGCCTCCAAACATTGACTCAGCAAAAGCCATAAGACTAAAGTAAATATAGTCCCCTATCAAATGCGTGTAAATTGCTACAATGATTCTAAAACAAAGATAAACAAAGCAAAACGATAAAACTGCAATTAGTGGTAATGCTGCTACAGTAAGTGCTGTTTCCCAGAATCCTGATGCTTTTTTAAACATTTTTGGAGTCTGATCTTTGAAAAAAGACTCCATACATAGCACGGTAAATGCCAATGAGAACACAAATGTTAACGCTTTTATTATCATGTGCCCTTTACTTCTGTTCATAATTCCCCAACCTCTCTTTACAAATATTACGCCAACAGAAATAAATTTTAACACATAACATCAATTCATTCAAGATACCTCATTTATAGCTTTTTTCAAATATTATTATGGTTTTTCTGCTTCAAAAACATAAACATTCCATGATAACGGTTCTATATTGATTTTCAGTTCACCATTATCAAAAGTATATACTGTTTCTGATTCCGGGCTAATAAGTGTATCATTTCCAAATGAGTTTTTTAAGTTTAAATCATCTGTTTTCATCTTGAATGCACTTACAACCTTATAATCTTCGAAGCCTTTAACATCAATCGTAAGAGGATACGAAGATTCTTCATTTCTATTAATTGCAAAAACTGTAAGACGATTATTGTCTTTATCCCATGCGCTGGCAGCATCGATGAAGTTTACACCTTCTTTCCCTGTATACTGAGATGTATCTTCAATTGCATACCCTGGCATATCATATGTTTCACTACTAACTTTAGTAGTAAGCGATAGTCCCTTTGCATATTTTAAAAGATGCATGAATATATAATGAGATGCAGAATTCCACACATGATCATGATTTGCTGCAGCCAAAGCATATAGACCGCCTGTCATACATCCGATCTTCACTCTATCAGCATGCCTTAAAAGAGCAAGCTGAATAGATGCCATAGACAGAGCCTGAAGCATATCTCCTCCAGGAAATTCTCGTTCATTCATATTGTCAGGATCATGAAGAATATAGCGCCTTTCAGGATCAAAATGATAGTGGCTTCTTGCCATATTATATCTTCCATATCCTGGATGAAGTGGCTGAAGCGGGCGAACCATTGCTCCATATTCATCAAAAGAAAGCATAACTTTTTTGGGAGATCTATGTTTTGATGCAACATAATCAATCATTGCAACTTCTGTATTAATAAAATCTTCATAATAAAGAGATCCTCCAAGAAGAGACTTAATATCTCCTTGCGGAGCACTGTGATAATGATGAACAGATACGTAGTCAACTACGTCATAGCACTTGTCAAGAACAGCTTCATCCCAAGCCGGAAATCCTTCCATGAATGGAGCAGATGATCCGCATACACCTGTTTTTATTGATTCATCAATCCACTTTATAGCCTTGGATGTTTCGAGCACTTTACAGCCATAAGCCTCAGGATTTTTGTCCCATGCTCCAAGCTGCCAAGGACCATCCATTTCATTTCCAAGATACCAGGTTTTTACATTATAGGGAGCTTCATGACCGTTCTTTTTTCTAAGATCAGACCAATATGTACCACCTTCATGGTTGGTATATTCAACAAGATCCATAGCATCCTGAATAGACCCTGTCCCCATATTTACAGTATACAAAGGCTTCGTTCCAACTTTTTCTGCCCATTGAAGATACTCGTCATGACCAACCTCGTTAGTTATGTATTGATGCCATGCTGGATCAAGATGAACCTTTCTTTCAGATTTTGGCCCAATTGAATCTTTCCACTGCCATGCAGATACAAAATTCCCCCCTGGCATTCTAACTGCTGGTAAATCAGTCTTTTTCAAAGCATCGATAAAATCAGTTCTAAATCCCTGATCATCTGCCGTTGGATGTTTTGGATTGAACATTGTACCATTTACCATGGTACCAATTGGCTCTAGAAAAGCCGAGAAAAGTTCGTTTGAAATCTCCCCAATTTCAAACGATGGATGTACTGTGATTTTTGCTTCTTGTCCCATTGAAATACCTCTTCTTTCATTGTTTTTTAACCCTCAATTTCAATAGTACAAGTAAATACTAAATTAATCAATATATAGCAAAAATTGTAACATAACAGATAAAGTTATAAGCAAAATAGGCTCCTGCTTTCATGAAAAAACAAGAACCTACTATCAAAACTCATATGTAATACATATAACTAAAATAACAGAAACAAGAATTCCTAGCCTCTTTAGTTTTTCTTAAGACTCTTCTCATCCTCTTCTATAAGCTTTAATGCCTCTTCATAAAGCTCACTAGAATACTTGCTTAAAATCTTATCCTTTGGTACACCAAAAGAAATCATATTAGTTATTGCCTCTATGTGTATTCTTTCAACATCTTTTCTGGCTTTTTCTTTATCTTTTTTAACCTTTTCCTCTACCTCTTTTCTTGCCTTCTCTGCAGCTTCTCTTGCTATTCTCTTTGCTTCATATTCTAAAATCTGTCCACGCATAATCTCACCAATTCCTTTCTGGACATTATCAAAATTAAATTCTAATGCCTCTGCTACTTTATCACACATAGCTTTTATAGAACATTTCTCAAATTCTGTAATCAGGCCTTTATCAACATATCCTTCAAGTCTTTGCCATAGTTCTGTGTAAAAATCTTTCATGGCTTCAATCTTGTCAGTTGAAGCATCCAACTCTTTAAGATTGTACCTAAAGAAATAAAATGGAATTAAAAACCATAATCCCTCAGATAAAATCTTTTTCTGTATCTTTATATAATAACTATAACATTACAGATAACGTTATAAGTAAGAAAAATAGGTTCCTGCTTTCATTGAAAAACAAGAACCTACTATCAAAACTCATATGTAATACATATAGCTAAAATAACAGAAACAAGAAGCCATGACTTCTTGCTGAGATTTAGAATAATCATCAGCAAGAATATTGCTTTACAGGACAAAATTTCTCTTAACGACAAATTTTGGTCTAGTATGGTTTTTGATTTTCCTGATGAAAACAAAAACCTATAACTTCTTTAGTTCTCCTTAAGGCTCTTCTCATCCTCTTCTATAAGCTTTAATGCTTCTTCATAAAGCTCACTAGAATACTTGCTTAAAATCTTATCCTTTGGTACACCAAAAGAAATCATATTCTTTATAGCCAAAAGATTTGCTTTGTTTGCTCCTTTTTTTTCTGCTTTGACCGCAGCTTCTCTTGCTATTCTCTTTGCTTCATATTCTAAAATCTGTCCACGCATAATCTCACCAATTCCTTTCTGGACATTATCAAAATTCAATGCCAATGCCTCTGCTACTTTATCACACATCGCTTTAATAGAGCATTTCTCGAATTCTGTGATTTTTCCTTTATCAACGTATCCTTCAAGTCTTTGCCATAGTTCTGTGTAAAAATCTTTCATGGCTTCAATCTTGTCAGTTGAAGCATCCAACTCTTTAAGGTTATATCTAAAGAAATAAAATGGAATTAAAAACCATAGTCCCTCAGATAGAATCTGCTCCATCGTATAATCTTTAACTTTGACTACTGGAATAGTATACGACAAGCACTCTCCGTTTGGCGCTTTAACAAGTATCTTATGCTTTTTTGTATTATTTGTAGATCGAAGGTACAAAATTCCTGTTCTAGGAAGTTCAAAAACAGTAGTATCTCCATTCGTTGTAGCTGTTGAAATTGCTATTTGTGTTGCATACTCAAAAACTCTTATAATTATAGAGCCATCACTATTGCTCTGACATTCTATATTATATCGTTTGTTTATATTGCTTCCGATACTGAAATTTGAATCTGTTATCCTTTTACTATCATCACCCTCAGTAATAAATGATTCATTCTGAAACAGAGTAACTGTTTCATCCATATGATAATCAGTGTCAAACATCAGATTTACAAGCGGAATAATAAGCCTGCTGCAATCTGTAAGTAGCGTCCTAAACGCATCATCATATGGTGTGTTGCTATTTCCCATAAAAACCTCTTTCTTTATATCTTTATATAATAATTATAACACGACAGATGACGTTATAAGCAAGAAAAATAGGCTCTTGCTTTCATCAAAAAAACAAGAACCTACTCATATATAGTTTTTTGTAAGAATCTCTCTACATTAAACTACTATTTAATTCTCCTTAAGTTCATACGATTGATTTTCAATATTTCGTACAGCTTTTTCATACAAATCTTTTGGATATTTTTCCAAAATTTTTTCCTTAGGTACACCAAAAGAAATCATATTAGTTATTGCCACTATGTTCATTCTTTCAGCATCTTTTCTTGCTTTTTCTATATCTTTTTTAGCCTTTTCTTCTGCCTCTTTTCTTGCTTTAATAGATGCCTCTTTTATATCTTTTCTGGCTTTTTCCTCTGCTTCTTTTTTGGCTTCTATTCTTGCCTTTTCTGCCGCTTCTCTTGCTATTCTCTTTGCTTCATATTCTAAAATCTGTCCACCCATAATCTCACCAATTCCTTTCTGGACATTATCAAAATTAAATGCTAATGCCTCTACTACTTTATCGCACATAGCTTTTTATAGAACATTTCTCAAATTCTGTAATCAGGCCTTTATCAACATATTCTTCAAGTCTTTGCCATAGTTCTGTGTAAAAATCTTTCATGGCTTCAATCTTGTCAGTTGAAGCATCCAACTCTTTAAGATTGTACCTAAAGAAATAAAATGGAATTAAAAACCATAGTCCCTCAGATAAAATCTGCTCATGTATCTTTATATAATAACTATAACATGACAGATAACGTTATAAGCAAGAAAAATAGACTCCTGCCTTCATTTAGAAAACAAGAGCCTATCACTTAAACTTTTTATAATCATTTTCCAAAATAAGAACTTTCCCTGACAGAAGATTTCTCAACCTTCCGCGCACTTTTCATTACCGCTCTTACAAGCTTCACCAAAATAAAAGACAATACCACTACACTTATCCACATCAAAAGGCACTCTAAAGAAAGTATCACTCCCCCACTACCTTCCTGCGCTCCAAATGCCTTGAACACAAACCTTGACAATACCATCTGCACAGCACCAGCTATAAAGAACACACCGATAACACACTTATTAGCTTCTCTAACAAAACTCCCAATTACAGGAAACATATCCTCCACCTTAAACCTCAACAGCAAATCAAAGCCAAACAGTGCCATTAAAGACACCCCGAAAAATGTAGGCTTAATCAGATATCCCACACCCCTTGCATCAAAGAAAATCTGAGACCACACCGTCATCACAAAAGAAATAATAAAAAATGCAACCTCTTTGCTTCCCTTGAACACCCTCTGCATATACCTTGAGAGGAGAAATCCCAGACAAAAGAAAAAGAAATAACAAAACGTTCCAAGAGATTGCGGAAAACTCTTATCTCCCCCATTTGCCTGCCCGTAATAATCAAGCCCCGGGAAAAGAAAAATAAACACCCAGCCAATAATCATAAGAAATCTCAACATGCTAGTTTTAAACCACTGTAATACAAGTGCCACATAAGGCGTAAGTAGCATAAACAGCAGTATAAATCTCATTATCCACAAATTACCAACATCAATGTACTTAATAAGCAGCGCTTCCCTTATCCAAACACTGAGATTAAATCCTCGTCCATTCCATACATATAGAAAAAACTGATAAAAAATCGCCCAAATTTCCCACACTATTGCAACCGGCAAAAACACCTTACGATAATAAGAAACACGCTTTGTGCGAGTACTAAAATCATCATTAAGTAAATTAAACCCAAGTAACATCAACATCATAGGTATCGACACTCTTCCAAGTGCCAAAAATCCATACCCAAATACCTTAACTAAAAGAGAACTCTCCGTTACAGACGCTACATCCTCCGGCACACTATCCCAGCCGATTACAAACACATAACCACAAACAGGCAAAAGAGTCATAAGCATTATAATAACTACCGAAATAAGGTATCTACCCTGGATTCCTCCGCCCTTCCACTTAGAAGAAAAAGCTTCCTGCTTCTTGCGCTTATCTTGTAGCATCTTATCTCTTTGAGCCTTCTTTATCTTACGAATTTTCTCTTTATTTAGTTTCTTATGATTACTATCAGTAATCCCTGCATTATCATCTGATATGCTTCCTGACACCTTCACATCACATATGCTTCTCTCAAGCTCTTGCCTTTTCCTCTCAGACTCTTCCAGCTCATCTCTTTCTTCCCTGCGTCTAGTCATAGCCTCTTCATAGTGCTCGCACACTGAGGCTGTATCTCCATCTTCCCTTATCTGCCCATTCTCAATCCAAATACACCTGTCAGCTATCTCCTGTATCTGATTCATAGAATGAGATACCAACACAACAGTTACTCCAGAAGCACGCAGTTCATCAAGTTTCCTGATACATTTCTCCTGAAAAGCCTGATCACCAACAGCTAAAATCTCATCAATCAGCAAAATATCTGCATCCACATTTATAGCAACAGAAAAAGCAAGACGCATATACATACCAGATGAATACGTCCTGATCGGATTGTCTATATACTCCTCAAGCTCAGAGAACCTAATAATCTCATCAATTCTCTTATCCACCTCTTCCTTCTTGATACCAAGAATCGATGCATTGATATAGATATTCTCCCTGCCGCTCATATCCGGATGGAAACCAGCACCAAGCTCAATAAGACTAGACACCTTGCCATTGACTGTAACAGATCCCTTATTAGGATAAAGAATCTTCGTCAGCATCTTAAGCGTAGTAGACTTACCACACCCATTCTGCCCTATAAGAGCCAGAGTCTCACCCCGATACACCTTAAAAGAAATCCCTCTAAGAATCTCCCTTTCCTCGTACCTGGACCTTCCAGGATTAACAAACTGCTCCTTAAGCATACTTCCTTTATCAAAATACACTCGGAAGTTCTTGTATACATCCTTAACTTCTATAATCGCATCTCTCGTCATATTTTCAGATATATCCCCTCATGTAATTAGCAGATATTCACAACTCCTCTGCAAACCTCTTCTCGAGCACCTTGAACACTACACTTCCAATCGCCATAACACCAGCTGCAAAAAGAGCCGCCTTCCCCAGATACATTACATCCGGAACCCTCTTGTAATATAAAATCTGCTGATACATACCAATAATGTATAGCATAGGATTACAGTAGAACACTGGCAGGAATTTCTCCGGAATAACCTCGATACTATAGAACATAGGCGTTAAATACATCCAGATCATCATAAGCACCGACACAATATGCTCAATATCTCTAAAGTACACCTCTATAGCCGACAGCATCAGCGCAAGTCCAAGAGAAAAGAAATACTCACATGCCATCACCAGAATAAGCCACCCCTGAACTCTAATGTTAATCCCCCATCCTGACACAAGAAGAATACTGTAAATAATAGCGAAAGATATAAGTAAATTCACAAAGTTAACAGTCAGGGATACTATAGGCAAAATCTGCCTTGGAAAATACACCTTCTTGACCAAATCTCCCTGATACCTAATACTTCCAAGTCCCTGAATAACTCCACCTGTAAAGAAATTAAAAGGAAACATACTCACAATAAGATACAGGTGAAATGCCTCTATTCCGCTTCTAAATATCTGCGAAAATACAAATGCATACACCAAAATCTGCATCAAAGGATTAATATAAGTCCACAAAAATCCAAGCACAGAGCCCTTGTACTTGCCGCGAAGTTCTCTGTGCGTTAATTCAAATATCATATCTCTGAATTGCCAGATGTTCTTGATATCGGTAAACATTGTGCCTCCAATAATCCATTACTACTAACAAACAATTCCTCTCTCTATTCTTTTTTGTAGATGTTTAACAAAAAACCAGTAAATTAGGCATTTGTTAAACCGACTACGAGTTACATACTGAAACTTCGCAGTTACAAAATTGCGGTTGAACCTTGATAATTCAATAAAAATTGGCAATTAAGTACTAATCATGCTGCCTGAAGATGGCGTTGCATGGATGGTGTAAGCGCAGATACAAATTTGTCTATCACTGAAGATATTTTTTCTTCATCGAGATCAAATTCCTCAATCATTATGTTTGAGAAAGCCTCTATCTGCCAGCGTTTTGAGTAAATACGAATGATTTCTTCTTCATCTATGTTTATGTTTGTTGATATTAGGCAAAGATAATCTTTCTGATTGGAACGATTCCTGACATATACAACTTTAGCAGGAATATCAGTGCCATCTTTCTCAACACCTACAACAACAGAAAGCAGATACTTTGACCTGCCACGACGCTTACAGTTCATTTTGTATATTTCTTTGAGGGAGTTCTTCTGCCCTTCATAATTGAAAGTCATTTTTTCAGAAACGCTTTATCATGGCAATAACTTCATAGCCAAGTTTCTGTACAGCGATGAGTGTTTTGGTTGAAGCAAACCCGCTGTCAAAAAGTACATAGTCAGCGGGAATCATTGCTTTTTTGGCTTCTTTGATAAGTTCGATCATAGCATCTGTTCCCTTCATGAGGACAAGCCTTCTACGTTTGTAACCATTGTTTCTGTGATCAATAGGCTTGCTTCCATTGACCTGGCATTTGCTTAATGATGAAAGTAATATGTGGTTAACCGGAAGAAATGTATTTCCATCAGTCCACCCAAGAGTAAGCATTCTGAATCCATAAATGTACACATTTTTAGCATGATCATATATTTTTGCAAGCATTTCTACCTTTTTGGAGCAACTCCTTGAATAAGTGGAGTCATCAATGATAAGCGCATTACTCTGTTTTCAGATGTATCAAGAGTAATAGATTCCTTACAGATGTTGGCAGCAAGTAGTGTTGTGAAGCGAATCCAGTTTATGCTGATGCTGTTCATAAAACGATAGTATGTATCCTTGTCAAAAGCTAATTCGCTATTTCTAAGAACCATGTCCATATACATAGACTTGTTTCTAAAAACCAAAGCAAAGGCATAACTCATAATTCGGAGCGGGTTGACGCCTTTCGACTTCTTTGCATTGGATGCTTTGAGAACAACTGACAAATGAAAACGTTCAAAAAAGTATCTGATAGAATCAGGTTATATCTCTCCTGTCAGAATCTCATAACAGCACAAATAAAATTAAATTTTATCAAAACTATCAAACCACTCATCAAAAGCCTTTACTTTTTCCTTCCAGTCCCAAGATTTAATCTGTATAAGGTTTTCTTTTGACAGTTCTATAAAATCTTTTTTATCTGCTAACAACTCTTTAATCTTGTCTGCAAGACAAGAAAAACTACGATTTGATAATATAAATTGTTTCTGAAGTGGTCCAAATACATCTGGCACAATACCTACATCAGTCGAAATAACTGGTACACCACATGCCATTGCTTCCAACACCGGATTTGGTGTTCCTTCGCATGATGAAGCACATATATAACAATCAATTCGACTATAAAAATCCACCATATCATCATGTGCAATAAGCTGATTCTGCCTATCTGAAGTTAATAACTCTACCATATATCCTTGATTCTGAAGTAGTTCTATAGCAGGTTTGATTATAGAAGAAATACCCTTTATATCGCCAGCTACCCATTTACTATTACCTACCCAGCCAAATACAATTTTTCTATTATTCATATGCTCAAATCTTTCCAAATTCTTAGGATAAAATTTTGATAGATTTACTCCATCTGGAATTACTGCTGATGGCTTTATTCTAATATCTGGCATTTCATTATAGATTTTCCAAATCTTCTTAGATGAAACAGCATAATCTGTTAATAATGTGTTTTCATTAAAGAATAAATTATCTGTTATATGCTTTTCTTCTCCATCTAAACATAAATGATCATATACTTCTGTAGAAATCACTTTACCATCAATAAACTCTTTATGAAATTCAGCCTCGGTATATCCAAGATTTTTAATTCTATTTTGTGGGTAATCCTCCCAATAACTAGACAAATGCCCCCTCCACATAAAATGAATAATTTGATAATCTCTAGCAAGAATAAAAACATCTGCAACATTATCTATATCTGTGCCATATATCCTACCAAAGGTATATTTATCAGACAAATTAGCTATTATCTCATCTGCCACATGATCAAGAGCCCAACTATCTCTGTCTATAACTAACATTACTTTCTTCTTGGTTTTGGCAAGTATTACATCATCTTTGGTCTCTTCTATCCCCGTCTCATTTCTTCTTTCATCTATCCATTGAGCCACGGCATTATCCCATACTGTAAAACCCGTTTTATTTTCAAAATATGTGGCTGCTTCATACAGTTTTTTCCTAGAAAAACGTTCTTTCTCATAATCTATATCTACATTTTTTTCTGCCTTAGGGTGATCATGATATAAACAAACCATTCCACAACAGCCAACTTTATATCCCTTTTGAAAAACTCTTAATGAAAATTCTGTATCTTCGAAGCCAACAAACATCCCTTCATCAAAACCACCAACTTCAAAAAAAGCTTGCTTATTTACTACTGCTGTACCTGGTACTGCAGTACATAGAAACGGCTCTTCTTCGGTATCCATTTCTAAATCTTTAGCAAGAAGGGCCGTGCCTAATCCCACGGCACATCGACTATTTTTATCTTCAACATAGATATTTGCCCCGAATAAACCACCATTGTTATCATTTTTATCTTTTAATGGCATTACTAGAAACTTAACTCCAAGAAAATTAATATCTTTCTGGATTTTTTTTAGTGGATTACTTGTAAAATAGATGTCATTGTCTAAACTAAGTATCCAGTCTGTCTGCACTTCTTTGAATAATCTGTTTCTGCCTCCCGCTACTCCATAGTTTTTTCCAAACTCAATAATTCTGCAAGAAAAAGGCATATCCGCAATAGCTTTTTTCACTTGATTTAGTTCAGACTTATCTGAGCCATTATCGCCAATAAGAAATTCTCCTCTAAAATCCGTCACTTTCTCCTTAATGGAATTCATTAGTCTGATAGTTAAATATGATCGATTCATCGAAAGAACAGCAATCGTAAGATTACATCCGCCCTTACCTATATTATCAAATGAAACTCTATCTCTAATATTTTCAACTCCGATAAAACTGTGAAAATCACTCGTATAATATGGAAGTTCCTTTACCAACCAGCCTTTCTGAAGCTTATCTCTATTCATAATGAATCACTCACTTTTTATAACATCATATAGTCTACGAATTGGTTGCATTATTTTATAACTATGGCTATTTTTGTATCTTTCATACTCTTTCGATACATCCTCTAGCTCTAACTGACGTTTTTCGAAAAGATCTATTCTACTCCACAAACGTTGTTTCTCAAAATCAGCTAATTCCAACAAATTCTCTGTTCTTGTTGTCTTTAGCTTTTCTGCGTTTAATTTTTTCAATAATTGGTACTTTTCCTTTTTTAATTCATCATTGCATTTTTTTAATTCATCATTGCGTTTTTTTAATTCGTCATTGCGTTTTTTTAATTCGTCATTGCGTTTTTTTAATTCGTCATTGCATTTTTTTAATTCGTCATTGCATTTTTTTAATTCTTGTATCTCTTGATTCGCCTTGTTGTCCATTTTTTTAGGAGAATACGCATTTTCCTCTTGCTTCAAGACCTCATTACAAGCTGAAAGTTTCTCATAATACTCACTTTTCCATTCATTTATATCTGCAAAAATAGGATCCTCTGGATTAATAAATACTTCTCTTGGAAAAAACACGACAGGAAGCGGCATATATACATCAGCATTCCAAACACCAACATAATAATTTGTATTCCAATTGTTTAAATATCTATCTGCCTTAACTCTATAGCATTCTTTGCTTTCTATAAAATTAAGGATATCTAACATTTTCAATTCATCTATATCCTTCATTTCAGGATGAGTGCACTCACTTTCATCTAAACTCATAAAACCATTTAGCCCATACCCATATGACCAATGAACATTCTCTCCCAATACTTCAATGGTAATTTTCTTGAAATCATAAGCAGTATATTTTCTTTTATGAAAAGGATTATCACATTCACTATCTTTGTAATAATATGGATCATTAGGACATGAAATTATGATAACCGCATCTTTTTTTGCTACTCTTTTTATTTCCTTTAAATAGGCTATATCATCATCTACATGTTCGATAGTTTCGAATGACACAACGAGATCAAAACTATCATCTTCAAAAGGCAACTTGCATGCATCTGCAATAATATATTCAACATTATTTTGCTTAAAATATTTCTTTGCCATTTTTATAGCTTCTTCAGAACAATCTACACCAATAACTTTTGCAGCTCCCCAATTTTTTATCAAGGCACTCCCATATCCCTCTCCGCAAGCAACATCTAACACCTTTTTATCCTTACAATAGTTTTTTGCATTTAAGTATCTACACAAATGTATAGAAGCCTCTATAGAACTATATTTTGTTGACTTATCGAAATCTAATCTTTCCATTCTCACCTCTTCAAATAATTTACATTAATACGCTAATTCTCGTTTTATCTCATTAACAGTATGTTTTATGCCATATAGTCTTAAACATCTAATAGTCTTTATTAATGGGTTTTGTTTTCTTTTTCGCTCTTCATTTTTTCTGTTGTATTCATTTTCCTTCTCTTTATTACTTGCATAACTGCTCATTCTATAAAGCATCGTCTCGTAGTATGGCGTTCTTTTTGCATACTTCCAATACTCATCTGCAAAATCCGCTTCTGGGAAAAGCCATGGTTTCTCTGGACCTGCATAATGTATAATCTTCGGATGTTTTCTAGCTTCCACATACATGTCATAAAGCCATCTTGGTGCAAGTCTTATTATTTCTTTTAATCTTATACTTGCGTAATCATACATAACATTCCATGACATATCTAGAAATTTCACTTTACCTTCACACAATACATTTAATATGTCTTGGTCAAGCAGTTGCCACTTCTGTGATGCTGAGAAATCAAGGATTTCTTTGGTAGTAAATGTCTTTCTAAAATGTTCTAGATTCATGACTAGTGTACCAGCCTGAAAATACTGGTATGGATCCTTCATTTTCATTTTTGAATCCATATACTCTTTTTTGTCCGTTTGGAAACCGTTATAAAGACCCGCTGTATCAGCATCATGAACTGCTGCTAGCAGATACCCTTCAACATTCGTGTCATAAAGTTCTGCAATATCTGCTTTAACTATCATGTCAACATCTATATATACTAGTTTTTTTACTGTATTGAACAATTCAGGAAGAACCAATCTGTAATAAGTCTCTACACTAAAATGACCTCTTGTGTATAAATCGTAACCATCAAGAAGATACCATGGATCAATGTAGTCTAATGCTATATTTTCTTTATTTTTTACAGTTTCTTCTATTTTTATCTTATTATCTTTTGACATATCATGTGTCAAAATAAATATCTTGTAGTTTCTATCAATATTTGTATAATCAGCAATAGATAGAAGTAAAGTACTAATATATGGAGCATAATAATCATTAGACGCAATAACTATTGGAACATCATTTTTTCCTATTTTAATATCTGGATGTTCTATTTCTTCAGCATTTTTAAATAATACTCTCTGAAGCTCTAATGTCTTATACTTATGACTTTTCTTTTTATTTTCATAGAATATTCCAAAAAGTCGCTCTCCCAGGTATCCACACAGCCGTTCTCCATCTATTGAATAATTTGAATAATCTCTTCTTTTTTCAAATTCATCCAGTAATGGGAATACCCATTCGCAATACTCTTGAAACAGTTCTTTTTTCATAATGAACATATTGCAGAAGTAGCCATATGGTATATCAAAAAAGTACCTATGTGCCTGTTTATAATACTGAGGAGTTTTCTCTTTTATTATTTCAAGAAGAAGGTCAATATCTTCGTGATGCTGATATTTAGCAGCTACATACTGCTTATAATTGTTCTTGAAGCTAAAACGCAGGTTCTTAAGTCTCACCGGAAAAGAAGTAATAATGTCATAGCTATTTATTATTTCTCTCATGTGTTCCTTAGTAAAATTTAGCTTCTTGATATTTTTATCAGAAAGGTACTCTTCTTCAACTTCTTCAAATCTACTAACTGGATACTTTTTATCAGAGAATGACAAAAATCGTCTATAGTGAAAAAATCCATAATAATCTGCATCATCATTTTTCCATGCCCAATACTGTGCTGTCATTTCTCCATAGCTACGATTTTTTCTTGAAATGTTATCGCCATCATCATCTCTTAGCATATTTTCAAAATGCTCAGAACTGTTAGCTGCGCCAACCTGTATCGGATAAAGGTAGTCACCACGGATAACCTTACACTTTTTGTGATATGCGATGTATATCTTGATGTTATCAGTCATAGTATTATCCTTTATGAATCTTTGAAGTTGAAGTTTTTTCTAATCATCAAATATAATTCTTAATAGAACAAACTCGATATAATCTTGTTTTTTAACCAAAACAAAAAACTATACCTTTTTGTCAGAAAAATCGTTCTAAAAAGTGTTTTTTAGAACAACATTTATGTAGTGAAATAGATTAAGATTTTAGATCAGCAAGAAAAATTGCACAAAAATGCACGATAGTATCATAATATCGGGCTTAATGACATACCTTGAAAACCATATAATTCAAGCATTCAAATATATTTGTACGATATTAAAGATATTTTGTATTGATAAAAAGTTTTTGCAAGAGTATAATAAATTTTAGATTCATAAAAAATTCCCATTTAAAAATGTTATTTATATCAACATTAATCATTAAAATTTTAAAAAACAAAAAGGTATAGGTTTTTGTTTTCATCAAGAAAATCAAAAACCGTACTAGACCAAAATTTATCGTCAAGAGTAATTTTGTCCTGCAAAGCAGGATGCTTGCTGATGATTATCCTATATCTCAGCAAGAAGTCACAGGTTTTTGTTTTCATCAAGAAAATCAAAAACCGTACCAGACCAAAATTTATCGTCAAGAGTAATTTTGTCCTGCGAAGCAGGATGCTTGCTTTCATTTATGATAATCACTTACACAAAAAGGTTCTTGCTTCCATTTAGAAAGTCAAGAACCTTTTTGAATACACACTTACTCTTTTCATCCACAATATTCTGTTAAAGTTTACTTATTATTTTTATTCACTTATATCACTCATCCTTACGCAAATGCACATCCAGCTGAGGATATGGAATCTGGATATTAGCTGAGTCAAGCGTAAGCTTTGCCTTTTCTGTTAATTCCCATCTTGCATTTAAGTAATTAACAGACTCGACATAACATCTTAATAGCAGTTTAATCGAGCTGTCTCCAAGGTTATCGACTACTACGCGGCATTCTTTATCCTTAAGGGTAAAGTCCATGTTCTCCATAGTCTTTTCTAGAACTCTTTTTGCAATCTTGATATCAGAGTCATAGGATATGTCTACGCTTACCTGCAGTAATCTTATTTTGTTTTTGGTCGAATTAGTAAGAGATGTGTTAGCCAAATCGCCATTTGGCAATATTATTATTCTATTATCTGCTGTTCGCAGTTTAGTTGTAAAAAGAGATATTTCCTGGACTGTACCCTCATGTCCTTTTGTATCTTCTATAATGTAATCACCTAGCCTAAATGGTTTAGTCAAAAGTATAAGTATTCCACCTGCAAGATTTGAAAGTGTTCCTTGAACGGCAAGGCCGATAGCCACACCTGCTGAACCAAGAATTGCAATAATACTCGAAGTATTGATTCCAAGCTGAGCTGCTACGATGAATACTAATAGCATTTTGAGTCCTGCTGTAAAAAGCAGACACAAAAAATGAATCATACTTTCATCTACTCTAGCTTTTTCCATTGATTTTCGAAAACCTTTTGCAACAAAATCAATTAATTTCCAGAAGATAAAAACAAATACAAGTGCTATAAATACATGAACTAGCCAATCAAATGCCATTTGAGGAAAATTTCTAAAAAACTGACTTAAAACTCCAGTATCAACTTTCTCTCCTGATAGATTGGATAAAGTCTGAGCAACCTGTTCTTCCACTATACTTACGCTCTCAGTAGTAGCTGCTGTAGAAGCATTAGATATCGTTGTAGTCGCTGTTGTAGCAGCATCTGACATAGATGTTGAAGCGACTGATGAAGCACTTGATATTGCTGTTGAGGCAGCTGATGAAGCACTTGATATTGCTGTTGAGGCAGCTGATGAAGCACTTGACATTGCTGTTGAGGCAGCTGATGAAGCACTTGACATTGCTGTTGATGTAGCGTTAGATACTGATGAGGCTGATGTTGATGCTAAAGAAATCGCACCAGAAAAAATCCGTAATACTCCCGTAATAAAAAATAAGTTATTTCCCATTTCCTCTCCCTAAAGTTGTAAAAAATATCAGAATTTAAAAATATAAGACCTTGATATTATAGATGATATAGGTGTCAAAAGTCAAAGTATATGCATGTTTACATGCATAATACTTTGATTTTATGACCCTAACAAATATGAGGAAGTAGCAATTTACTTTAGTAAATTAGCGAATTCCGAATATTTGTAGAAATGCGAGATTGACTTGTCAAGGAGCATTTCGTATATCATCAGAAACTCGCATTTACTGCGAGTTTCGTGAGAACAAAAGTCAAGCGGCAAACTGGTCCAAGGCGAAACCTTTTTAAATGGCCAGTTTGCGTGGTTTTTGTCACTTTATTCCAAAATCTTATACCTTTTTGTTATTTGAACTAATTAGATGAGTTCTGATGGTTTGTAATATTTCATGAGCAGAACTGTTTATAAACGTTGGTTCTTATGCGCTGTTTTTTAGCGCATTACGAACCATTACGTTTATAATCAAGCGAAAGCGTGTCTGCGACGAAATATACAAACATCAGAACAGATTATATAAAACAAAAAAGTATGTTTACATGCATAATACTTTGATTTTATGACCCTAACAAATATGAGGAAGTACCAATTTACTTTAGTAAATTAGCGAATTCCTCATATTTGTAAAAATGCGAGATTGTTAACTTGTAAGTTCATCCAATACCACTTTAACTTTTCTTATTATTTCCCTTATATTTTCTGTCTTTGCAGACATTTCTTCTGTTGAAGCCACTAGATTTTGAGTCATGTTATTAATTTCATTTATTCCTGCTGCCAACAATTCAGATTTCCCGATTATATCCACTACTGCGCTATCTATCTTAACCTGATTGGCAGTACTGTTACTTGCCGTTTCTTTTGAGTTTGCAGCAAGTGCGCTTATTTCTGATGCAACGACAGCAAAACCTTTTCCTGCTTCTCCTGCACGTGCAGCTTCAATTGAAGCATTAAGCGAAAGAAGATTTGTGCTATTAGCAATCTTTACGACTTTATTGCTATCCACAGCAAGTTGGTCAATAAGTCCTCTAATAGCTTCCATTGATTCTTTTAGTTCTTCAGTAAACTCTGTTACTCCTGATATCTTACCTGCTATGCTCTCTGAATCTCTAGCATTAGAGTCATTGCCTTTCATCATTATGTCAATAGCAGAGTTCAAATCATCAAATTCTCGATTTATTCCTTCTATCGCCTCTATAAGCCTTACTCTTTCAGCTTCTTCTTTTTCGTGTCTCTTTTTAACTTCCCTAGCTAGATTTTCTGCTCTATTAACTTCCTGTTGTACCAATTCTTTCTGATAATAAATACAATTTTCTTTAACATTAAAGCCGTTAAATATTGCTCTTGCCATTTCTTTACAAGTCTCATAACCACAACAAGTACAATCAATTGTTCTAGACCATTGTGCAGTTTTGCCCATGGAATTAAAAATCTCATCTCTTTGTGCTTCGGTTGGTTCTTTATATGAAGCTGTAGATGACCTGTCAGTATACTTACGAAGATAATCTTCAAGCTTTAGATTTTTAAACTGCTTATTAAAGTTTGCGAAACGTTTCTGAGGAGTATCTGGTTTCGACCATGCATCACCTTTTTTATTTTTCTTTGACTGTTCTTTTATTTTCAAAAGATTATACAAAGCATCGTCTGTTTTGCTCATCTTAGGGTCAACTGCAGTACCACATATGCATCCGTTTTCACAATTAAGTGCATCTATGAATGTAAATGGAGTCTTGCCTCCTTTAATACGATCTTTATTTGCCTGAAGCCATTCATACATTCTCTTTTCGCCTTCTATCTGACGAACTGCTACGTCTTCTCCAAGGAACCAGTGAACATTTTCCTTTAGTCCACCAGGCGTAGGATATATCGAACCAAGACCATATTCTATTTCATCTGTAGCACTTGGTCCTGTGATATTATGTTCTTTCACATATTTCATCAAATGGTTGAAGGTAACATTGTATTGAACAAGTCCTTTATTGTTAGGATCATCAATTTCAAGTTTCTTGGCGATACAAGGAGATATGAAGCAAAGTTTATCCTGAAGTCCCAGAACTTTTCGGACATAGATTGCGCCACACATAAGCGGTGATTGGACTGGGAAGAGTTTTGGAATAAGCTCTGGAGTATAGTTTTCTATATATCTGACAACAGCAGGACATGGTTGCGAAATTCCACCTATAAAATTGTACTTTAAAATATAGTTAAGATATCCCCATGTACAAATATCTGCACCAAATGATATAGATATTATTCTATTAATTCCACATTTTTTAAGACCTCCCAAAACAGAACTATATTCTCTTGGATAATTGGCTAAAAATGCCGGAGCAATAAGAAGCGATATTTTTCACCTTTTTTCAAATCGGCAAAAAATCTTTCTGTATCATCCATAAATTTTCTGGCATCATGTTTACAGGCATCGATACACGCTCCACATGAGACACAGTAATCAGGATTAACTTCTATTCTTCTGATTTTTCCTTCATCATCTTCCACTGACATACATGCTCCCATAGCAGGGCACGCATTAATACATTTATTACATCCAATACAATTATCATCAGTGTACACAAGAGAGGATATATTACCGTCACTCATACATTACCTCCAAAAAGAACTCTATCTTAGGAAAAAATCTTATAATTGCTTTAATTATTATTTATTTCGTCTTTTTATAGGATTTATAAAAGATTAATTTTGAATTAATCTTATTTTTTTGGAAGAATCGATATAAGCTTTTTTGATAAAAAAAACAAGGCAACTAGATTTGCGCATAAACATCAATTTTCTTTTAGTCTTGTATTACAAAAAGCTCTATGACACATATATTCTACGCGCCATAGAGCTTTTTTCACACATTTATTTAAGAAATTTAATATAGCTTAGAAAAAAGTTTTAATCTTGTTGCCACTAAAGAATAAAAAAAATTAGTTTTCACCCTTTGTATCTGACTGGGCATTTTCACCTGGAACTATTTCTTCAACAGCTTTATTTGTATCTGTAACTTCTAGCTTTTTAGTTGGCTCTTTCTTCGCTGCAGCCTTCTTTGAAGAAGTCTTTCCCGTCTTCTTGGCCGTTACTTTTTTTGCAGCTGCTTGCTTAGTTGTAGTCTTCTTACTTGTCTTTTTTACTGTCTTCTTAGCCTCAGGGCTATCTTCAGATACTATTGCGAAGATTCTCTCTTCTTCTATTTTTTCATACTTTTCTTCAATAGCTTTCTGCTGCTGTGCAAGTTCTCTCTCGTACTTTTCTTTGAGTTCTTTAAGAAGTCTTGCTTCTTCTTTCTCATGCTGCGATAAAAGATTCTGTCTATTTTCTTCCTGTTCTTTCAGCTTACTTGCAATTGCTTCTTCTCTTATCTTACGAATCTTCTTCTCTTTTTCTGTATAAGGAATATAGTCAAATACAGCAAGTGACAATGGAGCCATATGGCATACAACAGAGTATTTTCTGCCATCAGCTGGTGTAAGCTCAGCTTCAATCTTGTGATCATTGACTATACCATTACCACCAAAATCAGCAGAATCTGTATTTAAAATTTCCTGATATCTTCCATCATTATTCACACCTACTCTAAGTTCTCTCTCAACTCCTGCCATATTCACTACTACTAAGAGTTCTTCTTCATTTTTACTACTCTTTCTAACAAACGACATCATGCACAAATCTGCTGCCATGGAATTAATCCATTCAAAACCAGCTGCCACATCATCAAGCTCATATAGAGCTGGATGTTCAAAATACATCATGTTCAAATGATACATAAAGTTTTCAAGATGCAGTCCTTTTTCCATAGAAAGGCTATCCATTCCATGGTAGAGCATTTTTCTTCCGGGATGAACATACATATACGCTAGTGCCATCCTTACATTTGCTTCCTTCTGATTCTCATCACCCGGCATCATGTTTTTCAATGAAGTATATCCACCAACATCCTCGTGTGACAAGGACAAAATAAACTTTTCTGTATACGAATACAACATGGAGTACGTAAGTTCATTATGATGCTGTCCTCTAAACAAAGGATCTACCTGCATATATCCAAGAAAATCTCTTGTCCATCCGTTGTTCCATTTATAGTCAAAGCCCAGTCCTCCGTTATCTACATCATCTGTTAGATGGGGCCAGCAGGCAGTTTCTTTTGTAATCATAAGAATACCGTCATCAACCTTTGTAACAAACTTTGTAAGATCCCTGAAAAATTCCTCAGCTTCCAAATTCTCATAACCACCATATATGTTAGGTGTCCATTCTCCTGGTGCTCTGTCATAATCCAAATACAAGACTTTTGAAATATCTGTAAGGCGTAATCCATCAATATGGAACTCCTTAAGAAAATACAGTGCATTAGCAATAAGAAAATTTGTAACCTGATGTCTTCCGTAATCAAAAATAAGTCTTTCTGTACCAGGCTGAGTTCCCTTCATCGCATTTCCATACTCGTAAAGAGGATTTCCATCAAAATATGATAAACCAACATTTCTCTTAGGAAAATATGTTGGAGTCCAGTCGAGAATTACTCTTATCCCCTCTTTGTGCATTTCATTAACAAATGCCATGAAATCAACAAGTTCACCATATTCGCTTTTTATTGCAAAAAAGCTATAGACTTCATATTTATGCTCAGGTTCATGCTCACATACAGGAAGAAGTTCAACTGCGTTAAATCCATTTGATTTCACAAATTTAATAACTTCTTTTGCAAGATTTCTATAATTGGTACTCTCGCCTTCTTCTATGCATGTCTGAGCAAAGTTATCAAGTGAAAGTTCACATATAGAAAGAGCACTTTCTTCTTTGTTATATTTTTTCCTTAATGAAAGCCAGGAAGAATCTTCCCAGGTAATTGTTCCCAGCTCTGAAACTATAGAAACTTCGCTTCTATAATCTTTCATTCTAAATGCATAAGGATCAGGACGAACAAAGATTTCATTTCCCTTTGTCTTTATTTCATACTGATATTCATCACCAACATTAACTTCAGGAATAAAAATCTCAAAGATTCCACTTGCATCAACCATACGCATCTGGTGGATTCTTCCATCCCATCCGTTAAAATTTCCGATAACAGAAACTCTTTGCGCATCCGGCGCCCATACTACGAAATTAACGCCTTTTACGTCGCCTCTTTCCATCCTGTGCGAACCCATGATTTTGTAAACCGCGTCATGAATTCCACTGTTAAATTTGATTCCATCTTCTCTTGTAAACAGTGATTTGAAATTATAAGGGTCATGAAAAATATGTTCTTTTCCCTGCTTATCAACAGCTTTGTAACTATAGCAAAAGTTACTTTTATATGGAACAAGAACTGCGAAAAATCCGGATTCGTCTGTCATCTCCATTTCGTATTCTTTTCCATCTTTTGCTATGACGCTGACCTTGGTATCTTCAGGTCTAAAAGTTTGAATAAGCAGTGAATTTTCAACCTTATGTGCACCAAGAATGCGGTGCGGATCTTTTCCGTCCGAATATGTTATTTCTTCAATTTCGGGCCAATTCATCAGTTTGTAAAGCTTATTATTCAAGGTGGTTCTCCTCCCTATTTTCCATTAAATGTCGCTTTAACAGGCCTTTGCCTTAAAAAGCGGCAATGCTACTACTACTAACTAATTCTTACCTTTATTGAAAACATAAATATAGCCAATTATCCATGAATACCCCAAGAATGGATAATTGACTATATTTTAACATAAAATCATATAATTATCGAGTTTTTTCAAAATTTATGAATAAATAAGCCGCTCAAAAGTTTAGGTTCAAACCATGTAGACTTTGGAGGCATCAGCCTCTTATTATCTGCTACGTTGAAAAGTTCCTCTATGCTTGTTGGAAACATTGCAAAAGCAACTTCAAAACCATTTTCGCATCTTTTCTCAAGTTCTCTAAGACCTCGTATGCCTCCAACGAAATCTATTCTCGAATCATTTTTAGGATCATCAATTCCCAGAATAGGTGAGAGTATTTCATTTTGCAAAATAGCTACGTCAAGGTTATCAACAGCGTCTTTGTTCTGACAACATTTTCTTGCCTTTATCTTGTACCACTCGCCTCCAAGATACATTCCAGCTTCATATTTTTCTTTCGGAGAATAGGGTTCTTTACCCATTAACTCTATTTCGTATCTTTGAGATACAAGATTTAGAAACTCTTCTTTGGTATAGCCATTTAAATCCTTTACGATTCGGTTATAATCCATAATCATAAGTTCATCATCAGGAAAAATGACAGAAAGAAAATACTCATACTCTTTGTCCATTACTTCTTCCGTATCTTTATTTCTTCGCTTATTTGCAACTCTTACTGCAGATGCACATCTATGATGCCCATCTGCTATATACAAAGCCCCAGTTTTCCTGAACATTTCTGATATTTTCTTACAGGCTTTTTCATCATCAATTATGTAGACTTTATTTTCCACTCCATCACCAGACGTGAAATCATATAATAGATTTTTATCTTTCTTAAAAGAATAAATATAATTTCTTATCTGATCATCGTGTTTATAACCAAGAAAAATAGGTCCTGTCTGTGCACTGCATGTGTCGATATGGCGTATTCTATCTTGTTCTTTCTTTGCAAGAGTGTTCTCATGCTTTTTTATAACATTTTGTTCATAGTCTTTTACTGAGCATAAACATACAAGTCCTGTCTGTGTGCGATTTCTAAAAGTCTGTTCATAAATATACAGGCAGTCTTTTTTATCCTGTATGAATACTTTTTCGTTTATTCTTTTTTCCAAAAGCTCACTTGCCTTTTGATATACTTTATCGGCATACATGTCCGTATCTTTGGTAAAGTTCACTTCTGCTCTATCTATAGATAAAAAGGAGAGCGGATTGTCTTCTACAACCGCTCTTGCCTCTTTACTGCTTACTACATCATATGGAAGTGCTGCAACTTTACTTGCATATTCTTCTGACGGACGATATGCCTTAAATGGTCTTACAATCGCCATACTTACTCCCTTTTCTTTACAGATTACCGCGTACTACACGTACTCGGAAAACACCCTCTATTGATTCAAGTTTCTTTACAAGTCCTTCATCAACTTCACTCTCAAGATCAAGCATTGTATATGCAATATCGCCCTTGGATTTATTAACCATTGTGTTAATGTTAATTCCAAGTTCACCAATTCCCTGAGTAAACTGTGAAATCATGTTTGCAACATTTTCATGGAAAATAGCTACTCTTGGTTTAGTACATACGCCCATATCAACCTTAGGATAGTTAACTGAATTGTTGATATTTCCATTATTGAGGTAGTCCATCATCTCCATTACTGCTTTTACTGCGCAGTTATCCTCTGACTCCTGAGTTGATGCTCCAAGATGAGGAATAACGATACAATTGTCATGACCAGCTGTTGTACTGTTAGGAAAATCTGTAACATATTTACGTATCTTTCCAGAATTAATACCAGAAAGGACTGCATTCTCATCACAAAGAATATCTCTTGCAAGATTCAAAATAATTACACCCTTCTTCATCTTGGCAATAGCTGCGTCATTAATCATCCCCTTTGTAGAATCAAGCGCAGGAACATGGATTGTGATAATATCACATTTAGCATAGATATCATCTACATTTGTTACATGATGAACATCAGATGAAAGATTCCATGCTGCATCTACAGAAAGATATGGATCAAAACCATAAACATCCATTCCAAGAAGTTTAGCAGCATTTGCAACTCTTACACCGATTGCTCCAAGTCCGATTATTCCCAGTTTTTTTCCTGCAATTTCTGTGCCTGCAAATTTCTTCTTACTCTTTTCGGTAAGTTTGGAAATCTCAGGATCTCTCGCATTAGCCTTAACCCATTCTACTCCTCCGATAATATCACGGGATGCTAAAAGCATTGCTGCAATAACCATTTCCTTAACTCCATTTGCATTTGCTCCAGGAGTATTGAAAACTACAATTCCCTGACGAGCGCATCTATCAAGCGGAATGTTATTAACACCCGCACCTGCTCTTGCAATGCAAAGAAGCTTGTCGGAAAATTCCATGTCATTCATTACTGCGCTTCTTACAAGAATTCCATCTGCATCATCAACATTGTCAGTTGCTGTAAAATTATCAGAAAAATTGTTAAGTCCCACCTTAGCAATTGGATTTAAGCATTTATATTTGTACATACCTTTTCTCCTTATAATTGGTCAGTTTTCTTTTTCAAATTTATCCATGAACTGAACAAGCTTCTCTACGCCTTCCTTAGGCATTGCGTTATAGATAGATGCTCTCATTCCGCCTACAGTTCTATGTCCCTTAAGAGAAACAAGTCCATTCTCCGCTGCCTCTTTAACAAATTTTGCATTAAGTTCTTCACTATCGGTAACAAATGGAACATTCATAAGACTTCTGTCTTCAACATTTGTAACAGTTGGTCTAAAGAGCTTACTGTTGTCAAGATAATCATACAGAATCTTTGCCTTTTCCTGATTTCTTGCCTGCATCTCTTTAAGACCGCCATTTGCCTTAAGCCACTTGAATACAAGGCCGCACATGTATATGCTCCAGCAGTTAGGAGTATTAAACAGTGACCCTTTATCAGCCTGTGTTTTGAACTTAAGCATCGTAGGTGTAAATGGCATTACATCATCTCTAATAAGATCTTCACGAATAATGGAGATAACAAGTCCTGCAGGGCCTACATTTTTCTGAACTCCACCATAGATTATTCCATATTTGGAGATATCTTCAGGTTCAGACAAAAAGCATGAAGATACATCGGCTACAAGGTCTTTGCCCTTTGTATTTGGAAGTTTGGAGAAATGAGTTCCGTAAATTGTATTGTTTTTGCATATATATACATAGTCCATATCGTCAGTGATTGGAAGATTACTACAATCCGGAATATATGTAAATGTCTTATCTTCTGAAGAAGCAAGTTTTACACTTTCTCCATAAATCTTTGCTTCCTGATAAGCCTTTTTAGCCCACTGACCGGTTACGATATAACCAGCTTTCTTGTTCTTCATAAGGTTCATAGGAATAGCTGCAAATTGCTGGTAAGCACCCCCTTGCAGAAACAAAACCTTATAATTATCAGGAATATTATATAAATCTCTAATATCCTGTTCTGCTGTCTGAATGATATTATCAAATGTCTTAGATCTGTGACTCATCTCGTTAACAGACATTCCACATCCATGATAATCGAGTAATTCTCTCTGAGCTTCTAACAAAACTTCCTCTGGCAATACTGCTGGACCTGCTGAAAAATTATAGACTCTAGCCATAACTTAAATACCTCCACCTTTTTTATCTGTTACACTTTATCACACAGAAAGCAAGGCTCGCTTTCTTATATTTTTAACAGCATCTTTTCACCTCTTTATCGGTTCACTTCGATAAAGCAGTTGTATTAAAATACATTTTACTGCATATTATTTTTTTGTCAACACGAAAGAATTATTTTTTTGAAATCTTCAAAATTAATTTTCTCACATACAACTTAAATTATCAAGCGTTATTTTATCGTTATTACGTTTGTTTTTTCTTTTGTTTTTTGATTTAAAGGTAGATTTACGCAATTGAATACTATGGTTGGATTCGATATTTACTTGATTTTCTGATTTTTTCATGGAAGTATTTTTAATTTTAAAATTGATTTATGCCAAGTAGTTTTCTTCTTATAAGATATCACTTTATCGTTTTTGATTTTTTCAAAATTGATTAAATTCACTCTGATTTTCATTCTTTTATTCTATCTTTTATACCCATTAACAATAACATATTTCTATTTTTTCAATGTATTTTTACAACCATAATACGGACTTCTTGCAATAATAAATGTTCCCCTGTCAGCAGAATTTCTATAAAAAAAGAAGTGCTGAGCCTCAGATTGCTAGCAGCACTTCTAAAAAAGGATTTAGTATTTTAAACGCAGGTAGGAAGTTGTGCGTCTAAAACCATTATGTATAGATTTTTGTCACTACGTTCCAAAAACTACGCAAACTGGCCATTTGAAAAGGCTTCGCCTTGGACCAGTTTGCCACTTGGCTTTTGTTCTCACGAAACTCGCAGTAAATGCGAGTTTCTGATTATAAGTGACAAGAAGTCATATAAATATTTGGTAAAAGCATTTTTATTTTTTGTAGATGTTTAACTTTTGTTATAAATTATATCAGTCTTTACTCGACATCTGCGAGTGCTGCAATTCCTTCTTCGCCTGTGCGAATCTTTACAACATTATCAAGACTATAGATGAATATCTTTCCATCTCCGATGTGACCTGTGTAAAGGGCTTTCTTAGCAGCTTCTATAACATTCTCTACCGGAATCGTGCTCACTACCACCTCAAGTTTAATCTTAGGAAGAAGTGTGGCATCCATTTCAACTCCACGATACATCTCGCCTGAGCCTTTCTGAATGCCACAACCCATTACCTGGGTTACAGTCATACCGGTTACGCCAAGATCATTCATTGCTCTTCTGAGCTTGTCGTAACGAGATAACTTAGCAACAATAACAACTTTGTAAATGCCTGACTCTGTATGCATAGGTGTTGTTACAACCTTTACAGAGGCATTTTTCTGTATTTCTGAAGCCTCTTCATAGCTATCAGCTCCGAGGTCTGTATTATCATTAATAGACATGTTCAAAGTATTGGAAACATCCATAATAGCAAATCCTGAATAAGCAGATGCAAGACCATGCTCTGTTGCATCAAGACCAAGAATTTCTTCTTCTTCACTAACGCGAAGTCCCATTACTGCTTTAATAACAAGGAATGTGATTGTAATACTTACTGTTGTCCATGCAGCTGTACTAAACATTCCAACAAACTGTATTCCCAAAAGCTTGAATCCGCCACCGTAGAAAAGACCAAGCATTTCTTTTCCTTTAGAATCAGCGATAGAATATCCTGGAGCTGTATTTGTGGCAAAAAGTCCTACAGCAAGAGTTCCCCAAATACCATTTAAGCAATGTACTGCAACAGCTCCTACAGGATCATCAATATGAAGCTTATAGTCAAGGAACCATACTCCAAAGCAAACAAGAAGGCCAGCTACAATACCTATTACAATTGATCCAAAGGCATCTGCTACATCACAAGGTGCTGTGATTGCAACAAGTCCGGCAAGAGATGCGTTAAGACACATTGAAACATCAGGCTTACCATATTTTATCCATGTAAAAATCATACATGTAACTGTTGCAAGTGCTGGAGATATTGTTGTTGTTACAAATACTGAACCAAGCTGTTCTACTGATTTACAAGCTGCTCCGTTAAACCCGTACCATCCAAGCCAGAGAATAAATACGCCGAGTGCTGCGGCTGTAAGATTATGTCCTGGGAAAGCATTAACTTTTGTTACCTTTCCAGATTTATCTTTCTCAAACTTACCAATACGAGGTCCTAATAAAGCTGCTCCGATGAGAGCTGAGATACCACCCACCATATGAATGCAGTTAGAACCGGCAAAATCGTGGAATCCCATCTGTGAAAGCCAACCGCCGCCCCATGTCCAATGTGCTTCAATAGGATAAATCACTGCTGAAATAACTGCTGAGTATACACAGTACGAAATAAACTTTGTTCTTTCAGCCATTGATCCAGATACAATTGTAGCAGTTGTTGCACAGAACACTAAGTTAAATACAAAATTTGACCAATCGAAATTTGAATAATTTGTAAAAATATCAAATCCAGGTTTACCAATAATTCCCATCATATCTTCGCCAAGGAAAAGTCCAAAACCTATGATGATGAATACAACTGTACCAATACAGAAATCCATCAAGTTTTTCATTATGATATTACCTGTATTTTTGGCTCTTGTGAAACCAGCCTCGCACATTGCAAAACCAGCCTGCATCCAAAATACAAGAGCTGCACCTATCAAGAACCAAACCGCAAATACGCTGGAATTAACCGCGCTAAGAATTTCCTCACTCATACTTTTCTTCCTCCTGAAAAAAGCGGTGCAACAGGATTCAAAACCAATGTTTTGATGCCCCATTGCACCGCTTTAACTTTATTTTTTTTAGAGAACTTGTCTCTTCCCAAACTCTTTTTTATTCAGAAAAATATGACTTCTTACTGAGATTTAGGATAATCATCTGCAAGAATCCTGCTTCGCAGGACAAAATTTGTCTTAACGACAAATTTTGGTCTGGTACGGTTCTTGATTTTCCTGATGAAAACAAGAACCTATAGAAATACAAAGAATGCGTACCCGGGATTAACGCACTATTTGTAAAAAAGGACAAGCTGAATAAACTATTGTTTTTCAAAATCCCTATAAAACAATAAAGGCGTCTTAGAGATAATCTCTAAGACGCCCTTGTCCTTATGTTTTGTTATTCTACTATCCTGCTTGGACTTTGTCAATATATTTTTTTAATTTTCACAAAATAAAATTTTTTTGATTTTTTTCAAAAAAACTATTGCACACTTAGTATAGATATGATATATTGATATAGCTGTCGCAGGGAACAACCAAGGCAGAAATAAACATATATGCCGGTGTGTCGGAATTGGCAGACGAGACAGACTCAAAATCTGTTGTCAGCAATGGCGTATGGGTTCGAGTCCCATCACCGGCATCTAAAAAAAGCTTGTTGAGGAATCAACAAGCTTTTTTATTACTATATAAATAATAAGAAGGAGCTTATATTATAACAATAAGTTCCTTCTTTTCTTGTTCTTGATAATTGTAATATGTTTTTTGTTTATGCTATTATTGAAACACTACGCATTTAAGGGGGTTTTTACTTAAAACACAACTCTTTAATTATAGTTAAATCATCAACACATCTATATAACTTCTTTTCAAGTTCTTCATCAGGCTTTGTCAAATCCGGTACCATGATTACCTTGCAGCCCGCTTCAAAGGCCGATGTAACTCCATTGGGTGAATCTTCGACAGCAAACGTTCTATCTGGTGACAAGCCTAACTCTTTGCAAGCATAGCTGTATATATCTGGTGCTGGTTTTCCTTTTTCAACCATATTGGCACAGATTATTCTATCAAACATGTCAAATAAAGAAAGCTTTTCCAAATACCCTTTAGTGCGCTCATAATCATTAGCCGTGGCAAGTGCTGTAAGTATTCCATTTTCTCTAAGCCAAGTAAGAATCTCCACTGCCCCTTTTTTCAAAGGAATTCCACCTTCTTTTATAAGATTTGCAACAATTTCCTTACGATATTCTCTAACTTTATAATAATCGAAGTTTTCTCCGAACCATTCCTTGAATTTTAAAGGAGCAAAAGGTCTTCCCAAGGATCTAAGCTCTAATGCAATATTTTCATCACATTCATACCCAAAATGATTCAAAGCCTTAGGCCAAGCAATTTTATAGTATTTTTCAGTATCAGTTATTGTTCCGTCCAAATCAAAAATAACTGCATCAACAACCTTTTCTTGTGACATAAAATCTCCAATAATCATTTTTTTGTGAACAATCCCGACAAAACAGATAGTATTCCATTTGAAGAATCCAGCACACATGAGCTTTTAAGTTCTTCCATAAGTTCTTCCATACTGCCAATTCGTTTATCCTTATCAAGCTCTATTCCATTCATTATAACTTGCTGCTGCCTTTTATTAAGCTTTTCCAAAAGAAGCTGTCTTATCATAAGATCTGTTTCTTCATTTCTCTTATCTGCCGGTTCTAATACACTTCCAGTCAAAAGGTAATATATCATTGCACAAAAAGAATAAACATCTGTCCATGGCCCTATTTCGACTGATCTGTCATATTCTTCATAAGCGGCATATCCTGGCTTAAGTAAAGCAGGAAGTTTCTCGATTTTCTTCGTAAAAACAGGCGGATTAGTGTCCATCGCAAGTGGAGCTCCTCCATGAGCCTTAAATGAAGGATAACGGCTAACAGAACCAAAATCAAGAAGCTTAGCACTTCCATCTGGCTGTATCATAATGTTGGACGGACTTATATCACGATGAATAATTCCACGCTCATGAATTCTGGATAACACTTTCATAATAGGCTCTAACATTACATATATTTCCTCAAAAGAAATATCCGGATTGAGCTTTCTATACTGTTCAAGCGTCACTCCTTCCAAAAATTCCATGACTATATATACAGTTTTATTCTGACTAAAAATATCCTGTACTCTGACTACGCCTTCATCACCTTCAAAATCTGCAAGTGTTCTCGCCTCCTGAAGACAATTTGCCTTTTCTAATTCATACAAATCCTCCTTGTCATAAGCAATAAGCATAATCTCACCACTTTTATCAGGATTTCTAAGCACAAGCCTTTCAGGATAATATTCTTTTATTGCAACTTTCTTATCAAGACGTGTATCACAGGCTGAATACGTAATTCCGAATCCGCCCTGACCAATAGCACATCCGATATAATATCTGTCCTGAAGTACTGTTGCAATAGGCAACGTAAAATCAGGATTCTTCATTTTTATCTTTTTCCCACAAAAAATGCAGTTTTCGACATTTTCAGGGATTAATTCCAAACAATGCGGACAACGCAAATCCCCCACGTTAATCCTCCCTTAACTATTAAAAACTTGCCAATAATCTCACTCTTCCAAGTATTATTTCAGTACCCGAAAAAATAGCTATCGGTTCATCAATTTTCTGACCATTTACAATTACAACATTTGTCTGACTAAGGTTTTCAACGTACGTCTTGCCACCTGAAACATAAATTCTACAATGCTTGTTAGAAACAGTCTCATCATAGTTTACACAAACTTTGCATGATGTGTCAAAGCCCACTTCAACAGGTTCAGATAAAGAACAGTCAAAGACCTTATCAGGCCTGTCTTTATCAACAAGTTTAATTCTTGATGGCCCTTGAAAAAGGAACATTGTTCCGCTTGTATCATAATGTGGTAAATCTACGAACACTGTCTTATGTTCAGAGCTAACAAAAACATTATCGCTATCATTTGCTGCCTTGACACCATTAACACTATTAACGGTATTTAATGTATTATTGGCAAAAGTTTTTCTTGCTTCTGACAATTTTTTTGCTTCTTTTTCAGCTCTTCTCTGATTCAAAGCATTAAGTGCTATATAGGCAAGGAGTCCAATAATAAATACTGCTAATATAGCTATTATTGTTATAAAAACATTAGAGCTGATTTCTTCCATGTTCCTTAGTTCCTTTCACGCTGCTTATCTGCTTCTTCATGCATCAAAGAAGCTAGTACTTCTAATTCTTTAATATCTTCATTCAATTTGTCTAGCATTATCTGACATTTTGTTGCAAAAGCCGACGCATTATCACATTTCCAGTTTTCTCTTACTTTGGCATCTGCTTCCTCAAGCTTATCCACTGTCTCTTTTCTTAGCATAAGAGCTAGTTCTTCTATCTTATCAGCTGTTTTTCCATATTTTTCAGGATCATATATTTTCTCACTATTCATTTTTCTATCCTTTACTGACTTTGATAATTAATCAATAATCTGACTGTCAAATACTATATCAGAATGCTGTTTTTCCTCTACTTCAGGCAAAACAGCAGCCATTTTATAAAGTTCTTCTGTAAGCTCATCAAAAATTTCACGATGAACGCGTCCTGCATCCCCTTTCCAATACGCTTTTGTTCTATCCATTATTCTCTCTAGTTCTTTTATTTCATTCTCTGCACGACTCATTGATTCTACTTAGTCCTCTCCAACTCGTATTCCATCAATTAATTCTCTAACAGACTGTTCAGCCTTTAAATAGGTTTCAGCTGAAAGTTTAAGGCTGTTAGAAAACGCTTCAAGATTTGTCATTGTCGTATCTATTGTCTTTTTTTGTTCAACAGTTAACCTATCATAGGTATCATCTTTTAGCTTCTTCAAACGGCGAACACACTCTTCAAAACTGCGTACATCACCTAGAAGTTCATTTACATCTATTTCAAACTCGTCCACGTTCAAAAACCTCTCCCTTATTCAATCATCTAGATTTTCACCTCTAACCACCTTCAAATACGAGCTTTCAAGCGGCTCTAAATAATTCATCAATGCTTCTTCTCTGCATTCATACATAAAGCCTTCTCCATCAGAATGATCAGTTATGAAATTATCTGTATCCATATATATTTTAACTATTGTACTAAACGCTGAACCAATCTGTCTTAACTTAATAAAATCCTTCTCGAGCTTTTCATGAATCTTATGAAGTTCCATGAAAGCACTGCTGTCTGGTTCTTCGTTTTTAAGCTGCTTTTCGATTATCTCAAGTTCAGCAAGAATTGCTTCAGTCTTTTTATAAATTTCGACTCTTTCTTCTACATTTTCAAATAAAACTTTAGTATTTACTCGCATTTATTCTTCCTTCAAACCAACATTATTCTGTCAGCATTGTGAATTCCCTGTGATTCTAGAGATAGATTCTTATCAAGAATACATTCTCTTCTCTTAGAACACAATACCATTTCGTCAATATCTCCGATTAACCGGCAATGATGCTTCTGACATAAAATGTCAGCAATCTCACGCAAAACGCCGCCAACTTTAGCCTTTTCATCCAGACTAAACTGATATCTTCTATCCAAAGACATAACTTCAACATCTACCAAAATCATGTTAAATGCCTCTTTTTACATAAAAGGATTTTATAAATCACTCCAAAGTTCTTCGCTATCTATAAAGACCTGCATTGAATTTTTTTCATCATCAAGAATGTTACTAGCACTACATTCAATACGATAATTCATATATTTTCCTCTGCACATCATTCCCAATCGAGTGAGTTCTCCATCGCTGCTTCTGAAAAATCGAAGTGCAAATACAGCTTCTACACCTGCTACTTTATTAACTTCATCCATCCACTCTTTCATAGTGCACGGACCAGGTACTTTCAAAGCTTTAAGATATTGAAGCTGAATCTGCTCTGGATCTATTTCTTTAATGTATTCCTCACTCTTTTCATATTTAGAAGGAAGAACATCTTCTAAATCAAATCCAATTCTAAGATATTCATCTAAATCTTCTCTTGGAATAGAACTAATAGCAAGCTGGTCTTCTTTTACATTTTGAGATAGCTCCATAATAGCCACTGTATCAGATGTAACATACAAAAACTTTTGTTTCCACTCATCATCATATGGTGTAAGTTCAATTACCCTTGTAGCCTCGAGCATGGGCTTCAAAAATTTAAATGCCTCTTCCGATGGAGTGACACTATCCTTGTCAGTATCTCCTGCATCCAAGAGTCCTCTTTTGGTAAGCTTGAAAACAGCCTGAAGCATTGAAATATCTGAAACCTCTTCCTTATGAGGAAGTCTTGGACCAACAATTTTCTTTCTTCCAGCAGACAATAATAAAACTGCCAACTCTAAACGGCTAAACAAAAACCCTCTATATATTTTTGATGCCATATTCTTTTACCGCCTTCTTATAAGTTCTAGAAACGGGAATTCTATCACCGTTTTTCATTATAATATAATTTTCTGACAAAAACATTTTGTCTATATGAGACATATTGATGATATAGCTTCTATGACATCGCACAAAACTATGTGGTAGCCTTTTAGATATATCTTCTAGAGAATCATACATTCCGTATTCTTCTTTTTTCATTTTAAGGAAAACTTTCTTCTCTCTAGCTTCCACGTAATCGATAATATCAACCTGAAGATACTTTTGAGCATTTCCTGTATAAACTGTAAGAAGATCATTTTTGCTCTTGCTTATTCTTTCACCAAGAACAGAAAATGACTCATCTAATACTTCCATTAAATCTTCTTTTTCATATGGTTTCAAAACAAGAGAATCCGGATTAACTCCAGCCTTAACATATCTCATAGGATTCATTCTACTTGATGCAAAAATCATCAAAAATGAAGCTGGACAGTGTTTGCGCAAGTTAATCAGTTCTTCTTCTGCACCATTTGCTGTCACATCCCATCCTATAACGTCCTGTTTAGAATACTGCTCTATATGTCCCATTACAGAATCTACATTCTCACTATAATAATATTCCCATTTTTCATCTGTATATTTAGCTGCATACTGTGGAATAAGCTCTTGCAACTGCCTTGTTTCCAGTCTGCTGCTCATCAACGCAAGATATCTTATCATGCATTTAACCCTTTCTGTCCATTAGTATTTAATCCCTGCGCAGCACTCATAGTCTTTGCAGTAACTATTATTCTATACAAGTGGTATTAAAACTTTCTGAGATATCTGCCCATTTGTTGAAGCTGTAAAGCCAAGTCCCGGAGCAGATGCTGATACCAGTTCTCTATAAGGAATTCCCTCAAATCGAAGAACATTCTGTCCATCAGCCATACCACCAAGATGTATTCCTTTTCGATACTCCAAAAATTCTGTTAATACTTTTAATCCCGCTGCCTGAATACGTTTTTCGTCATTATAGGTTGCAAAGAAATAAATATTCAACAGACTTCCCTTCTCGAAAAGATTAGAAATTGCACCCGCAAGATTAGTCCTTTCTCCTTCGCTACTATGCGCAAGAAGAGAAAAAGAAATAATATCATCTATAAAAACAAATATTTTCTCTTTTTCCTGCATACATTCAAAAATTTCATCATCACTTTTTCCTTCAAAGCGAAGTTGTTTACGAATGTTAGCTCTTTCCTTGAATAAAGGTACGAGTTCTTTTAAAAGATTACATACCTCGAATACATCTGTATAGTATGGAACATTTCTTTGTTCTGCTTCTCTTCTAAGTTCGCTTCCATCTGTTTCTATCACATAACTCTTGGCATTGACATACTCAGAAGTTTTAAGTAAAACTTTTAGCAAATTGGTTTTTCCGCATCTGCTTCTGCCACTTATCAGATATAAATATGTATCTCTCAAATCTATACTTTCAATTTGTGCACTCGTTCTATTATAACCAAAAGCAAGCTCATTTGTACACAGGCTTTCTTTATCACTTCCGCTTTCAGCTATATGACGCTTAATCGCCTCCTCAAATAGCTGGTACGTAGGTTTCTTGGGAATAAACGGAACAGTAGCTGCTCTTTTTCCTGTATATTTATCAGACTGCTCTTTTGAAAGAGTTTTTATACCATTATTTCGGCCATACTCATCTGTATCTACCGCATACGCAGTCTGAAACTCTAATACGTTTGAATCTGAAATAACAAGACCTCTGCCTGGTATGCCTTCGTCAGGAAGTGAGTTTATCTTCTGAATCCTCAAAGCATCTAAATATGACACTTTATCAGGAAGCTGCAAAGCCACTATTTTTCTAAGGCTGTCAGACATTCTCACAGGAATATCTCTTATACCAAATCCTACCCCTGTAATAAGCATAAAGATTCCAACTCCCATTCCTTCTCTTGCAAGCAAAATAAGCTGTTCAAGATACTTATCTTCAGTTTTTTCTCTAAATGATGCTATATCATCAAGAACAAACAAGATGAATGGATCGCCTTTTTCATGAAATGCATTAAAACCGCTTCCTTCATATCTTCTCTTTCTTCTCTCAAGCGTATATTCCATCATATGGATAAGATTAGGCATTTTTTCCATATCACTGTCGAATAGAATTCCGCCCACATGAGCATCATCTTCAAAACAAGAAAGATGTCTTCCACCAAAATCAACAATATAGATATTAACATCACTTGGCGAATACTGCTGTGTTATCGAAAAAATGACTGTTTGCAAAAATGTACTTTTTCCGCTCATAGCCATTCCGAAGACAGCTGTATTTCCATCTTGAGAAAAATTAAGAACAAGTGGTGTCTGCTCTTGATGAACGGGGTCATCTAGAAGACCAGCAAAGGCTCTGAGTACACTTTTTTCTTTATAATTCTTCCAAACTCCATTTTCAGAACTTGAATACTTATTATAATCTTCAAGTTCTTCAAGATTTATCTTTTCCCCAAGTTCTGGAAGCCAGAGCTTGTTGTCAATTGTTTTATTTAATCTTTCGCTTTCTTTTGCTAAATACTCGCAAGTTGCTTCAAGCTGCGTTTTTTCTCTTCTTTCAGGAATACGAATACCTCTTTTTTCACTCTCAATCAAAATTTTATCAGCAAATTCATCATCAGTTAGATTCATGTTTTCGCTTCTTATTTCTTCTGCCAAAGTTTCAAAGTTTTGCATCAATCTTTCATTGGTAATTGTTTCAATATCTTCACCGTTCAAAACTCTTTTTATCCAGTTATGTCGAAGTTCCTGTCTTCTACGACTCTGTGTATAATCAGAAATAAGACCAGCTCTTCCTGTGTTAGTAATAAGCCTGGCAGTAATTCTACTAGAAAGATATTCATCAGGATCATAAATTTCGCCACAGAAACCAGATTGAAATTCAGCATATAATTCATCATTTCCAACCTGCAAAATAGCTCTGCCTGGGTTTGCAAGAAATGCAGCATCACTCTTGTGCAACACTTCTAAAGAATCCTTTTGATCTTGAACTCTAAGACATATTCTAAATTTGGAATTGCTCCAAATATTGTCATCTACAACTCCGCCAGGCTTTTGTGTTGCCAAAATAAGATGTACCCCAAGGCTTCGTCCTACCTGTGCAACACTAATAAGCTCACGCATAAAATCAGGTTCTTCTGCTTTAAGTTGCGCAAACTCATCTATAATTATAAACAAATGAGGCAAAGGAACATTAACTTCGTGGCGCTTATATAATCTAGTATAAGCATCGATATGACTTACGCCATTTTCGTTAAAAATTCTCTGTCTTCGCCTATTCTCACTTTTTATTGAAATCATTGCTCTTCTAGCAAGATTGCCTGATAGATTAGATATCTGACCAATCAGATGTGGAAGTTTTGCAAAAGCTTTAGCCATTCCTCCACCTTTATAGTCTATAAGGAAAAAATTGACATCTTCAGGACTAAAATTCACAGCAAGCGATAGAATAAAAGTTTGAAGAAGTTCAGACTTACCACTACCTGTTGTTCCTGCTATAAGTCCATGTGGACCATGATATTTTTCATGTAAGTCAAGATACAAATCTCCGCCACCAGCTTTTTTCCCGATAACTGCTCGAAGGCTCTCAAAAGTATTATTATGACACCATCTTTGTTCTATCCTTAGTTCATCTAATGAAATTACTTTCTCCATATCAAAGAATGAAACAAATGTAGGAATTTCACCACTTTGATTTTCTCCAATGATATGTACATCAGAAAGACGTCTTGACATATCACAGATAGTAGCCTGTGAAAGTCTGTCAAACATTATCCGAGTGCCGAAATCTCTTCCTTCTCTTAGTCGGAATAATCCCTGAAAAGAAGCATCATTTTCAATAACTGTATTACAGCTGTTAGGCAAATCTGATATTTCTTCTGCCATAAGAAAAGTTGTTATATTTTCCTTATTTTCAGGGTCAAAAATATATTTAGAAAGAAGTTCATCTTTGAGTAGATTCTGATCTTCTACAAAAATTACATAATGAGGAAATTCCGAAGAATGTTCTTTATTCTTGGAAATCTTACGAAAAACATTTGTAAGATCATAGCACACATCTTTAACTTCATCGTTTTCAAATGCTACGTAACGTCTTCTTTTATCTTCAGACCATACATGAGGAAGCCATAATGCAAATTCCCACGTATCATCTCCTGAAGCCTGTCCTCTTGTTAAAAAAGCCATTTTAACATCTGTATAACTGTTTTGAGTAGCTATTTGAGCAACAAGATCGTAGACAATCTCATAACAGCCGATTCTGCCTTTTCCTCCTACTATACCTATAAGACTCTCAACTTTCAGATCCACACATATTGGTACATCTTCAAGCATGGCAAACCTTTTAGTAAGATCCTCCGCCCTGTCTCGCAAACTATCTCCAGTAAAGAATTTCTGTTCTTTAGGTAACTTAACATGAACCTGAAAAGGCATTCTGCCTCGTCCAAGTCTATGATATAAAAAATCAGCATGCGTTTTATTTCTGCTCCACAACAGTCTGGGAAGACTATGATCTGAGCCACAAATATCTATACTACTAGGGTAACGAGCTCTTAGAATATAAACATTTTTCTGATACCAAGTGGCAATTTTATTTTCTTCAGAATTAAGGTAATCTGAATAAGCTTTTCTGACTTCTTTACTATTTTCATTATCAGGAAGAACTTTAATATAATAATCTCCAGACTCCATTCTATCCATATTTCTAGGAGGTCTATGATAATACTGTACTGGAGGCTTATAATCAAAATTTTTCACATCGATATCTTCTACAGATGAAATGACATCTTCATTAATTTTGAATCTTTTGAAAACAGGCGATACAACTACTTCATTGAAAGATTCGATGGCAAGTATTTCTCCCAAAAATACAATATGAAGTCCCCATATCTCCACCTTGTCACCAAAGACAAGTTGACGAGAACCATAAAGCATAGCACCATTTACATAAGTTCCATTTGAGCTTAAATCCTGAATCTGCCAACCATCATTTCCAATTTTAGAGAAACTTGCATGAAGACCTGATACCACATTAGAATTTCCCTGATAATACTTATAACAAATATCATTTCTAGAATCACTACCAACTGTAAACTGTGGTTTATCAGGAATTATGTATTTATTAAAGACTATTAATGGACTTTTTCTTTCACTTACAAAAATCTCTAAGATTTCTCCGTATCTTGTACGAAGTGAATATATATCTTTAGGATTTATCGCCCTGCCATCATATAACTCATTTCTATGATATATTTTGGCATTAGGCATCGCGGAAAAATGCCACTCACCTGCAATATTCTCAAGTGAAGTGGCAACATCTTCCTCAATCCTGAACATTCTTTTTTCTAAATGGATTGAAAGTACTGTGTTTTCGTCACCTGTAAGAAAAAACTCTTTGCAGGCATTTTTGGAATAAACACTAATAACAATACCCATACTTTTCCCTCAATAATTAAATTGCAAAATTTCGCAATTACTGCCTAAAATATTGTACTCTTTATTAGGCATAATGTCATACTTCTTCATACTTAACCTTTTGATAAACTCTTCTTTAGGAAGTGCTTTATCAAAAAAATATCCCTGAGCCTTATGACAACCAAGTTTCTTCAAAAACTCAATCTGCATCAAAGACTCTGTTCCTTCCGCAATAACATGTATTCCAAGCTTATGAGCAAGATTAATCATTGCACCAACAACAACTTCATCTTCAGTTCTTAATTCAACTCTGTTAATAAACGACTTATCAATTTTAACTTCAGAAACAGGATATTCTCTTATCATAAACAATGATGAATTTCCTGTCCCAAAATCATCAACAGAAGTTATATACCCAAGCTTTTTCATATCCCAAAGAAAATTTAGAAGCGTATCTTTTTCATCTACATATGCTGTCTCTGTGATTTCAATAGCAATATCTGTTCTGTTTATCCCATAACTTCTAACAACTTCATCAATTTTTTCTGCAAGTCTACCGATTTCCAAATCTCTTCGAGAGAAATTAACAGAAATCGGAACGATATACTCACCTTTTTTCTTTCTTTCAGCCTGAAATTCGCATACCTTTTTTAGAACAAAGAAATCCATTTCGCTTATTCTGGTTGATTTTTCTAAAACAGGGATAAAATCATCCGGATTAAGTAACTCTCCGTTCTTTTCGTAATTCCATCTTGCAAGTGCCTCTGCTCCTATAAGCTCACCTGTATTAAGGTTAACTTTAGGCTGATAGAACACATTAATACACTGTTTCTCAATAGCCTCTGAAAGATTAGCATAAACTTGTCTGTCAAAAATTATTTCATCATAGAGTCTTGGAGTCATTTCTGCTTTCATTAAATGCTTTTGCCTTGCATAATTCATAGCCGCACAAGCTTGTGATAAAATTTCCGCTGAATGTGTGCATTTATTCTTATCAACTCTGTAAATGCCTATTCTTGCACTGATTTCAACGGGAACTCTTTCATCATTTCTGACTCCATATACTTCAATTTTTTCAATTCTTCTTAAGAATTCATCACTATGTTCATTCTTAATAAGCGCAGCAAAGTTATCGCAGCCCGTATGACAAAGAGCCTCATCCTCATCTACTAATTCACGAAGCCTTATTGCATAACGCTTGGAAATTTTCTTAACTTCCTCAGCATCAAAATCATACATAAGCTGACCAAATCCGCGAATATTAAAGAAAAAACCTGTATATTTTTGAATATCACCAGAACTGTAAATACTATGCAAACGTCTCAAATATCCTATTGCATTAGGTAGTCCAGTTAATTTCTGGACTACGTAACTTTCTTCAAGTGCAAATCGAATACAAGTTCTTTCTACATGAATATATAGAATACCTGTTACCTTGTTAAGATAGTCTAAATCATCCTGTGAAAATTCACATCCATCTTTAGGAATGCATATAAATTCTACATTTTTTTCCTTGGTTCCAAATACCATGCTCTCAAAAAGATTCTTTTTCTTAGTAGAATGACCTGTATCAAACGCTATATAAAAAAAATCTCTTTTGGAATCAATAATCATTCCATCTGGAAGTGCCGTAATTGACATCTCTACTCGTGCAATTGGAACAATTTGGCTTACAAGCTTAAAAACTTTATATATAATTGCATATGAATTCTGATTTTGACTTAGTAATTCAATAACAGATTTTAATACGTTTGTTGATTTTTCTAAACTTTGTTCTGGTTTCATAAATAATAATCTTAACTTTCCATTGTATCCACTATTGTAGGAAGGAGCTGTTTCTTACGGGATACAACACCATTTAATTGTACGGATTGCCCCTTGGCCTTTACTGAAAAGCCATTTTCCAGTACATTTTGCGCATTATTTCCAGCAAAAATAACTTCTGAAGATTCTTTTATAATATTTGTCAACATAAAGAAAACCATATCCAAATGATCATTCTCAACAACACTCTCCAGCTGTGGAAGAATCTTTGTTCTGATTTCCTTAAGTTCTTCAAAACTCATGGAATTTATTTGTCCAATGCCTATAGTCTTATTATCAACCATGAATTTCTTGAAATCCTGATGAATTATTTCATCTGCTGTTTTATTGCCCAAATTACTTCCGGCATGAAACATCTCTCTAGCAAATTCCTCAGGATCTATTCCTACTATTTTTGCGAGATCTGCTCCTGCATCTCTATCAACTTTTGTACATGTTGGACTACGATACATCAAAGTATCAGATAAAATAGCAGCTAAAAGAAGTCCTGCTATTTTTTTATCAATTTCTATATTATACTCATGATACATAAGATATACAATAGTCGACGTCGAACCAAGCGGCTGATTACGGAAAAAGACAGGACCTGATGTTGAAATAGTTCCCAATCTGTGATGATCTATAATCTCTAACAAATCTGCAGCTTCAACACCATTTACTGCCTGACTCTGTTCATTGTGGTCTACTAATATAAGTTTCTTCTTCTTTGCACCAAGGAAGTTTCTTCGAGAAATCATTCCGACATAGTTATCATCATCATCCACAACAGGGAAATATCTATGTCGCATCTGTGCCATAATTTCCTGAATATCATCAATATAGTCAGTTAGATGGAACGCTACAAGCTTATCATCCTTCATGAAATGCTCAACTGGCATACTTGTATTTACAAGTCTGGATGCTGTAAAAGTATCATGAGGTGTTCTTATAATTTTACAATTATGCTGTTTTGCCTGCTTTTGAATTGTCTGTGCAACCTCTGCTCCGTCACAAACTATAATACAATCTGCATCCATTTCAAGTGCACAAAGTTGTGTCTCATACCTGTTTCCAAGTATTACCACATCTCCTGATTCAATAATGTTCTCCATGACTTCAGGACTTGCTGCGGCAACTACAACCTTTCCCTTTTCAACGTAACCGTTTATATCTCCTAGTATCATCTCTCCATCGAGAGTTTTTACGATATTTTTGTAAGAAGTTTTGGCGCTGGCCAATATACTGCTTTCATATACATCCATGTAAGATGTCACAATATCACCCGTAGTAATAAGTCCCTGAAGCTTTTGATCTTCTGTAACACAAAGAGTTACAACTCCGGCGCTTCTCATCTTCTCCCATGCATCTTTAAGTGAGATAGACTTTTCAACACCTGCAATCTTTCTGATTTCCAAGTCTCGTACCTGTGTTCTAACATCTTCCAAAAGTTTTGGAGTTTCAATTCCAAACTTTTTTAATACAAAACTGGTTTCTTCATTAAGATTTCCAGCTCTTCTTGCTTCATATAATTCACCTGTAACAATTTTTTTTAAATTTGCATATGCAATAGCTGCACAAATACTGTCAGTATCAGGATTCTTATGTCCTACAACATAAATTGGACGTTCTTCTTTCATTTACTAATTCTCCATATATTTCTTAAAGAAGTCTTTGCAATGTTTCATATACTTGTTTTTGATTAAGTGGCTTACTTAGATAACCATCCATGCCTTGACTAAGTGCATTTTTTACACTTTCTTCAAAAACATCAGCTGACATTGCTATTATAGGTATTGATTTCGCATCCCTGCGCTGTAGACTTCGTATTTTCTGTAATACTTCAAAACCATTTAATCCTGGCATCTGAAGGTCTAGTAAAATCGCGTCATAATAATCATCTTTAGATTTCGAAAATGTCAAAATACAACTTTCTCCATCTTCTACACAATCTGCCTTTAATTCTACATCTTGCAAAATACTACTTGCAACCTGGCGATTTATAGCATTATCATCAACAATAAGTATTCTTTTACCTTTTAACTGCTTTATATCTGATTTTTTCTTGTTTTTCTTCTCAATAGTATTAGAATCACCAACAATAATGGATACTATAAAAGTTGAACCAAACCCCTCACTACTTTCAACTCGTATATCTCCATGCATCATTTTAGCAAGATATCTTGAAATAGTAAGACCTAGCCCAGCACCTGATCCATACTTATCAGCATTTCTGTTTTCCTGAGCAAAAGGTTGAAAAATTTTTTGCAAAAACGACGGATTCATTCCACATCCGTTATCCTTAACTACGAAAGTCATTTTTATATCTTTGCCGACTTTTTTTTGATGTAGCTCAAGCTCAACATGTCCATTATCATCTGTAAATCGAATAGCATTACTCAGAAGGTTAACTAATATTTGATCAATTCGCTGTTTGTCTCCAACGAAATTGCGTTTCACAAGATCTCTATCATTAATTTTTAAAACGATATTTTTCTGTCTTGCCAAAGGCTCGATAATCTTATTTACATCAGAAAGCACATCGTCAATTGATGTATTTGAGAAAATCAGTGATGAATTATCAATATGGCCTTTTTTAAGCTCACGAACATCACCTAAAATATGCTTAAGATATTTTGCAGATGCAATAATCTTGTCAATATCTTCCAGACATTCATCACTTATTTCCTTACTCTTCAACTGATTTGCAAGCGAAATAATTGAACTTACAGGAGTTTCAATTTCATGATTCATTTGTGCAAGAAAATCACTAGCTTTTTGTGATTCAATTTTTTCATTTTCAAGCGCAATATTCAGCTTCTCATTCAGAGTCTTTATTTCTCTTTCCTGCTCAAAAGTATGAGTCATATCAAAAAAACTTCCGACAAGGCCGATTACTTTTCCGCTTTCATATATTGGATTTTTGGTTGCAAGAATATCTCTAATATTCTTTCCTTTATAACATTTTCCATGAACCATATAGGTGGAATTGCCTTTTAGCACCTTTTCTTCATCATTTTTGAAGACTTCCGGGTCAGGATGAAATCCCATTTCCTCATCATTTTTTCCGATAAAATCCTCATCTCTTAACAAATCAAAATATTGTCTAAAAGCCTTATTTCCGCCTAAAAAACGTCTGTTTTTGTCTTTCCAAAATATCGGAACCTGAGTTGTGTCAAGAATTGTTTCTAACAAGTTAAAACTTCTCTCACTATCATATTCATTTTTCTGGCTCTGAATCTGCAATTCATTAATATTCGCGTATTCTGCATACACCAAAGAAAAATCATCATCAATCTGCTGCGCGCACGCACCTATGCGATACCAATTATAATCATGCGAATCCATGGCTCTTAATCTTGCAACCTCCGACATTCTTGTCCCTGGAGCAATCTGCAAGGTCATGAAAAAATTTTTTAATTTAAGCAAATCATTTGGATGAATTATATGCCTAAAAAGTTCAATAGTAAGATCAGTTCCCTGCGTACTAACATTGAATTCTTTAGCTAAGGCATCTGTAACTGCTTCTAACGTTATCCTACCCTTACAATAACCCAAAACAGCAAGACCAACTGGAAGCTTTCCTAAAAACTTACGAATATTATTACTAAACAATACTTCTTTGTCCATGGAAACTCCTTGTCATAATGCTTCATCAACCAAAAACAATATTCCAAATAATATCATATCATATTTCTTAAGCCTTTAGGATAATGATTTTTCAACTTTTTGCCATCGCTTTTTGCCCAACCAAGACTCAAATCATTTGTTGTAATAAGACACCATCCGCTTTCCTTAAGATTTATATTTATTGTAAGGCCCGTTGTATACTCATTAACCTCATTACTACCTGCTGGAAGTTCAGCCCTTCTCTTAACATCATCTTTATCAAGATAAAGTGCAAGAGCGTGTGATGGTTCTAAGCGATCCTTTTTTAAAGTTCCAAGATGAAGACCTGGACGCATCACTTTCAAACCAGTAGTAGAAGGCATAATATCAGGTGCTAAATAAACCTGTTCTCCAAAAAGAAAAAAAGTACCGTTAAGCTTACTTATTCCCTTTGAAGTCAAAGTATCATTTGCAAAATCCTGATAAATCTTAAATGCATTTTCAAGTTGTCTTCCATTATCAGGAGATGTCCTTTTTGAATTTTTCTTTTGTTTTGCCTTTTGATTTTTACTCTCAAATGATGAACTCTTCCTGCTAAAGGAGTCTTTAGTTCCTGCTATCTCATTTTTCTCAATTGTAAATCCTTTTTGGAAACCTCCAAAACAATATGCTATTTTTTGACCATTATCAGCTACTTCATTTTTCTTTAATATAGCAAGAAAATGTCCTTCTCCCTCTAAATGATGTGGCCAAAGTCTAATGCACTTTGTTAACGAATCAGCAATATCCTCATCTTCAAATTTATTAGTATAAGTCCATGTACTTTCATCTGACGTTTTCCATTTTGCAAAATCCTTCACTCCATGATCCATTCCACTATATAAATGTGTATCAAGTAAATGATAATCCCTATGTCTTAAAAGAAAGCGATAAATTGTTCCTTCATCTTCATCCGGAGCAAATGTACATGTAGAATATACTATTATTCCATTCGGAGCTAGCATTTTCTCAGCATAATCAAGTATCTCATCCTGTCTATCAGCACATAATTCAACATTTTCCGGTGACCATTCACTTATAGCTTCTGTATTTTTTCTAAACATTCCTTCACCAGAACAAGGTGCATCTACTAGGATTTTGTCAAACCAGCCTTCAAATCTCTCGCTTAAATGCTGCGGTGTCTCATTCAATACCATAGCATTCCTAATTCCTAATCTTTCTATATTTTCTGCTAATATTTTTGCTCTCTTAGCATTTATTTCATTGGAAATAAGAATTCCTTCTCCACCAAGTTTCCCCGCAATCTGCGTACTCTTTCCTCCTGGAGCCGCACACAAATCAAGGACTCTGTCGCCTTTTTGAGGATTCAAATATGTAACAGGAGCCATAGCACTAGGTTCTTGAATATAATACATCCCTGCCATATGAAGCGATGACTTTCCAGGTTCGTCTTTATCTGAATATATATATCCATTTTCTTCCCATTCAATGCGTTGTAATGAAAAATCTGTTTTTTCCAAATCTTCTTCTCGGGATTTTAATGGATTTAATCTAAGTGCCTTTTTAGGTTCAATGCATAATGACTTAACAAAATCCGCATATTCATTATCCATCATTTTCATAACACGCTTCCTGAATACTTCAGGAAGCGTGTTTTCAATATGTTCATTATTCATTTTCTTTTTCGTTTTCCTTAATATATTTCTTTATTCCAGCAAAAGTGGATTGACTAATAATATGTTCTATTCTGCATGCATCAGCTTCTGCTGTTTTTGCATCGACTTTAGCTGTCATTATCAAAAATTTTGTAAGACTAGTATGTCTATCATATACGCTTTCAGCTTTTGTTATACCTTGTTTAGTAAGAATAAGTTCTCCATCCTCTGCCACAGTAAGATATCCGTTCTGCTTCAATATTCCAACAGCCCTAGAAACACTTGGCCTGGAAAAATTGAGTTCTTGAGCAACATCAACAGAACGCACACTTCCGTTCCTGTGTTTTAATACATAAATAGTTTCCAAGTAATCTTCACCTGATTCGTGCATTTCAACCGTTACCTCTTTTCAATAGAATGCTAGTGTAATGAGCTCCTTGCTGCTATAAAAAGCAACATTAATTATTCTTAATCAAGATGTTAGCATAACCTAACACACTATGCAAACCTTTCACAAAAAAAGAGTCAGAACCCAAAAAAGATTCTGACCCTAAATTTACTTTGCAAAATCAGTAGCTCTGCTTTCACGTATAACATTTACTTTAATTTGTCCAGGATATTCCATTTCAGACTCAATCTTCTTTGAAATATCATGAGCCATAACGACCATATCTGAATCGCTAACCTGATCTGGTACTACCATAACTCTTACTTCTCTTCCAGCCTGTATAGCATATGAATGATCCACACCTTTGAAACTATTAGTAATATCTTCTAACTGTTTCAATCTAGTAGTATATGTTTCGAGTGTCTCTCTTCTCGCACCAGGTCTTGCTGCTGAAATGGTATCAGCTGCCTGAACAAGCACTGCAATTAGTGATTGTGGTTCAACGTCTCCATGATGAGCTTCTACTGCGTTGACAATAAGCGCACTTTCTTTGTATTTTCTACAAATATCTGCACCAAGCTGTACATGTGAGCCTTCCATTTCATGATCAACAGCCTTCCCGATATCATGTAATAATCCGGCTCTCTTTGCAACCCTTGTATCCAAACCAAGTTCTGATGCCATAAGTCCACATAACATAGACACTTCTATGGAATGCTTTAACACATTCTGACCATAACTAGTACGGAATTTAAGTCTTCCCAAAAGTTTAATAACTTCAGGATGTAATCCGTGAACTCCTGCATCCATTGCTGCAGATTCGCCTTCTTCTTTAATCTCGGCAGCCACTTCTTTCTTGGCTTTCTCAACCATTTCTTCAATTCTGGCTGGATGAATACGTCCGTCAACGATAAGTTTCTCAAGTGCAATTCTAGCAACTTCACGTCTAATAGGATCAAAACCCGAGATAACTACAGCTTCAGGAGTATCATCAATGATAAGATCCACACCTGTCATTGTCTCAAGAGTACGAATATTGCGTCCCTCACGTCCGATAATTCGTCCCTTCATCTCATCATTTGGCAACTGTACTACAGAAATAGTCGATTCAGCAACATGATCAGCAGCACATCTCTGAATAGCACCAATAACGATTTCCTTCGCTCTCTTGTCTGCTTCTTCCTTTGCTTCAGCCTCAACGTTCTTAATCATAACAGCAGATTCATGCTTAACATCATCTTCGACAATCTTTAAAAGGTATTCCTTTGCCTGCTCAGAAGTTAAACCTGAGATTTTCTCAAGTTCTTCAATTCTTTGCTCGTTCAGTCTTGAAATTTCAGCACTTTTTTTGCTGAGATTTTCTTCACGAGCTGATAGAGACTGTTCCCTTCTTTCGATTGCTTCTGAACGCTTCTCAACATTTTCCTCTTTCTGCTGAATTCGACGTTCTGAACGCTGTACTTCTGCACGTCTATCTCTGACTTCTTTTTCGAGCTCATTCTTGACTTTCAGAGATTCTTCTTTTGCCTCAAGTAATTTTACACGCTTGTCCTCTTCTGCTTTCTCAAGAGCATCGTCAATGATTTTTCTTGCCCTCTCTTGTGCATTGCCTATCTTCTGCATATCAATTTTCTTATGACGAAAATTCGTAGCCAGAACTGCAATGATAGCTGAAACGAGAGCAACTAGTGCTAGTTTGACAGCCTCAATAATCATTACAGGAGCACCTCCTTATTCAATTTTCATTGTACAATATTTTGTATATCATGCGATTTTAAAGCATTGATTTATACAATTTTACAACAATTTAATTGTATGCTTATTAGTGGTACATGTCAAGGAAAACTACTAAATTACTGCTTTTTATACGGTTAAATGTTAATTGATTTATAAATTAAATCTTGAGAATATCCTTTTCTATATAAAAAAGCCATTATTTTCTGCTTTTCTTTGTACGGCATATCCTCTGAATATCCTTTTTTCTCTAATAGTTTTTTAATCTGGCCAATTTCTGCATCAGGATTATCATCTCTTACTTCATCTAATACTTCTTCAATAATCTCGCTATCAATTCCTTTTTGAGCAAGATCCTGTTTAATCCTTCTCTCACTACGTTTATCAATTTGATATTTCACATAATCAGATGCATATCTGTAGTCATCAACATATTTGTATGATTTAACATATTCAATTGCGGACTCTATACATATCCCTGGGTAACCGCTTTCTTTAAGCTTTTCGGTTAGTTTGTATTCTGTGTAATCCTTTACCTGTAATAAGTTCATAGCTCGAAGAGTTGCTCTTTTTTTAAGAAGAGCAATAATTTCAGAATAGACTTCTTCAGCAATTTCCATATCTTTCTGTAATTTCAGATGTTTGATTTCTCCTTTATACAAAAGAAATCTTTCATCTGTATCAAGGAGAATCTCACATCTTTTTTTATCGTATTCTTTTATTTCAAGAATGATCATTAGACTTCTGCTTTCGCTTTCTTAGTAGTCTTTTTAGATGCAGCTTCATCTACATTATCAGTCTTTTTCTCATCTGCTTTTCCTGCAGAAAGAGCTTCTTTAATCTGATTTTTGGTATACTCATCTTCAGGAAGTTCATAATGTTCACGAACCTGTGCTTCAATTTCAGCCATCATTACCGGATGATCTTCAAGATAGTTCTTGGCATTTTCACGTCCCTGACCAATTTTCTCGCCATTGTACTGATACCAAGCACCACTCTTATTGACAATATCAAGATCAGCAGCAAGGTCTAAAACATCGCCCGAGTGAGAGATTCCTCGTCCAAACATAATATCAAATTCAGCAGTCTTGAACGGCGGTGCAATCTTATTCTTTACGACTTTGACTTTTGTGTGATTTCCTACAATATCTCCATTTGCCTTCAAAGATTCTGTCCTGCGAACATCAAGTCTAATAGATGAATAGAACTTAAGCGCACGTCCACCAGTTGTTGTCTCTGGACTTCCAAAAAGAACTCCAACCTTTTCACGAAGCTGGTTAATAAATACAACTGTACAATTAGACTTACTAATAACAGCTGTAAGCTTACGAAGCGCTTGAGACATAAGTCTTGCCTGAAGTCCAACATGAGAATCACCCATATCACCATCAATTTCTGCCTTAGGAACAAGAGCTGCAACTGAATCGACTACTACAATATCAATTGCACCAGAACGAACCATAGTCTCTGCAATTTCAAGCGCCTGCTCTCCACTATCCGGCTGAGAAATGTAAAGATTATCAATATCTACACCAATGTTCTTGGCATAAACCGGATCAAGCGCATGTTCGGCATCAATAAATCCGGCAATTCCGCCTCTCTTCTGTACCTCTGAAATCATGTGAAGTGTAACAGTTGTCTTACCTGATGATTCAGGTCCATAAATCTCGATAATACGTCCCTTAGGAATTCCACCTAAACCAAGCGCAATATCCAAACTAAGTGATCCTGTAGGAATAGTCTCTACATTCATCTGATTCATAGGATCGCCAAGTTTCATAACAGCGCCCTTACCAAACTGTTTCTCAATCTGACCAAGGGCAGCTTCTAATGCTTTTTGTTTATCTTCTCTTTCCATACAATCCTTTCTTTGCGCCTATGCGCAACAAAAACGTTTCCAAAGGGTATTACATTAAAAAGCTTATTGATAGCATTCCCCTCAATACCCTAGATGTGCTTATCTCTACTTTTTTATCTTAAGTGTATTATTAGCATATTTTTTACTAAACCATTTTAGGATAAATAGTAGAACTTGTCAAATATTAATGCAATTATTATGCTGAATTTTAGGTTGAAGCAACCAGATAATTCTTGCAGAACTGCACTGAATCGTGCTAACTTAGATATGTTAGCATAAACAAGATTATAATGTCAAATAATATGCCACAATATCCCCCCAAGTTATTTTGGCTCTTTTTATGTTAGCATAATACTATCAGTAAGACACTTCACAGCCATTTTTTTCTTCTAAACACGTACATCCAAATACCACATACTACAACACATAAAACTGCGACAAATATATATCCATACTCCCATGTCGTCTCAGGCATCTTGACATTCATTCCATACCATCCCACTATAAGCGTAAGAGGCATGAAAATAGATGTAACCATTGTAAAAACTCTCATAAGATTATTCTGTTCTATTCCGATTTGTGCCTTATAAGCCTCCCTAACCTGCATTATATAATCCCTAAGATGGGCCGCCATTGTGTTAAAATGAATCGCTCTATTTTTCAAGTTTTCAAAATTTCTAATCTCATTTTCTGAAATCATATAGTTATCATTTTCACAAAACTCTTGAATAAGAAATTCAATTTGTTCGTAATACCTGTTTACATGACGTATTCGGTCACGCATAGCAAAAATCTGCTCACTAAGCCCTTCTTTAGAGCCATTATTAACCTCATCTTCAAGACTGTATACTTCGGTTTCCATCTTTTCCATGATTCGCATTCCGCCTTTCATGGTATTTTTCAAAAAGCTATATAATACTAAATCATTGGTCATTCCCTCTTCAAAATAAGAATTTGCCGCCTTATAAGCATCGGCATTCTCACAGATAAAGAAAATATCATTTCTATCAATATATATAAGAATCTGGTCGGGTTTAGCATTTTCATCAAATAAATTATACCAATCAAACGCAGCAATAGTATACGTATCGAAGCTCTCGTATGTTTCAATCTGTCCCTCTTTAATATAAGAAACAACTGGTTTTTCTAATTCTTTTATATATAAATCCAATTCTGATAAATAGATTACTTTCTGCATATTTCTCTCCCAAATAATAATTAAACCTGAAATACCATAAGTGACATCTTAGAAATTAGTATTTCACGAATCACAATCGCCTTTTCTTTTTTCTCTTCGATATCCATCTTAACAAGTTTTTCAACAGGAATAATTCTTTCTACATAACGTTCTTTTTTTTGGAGTAATCCACATGTAGCCAACTCTGAAACTCTAACCCTGGTCCGTAATAGTTTTAAACACTTATATCCTTCAGATTCTTTGGTCATATAATAAAAATGACTTTCAAGCGTAGTATCTTTATCTATATTCCTAGCAATATATCTTTCAATCATTGTTTTAAATTTAAATGGTATCAGATTAGAATCAATAATTTCCTGATAAGTATATCTTGCTCCAAAATAATATTTTTCAAAATCCTGCATGATATACTTAAAATCTTCTTCATTATGAACTAGCATAGTCACCTCAAACAAGCATTAATAAAATGCAAACATTTCTATAAAATAATCTTCAAATCCTTATAACATCTACAATTTTACTTCTTTTTATACTACTGTTCAAGTCGAGCATCATTACTTAATTGTCTGTATATGTGCTTTGTCACGACTTTCTTTCATATTCTTTTTTAGAAATTCACTTACGCTTCCATTCTATTTTTGTGATTATAGTTATTAGATTTTATGTTACTATTTTAAATACTAAATCCACCTTATCATCAAACCGATATATTATTAGAATTTGTGATAAATGTAATTAGGAGATAATTATGGCTGATATTAACCAAAATAGTAGTAAAGAATTAGTCATTGAATATATAATCAAGCTTATTTTGCATCAGAATCTTACCCCTGGTGATCAGTTACCTACCCAACGAGAACTATCTAACACACTTAATATAAGCCGAAATACAATTAATTCTGCTCTTAAAGAACTCGAAAATGATGGATTTATTTGTATTACTCCAAGACAAGGGGCTTTTGTTGATGATTTCCGAACAAAAGGAAATATAAATACCTTACTTAGACTAACTCACTATTCTAATTATTTTTGCTATGAAAAAGATATAAAAGATCTTTTAGATTTTCGATGCTTTCTAGAACAGCTTATCTGCAGAAGCATTATAGCATATACAGATGATGACAGCATACAAATTCTTAGAAGTCATATTGAATATATATCAAGCCTTGATGAAAACAATGAAATTGTTGATTATACATATATATATTATGAAAAAATGGCTCTGCTTGCATCAAATTCTTTAATTATATTCATTATTCATGGGATAAAAGATTTATTTAAAAGTATGCTTTTGCAGTACGTTCAAAAATATGGCAAAGAAGATTTATGTAAAAATCTAAAATATATCTTTGAATTCATTCAAAAAAGAGATTTAGATGGTGTAACCAAAGCAATAACTGCTTCTACTATTGATTTGAAAGATGGCTGTTACAAACTAAAGTGAACTCATTACTAAAATATACCTAATCAAGTAGCTTTCCCTCATTAATTACACACTAAAAAAGTAACAGACCTATTATCTTTCATAATAAAATGGAAAAAAAGCAACTGACAAATAATTAAGTATTTGTTATATTTAAAATATAACCTTAATTTTTCATTTTAAAGAGAGAGGAAAAATGCATGGAAGTAAAGAAAATTACCTTAGCAGAATATGATACCGAAGTTTTAAATTCCACTACACCAGTTTTGATTGATTTTTACGCAGATTGGTGCGGTCCTTGCAAAATGATGTCTCCAATCGTTGACATGATTGCAGAAGAAAACGATGATATAAAAGTTTTCAAAGTAAATGTCGATGAAGAAAGCGACCTTGCAGAGAAGTTCAGCGTTATGAGTATTCCTACTCTTGCATTGGTAAAAGACGGAAAACTTGTCGATAAAAGTGTAGGTGCAAAGCAGAAGTCTGAAGTATTAAAGTTTATAGGGAAATAACAACAATAATAATATTATTATTATTTGACACTATCAAAAAGCATATACCTATTGAAATTTTAGCTTTACCATGATATTCTTATTAGATTGCAAGATGTGAATAGCAGTTTGTATTGAATATATTTTTAAATATATTTTTAACTGGCTAATTGCTTTCTAATACATGATAAAAGGTAATTATACTCAATCGGAGTTTTTTGTTTTTGTATTTACATACATTCAAAACTCATGTGAAATCAAGTTTATATCGAAAATTTGATTTTGCATGAGTTTTTATGTGCTGATAATTTATAAATTTTTGTCACTGCGTTCCAAAAACCACGCAAACTGGCCATTTAAAAAGGCTTCGCCTTGAACCAGTTTGCCGCTTGACTTTTGTTCTCACGAAACTCGCAGTAAATGCGAGTTTCTGAATATAAGTGACAAGAAGTCATACAATAACAAACTTTTTTGTCATGAATTATATCAAAGGTAGGTATTTTATGTTTTTCCTGACTATTTTTTTTATCAACAGTGTTGGCTTAGGAATAGGACTTGCCATGGATGCATTCTCTGTTTGCATAGCTAATGGTCTTAAAGAACCTTCCATGTCTAGAAAAAGGCATGCAAAAATGGCGCTTATATACGCATTTTTTCAGTTTATAATGCCGCTTACTGGTTGGATTTGTGTCCACACTATTTCAATATGGTTTAAAACTTTCCAAAAATTTATTCCTTGGATTGCACTTATCCTTCTTAGTTACATTGGAACAAAAATGATTATTGAAGGAATTCGCGAATCCAAGGCTAAATCCAATATTGATAATGACTGTATCAATACAGAAAATGGGCAAAAAAACATCCACGAAAAGCTTTCCTTAAAGACTTTGCTAATTCAGGGAATAGCAACTTCAATTGATGCCCTTTCAGTTGGTTTTACAATTTCATCTTATAACTTTATTAAAGCATTTCTAAGTTCTTTGATAATAGCGATTGTAACCTATGCTATCTGCGTATTTGGGGTTAAACTTGGCAAAATATTTGGAAAAAAAGTAAACTCATATGCAAATTTCCTTGGGGGTAGCATTTTGATTATCATCGGCCTTGAGATATTCATAAAGGCTTTTGTTTAAATAACACTAATAATATATTAAAACAACTTAATTATTTTTTACAGGAGATTAATATGAAAAAAGATAATAATCAATCTGACCTTGAACCTGTTCGATTTGAATTTCAAAAAAGAGATTTAACCAGAATAATTCTGTGTATATCTGCCGGCATTTTAATGTCAGTCAACCTTAGAACCTTTGTTAAAGCTGGTAATCTACTACCTGGTGGTTTCGCAGGTTTATCTTTGCTTATTCAAAACATTTTTTCGTTCTTCTTTCATCGGGAATTACCTTATGGCCCAATTTATATTCTGCTTAATTCCTTTCCTATTATTCTGGCGTATAAAAAAATAGGAAAAAAATTTACCATCTATTCTTGTATAACAATAGTAACCATAACTTTGCTAACTGATATAATTCCTATTCATGCATTTACTTATGATATTTTGCTCATCAGTATCTTTGGAGGTTTAATAAATGGATTTGCTATTACACTATGCTTAAGTGCTGATGCTACCAGCGGAGGAACCGATTTTATCGCTATTTACTTGTCAGAGAAATTCGGAATTGATTCTTTTAATTATATCTTAGGATTGAATGCCGTTATGCTTATCTGTGATGGATATTTGTTTGGTTGGAATAAGGCTTTGTATTCTATTATTTTCCAATTCAGTTCCACACAGGTAATTCATATACTATATAAAAGATACAAGAAAAACACTCTTTTAATCATTACAGAACATCCTAGACGTGTTACAGAACGTATTTATCAAATAACCAACCATGGTGCAACTGATATTCATGCATATGGTGCTTATGAACTTGATAAAAGGACTATAGTTTATTCCGTTGTATCAAGTGATGAAATTAAACGTGTAACTGCAGAAATACTAAAGATTGACCCTCATGCATTTATAAATATTCTTAAAACAGAACAACTTGAAGGTAATTTTCATATGCATCCAAATGATTGATTAAGGCAAATATTCTTATTCACAATAGTTATTGTGCAAAAATCCTAATCATTGAAATTCTATAGGTTCTTATTTTCATCAGGAAAATCAAGAACCGTACCTGACCATAATTTGTCGTCAAGACAAATTTTGTCCTGCGAAGCAGGATTCTTGCTGATGATTATCCTAAATCTCAGCAAGAAGTCATACTTTATTGTTTCTATATA
>NZ_KE384208.1:79759-128935 GCF_000424545.1 Butyrivibrio sp. NC3005 | reverse complement strand
ACTTCCGTTCTACAAACTCCGTTCGACTTGCATGTGTTAGGCACGCCGCCAGCGTTCATCCTGAGCCAGGATCGAACTCTCAGTTTTATATACCAATTATTCTCTGGTTCAGAATTACACTGACTTCTCAGAATAATTCTGCTCCGCAATTGATTTAAAATCAATTGGTGATTGGTGGCTAAACCAATCATAATTTACCTTGTTAGGTTTTGTTCTCTGAATTTCTTTTGTTTCAATTTAATTGAAACGCTGGAATTTTCAGGGTTGCATTACTATTTAATTGTCAAAGTTCTATTTTTATCATATTGTTGAGTTTTTTTGTTGCTCAACACATTTATTATGATAAATCAGTTTACTTAATCTGTCAATAGCTTTTTTTATTTTTTTCAAAAAGCAACTAAACTCCAATAAATTTGCGGCTCAAGGGCTCGTCAAGAACTTATTTTTGTAAAGCGACAGCAAAAAACATTATACGAGCCTTCTAATCGTATGTCAATAAAAAACATTTTTTCAAATGTAATCTTTATTCTTACATAATGCTTAAATCAAATGTCTCATTATCTATTTTCAATTTCAAACTAATTTTAGACACTTTATCTGTTATTTTTTCTGGCACCTTCCAAAGAATAACAACTTTTTTCTCATTTTTTGCCTTTATTGTGCCATAAAATGAACTAAAATCCTCTTCGAGCATTGTCATTTCACAATAACCTATTCCAGTATTATTAAGTGTCCCTTGAACAACTGTCTTCTTTTTATTCATATTCAGCTTTACATCTTTATCTGTCGGATTTTTCAAGGTAAACTTTAATACAAGAAGATTTTTCCCTTTTCCAGCTGTAACTCTTCCCTGTTTCTTATCCTTTGGATAGTTCTTTGCAACTTCGTAACCATCATATGATAACTGTAAGCCTTCGATATGTTTTGAAATCGAAGCTGATACATCTCCAAGATTAGTCGACTTTGAAGCTTTTTCTTCTTTGGATTCTTTTGCTGTTTCATCCTTTGAAGATTCTTTTCCTGATTCTTTTACGCTACTTTCTTCCGAATCTTTTTCTTTAGCTGCTTCTTTTTGTGATGCATCCGCATTGGCAGAGCTATTTGACTTTGCAGCATCATCATTTATTTCTACCTCACCATTGTCTGTTTCTTCAGGCTTCCAGTCTTCATCTGTCATTTTTACTTTTACAAGTTTTTCTGTCCGGTTATAGGAATGTTTCAATAAAAGCGACGAGGCATACGATATTATTGCATCATAATCATCTTCTCCACGTTTTGATGAGATTGATATTTTATCATCTGTTGCACATCCCGTTACTATCATACTTGTTGCAAAAAACAGTGCTAAAATTTTGCACATTTTTCCACTCTGCATGCTAAACCTCCGGAATCAACAAAAAGCTTTTTCGTGTCATTTTGTTTCTAATTCAAACCAAAATTCAACTCCGTTATCATAATTCTTTACACCATACTGCTGATGCATTGAGTCCATAATAGCTTTAACTATCGACAAGCCAACGCCACTTCCGCCATATTCTCTCGTCCTTGCTTTATCCACTTTATAAAATTTTTCCCAAAGTCTCCCAAGGCTTTCTTCCGGAATTGGCTCACCAGTATTAAATACAGATATTCGAACCGTTTTTTCACTCTGAAATAATTTAATGCTGATAATTTTTTCGCCTGAAAGATGATTTATAGCATTGCTATAATAGTTTTGAAGCACTTCTTCTACTTTAAATTCATCTGCCCAAACAAAAATCGGTTCATAGTGTTCCATTTGCACAGTAGCATTTTTCTGTCTAGCAAGTATATCGGCTGATTTCAAATAATTCTGAATCACTTCTACAATATCAAATCGCTCTAATTGTACATTGTCATCTCCAAATTCAAGTTGATTAAGTGTTAGAAGCTGTTTTACCATTGTATTCATTTTTGATGCTTCATCTATTATTACTTCGCAGTAAAACTGCCTGCTTTCCGGATCATCATCATTTATTCCATCCTGCAATCCCTCTGCATACCCTTGAATAAGCGCTATAGGTGTTTTAAGCTCATGCGAAATATTAGACAAAAATTCAGTTCTCATTTGGTCAATTTTTTCTTTTTGCTCGATGTCATGTTTTAATTGAAGATTCGCAGTTTTTAGTTCTCCGATTGCCTTTTCCAATGATTCGGACATTTCATTTATATTCTCTCCCAACAAATCAAGCTCATTTCTTTTTTGACTATGATATTTATCATTGAACTCGAGATTTTTCATTCTCTCGGAAATATTTGTCAGTTCTGTAATTGGTCTAGTTATTTTTCTAGATAAAAAAAACGAAAATACTCCGCCAATAGCCACAATAAACAATCCCACATAACTCATAAATTGATTGGTAATGCGAACGCTTTCTTTTATTCCTTCCAGTGCGCTTCTTATCATAAACACATTTCCGTTATCCAAAAATCCAAATAACATCATGTAGTCTGTGTTTGTTCTTTCGTCCGTATCAATCTGAAGAGTATACAAGTTTGTCTGATCAAGGATTCTAGGATTTTTTTTGCTTTTGTTCGATAAACCTCCAAGCATATTAGACCATAACTGTTTTTGAAGATATAAGTAATCTGGAGAAGACGATTTTACCATTTTTGAGTTTTCATCCACTACAACTACATCTATATTGTATCTTTCACAGACTTTGACTAATCTTATATCAAAATCTTCTGATTTTATATCTCCCGTATTCATAGCAGTATTTATACTATTGTAAGCATCTACAATAGCCAGTTTTTTATTCTTTATATAATATTGTTCAAGCAGGGTATTATTTAGAATAAAAACCCCAGCCACCAGCCCAAAAACAAGAGTACAGAAGATGATCATTATATCTCTTCGGAGAGGTTTTTTAACTTTACAACTTTCTATCATATCTTTTTATCCTATCTTATTCTTCGAATTTATAGCCCATTCCCCAGATTGTCTTTATAAGATTTCCTTTTTCTCCCAGTTTGCCACGTAGTTTCTTTACGTGAGTATCAATTGTTCGAGCATCACCAAAATAATCATAATTCCATACATTATTTAATATTTTTTCTCTCGATAATGCTATTCCTTTATTCTGTATAAAAAAAGCCAACAGTTCAAATTCTTTATAACTTAGCTCTAAAAATTTCCCATCAATAGTAACTGTATGCGCGGTTTCGTTGAGAACAATTCCTCCCGCCTGTATTATTGATTCCTGCATGTCTTTCCCACTTCTTCTAAGAATTGCTTCAACTCTTGCAACTAGAATTTTAGGACTGAATGGTTTGGAGATATATTCATCCACTCCTAATTCAAAACCTTGAAGTTCATCTCTTTCCTCTGTTTTTGCTGTTAGCATTATTATTGGAACCTTACTGTATTCTCTTATTTCTTTACATACCTGCCATCCGTCCATTTTAGGCATCATTACATCTAGAATTATTAGTGCAATATCTTTATTTTCAAAAAATATATCTAACGCCTCTACTCCATCACCAGCTTCAATTACATCAAATCCATTCTTTACCAAAAAATCTCTAACAAGTTTTCTCATTCTACTTTCATCATCTACAACTAATATTTTTAAATTATTCATATTCTACCTTCTTTCAAGTTTTTTCAGATTCTAATTTATAATATACAATATATAGCAAATATGTGTTTTTATCGTGAAAAATGGGCCAGACTGTGTCTGACCCAATAAAATTACTTTGTTCCGATTGATTCAATATTATTACGATATTGCGTCTCTTTGCTGTCTATACCGAGTTCTTTTTCCTTATCTCTGATGATTTTTTCTCTCTCATCAAGCTCACTATCCCACGAAGAGTATTCATTTAATATACTTTCTCGATAGTCAATTGCACTCATTCCATGATTTCGAAATGCTATAAAAAACATTCCCAGTACAACTATTATCAAAAATATATTTAAAAATAACAAAGCTATAAGCCTTAAATCTTTTTTAGGCGGTGCTTTTGGCTGCACTTTCGGCGGTACATAATCATTCTGCAATGCTGCATGGTTTACTGTAAAGGTATTCCTCATTTGTATAGAAGGAAGATTTTGTGGATTTTCTCCCATCTGCACTGCGATAGTACGCAAATAATTCAAATAGCTCCATCCAACAGGAGTTCCAAAAACTTTACTTTCAATCGCTTTAGAATAAATCGCAACTATGTTCTGTCTGCTATCCGACTTAACATGTTCTTTAAGGTATGCAATCTTTTTGATATCCATCTGAGCTTTCTGAGCATCTTCTTTTGTCAAAAAACTAAATCCATCAACATCAAATTTTTCATCTTTTTTCTGCATTACCTGCACTTTATTGTTTGCATTACCTGTTGTTTCTTTTTTAGAAGAATCCGAAACAGTGCCTGATATTTTTTTATTGTTTTCTAAAACGCCAACCTTCCCTGTTTTATCTGACATATCCATCCGCCTCGCTCCACGCAACATAATGAACACTGTTTTTCATAATCTATAGATTTTTGTCACTGCGTTCCAAAAACTACGCAAACTGGCCATTTACAAAGGCTTCGCCTTGGACCAGTTTGCCACTTGACTTTTGTTCTCACGAAACTCGCAGTAAATGCGAGTTTCTGATTATAAGTGACAAGAAGTCATAGGTTATTGTTTTCATCAGGAAAATAATAACCTATCCATAAATATCAACAAACAAAAATCATCTGTAATCTGTCGGGAAACTACCTACAAATACACTCACAGACCTTGCTTTCATAACCCACAAATCCTGCGTAAGTGGCTTTGGTCGATTATAGAAATATTTTCCATTTTCATCAGCTGTATTAATTGCCAACGACCAAAATCCACCAATTGGCATACCTGGAAGTTTAATCGGAACATCTTCCCAATAAACATTTATACACAAATAAACAACGTCATCTACTTTATTTTTGGAACTCCCAGCAAATCTTACGCCTATCATTTTAGAGTCTTTAGTGATATTCTCATTATTTGGATTTTCGGCATGACAACTAATATATGGTAGTCCACACTTGGCCGGTGCCAAATCCTTTCTAATTGCAGGATGTCTTTTTCTGAACTGTATTACGTTTCGATAAAAATTATAAAAATCTTTATTTTTGTTGATATTGTCCCAATTCAACCATGATATTTCATTATCCTGACAATATGCATTATTATTTCCAAATTGAGTATTGCCAAATTCATCTCCTGCCAGAATCATAGGAGTTCCACGAGAGCACATAAGCACTGTTATAGCATTACGCATCATTCGATAACGAAGAGCTATAATATTAGGATCGTCTGTCTCTCCTTCTGCACCACAGTTCCAACTTCTATTATCATCCGTTCCATCAGTATTATTCCAGCCATTAGCTTCGTTATGTTTTCCATTATATGAATATAAATCATACATTGTAAAACCATCATGACAGGTCAAAAAATTAATGGATGAATTATAGCCTACATAATCGCCATTATATAAATCCATAGACCCCGTTATACGTTTTATCGCTTCAGGAGCAGACCAATACTCTCCTTTTAAGTATGATCTGATATCATCTCTATACTTTCCATTCCATTCGGCCCATCTTTTTGAAGCAGGAAAACTTCCTACCTGATACATTCCGCCTGCATCCCATGCTTCTGCGATAAGCTTTGCCTTACCAAGAATCGGATCATATGCCAATCTTTGAATAAGAGGCGGATGTTCCATTGGTGCGCCATCTTCATTTCTTCCCAAAATACTTGCAAGATCAAATCTAAATCCATCAATTCTATAGTTTTCAACCCAATATCTTAAGCAGCCTACTATCATTTCCTGAACCATTGGATTATTACAGTTCATAGTATTACCACATCCACTGAAATTGTAATACTTTCCATCAGCTGTCAACATATAATAAACATTATTATCAAAACCTTTAAAAGATATATATGGTCCGTATTCATTACCTTCTGCAGTATGATTGAAAACCACATCAAGGATTACTTCTATTCCATTTTCTTTAAATTCTTTTATTAGTTTTTTTAGTTCAAGACCTTCATAGTTGTATTCACCTTTTGATGCATAACTTGTATTAGGAGCAAAAAAACCTACTGTATTATACCCCCAATAATCAAGCAAGGTCCTTCCATTAACTTCTCTTTTATCTCTTGTTTCATCAAATTCAAAAATAGGCATAAGTTCAACTGCTGTTATACCTAAATGTTTTAAATATGGAATTTTCTCTTTAATTCCATCAAAAGTACCAGGATTTTCAACATTAGAACTTGAATCCTTTGTAAATCCCCTCACATGAAGTTCATAGATTATAGAATCATCCATTCGATAATTCAACTGCTGAGTAGCATTCCACTCGAAATTATCACGCACAACTCTAGCTCTATAAGTACCATTTTGGCTAGTACTTTGTCCCCAGATTCGTTGTCCGCTAACAGCTTTAGCATATGGATCAAGAAGTAGGTGATTTTTATCAAATAATAATCCCGCTGATGGATCCCATGGACCATCAACCGAATAACAATATTCTAGATTTTCAATATTGACACCAAAAACAATCATCGAATAAACATATCCTATTCGATAACTATCTGGAAAAGGAATCTGAGCAAAAGGAGCTGATTCTCCTCTATGATACAAGAGCAACGTAATACTAGTTGCACCTTTCGATGTAACTGTAAAATTTACTCCATCGGTTATCGCCGTTGCACCGCTAAGTTCACAGTAACCTGGCCGAACACGATACCCCGATATTTCATCAAGAGCTAGAAGTTGCCTATTGATATCGTTTTTACGCAATTCTGCGCCACGATGCTCTCTTAAGGTTTTCTTCTCAATTCTGCGCCTTCTGAAATCACTCATAAGAAACAGCCTTCCTTATAATCTATAATATGATTAGAGCTATAAAAATATTTATATGAACTGCTATATTAATTTTAACACATATAACAGTAATTATCGAATCTTATTACTACAAAAGGCGAACGAAATAAATCGTTCGCCTTTATTTTTACGCTTGTATAAAGCGATAATTCTTAAATTCCATGTAAAAACAAAAACGAAACTATTTTCTTTATGAATCTACATTGAACTTTTATTACGCAGGATATGCGCCATTTTTGGTGTCAGCTTTTGTCAAATCAACACCATTTTCTTGCGCCTTACGATACTTGAAGAAATCTGTTGCAACCTGTGGGAACAATGCATAAGAAAGTACATCTTCATCACATGTAGCCCACTGCTTGCATTCTTCTCGGAATTTATCCATCTGAGGCTCAATCAAGTCAGCTGGACGACAGGTAATTCTTTCTTCATTACCAATACACTTCTTAACAACTTCAGGATCCATTTCCTTAATTGTCTGTCCATATTTACCGAGTACTAAATCTTTTGTCTGCTGAGGAACAATCTTGTAACGCTCACCCATAAGTACATTCATAACAGCCTGTGTTCCGACAATCTGTGATGAAGGTGTAACAAGTGGTGGCTCACCAAGATCTTTTCTAACTCTTGGTACTTCTTCAAGAACCTGCTCGAGTTTATCAAGCTTGCCCTGATCTGAAAGCTGCTTTGTAAGGTTCGAAAGCATACCGCCAGGTACCTGATACATAAGAGTCTTGATATTAACACCAAGAACTTTGGTGCTCATAAGACCACTTTCAAGGCACTCTTCACGATAAGGACGGAAATGATCAGCAATTTTAGCCAAGAGCTTCTGGTCAAGGCCTGTATCGAACTCTGTTCCCTTAAGGGCTTCAACCATAACTTCTGTAGCTGGCTGAGAAGTTCCAAGTGCGAATGGGCTAATTGCACAGTCAATAATATCTACACCAGCTTCAATTGCCTTCAAGTATGTCATGCTGGCAACACCAGAAGTGTAGTGTGTATGAAGTTCTACAGGAATCTTTGTACCTTTTTTAAGTGCTCTGATAAGCTTATCAGCTTCTACTGGCAAGAGAAGACCTGCCATATCTTTAATACAAAGTGAATCTGCACCCATTTCTTCAATCTGACGTGCAATATTCATCCAGTACTCATCATTGTATGCTTCACCAATTGTGTATGACAAAGCAATCTGAGCCTGTCCACCAAACTTCTTACAAGCCTTTACAGATGTTTCAAGGTTTCTAAGGTCATTAAGACAGTCAAAGATACGAATAATATCAATACCATTTTCGATTGACTTGCCTACAAAAGCCTCAACTGTATCATCTGCATAGTGGCTGTAACCAAGAAGGTTCTGACCACGAAGAAGCATCTGAAGTGGGGTATTCTTAAAACCAGCTTTTAATTTACGAAGTCTCTCCCATGGATCTTCCTTAAGGAAACGCAGACATGAATCAAATGTAGCACCACCCCAGCATTCAACTGCAGCGTAGCCAACTTTATCCATTGTATCTACGATAGGAAGCATCTGTTCAATTGGCATTCTGGTTGCGATCAGGGACTGATGTGCATCACGCAGAACCGTCTCCATAATCTTTACCGGTTTTTTCTCTATATCAGCCATATTATCCTCCTAATTGATTTCAAAAATCATAAATGTATTTCGAAATATGCGATTAAACTATCGATTTGTCTCCAGATTAATCGCACTGTTAAACATCTAACTACTAATTTATGCTCCAATTCCAAAAATTGCCATAAATGTACCAGCAACTACTGCTGTACCGATAACACCGGCAACGTTGGGTCCCATTGCGTGCATGAGAAGGAAGTTAGATGGGTCATACTCGGCACCCACTTTCTGTGATACACGTGCTGCCATAGGAACTGCGGATACTCCTGCAGAGCCTATAAGTGGATTAATCTTTCCATGTGTTACTGCACACATAATCTTTCCAAGAAGTACACCTGCTGCTGTTCCTACTGCAAATGCAATAAGACCAAGGACAACAATCTTAAGTGTTGTAACATTAAGGAAGTTTGAACCTGTAGTTGTAGCACCTACGCTTGTTCCAAGAAGGATAACTACAATATACATAAGTGCATTTGAAGCTGTCTCCTGAAGCTGATGAACAACTCCACATTCACGGAAAAGATTACCAAGCATGAGCATACCAATAAGAGGAGCTGTTGTAGGAAGAATCATACATACAACAACAGTAACTACTATTGGGAAAAGAATCTTTTCTACCTTGGAAACAGGTCTAAGCTGTGTCATACGAATTGTACGCTCATGCTCTGTTGTAAGTGCTCTCATGATTGGAGGCTGAATAATCGGTACAAGTGACATGTAGGAATAAGCAGCAACTGCAATCGGTCCAAGAAGTGTTGTACATCCAAGCTTTGTAGCAAGGAAGATAGATGTAGGACCATCAGCACCACCGATAATGGAAATAGAAGCAGCTTCTTCGCCGTTAAATCCCATAGCGATTGCCATGAAATATGCAGCAAATATACCAAACTGTGCTGCAGCACCCATCAAAAAGCTTTTAGGGTTAGCAATAAGTGGTCCAAAGTCCGTCATCGCGCCTACACCCATGAAAATAATAGATGGCAAAATTGACCATTCATCCAACTTATAGAAATATTGGAACAATCCACCACCACTGCCATCCGCAGCTGTCTTTGCCATAATATCCGGATAGATATTAGCAAGAAGCATACCAAATGCGATTGGAACCAAAAGAAGCGGTTCGAAATCGTGCGCGATGGCAAGATATAAAAATACGAATGCCACCAGAATCATTACATAGTTACGCCAGTCAATCTGGTCATTCATGAACATGGTCTGATTCCAGAGATTCGTTAAAGTTTCAACAATTTTATCCATTGTTTAACCTCCACAGAATCAGTTTTTATTAGTTAAGAGTAGCAAGAACTGCACCAGCTTCTACGGAGTCACCTACTGCACAATCGATACTTGCAACTGTACCATCCTGAGGAGCAACCATAGGAATTTCCATCTTCATAGATTCAACAGTAACAACTGTGTCACCCTTTTTAACGTTTGCACCTACTGCAGCGTCAACTCTAACAACCTTACCAGCTGCACCAGCTTCAACCTTAATTGAACCAGCACCTGCACTCTTCTTAGCGGCAGCCTTTGGTGCCTTTGGAGCAACTGCCTTTGGAGCTGCGCTAGATACAGCAGATCCTTCTCCTTCTTCAACAGTTACGTCATAAACGTTACCATTAACTGTAATTGTATAATTTTTCATGATTGATATCCTCCATCACTCACTTGATTTTATCGTCTAATGTTTCTTCTCTTACGTATGGAACGAACCTGGAAGCCTTCAACTGGCGCAGTTTTTTCATACGCAGCTATAGCAGCTGCAATAACTGCTACAAGCTCTGCATCATCTGAAAGATCCTCTTCTTCCTCTTCTACAACCGGTGCAGGTGTAACTTCCTTAGCCACACTCGCAGGTTTAACTTCCTTCTTTCTATTAGCACCTGTCAAAATAGGAAAAAGAGAAATAATCAGGCTGATCAAAATCAAAACTGTGAATGCCATACCCATTCCGAGAAGTGTATTAACACCAGCCTCTTCGAGCATGACTACACCACCTTCAGCTACCGTATTGGAAGCTCCAAGAAGAAATGATATTTGTGAACCAGCGATTAATCCTATCATCTCATTTCCTCCTTAAATTGTGCCATGCTTCTTTGCAGGATGTTCTTCCTTTTTAGTAAAAAGCATTTCAAACGCACCGATAACATACTTTCTTGTATCAGCAGGCTCAATGATTTCGTCTACATAACCTCTTCTTGCAGCACTAGTTGCGCTATTCTGAAGTTTTGCATACTCATCAGTAATTTTGGCAACTTCATCAGAAGCTTTGCCATCGCCAAGAATCTTTGCAGCCATATCAGCCTCGAGTGTTCCGATTTCAGAATCGGGCCAGCAAATATTGATGTCAGCCTTAGAATTCATAACAACATATGCACTACCAAATGCCTTAGATGTAATGACATTTACCTTTGGCACTGTAGCCTCTGCAAATGCAGCTACTAAAGATGCTGCTTTCTTTGCAATTCTACGCTCTGAACATGTTGTTGCTTCAAAGCCTTTTACATTTGTAAATGTAACAATTGGAATATTAAAAGCATCACAGAATTTAACAAAATCTGCAGCTTTCTCACATCCATCAGCAGTTAAAACAGCATCAAATTTTGCTACTTCTTTTCCACTTTCATCAAATACAGCTGTTCTGTTAGCAATAGCACCTACAGTAACTCCATTAAGACGAATAAATCCTGTTACCATCTCACGAGCAAAGTTTCTCTTTGTCTCAAAGAATGTACCATTATCAGAAAGTATAACAAGTGAAAGTGCAGGGTCAGCAACTGCACCATCAAAGTTCTCAAGTGTTCTATTAAGTTCATCAGAACAATCATCAAAAACATCTGTATCTTCATTATTAGAAGGCAGCATGCTTACAAGATTGCGAATTTCAGCATAGATAGTTGCCTCATCAGCAACTACATCTACAACTCCTGTTTTCGAGCTCTGGAAAGCTGCTGCAGATGTATCACACTTTTCTTCATAATTTCCCTTAAGAGCATTAGGAGAATTTACGAACATCTTAGCCTTAGAAGATTCCATAAATGTAAAATCAGAGAGTGCTGGAACAAGCGCAAGTCCACCTCCACAGTTACCAAACACTGCTGTGATCTGAGGAACAACACCTGAAGCTGCTATTTCCTGAGCATAAATATTGCCAAATGCATTAAGTGCATCAGTTGCCTCCTGCAGACGCATTCCTGTAGAATCGATAAGACCAATTACTGGTGCTCCCATTTTTACTGCTAAATCATAAAGACGTGCAATCTTCTTTGCATGCATTTCACCTACAGAACCACCCAAAACAGATGCATCCTGGCTATATACATACACAAGATTTCCGTCTATAACACCATAGCCTGTGACAACGCCATCGGAAGGTGTCTCGGTCTGTTTCAATCCGAAATCTGTGTTTCTTGCAGTAACCATAGCACCGATTTCCACGAAACTGTTCTCATCGAGTAAAGCATTTATTCTTTGACTCGCTTGTGAAGTACTACTCATTTCCTTACCTCCATAAAATATATGTTGACATTAAGACATGAATTCCAAAATCATGTCGCAACTTTTCACATTCTATATTGTATCATAAATAATTAGAAGTACACACATAATTATCGGTATTTTTTGGTTTATACTTTATAATTTTGGGACGACCGCGATAGCTTCAGCTTTTTATTTATCTTTTTTGATAATAAACAAAGTATTTTTAGACGTTTATAAAAGTATATGTTTATTTTGTGCTTTTCTCTGAAAATTTTTCATAAAAAAGCTGTCATAAAAGAAACTCCTATTTCTTTTATGACAGCTTTTTATTATATGTTATCATTAATAACAACAAAACGAAAAACAATCTGTTTTTACTTATCAGTATGTTGTCCGGCATCAAATACCTGAAAGTTCTATCTTTATTTGTTATATATCCAACTTTACATCTACTTCATGCTCTGCTTCCTGTTTGAATTCTTCTACCTTCACAGCATCAAGAGATGGCAAATCTTCGATTGATCTTACCCCAAAACATCTTAAAAATTCTTCTGTTGTTCCAAAAAGAATCGGTCTTCCCGGCGCATCCATTCTGCCAAGTTCTTGAACAAGGCCAAATTCAACAAGTCTATTGACTGCATGATCAGAATTAACACTTCTTATTCTTTCAACTTCTAGCTTGGTCACAGGTTGTTTGTATGCAATAATAGAAAGTGTTTCAAGTAAAGAATCAGTTAGATTGTACTTTTTCGGAGTACTGGCAATTTTAATCAAATAAGGATACTGCGCTTTTTTGGTGCAAAGCTGTACTGCACTTTCAAGTCTTATCAATTCTATCCCGCTATCATTTTTCTTATACTTATCCTCAAGATATGCGATTTGTTCTTCAACTTCTTCTTTTGTTTCTTCCAGGGCATTAGATAATTTAGCAATCTCCACTGAATTGCCCATGGTAAAGAGAATAGCTTCTATTGCAGCTGCTCCTTCTTTTTTATTCATGCTTAATCACCTCTTTAGCTTCTCCAATATCATCTCTCATTTTAGCCCGCACTTCTTTTTCTTCATCCTCATCGAATTCTTCACCATATTTATTCGAAGTAATTATTATATCTGCAAAAGTACCATCCTGTTCAATCGAGATTTCTCCTAGCTTCATTTCTTCAAGTATAACTAAAAATGCCACTATAACTTCAGTCTTTGTAGGTTGAGATTCTAGAAGTTTTCTAAAACTAAAGCTCTTGTGATTTCTAACATACGCGCGAATAAATAGCGTTTTTTCATCAATATCAACTTCTTCTTTTTCTATTCTTCCAAAACTGCTTCTAACTTTATCTATTCTATTTTCTTGTCTTTTTAATAAATCATTAAAGATTTTATTTAGTGTTGACAGAGTATTGTCACCAATAAGCTGTTCCATATCTACAGGTGCTTCATAAGCTTCCACTTCATCAGGAATACTCTTTATTCTAAAGAAAACAGAATCCGAACCATCAAACATATCACGAAGTTCAAATGACATGTATTTATACATTTTATATTCCAATAGTTTTTCAACAAGCTCAGCTCTAGGATCTTCCTCTTCTCCTTCTTCATTTTTTTCTTTCGGAAGGAGCATTTTGCATTTAATATCCATCAATTCTGCAGCCATCACCAAAAACTGTGATGCAACATCCATATCATCTTTCTGCATTTGCTCAAGGTATTCCATGTACTGCTGAGTTATAGTAGAAATCGGTATATCATAAATATCAACCTTATTCTTATCAATCAAATGTAATAACAAATCCAAAGGACCTTCAAAAGCCTGCAATTTCACTTCTATTGCCATCTAATCAAATCTCCTTAGGTTCTAAATCTGTAATTACCAATTCTCCGGGGTTAAATATTCTCACATTTATTGTATGTGTTCCAAGTCCTCTCGAAAGAATCATTGATTTTTCTTCAATACTAAACTTTCCACCATCATATTTAGGAAAAAGAATAAGTGCAGGCGACAATACACCACCAAGAAAAGGAAGTCTCATTATTCCTCCATGAACGTGACCTGACATCGTCAAATCAGCTCCCCACTTTGAATACTCCTCAAAATACATCGGGTTATGTGCAATCAGAATATTAAACAATTCTGTATCCGAACTTCCAATCATTCTTTCCATATATTCATCTTCCATGGGATGTTTAAAAAAATGCCCAAAGAAGTAATGTGCAATCTCAATACCAAAGATTCTAATTCCAAACTCTTCCAAAAATGTCGACTCATTTTCAAGAAGACAAATCCCCATAGAACGTATTTCATCCGAAAATTTTTTATAAAAATCTCCGTAATCTCCTATCATCTTCTTAGTTCTATACTCGTGATTACCTATTGCCATATATACTGGATACTTTTGGGCAAGATTCTCAAAAAACACTCTTTCATTTTCCCATGTTTTAACAGGATTTCCAGCACTAATAACATCGCCTGATGAAATAATAATATCCGGCTTTAATCTATCAATTTCATCCATCAGCCTGGAATTATCTTTTCCATAAATAACACCATGCATATCTGAAAGGTGGCATATCCGAATTTTCTTTTTTAATTTAGCTGATTTTATTTGATATTTTCTCACAACAAAATGATGAGTATCATAAAAACTAATTGAAAGTATTAAAACCAAAAGGAGCAATATTATGCAGATAATTACTAACAGATTCATTGTGTTTGTTCCTTTTCTCTAAAGAAAAAGCCCTTGATTTTATATCAAAAAACCAAGGGCTAAGACTTATTTTTAGTTATATTTGCGCTTTCTAGCTGCTTCGGACTTCTTCTTACGCTTTACGCTCGGCTTCTCGTAATGCTCTCTCTTACGAATCTCCTGCTGGATACCAGCCTTAGCACAACTTCTCTTAAAGCGACGAAGTGCAGAGTCCAATGTTTCGTTTTCTTTTACGATTACTGTAGACATATTCTCTCTTACCTCCCTTCAGTCCCTTCGAGTACCTGACTGACCGGGTTATTTGCTATTCCAGATATGATTCATGCATCCGAATAACAAGACAATTATAACCGTTATTTTCTAATTCGTCAAGTATCATAAGAGTTATTTTTAAAAATTTATTTAATCTGATCAGAAAGAACTTCTTCTGCTTTATTAAGTGCTTCTGTAATTCCTGAAGCATTCTTTCCACCAGCTTGAGCCATGTTAGGACGTCCACCGCCGCCACCGCCAACGATTGGAGCTATTGCTTTAACGAGATTTCCTGCATGTGCACCCTTCTTAACCGCTCCATCGGATGCCATAGTCATAATGCTAACTTTACCATCCGTATCGCTCATAAGAACAACTACGCAGTCACCAAGTTTTTCTTTAATAGAATCACCAAGATCACGCAATTCATTCATATCAACGTTTGAAACAGATGAAGCAACAAGTTTTACTCCATTTATATCTTTGGCTTTACTTGTTACATCTCCAAGTGCATCCTTAGCTGCACTGCTCTTAAGAGACTCATTCTCGCTCTTAACAGCCTTAAGTTCATCCTGAAGCTTTTTAATATGATCAATAAGTCCATCTGTATTAGTCTTAAGAAGAGATGCTGCTTCTCTTGCCTCTTCCTCAATCTTTTTGTAGTAATCAAGAACATTGTCACCTGTAAGTGCCTCAATTCTTCTGACTCCTGCAGCTACACCAGACTCAGATAGAATCTTGAAATATCCAATCTGACGTGTATTAGAAACATGAGTACCACCACAAAGTTCTACTGAGAAATCACCCATTTTTACAACTCTAACGCTGTCTCCATACTTTTCTCCGAATAATGCCATGGCACCGCTCTTCTTAGCATCCTCAAGAGACATAACATCAGTAACTACATCGAGTTCCTCTGCAATCTTCTCATTAACAAGATTTTCAACTCTCTTAATTTCATCAGGTGTCATAGCCTGGAAGTGAGAGAAATCAAATCTTGTTCGACCTGTATCCTGATATGATCCAGACTGTTCTACATGTGTACCAAGCACTTCACGAAGAGCTTTCTGAAGTAAATGAGTAGCACTATGATTTCTACAGGTTGCTAGACGGCCTTTTTTGCAAACTTTAAGTGTTACCTTATCACCAGTCTTGAACATTCCCTTAACAACATGACCAATCATGGCAATCTTTGAACCAGCAACATGTTCTGTTGAATCAACTTTGAATACTGCTATAGCAGCATCCTCATGGCTGTCGCAACCAAAAGCATCATGTTCATTCTTTTCAACATCTGCAGGATACAAGAAAATCTTACCACGATCTCCTACCTGACCACCCATTGTACCATAGAATGGAGTTTCATCAGTGATAATAGCTCCTGTCATTCCATCTGTAAGTGCGTCACTTACAGCATTTTCACTATCTTCATCTGCACTATGAAGTTCTACCATTGCAACAATGGTTCCATCTGCTACAAGTTTGTCATATCCTACAAAGGTTGAATTTACAGAGGCATCTATATCTTCATAAACTGTAGCATCTGCACCCATGTAATTTGAAACTTTACGCGCTTTTCTTGCTGTCTCACGCTGAGTTTTCATTGCTTTATCAAAGCCTTCTGTATCTACATCAAAACCATTCTCTGCTAGAATCTCCTGTGTAGAATCAAGAGGAAAACCATATGTATCGTAAAGCTTGAAAGCATCATCGCCAGACAATACCTTCTGTCCATTTTTCTTTAATTCTTCCTGCATGGAATCAAGAATTTCAAGTCCCTGTTCAAATGTCTTTTCAAACTTATCCTCTTCCTGACGAATAACATTAAGAATAAAATCTTTCTTTTCCTCAAGCTCCGGATATCCATCTTTAGAACCTGCGATAACATTCTCTGCAAGCTTTGGAAGGAATGATCCTTTGATTCCGAGCTTTCTTCCATGACGAACTGCACGACGGATAATTCTTCTAAGAACGTATCCTCTTCCTTCATTGCTTGGCATTATACCATCAGAAATCATGAATGTAGCACTTCTTATATGGTCAGTAACTACTCTGACAGATACATCACTTTCCTGAGTATTTCCCTGCTCATAGCCTATTCCACCTGCCATTGCACATACTTCGTCTCTTGTAGATTTAATAGTGTCTACGTCAAAAATAGAACCAACATCCTGAACAGCTACAGCAAGACGCTCAAGTCCCATTCCGGTATCAATATTCTTTTGTACAAGGTCTGTATAATTACCATGCCCATCATTGTTAAACTGTGAGAAAACTACATTCCAAACCTCCATGAAACGGTCGCCTTCACCACCAAGAACATCTTCAGGACCTGTACCATACTTCTCACCACGATCATAATAAATCTCTGTACAAGGTCCACAAGGACCTGAACCATGCTCCCAGAAGTTATCTTCTTTACCAAGCTTGATAATACGCTCAGCAGGAATATGCATTTTCTCAGTCCAGATTTTGAATGCCTCATCATCATCTACATAAACAGAAGGATAAAGTCTATCAGCGTCAAGACCTACAACTTCTGTTAAAAATTCCCATGCCCACGGAATAGCTTCTTCTTTGAAATAATCTCCAAAAGAAAAATTACCAAGCATTTCAAAGAATGTACCATGACGAGCAGTCTTACCTACGTTTTCAAGATCGCCTGTACGTACGCATTTCTGACATGTTGTTACTCTTCTTCTTGGTGGAATCTCCTGTCCTGTAAAATAAGGCTTAAGAGGTGCCATTCCAGAATTTATAATTAAAAGAGAGTTATCATTATGTGGAACAAGCGAAAAGCTTTTCATTCTAAGATGCTGCTTGCTCTCAAAAAAGCTCAGATACATGTCTCTGAGTTCATTAACTCCATACTTCTTCATCTATGTATCTCCTTAAATCATTTTGATCTTTTATATAATAGTTAAAACTTATTGAATTCAATTTGGTGTTACGCAAATTGAATTCGACAAAGTTAAAAACTAAGCTTTTCTTCAAAAAATGCATGAAGCTCGGAAATAGGCCATCTAACGTTACCTGGCTGATATTCAATCTGGTTCATTGTATCTCTTTCACGAATTGTTACGCAATGATCTTCTTCTGAATCAAAGTCATAAGCAATACAATAAGGAGTACCGATTTCATCCTGTCTACGATATCTCTTACCAATAGAACCACGATCATCGTACTCACATACCCAATCCTTAGAAAGATCCTGGAAAATTTTCTCTGCATTCTCACCAAGTTTTTTGCTGATTGGAAGAACTGCTACTTTTACAGGAGCAAGGAATGGATGGAAATGCATTACTGTACGTACATCTCCTTCTTTAACCTCTTCTTCATCATAAGCTGCGCAGAGGAACGCCAACGCTACACGATCTGCACCAAGTGATGGCTCAATAACATATGGAAGATATCTCTCACCTTTTGCTTCATCAAAGTATGTAAGATCCTGTCCAGATACATTCTGGTGCTGTCCAAGATCATAATCTGTTCTATCAGCGATTCCCCAAAGTTCGCCCCATCCAAATGGGAATAAGAATTCAATATCAGTTGTTCCCTTTGAGTAGAATGCAAGCTCAGCTTTATCATGCTCGCGAAGACGCATCTCATCTTTCTTCATACCAAGAGAAAGAAGGAAATCTTCACAGTACTTCTTCCAATACTCATACCACTCAAGGTCTGTACCCGGCTCACAGAAAAATTCAAGTTCCATCTGTTCGAATTCTCTTGTGCGGAATGTGAAATTACCTGGTGTAATCTCGTTTCTAAAACTCTTTCCTACCTGACCAATACCAAAAGGAAGTTTCTTACGGGTTGTTCTCTGAACATTTTTAAAGTTTACGAAAATTCCCTGTGCTGTTTCAGGACGAAGATAAACTGTATTTTTTGCATCTTCTGTAACACCCTGGAATGTCTTAAACATAAGATTGAACTGACGAATATCAGTAAAGTTATGCTTTCCACATGAAGGACAAGGAATATTATGCTCATTAATAAAATCCATCATCTGCTGATTTGTCCATCCATCTACAGATGACTCAAGTGTTATATTGTTCTCAGCAGCAAAATCCTCAATAATCTTATCTGCACGGAAACGTTCATGACATTCCTTACAATCCATAAGAGGATCAGAAAAGCTAGACAAATGTCCAGACGCAATCCATGTCTGTGGATTCATAAGAATAGCGCAGTCAACGCCCACGTTGTATTTACTCTCCTGAATAAACTTCTTCCACCAAGCCTTCTTGACATTATTCTTAAATTCAACACCAAGCGGACCGTAATCCCATGTATTAGCAAGACCTCCGTAGATTTCAGAACCAGGATAGATAAAACCTCTGCCCTTTGCTAAAGCAATTACTTTGTCCATTGTCTTTTCTTCTGCTCTCATTTTTTCATTTCTCCTACATAAATATATTAATTCAAAATTAGTACTGCATACTCATCTGTTACTTTCGACAAGTCAACACTTTTAGAGTTTGAAAATATTGTTCCCATACTGCCAGCCACTATAGAATCTGATGTTAACACTGAAATCTTTTCTGACAAGATAAGAACTTGACTATCATCTGAAAAATCGGAAGTATTAACCTGCTTTTTATTGGAATCAACAAGTTTTACAGGAATATTATATCCTTTTTTTACTGCATCTTTCATTTTTCCCATAAAAAGCACGACATCATTAAATTCACCATATGAATCTGTATCCTTATATGTCATTGTAACACGCGCTTTTTTGTCTTTTTTCGATGCATCCTGAATTGATATCAAATCTTTTCCTTTAGATGAATTAAAAGCACTTACTTCAGAATTTATCTCTTTTTCCATTTCTGAAAAATCATAATATGGCTCAGAAAAATCCTCAACAATCTGCTGAATAATACTACCATCATTACTAATCTCAATGGTCGTCTTATCGGCTTTTGTTACATTTGTCTGACCACATCCTACAAGAAGTGTTCCTATTATCAGTCCACTAAACAGTATTTTCTCAAATCGTTTCATTCTTTTCTTTTTGTGTCAACCTCTCAACAATAGTACATGCTGTCAATTATATTTATGTTACTGCCTGCTTTCTTACAAAAAGCAACTTATTGTGCAATTATGTTCGAGCAGCAACATATTAACTCACAACACTAAAAATTTCATTATTTTTTCCTAAACTGCACAATCCTTTTGATTATAATAGTCTAATTAGTTTTTTTCAACACCTTTTATGAATCAACAAGCAAATCAAGCATCTCAAGAGAATGAAGTTTTTTATCAACAAATCTCTTTCTATACATTTCTGTAATTTCTATCAGTTCTTTTAATGCTTTCTGATCAAGTTTAAATGAAAAAAGTTTTGTAACTGGAAGATTATAAATCTTATCAAATGCCATATATACAGCATCGTCATATTTTTTTCCTGAGGGAATTCCTGGAAATTCTCCCTCTATAACCAGCGCTCTTAATTCAAAAATGCATCTGACAAAATTCTTTTCAAATACTTCTTTTGAAAGAGCTGTTAAAGACAAATATAAAAGTTTTAAAAGTTCTCTATCATCGTTATTTTCTGCGGAATAATAATCTGCAAGTTCCAAAAAATATGTCCCATAGCATACTAAAGTTAAATCAGTTCTGAAAAACTCAAAGTAATTCATTATCTCAGATTCAAGAAGCGTATAGGAATTTCTACCTTCAAACAGAGTAAAGGTTCCATAAGAAAACAGTTCAACATTACCGGAAAGTTTTGCTTCAGGTTTTCTTGCACTTCTGGCAAATGCTGTTATCTTACCTCTTTCCATAGTTAATATAGTAACTACAAAATCATACTCTCCAACGGGTCTTCTCTTTAAAATCATTCCTGTAACTTTTCTTTTTCCATCATCTTCCAAGGATTCTTTAATCATCTTTAAATTTTTCTTTCATCATAACCAAAGTGTTTCATCATAGATGAATCATCACGCCAGTTTTTGCGAACTTTAACCCAGATTTTCAGATTAACTTTGCAATCTGTCATCTTTTCAATATCTTCTCTTGACTTACTTCCAATCTTTTTAAGCATACTTCCACCCTTACCGATTACTATTCCTTTATGAGAATCTCTCTCACAAATAATAGTAGCCTCAATATCAAGCAAAGGTCTGTTGTCATCGCTAACATAGCCTTCTCTTTCACGCATTTTTTCAATAGTCACTGCTACTCCGTGAGGGACTTCATCATTCAGTAGTCTAAGAGCTTTTTCACGAATAATTTCTGCAGCAATATCGCGCTCTGGCTCTTCTGTTACAGTTTCTTCGTCATACAATGCTGGACCATAAGGGAGAAATTTTATCATTTCTTCCTTAAGTGTATCTATATTTTCATGTTTTTTAGCTGAAACAGGAATTATCTGAGCAAAATCCATTTGTTTTCGATATTCATCCATGCAAACAATCAGCTTTTCTTTGGTAATCGTGTCAGTCTTATTGATAATAAGCATAACAGGCTGCTTACACCTTTTTAACTGTTTGATAATATACTGCTCACTATTTCCAATAAATGTTGATGGTTCAACAAGCCACAAAATAAGATCAACATCTTCAAGAGTCTTCTGAGCTATATGTAGCATGTACTCTCCAAGTTTATTTTTAGACTCATGAATTCCAGGTGTATCCACAAAAATCATCTGGCATTTCTCATCTGTATAAACTGTCTGGACTCTTCCTCTTGTGGTCTGTGGTTTAGAGGATGTAATTGCTATTTTCTGACCAATCAAATGGTTCATAAGTGTTGACTTTCCAACGTTAGGTCTTCCAATGAGTGCAATATATCCTGTCCTAAAATTATTATCTTCCATATAAAACCTCTATACAGCTTTGATCAAAGCTGCTCAATACTATCAAATATCTCTACGTGATTCTGAATTTTTTCGCTACTTCCTACAACACAAATACATCTATCTTTTGTAAATGTTGTAATGTAATCAGCAAGTTTTCTTATATCTTCTACAGTAACATCCAAAACCTGATCTCTATGCTTTTGTATAAGATTATAATCAGCATGACACATATACGCAGACAATCCATAACTTCCCTTTGCGCTAGGAGTTTTTGGTGTATCAAGTTCTGCAATAGCGCCAATAACATTTTGAGTCATTTCTCTTTCACTTGCATCGTAATTTTTAACATACTCTGCAACTTTGTCAAAAACCTCAAGACTCTTTGCAAGATGAGGATCTCTATATGTTACAAAATAAGAATCGCCATTTTTGCCATAGCCGCTAGATACTCCATAAGCCCCACCTTTTACTCTAATATTATCCCAAAGATATCCATATCCCAGTATACTCTGCAATACTCTTAATGCACCTGTATATTCTTTACCTTCTTTTCTAAAATTTCCTGCCAATGCTACGTACTGAACCTGCCCTGGTGTTCTGAACGCCTCGCTTCTTCTGCCAACAGAAGGATTGAAATGACCAAGTTTTACTTCTTCTGTATAAAGACCATTTGCAAAGTCACTGATTATGTTCTCAATATCGCCATACTCTTTTTTGGTTCCAGTAAAACTTACAAGAAGATTTTCTTTTCTAAAAATAACTTTCATAAGAGCATGCAGATTTGAAACCAAAGTCTTATGCATCTCATCTTTTTTATCTAGATCAGCATAGGCATCAGAAAATTTTTCCACTAAACGATAACCAGTGATTCCAGAAACTGTCTCGCTTATAGCTGCAGATGAGGATATATCTGCCATTGCTCTAAGTGCAGCAGCCCTATTACCAGCTGTAGTCAAATCAACTTCCATATGAGAGCGTTTTTCATCTAAAATCTCCTTGATACGTGTAATATCATCGAGATTCGAAGTCATTAAAACTTCTTTGATTAAATCAAAAGCTGTTTTCAAATTCTGTGGAAGCACCTTTACCATAATTTCAAATCGAGGAGAGAATTGATTCATATCTCGATAATCAGTATAGATATTAATACCTGCTGTGATTCCACCAGTTTTAATGTTTATTTCGTTATACAAATCTTTGTAGGTAAAGTTTTTAGTATCTACCATTCCCAAAACTGTCTTCATAATACCAATGTATGGAAACAGGTTCTGAGGAACATTATCAATGTTGAACGAAAGTGTTATATAACCAATTCCATTTGTAAATATATTATGGAAAAGAAGAACATTTTCACCAACCCTGCGTTCTTCATAAATGAAAGGCTCAGCTTCCCTCTTAAGGTCACTTCTCTTAAGCATAGGAATTTTCTTTAAATCTTCCGGATTATCTAATGATTCCTGATATTTCTGCAATTCCAATGTATTCTTTACAATTTTTTCTATTTCTTCTTTTGAAAGAGTTTTTTTATAATCAGCCAGTTGTTTTGCTCTTTCCTTATCTTTTTGTTCAGTAAGACCTTTAACAGGCTCCATCACAAAGAGACTTCTATGCTTATTATCGATAAGATATTTCTGAACAAGTTCTTCAAAATAAGATGTGTTTAATTCTTCTCTAAGCATCTTATAAGTTTCACCGGCTTCTATGTGAATCCATGGTTTCATATCATCATAAAGCCAGCTGTCAAGAACCTGAAGCCCATATAAAAGTCCTTTGGGAAATCTTCCAAAATCAGCTTCTCTATATTTAAATTCATCAGCATTTATTGCTGCTTCAAGAGAGCGCTTATCAAAACCATCTTTTACAACTTTATTTAAGCACTCAAAAATAATCTGCTCAAATTTTTCCTTTTGACAAGCATCTGCATTCTTGGCAATAACAGAGAAAAAAGGCTGGCAGATTCCATTTTCGTATTCGCTATAAACATCTTTTCCGATGCCGTTATCTAATAATGCTTTCCTTAAAATAGCTCCCGGAGCAGAACATAGACAATAATCAATTATATCAAAAGCAATATATTCTTTAGGCTCAAGTGATGTCCCTACTGACCAGTTCATTGAAAGGTATGTATTCTGGCTTTCCTTATCATCTGACATAATCGAGTATTGCTTACTGATATATCTAGGCTCTTCAAAAGCTTTCTGAGCATATATCTTAGAATCGATACTCTTATTATCAAATTTAGAAAGGTAATTTTCATCAATATATGTAAGTTTTTCAACCATATCCATATTTCCGTACAGATAAATATAGCTATTGGAAGGATGATAATATTTTCTATGAAAATCCAAATACTGCTCATACGTAAGTTCCGGAATAACATCAGGGTCACCGCCAGACTCAATGGAATAAGTGTTATCCGGATACAGTGAATTCATAATATATCTATCAAGAACATCATCGGCTGAGGAATAGGCGCCTTTCATTTCATTGTAAACTACACCATTTATTGCAAGAGGATCATCTGCATTTTTCAACTCATAGTGCCATCCTTCTTGCTGGAATGCTCTGTCACTCTTATAAATATTCGGATAAAAAACAGCATCCAAATAAACATGCATTAAATTCTGAAAATCTGCATCATTACAACTTGCAACGGGATATACTGTCTTATCCGGATAAGTCATTGCATTTAAAAAAGTATTAAGCGATCCTTTAGCAAGTTCAATAAAAGGATCTTTCACTGGAAAATCTTTAGAACCACACAATACAGTATGCTCGATAATATGAGCAACACCTGTAGAATCTGTTGGAGGTGTCCTAAATCCAATATAAAAAACCTTATTTTCATCATCATTTGAAAGAAGTGCAACTCTTGCACCGGTCTTTTTATGTCTCAGAATATAGCTATCACTGTTTAAATCACCTATTGTTCTATGCTCTAATACTTCATAGGTCTTTAACTCTTCAACTTTCACAGTACTACTCTCCTTAATATACATTTTTTCTATCAAACATCAAAATCATCTCCTGATTTCAATGGTAAATCAAATTCATTTCTATCCATATTTCTTCCAACTTTAAGTTTCTGAACTTTCTTTTTGGAATCATTAAAACCTGAAAGATGTGGATGAGGAACAAGGTCTTCTTCATTATCTTCGGGAACAACCATTCCTTCAGGTATGAAACGAACTTTGGCGCTTTCTGCCTTTTCTCTCTTTCTTGTTACCTTTTCCTCTTTGTTCTTAGATACAGCACCCTTTTCTGAAGAGATGCTACTATAATCAGTTACAAAAAGTGGTTTTGAACTGCCATTGTCAAGGAAACTATCGATAGCCTGTTCCTCAACAAACGACTCTCCTGTTACAAACAAATCCTCTAAATCATCGCATGATGCCTTTTCATCTTCATATTTTTTAGAATCTTCAACACGTTCATTAACTTTTTCTGAGTTTTTTTGATTATCTTCAATCATTTCTTCCTTCGCAATATTGTTATGAACTACTTCGTCAACTACTTTTTTTAGGTTCTCTTTTAATTCATTAATATTAGCAATCTCTTTATATTCTGTCTGTTCGTTATTACTTGGAGTATCAGCACTTTCTAATTCTTCATTATTTCTTGTAGTATCGCCATTTTCTGTTAATTCTTCATTTTCTGCGGTATCGCCATTTTCTGTTAATTCTTCATTTTCTGTAGTATCGCCATTTTCTGTTAATTCTTCATTTTCTTCGGTATCAGCGTTTTCTGTTAATTCTTCATTTTCTGTAGTATCAGTTTTTTCTATTATTTTATAGTCATTTAAAACAGTGCCAACATCTGATTCTTTACCATTTTCATCTTTATCTATTTTCTGAACATATGCTTCATTTTGAGATGTATCATATTCTTCAGCATTCTGTATTTCAAGCTTTCCTGACACTCTTTCCTTCTCAGAAACAATATCTATCATATATTCATTTTCAATATGAAGCATGCATGCAAATCCGCCAGCTATAACTGATGCCCCAAGAGCCGTCCATATTTTCAGAGTATTAATCAGTGTATTGCCCATCATAGGTGAAACAAACACTGATGCCAGCATCAAAATCATCCATGGCGTAAGTGTTGTGATATTATCCTGAAAAATAAAACTACAAACAGCAGTCAACAATACAAGTGCAAGTATAAGATAAAGAAGTGCATAAAATTTAATCCCAAAATTACCAATACTATTAAACCCCTCGAAAGATAAATTACTATCAAAAAAGCTTTTTTTCCATAAATATATAATTTTCTGTACACTTATTCCGCTCAGATTGCTAATTGATACAATGCCAATGAAAAAACCAGCTATCATTCCTACAAACAAAAACAGATAAGCTCCCAAGATTTTTTTCTTTGATGTATCATAACTAAATAAAAATGATGCAAACAGCAACATTATTAATATGGTGCCTGCGTCAAGATAAAACATAAAACCAAAAAAAGAACCAAGAATCAAAAATGGTAGAATCAAAATTTTTTTAAATGGCTTTTGTCCACGGATAATTCGTATACATACACCTATAGCAAATATTTCAACAGCCATAAAAAGCTCAGTATAAACATAAGCATTTAAATTCTGAGGATTCTCCGAAAACACAGGAAGAAACACCAATAACGCCATTGTAATTACTGAAGCAGTCTTGCCCATAAATAATCTAATAGCCATAGAAAATATAAAAATACTCAACAATTCCAATACAAGTTGATACACTAATGCTGTGCTTTGAAGGTTACCAGTAAAGTACAGTATTCCACGCAGAATTTTTATATAAATCACATGCCAAATATCTGGCGTTGTAATAGTCATGCTACTTTTTCTAACACTTGCCTGTCTGAATAGTTGCATTCCTGCCCCGATCGAAAACTTAGCTTTTTTCAGCAATACAATTCTAATCCAATCGCCTGCAAGTATCAAAATAAGCATAATCACTCTATACCAACTCGAAAGCACGTCTGCTTTTTTCTGTAACGGACGAAAAAACTCACTAAGACGACTTATTAAAAATGATATTACAAGACAGATACATGCTGATAATGATGTAAATGCTCCAGTAAATATTGCAGTTTCCATTTTTTTAGCTACTGGAAATAACCCCGAATATATGCTAAACGCAACAACCATTATTATATTAAATGCCACAAACATCATCCAGACAATATAAGAAGCTGCATTTTTTTTCAATACCATTGAAATTCCCCCTTCTGCAATCTGCCACATTTTTCTGCCATTAACAGCTTTCAATCTGTAACAAACACTTTTACTAATGAAGTATATCATATTTTCAAATCAAGTTGAAGAAAATGTGTGGATAAGCATACTCTTTGCCAAAGACAAATTGTACTAAATCACAAAAATGCTACCAGATCAAAGCTATGTCAAAAAAATTAAAACCCTCTTCAAATGTATTAATCACTCATTGGTTCTTGTTTTCATAAAGAGCAAGAAGTCGTGAACAATTACACCTGAAAAGGGTTTTCTAATTTATATTCTTATAACAATGTTTAATTCTGTGCTATTATGCCTCTTCAGGCTCATCCCAGTTATGATATACATTCTGAACATCATCATCTTCATCAAGGAGGTCAAGTATACGCTGAATACACTTAACGTTCTCTTCATCAGAAACCTGAACATAGTTCTGCGGAATCATTGTAATCTCTGCAGATACCTGAGCAATATTAAGCTTATTAAGAGCTTCAACCACTGCCTGAAAAGCATCTGGAGCAGTCAAAATCTCATAGCTGTCTTCCTCTTCATTGAAGTCATCAGCTCCTGCATCAAGAGCAGCCATCATAAGGTCATCAGCTGACATTGAACATTCTTCTTTATCAATGATAATCTGACCCTTCTGATCAAACATAAATGATACACATCCAGGTGTTCCCATGGAACCCTTTCCTTTTGTGAATGCACTCTTAACATTAGCAGCTGTACGATTAGTATTATCTGTAAGTGCTTCAACAATAATAGCAGTTCCGCCAGGGCCATATCCTTCATATGTTACGCTCTTATAATCAACACTTCCGTCATTTCCAGCAGCTTTCTTAATACCACGCTCTATTGTATCGTTTGGCATATTGTTAGCCTTAGCTTTTGCAATAACTGTAGCAAGCTTGAAGTTATTGTTAGGATCTGGGCCGCCTTCCTTAACAGCAACTGCTATTTCACGTCCTATTACTGTGAAAATTTTTCCCTTAGCTGCATCATTTTTTTCTTTCTTGTGCTTAATATTAGCAAATTTAGAATGTCCTGACATTTCTTGTAATTCCTTTCTAATTATATAAATCTTAAAAGCTACTGCTGACATTTTGTATACAAATACCGTAAGCAATAACTATTCATATCATTCTTCTTTGTAATCATTATGAGCTTTCTCATCTGTCATCTGCTTCTGAATCAAAACATCTGAAATCATATGATTACTTACAGATAGTATTTTAAATAAATACCCCTCTATAACACACTCAAATTTCTCATCTTCTTCTGGAATTCTATCCATTTTGGAAATAAGAACACCATTTAGAGTTTCAAATTCATTTTGATGAAAAGTTATATCAAACCTTTTCTCAATAACTTCAACAGGTGTCTTTCCTTGAGCAATAAATTCACCCATTCTTTTTCCAGGAACAATATATACCTCATCCTCATCATACTCATCCATGATATTTCCGACTATTTCTTCCAAAATATCTTCCATTGTTACAAGACCAGCTGTTTGTCCATATTCATCTATTACAATCGCCATTTGAGTTTTAGATGATTGCATGCTATGAAACAACGATTCTATTTTCCTTGTTTCCGGAACATACATTGGCTGTCTCATAAGTCCTCTTATCTGACGAATCTGCCTTTTAGCATTATCCTCTTCAGACAAATTCTTCATAGCATCTCTTATATGAACTATTCCAATAATATGATCTATATTATTCAAATAAACAGGAAATCTCGAATTGTTACCCTGAAGCATAAATGTTGTTGCATCGTCTAAACTTTGTGTTCCTTCAATACCTATCAAATCATTTCGATTAGTCATGATATCTCTGACTTCTTTATCAGAAAACTCAAAGATATTAGAAATCATATTTGCTTCTGCATCCTCAAGTACGCCCTGTTCCTGACCCTCAGATACCATAGAACGTATTTCTTCTTCTGTTACATCTGTTTCATCTTCAAAATTTCTTACTCCACTTAAATACAATAGTCCATGAACCGTATATTCAACAATAAATGTCATAGGTCTTAGAATAACCATAATTATTCTTATAGGCTCTGCAAAAAATCTAGCAAAAGCCAAAGGATTGTGCCTTGTTGCTATTTTAGGAAGTAGAACGCCTATCGACAAAAAGATATATAAAAGTAATACTATGGCAAGAATCTCGGAAATCACATTTCCTGCAACTGACGAAAAATTATTAGCGAAAGGTAAGAAGACTTTTGAAATACTACTTATAAAGAATCTTCCGACAACAAAATTACATAAAAAAACCAAAAGCTGAACTGTATTAACATATTTCGTAGGTTTTTCTATTACTTCTAATAAAAACTTTCTAGTGCGCTCAGGCAAGCTGCTTTTTCCTTTAACTGATTCATCCGAATCATCCTCGGGCTCGGAACCCAAATCTTCGGTTTTCAAATTATGTATGGCCGCACCAAATCCATAGACCATTATGTCCATGAACAACAACAGCATCAAAAAAATAAGTGCTGTTGCAGAGGGTCCACCATCATCCATATATTCATCTGCTACTATAACCATATACAAAATTGTATATGTAAGATGATAATCTATAATATCACGATTCAAGTTACTGTTTCATCGTTAATATAACAATGATTTCATCTTAATGTAGCTTCTCCTTTCATAAAATTTGAAACTGCTACTTAGCTTATGAAACTTTGTATCAATCAAATAATTGACACAAAATTTCAAATTAAACTATATCATTCTGAATCTTCCTAGTCAAGCTAACTGTTTTCTGTTACAGTTTCTTTCATTTTTTCTTTATACTGTCGTACAATCTCATATAAAGCAGAAGTATCACCGTCTAGGTTATCAGGATGATACAATTTAACAAGAACGTAGTATTTTTTCTTTATACTCTCTCTGGTATTACATCCCGCAAAAAAATCAAAAGATTTTTTGTTATTTTCTTTTTCATCATAATTGTCTATCTTGCTATCTCTAACTTCTTTTTGATAATTACATTTTCTATAACAATCACGACTACCTGAATAATCATTATTCTCAAGATAATCACTATTTTCGTACTCTAGATCTTCCATATCCTGATCTTCAAAATTATTATACGAATCTGTCATATCATCTTTTTTATCAAAATAATCATCATATTCAAGTGTTATTTTCAATTTGCCTCGCGAAGGATGTCGTCTTATCCCAAGGTGTAAACCTTTATGTTTTTGACTAATTTCGTACTCATCATTCTCAGAATCATCATATTTTTCGCAATCATCATATTCTTCGTTATTATCATATTCTTTTCCGTCAAATGTATCATCATCAAAATCATTATGATGACGTCTTAGCCAACTCGCATATGATCCTTCATATCTATCTATATCCCTTTGTCTTGCCTGTTTTGGAAAAAGTATCCTAAGTCTATCATCAAACACTTGCACAGGTCTTTTTCTAAAAGCACAAAACGCTACTGCGTACCACACCATATCAAAAATAATAGCAATTTCAAGGTAACTAGCAGCTGAAAAAACTGCTGATACAGAAAAAGATATAATCGAAACAGGAATAAGCAAAACATATCCCAAAACAATAAGTAAATTCCTTATTTCGCGTTGTTTTAATTCTTCAACTTTTCTCGACCACCATGCAGTAAATGCTTCGTCAATCGTTTTCTTGGTATCATTAGCTATATTATTTATCTGATTATTGATATTTTTTTGAATAGACTCATTAACTTTTCGAGCGTGCTGATCAATACTTTTTTTCCCAGAACTATTTGAATCATTTATACGTTTTTTTATAGATTTTTTTCCATTCTGAAAGGACTCTGCATCAAAAATCTTCGAAGAAGAAGCTTGAGCAAGAGATGTACTTTCGAGATAATAAGGAAGTGGCTTTGGAATGTAATCATTATGAGTAATCTCACTGCCAATCTCTAAAGCAAAAAAGATTATCCAAACAATTGCTGTAATGGGAACAATCGCAACAAGGAATCTATATGCGATAAAAAGATAATATGCTGCTTTTTTACAAATCCAAAACAAACACTTAAAAAGGGTAAGAAAAACAGCAACAAACAATGATATTAAAGAAATCATAATATATTTTCCTCCCCATAGTATCATGCAAATATAACACGTTATTATCATGATACCATAGGAAGATATTACGGTCAAAAAATACGCAAACTAGTCATTTCAATATTCATAAACTCTTGGAATTCTGTGATTCAAATCGCAAGCCAGTTCATAATTAAAACGTCCGCTCATATCACCAAGTTCTTCTATTGAAATATACTGTTCTCCATCCTGACCTATGAGAGTAACCTTGTCACCTTCTAAAGCTCCATGAATATCTGATATATCTACCATCATCTGATCCATGCAGACTCTTCCTAGAATTCTTGCCTTTTGTCCCCTTATAAGAACATATCCTTTATTGGAAAGACTTCTTGGATACCCATCGCCATAACCAACAGGAATTGTAGCTATTCTAGTCACTTTGTCAGTCACAAAAGTGCCACCATAACTTACAGGAGTATTCTCTGGGACATCCTTAATGAATGCAATATGACTAATAAGTGACAATACTGGAGTAATACCGATCTTTTCAACCTTAACATCATCAGAAGGCTTCATTCCATACATCGTAACACCAGCACGAACCATATCCATTTGAGCTTCCGGCATATCAATTATACTTGCAGAATTTGCACAGTGATGAAGCGGAATTCTAATTTTGTTTTCTTTTTCAACTTTTTCAACAAAACCTGCAAATACATCTTTCTTGTGGTGTGCATCTGTTAAATCAGCCTCATCTGCTCTTGCAAAATGGGTAAAGATACCTTCAACCTCAAGATTTGACATATTCAAAGCTTTTTTTACAAACATTGCCCCATTCTCATCAGGACATATACCAATTCTAGACATTCCGGTATCAACAGCTATATGAATCTTCTTTTTAACCGAACCCTCAAGTGCTATCTTCTTCGCACATTCATTAAGCTCTTCCAACTGATCAAACCTGAACACAGCAGGTCGAATATCTTCTCTAAGCATTTTCTCATATGCATATGGAAATACATATCCCAAAATAAGAATAGGCTTCTTTATGCCATTTTCTCTAAGTTCAAAAGCTTCTTCAACTGTCGCTGTAGCATATCCCCAAATATAGTCCAGTTTTTCGAGCATATTAGATATTTCAACAGCTCCAAAACCATAACCATTTGTTTTAACTACAGCCATCATTTTAGTTTTATCAGAAAGATTTTTATGCATATTGTCCATGTTAAGACGAACTGCCTTTAAATCAATTTTTGCATAAACACGCTGTTTATCAGCAACTTCTTCGAAATTCATAAATCAAAACTTCCCTTATTTTCATATTTTCAAGGTAAAACTGAAGGAAGAACCCTTAGAATATCTCCCGCAGTCATTGAATATTCTCCAAGTTCCTGCGCTGCTCTGTCTCCAGCCATACCATGAATATAAACTCCAGTACAACATAAACGAAAAACATCTGTCTGATTAGCACAAAAAGCCCCCAGAATTCCTGCAAGTACATCGCCTGAACCCGCAGTCGACATTCCGTTATTCCCAGAAATATTAATATATCTTTTTTCGTCATCACATTTAGCTACAACTGTTCTTGCATCCTTGCAAACAACTATGCAATGAAAACAATCTGCAATTTTACCCGTAAGCTCTAGAATATGAGTTTTTATATATGAAGTCTCCAAATCATTTGAAAATGACGCACTAAATAATCTCTTAAACTCACCAATATGCGGTGTTAAAATCATATTCTTTCCTATTCTGTCTTTAAAAGACATCGCAAGCTTTAATAATTCCTTATCTTCAGATATAAGATTAAGCGCATCTGCATCTAAAACCACATCTTTTTCACAGTTTCTTAGCACTTCTTTCAATATCAAAGAAGAATTATCACTAATTCCAAGTCCAGGTCCTATTACAATCACATCAGCCCAATTGATACTTTTATAAAGGTTCTCAAGCATCTTATCTTTATCTATTTCAAAATACTCTGAATCATAAGTATCATACATTGCTTCTGGCAAATGGTATTGCAGAGCATTAAGATTATTTTTGTCGGTAAAAGCTTTAACCATTCCAGCTCCAGCTCTTAGTACAGCTTCACAGCAAAGAACAAGAGCTCCACTTACCTTATCACTTCCAGCTATTACAAGAACTTTGCCAAAAGTTCCTTTATTTCCATCTTTTCTTCTAGGTGATAAAAGCACATCCGGTGTCTCATCAAAGAAAAAACCGTTTGGACGTGTGCCCAAAAAGCCATCAACAGTAATTCCTACATCTTCAACATATAACCTTCCCACATAATCATTTCCCGGAAAAAGAATATGCCCAAGTTTAGCATAATTAAATGTAACCGTCTTGTCAGCTCGAACCGCTATTTTGCATACTCTGCCGCTATCAGCATCAATTCCCGATGGAATATCAACAGAAATAACAAGGCACGAACCTTTTTTACTGTTATGAAAATCATTGATATAACTTACTGCTTTTTCATAGTCGCCTTCAAGATCTCTTGAAATACCGATTCCAAGCAATGCATCTACAATAATATCCCATTCCAATTGGGAATTGCTGACACATACTTTGGAAAAAATGTCTATTGGAATTCCATATGCTTTAGCAATAGAAAGCTGCTGTTTAAGTTCATCGGAACATTTCTCTAAATCACAAATCAAAGCAACTTGAACTTTATAACCATGATGATACAGAATTCTAGCTATTGCAACTCCATCGCCGCCATTATTGCCTCCACCACATACGACCAGAACATTTAATGTTCTGGCCGCAATATAATTTCTTTTCCATTCATCAATTCTAACTGCAACAGCCATTGCAGCCCGTTCCATCAAAACCATCGAAGGAACTCCAAAACAATCGATTGTATTTTGATCACATCTTTTCATCTCACTAGCAGTAACCAAATATTGCATATTTTTTCTCCCTTGATGAAAAAAAACGACATATTATCTATAACATTTTTTCCTGTTGTCTGGTTCTCATACTTGGAGTTCTAATCCTATGCTCACGTTCAGGATCATACTGCATATCAAAAATTTCAACAACATCAGGGCCAAAAATCTGTCTCATGTAAGAATACATGTTGAAATTTTCCATCTCACCTTCCTGCAAACGAATCACTTGTTTTTTTAACTCTTTACGCATTTTGACAAGCCATTCATCTATAACATTAATTTCATCAGTATTACGATGCATTTTCTCGTAGCATATATTCATCGTTTCTACCATCAATTTAAAATTCGTGTCATATATTTGTCTTGGAAGTGCAGTAAGCTGCTCAGCAATTTCATCAGTTTTAACATTACATTCTTCAATAAGGCGCTTATGTTCATCAAGTTTTGTCTCCGCCCCTTTTACGCCTTTATGAAGCTGGTCGCTAAGATGAATAACTTCATCGAGCAGAGTCTTTTTAAGTCTTTTAATATCCTTACTCTTTTGGCGCAGTTCTGACTGCCTGTCCAAAAGTTCATTCAGCTCCTTCTCAAGTTCATCGATTTCGGGCGTAGTTCCTTCTTCGCCAAAAAGCAGTTTCCACTTTTCATCCTGAGTTAAAATTGGAATATGTTTTCCCTGTAAAGCCGGCATGTAGACATCTTCTTCTCTTGACATAAGACCCTCGCTCTTGAATAATGGATTATCTGTGATTATTTCTTATTGTGCATATGCTCATATCGATTAATATTATACGACAATTTCATAAGACTGTCAGATAAATGTACATTCTCAACCTGCACATTTTCAGGTACTTCCAGATCAACATGGGCAAAATTCCAAATAGCCTTTATTCCACATTTTGCAAGACGTTCAGCCATAAGCGTAGCCTGGTCTTTTGGAATAGTCAAAACCGCTATATCAATATTATTATTTTTAACAAACTCTTCAATCTCTTCAACTGGTCTTATAGTTACCTCGCCTATTTTCCTGCCATAAAGTTCAGGATTAGAATCGAATGCTCCTTTAAAAACGAAACCTCTTGTTGAAAAATTGGTATATCTTGCAAGAGCCATACCAAGATTGCCTGTTCCGATGATAATCAATTGATGTTTCTTATCAATACCTAATATTTTACTTATTTCATCATAAAGATATTCAACATTATAACCATAACCCTGCTGTCCAAAACCGCCAAAATTATTAAAGTCCTGTCGTATCTGAGATGCAGTAACCTTCATAATTTCACTTAACTCTTGAGAAGAAATGCGTTCAACACCACGATCTCTAAGTTCACCAAGATATCTAAAATAACGGGGCAGGCGGCTTATAACTGCCTGAGAAATTTCCTTACTCATGCGCCTTTCTCCTAATATCAAGATTATAATCTCTGCATCCACTCTGAATCATAGATATTTTCTATCTATAGCGGACGCAAACCTACTTATCTATTATACATCTTTGTTAAATATTAATCAATCATCACACCAAAAACAAAAATCCAAAAACCTATGACTTGTTTACTCATGTCTTTTATAATATAATTTTGAATAGTTCGGTTAAAAACGAATAGGCATAGGTTCTTGTTTTCATCAGAAAAATCAAGAACCGTACCAGACCAAAATTTGTCGCCAAGACAAATTTTGTCCTGCGAAGCAGGATTCTTGCTGATGATTATCCTAAATCTCAGCAAGAAGTCATATTTTCATGCTCAGATAAAAAATAAGTAATCCCCTTAAGAAAGCAGGTCGAGATGTTATTATCCTGTCACAATATATGCAAATCATTTGATGGAAAAGATATTTTAAAAAATGCTTCTTTTCATATAGAAGCCAACGAAAAAGCTGCAATTGTTGGTATTAATGGAGCTGGGAAATCCACTCTGTTAAAAATAATAATAGGACAATTATCAGCTGACGATGGCGAAGTTACTTTTGCCAAAGATACAACTTTTGGATATCTTGCTCAAAATCAGAATATTGATTCTAGCAATACAATATATGAAGAACTTAAGCTTGTAAAAAAAGATATTATAGACCTGGAGCTAAAAATCAGAGAAGCCGAAGAACAAATGAAAGTTCTGCAAGGCGATGAACTTACAGATTTGATGAACAAGTACACTTCAATGACTCATCAGTTTCAATTACAAGACGGTTATGCCTGGCAAAGTGAAGTATCAGGAGTTGCTAGAGGTCTTGGCTTTACAGACGAAGAATTTTCAAAACAGATTGGTTCTCTTTCAGGAGGACAGAAAACAAGAGTTGCTCTTGGAAAACTCTTATTACAACAACCTGATTTAATCATCCTTGACGAGCCTACCAACCATCTTGATATGAATTCCATAAGCTGGCTTGAAAACTATTTACTAAACTATAAAGGAGCTGTTCTTGTAGTATCTCACGATCGCTTTTTCCTTGATAGAATTGCCGGCAAAATTATTGAAATTGATCAAATGAAGGCTGATACATATAATGGTAATTACTCTTTTTATGCAAAAGAAAAAGAAAAAAGACGTGCAATTGCATGGCATGCCTATATTAATCAGCAACAGGAATTGAAACATCAGCAAGAGGTCATAGATAAGCTAAGAAGCTTTAATCGTGAAAAATCGATCAAACGAGCTGAAAGCAGAGAAAAGATGCTCGACAAAATTGAACGTCTTGAAAAGCCTTCCACCATCGATGACGAAATGAAAATAAAGCTTGTTCCATCTTGCGTATCAGGAAATGATGTTTTGCATATAGAAAACCTTTCGAAATCTTTTGAAAGTGCAACTCTTTTCAAAGACATTTCTTTTGATATAAAAAGAGGAGAACGTGTTGCAATCATCGGTGATAATGGAACCGGTAAAACAACAATGTTAAAAATAATTAATGGCATAATTCCAGCTGATAGCGGAAAAATAACCTTAGGAACAAAAGTTAATCTTGGCTACTACGACCAGGAACACCACGTTTTACACGACGACAAGACTTTATTTGAGGAAATATCTGATGAGTACCCGGATTTATCAAATACTCAAATAAGAAATACTCTTGCAGCATTTTTGTTTACAGGAGATGACGTATTCAAAAGAATCGGAGACCTTTCTGGTGGTGAAAAAGGTCGTATGTCCCTTGCAAAACTAATGTTGTCACAGTCAAACTTTCTGCTCCTTGATGAGCCTACAAACCACTTGGATATTACAAGTAAAGAGGTTCTTGAAAGTGCACTAAACGGCTATGAAGGTACCGTTCTTTATGTCAGTCATGATAGATATTTCATAAATAGAACTGCAACTAGAATTCTAGATTTAACACACGGTGTTCTAATGAATTATCTTGGTGATTATGATTACTACCTAGAACATCAACCAGAAAGAATGAATAACCTTTTAAATAATGCAAACCTTGCGACAGCAACTTCTGCATGCTCAGGAGTTCTAATGGGCGAAGATTCTTCCAACAAACAAGGCACCATGCATGCTAACAGTTATCAGTTTAACGAAGAGACAAAGTCCATAAGTTCACAAGCCGACTGGAAAGCTCAAAAAGCTGCTCAGGCTTTAAAAAAGAAAAAAGAAAAAGCTCAGAAGGCCTGTGAAGAAGAAATTAGCAAACTTGAAGCAAGAAATGATGAAATAAACAATGAAATTTCACGGCCTGAAATTGCTTCCAATCTTGCTGAATTAAGAAAACGAACAGATGAGCAGGAAAAAATTCAGGCAAAGCTTGAGGAATTATATGATACTTGGGCGGAACTTGCAGAAGAATAATTCTGAAAAAAAATGCTCCATGACTAAACGCCATGGAGCATTTTCTTTATATCAAATCTTAAATATACTAAGAGCTTCACTTATAGTCTCTGCAGACTGTGATACTGTTCCTGCAGAGCTGTCAACTGCTGCACTATTTTCAGCAATTCTGTTAGCACTATCTACAAGAGATTCAACTGTAGCTGATATTTCTTCAGAACTTGCTGACTGCTGCTGTGAAATAGCTGCTACGGAAGATGCGATTCCGTCAACATTAGACATCATCTTAATCATTTCATTCATTGTATTACCAGTATTTGTAAGTTCACTATATATAGTATCAAATGTCTTCTCTGCCACAGTAACCGCTTCACTGCTTTGCGATATAGAATCCATATTTTTCTGCGATTTATCTGACAAAGAATTAATTTGCGCTGTAATATCAGTAATAATAGCATCAATTTCTTTTGTAGCTTCACCACTGTCGGATGCAAGTTTTGCAATTTCACCTGCCACAACCGCAAAGCCTTTTCCAGCTTCGCCTGCTCTTGCAGCCTCTATTGAAGCATTAAGTGACAAAAGATTGGTCTGCTGAGCAATAGAATTAATCATACTGATAATTCCAGTTATCTTTTGTGCAGAATCTCCAACTTCAATTACCACATCATTCATATCAGTCATCGATTCAACAATGCCAGTCATATTATTCTTAACTTCACTCATGTCTTTCTTACCAGAAACTGCAGAATCAATAAGATTTGACATAATATCATTTGTAACTTTGCCTTTATCCGTTAAATCGCTCACTGCACCCGCAAGTTCGGTAGCATTATTTGCAAGTTCGGTAACTGCACTCGTCATACCATCCATTGCTTCTCTAATCTGAGACATATTACTTGACTGTTCTTTAGTTTCATCACTCATCACCTTTGATGCGTCACTACTAGCTCTAGCTTCACCAAGAAGATGACCTGCAGTACTTTGAATATCATCAATTGTATTACTCATAATCTCGATGTAATCACGCATTTCATCTCGGATAAGTCCAATTTCATCTCCATTTCCTTTTGGCAATTTAACAGTAAAATCTCCTCCGGAAATTTTAACAATATTCCTAGAAAGTTCCTGAACAGGCTTTTTAACAATCTTATTAATGGATATGAGAATGATAGCACCAATCAATACAGTCATAACAATCATAATTAACATACATACAAACTGAAAGCTATTAAGGTCTGCAAGAATAGATGCTTCTCTTACTGACGAAATCAAAATCCAATCAGTTCCAGGAATCTTACAATATGCTACGTAATTATTTGATCCGCTATTATTTTTGAGAACAGCCACTTCTGAATTACCAGAATCTACATATGATTTGACAGATTTCAAATAATCATTGCTAGTTTCAGATATCTTTTTTCCATCTAATGTAGTATCAGTATGTGATATTATCATATCACCTGAGATAACTGCCGAATTTCCGGTTCCAAGAGGTTTGAGTTCTGCATTTACCTTGGCGAGACCATCAAGGTATAAATCTATACCAACAACACCCTTACGACCATCTTTGGTATCACATTTACGGCAAAATGTAACACAAAGATTATTGGTCGTCGCATCTACATACGGAGCTGTCGTAGTCATAACAGTATAATTCTTTCCTTCTTTAAACCAGCCTCGTTCAGTAGGAAGCCAACCAATATCATCCTGACGATGACCGTCAGCAAATATATAATCATCATCTTCCCATCCAATATACATCCCACCACTTGCTTTTTCAGAATAATGCATTGTGTGTTCAAGAAGATTCTGAATTTCTTTATTGTCATCAAAAGTCATTGTTTCAAGAACAGTTGTCGCCTCTTCCGCTTTTCCTATGATGTCCATGACTTGAAGACCAAATGTATTGGCATTGGCTCTAGTCTCATTTGTTAAATCCTCTTTAGCCTGCTTTACTATAATATCCTTAGCCTGAAAAGTCAAAAACATAATAATAAAGGCAATTCCTAATACTGTAACAGGCAATAAAATTGACAATAATACAGTACTTATACTTCTTTTAACTTTTTTGTTTGAACTTCCCTGTGATACATCTTTTTCACTCGACATTTTTGTCCCTCCTTGATGAAAGAAATCTCTACCATACATAAAAAATATCGGACAAAAAACTCATAAAATTAGCGGAAATTTAACAAAACTCAACAAAAGTTTAATTAAATTTCCGCCATTTTAAAATACTAATATAATCAATATCAAAAACTTACATTTTCATACTCTTATCAAAAATAAAAATAGATTATTTTTCAAGATTTTCTCTGATTGCAAGTATAAATTCTTCAGTATTTAGCTTTGTTACGTTCTCAAGAGATGTAATAAGCGCAAGGTCGCCTGTCATTTTACCAGACTCAATAGTTGAAAGAGTTGCCTTTTCAAGTTTGTCAGCAAACAAAGACAGTTCTTTATTAGAATCAAGCTCTCCACGCTTTCTAAGCGCACCTGTCCATGCAAAAATTGTTGCAACAGGATTGGTAGATGTTGTTTCACCCTTCAAATACTTGTAGTAATGGCGTTGTACAGTCCCATGTGCTGCCTCATATTCATATACTCCACTTGGAGATACCAAAACAGAAGTCATCATTGCCAGTGAACCAAACGCTGATGATACCATATCGCTCATAACATCACCATCGTAATTCTTGCAGGCCCAGATAAATCCTCCCTTTGACTTCATTACTCTGGCAACAGCATCATCAATCAACGTATAGAAATAGGTAATTCCAGCCTTTTCAAACTTTTCCTTATACTCATTTTCAAACACTTTATCGAACACTTCTCTGAACTTTGCATCATAAACTTTGCTGATAGTATCTTTAGTAGCAAACCACAAATCCATTTTCATATCAAGTGCATACTCGAAGCAACTATGTGCAAAACTATCAATAGACTTATCTTTATTGTGCATTCCCTGAAGAACACCAGGACCTTCAAACTCATAAATTGTCTGTCTTATTTCCTGTCCATCTTTTCCTGTAAAAAGAAGTTCTGCCTTTCCTTCAGAAGGGACACGAATTTCAACATTTTTATACACATCCCCATATGCATGACGAGCAAGTGTAATTGGTTTCTCCCAGTTTCTTACACATGGCTCGATTCCTTTTACCATTATAGGAGTTCTGAATACAGTACCATCAAGAATTGCTCTGATTGTACCATTCGGACTCTTATACATCTTTTTTAGATTATATTCTTTAACTCTGTCGGCATTAGGTGTAATAGTTGCACATTTTACAGCAACACCATACTTCAAAGTTGCATTTGCACTATCAACTGTAACCTGATCATCTGTTTCATCTCTGTGCTTAAGTCCCAAATCATAGTACTCAGTCTTTAAATCAACAAAAGGCTCGATAAGATTTTCTTTAATGAGCTTCCACAAAATTCTTGTCATCTCATCTCCATCCATCTCTACGATAGGAGTAGTCATTGCAATTTTTGACATAGTATTATTCCTTTCTCACAAAATATCATTTTTCTGTTAAATCATTATAGATATTGAACATATTGTTTTTTTCAATATTCTTATATGCATTAAGAACATGTTCTGTAGCAAGTTTTTCTGCAAGCATTTCATCTTTATTCTTTATAGCATTCAAAATTCCCTCATGCTCTTTGTCAGATTCCACCCCGCGTTCTGAATTTAAACTTTTCTGCCTTATTCTCCAAACATAGTTGTGATAATCTTTCAACGTATGTTCGAGTATTTTAGAATGACAAGATTCATATAAAATGGTATGAAATCGGTTATCACAAACAGGGCGCTGACTCGTCTGACCTTTCTGTGAATAAAAAGAAGCAAGATATACCGCTTCTTCCATTTCTTCAATTTGCTTTTTAGTTATATTCTTGCATGCCCAAAAAGCACACAGCCCCTCAAGCCTTGACCTTATGATATAAATATCCCTAACATCACTTGCACTTATGCTGTTAACATATGCACCTCGATTAGGTATTATCTTCACAAGTCCCTCTAGTTCAAGCTGTCTTAATGCTTCTCTAACTGGTGTTCTTGAAACTCCGAGCTCTTTCCCAATAGCAACTTCTCTAAGCTCTTCATTATTTTTGTAATAGCCATTTAAGATATTTTCACGAATTCTGTGAAAAACGCGTGCCCGTAAAGAATAAATGTCACTGCCTTCAATATCTTTTTCTTCCATCTCCATTGTTCTCCCCACACAGCTTAACAAAAGCAAATATTTTTATTTTACCAATTATCTGCATCACTTTGACGTATTAAAGCACTGTATGTGTATCATTGTATGCAATCATACAATATGTGTCAAGGAGATTATTTATCCTCTTTCAAGACAAAATTAATCAATTCACCTGATACAAATATAATCCTAAATTTATCTAAAGGATTATTCATATGTTCTCTACCCTTAAGACTATCATAGGCTTTACTAATTATTTCTTCTTTTGATAACGAAATATCGCAAAAAATACTGCACCTTGTTTTACCATTAACCTGTAAAATATATTTTGTCATTGTAACATTATTTTCAAGGGCAATTTCCGGCATTTTAAAAGAAAAAATACTTTTATTACCAAAGAGTCTCCCCCATAATTCCTGACAAATAAATGGAGCAAATTCAGCTAACAAATACAAATAAACAGAAAACAGTTCAAGGAGTTTTTTTAGTTTCAATTCTCTTTTATCGTCTGCATTTTCTTTTTCCAAGGAAAGTGCATGGCAGCCCTTGTGATCAGTAAAACCTGCATCTTTTTCAAGTTTCCTTATGCCTGACATAAAAAGAGAAACTATGTTATGATACTTTTTCTCTTCTTTAGCTTTCAATAGTTTTTGATATAGATAAAAAAGGTCATCATTTATAGTTTTATCAAAATTAGGATTTAATTCTTTATCCTCAAAGAACTTTGATAAATGATTTCCAAGTCTCCATACTCTCATTAAAAAATGATACACAGAATCCGCCTGATCATCTCCAAATCTCAAATCAGGCTCTGAAGGAATCATGAACATAACATATAGTAAAATACAATCTCTTCCATAATCAAAATACATTCCATTAGAAACTGTATACTTTCCTACAATCTCTTCCCAGTACTTATTAAAACTAATTGAACTTTCATCTTTGATTTTTTTCCATTTATCCTCAATTTCTGCCGGATTATATGGCTCAACTTCTTCATTAGTAACTGACATATTTTTCCTCTTAAATACCTTATATTTTTTACTATTTGCCGTTTTTTAATCTCAAAAAAAGCAATAACAATAATTTTAATACATTTTGCTTTCTAAAGCAAAATCCGGCTAGGGTGCACTAATGCACTCAGCCGGAATAAAACTTAATAGTTACTTACAAGCTTCTATAAATAGTAGCCTTGCAAATTCTTAGGATTCTGCATCGTCATCTTTTACTTTAGCTGCATATGCCTCAACTTCCTTTTGCTGAATCTCCTGAGGACACTGTTCATATCTCGCAAAGGAAAACTCAAATTCTCCTGCCCCTCCAGTCATAGAACGAAGTGTAGTTCCATATCCATATAATTCTCGCTCAGGAATATCAGCCTCAATAACCTCCTTATCACCATCAACAGGGTTCATGGATAGGACTCTTCCTCTTCTCTTGTTAAGATCCCCCATAACATCACCTGTTTTTTCCTCTGGTACAGTAACTTTAAGAGTAGCTATTGGCTCAAGAAGAATTGGTTCAGCTTTCATAAATCCATCTTTAAAAGCATTGGAAGCGGCAACTTTGAATGCCATTTCAGAAGAATCTACCGGATGATAAGAACCATCATACAAAATAGCCTTAACACCAACTACAGGATACCCTGCAAGAGGTCCTTTAAGAACTGACTCTGCAATTCCTTTTTCAACTGCTGGGAAGAAATTCTTAGGAACTGCTCCTCCAACAACTTCTTCTGTAAACTCATAAGGTTTCGACAAATCGCCAAGAGACTCAAATCGCATCTTTACATGCCCATACTGGCCATGACCGCCTGTCTGCTTCTTATATTTATACTCAGTATCAGACTTTTTCTTCAAAGTCTCACGAAATGCAACCTTTGGTTTCTTAAGCTCAATCTCAACATTGTATTCATTAAGAAGCTTACTAGCAATAACTTCAATCTGCAAATCACCCATCGCATAAATAAGAGACTGATGATTAGCTGAATCAGATACCACCTTCATCGTAGGATCTTCTGCCTGTAGTTTTGCAAGCGACTGAGCAATCTTGTCAATATCAGCTTTATTCTTAGGTTTATAACGCATGCTGGTATACGGAGTTGACAAATTCATACGAGCATACTGTACCGGATTAGCCTTTGTAGCAATTGAATCACCTGTCTTTAAATCTAGCTTTTGAAGTGCACACAAATCTCCAGCATGAACTTCTGATACTTCACAGGATTTATTTCCTCTCAAAAGATAAATCTTACCTATTTTGAGTTCCTTGTCCTGATTAGTGTCATACACTACATCATCTGTTTTGAAAACACCCGAACGCACCTTAATAAGGGAATATTTTCCAATAAACGGATCAACAACAGTTTTGAAAACAAACGCTGTTTTTGGCTTTGAAAAATCAAAGTCTGCATCGAATATTTCATTTGTTCTCATATCTATACCACTCATCTTACGATTTTCAGGAGAAGGCATATATTTTACTATATCATCCATCAGTGTATATACTCCTCTGCAAACGATTGAAGAACCCATTTCCACAGGAACTATACTGCCATCACAAACATTAGCGCGAAGTGCTGAACGAATCTCAGCTTCAGAGAATGTCTCGCCATTAAAATAGCGTTCCATCATTGATTCACTTGTCTCAGCTACAGCCTCCATCAGCGTGTCACGATACTGAGCAAGATATTCTTTGTTATAATCAGGAACTTCACATTCCTCAGCGTCTTTGTTAACCCACCTAAAACCTTTTTCCTGAATAACATTTACATAACCCACAAATTCTTCATTTTCACGAATAGGAAGATTGAATGGAGCAATTTTTTTGCCGTATAAATCAACCAATTCTTCGACTACCTGACGATAGGATACTTCATCGATATCCATGTCAGACACATATATCATCCTTGGAAGATTATACTTTTCACACAAATCCCAGGCTTTTTTTGTTCCGACTTCTATTCCATTTTTACCTGATACAACAATTATGGCTCCATCAGCAACACTTATTGCTTCTTCAACTTCTCCGACAAAATCAAAAGAACCTGGAGCATCTAAAATGTTGATTTTACATTCCTGCCATTCTAACGGAATTGTCGAAGTACTGATAGAAATCTTCCTTTTCTGTTCTTCCTTATCAAAATCACTAACGGTATTTCCTGCATCAACAGTACCTAATCTGGAAGTAACTCCTGCCAGATAGCACATAGCCTCTGCAAGTGACGTCTTACCGCTGCTGCCATGACCAAGTAATACTACGTTACGGATCTTATCAGTTGTATAAACGTTCATGTCTTGTCCTCCAGTATATGATTTTATTTAGATAAATTTGTGGGATTAAGAAAAAAGCTCCCCCAAGCACCTGTTTATATTGTACAATGAATAGGGTAAGATTTTCAACTGATATGTACTATTTTTACATTGATTTTCGCACTTTAATGTGTTATAGTGTAGTAGTATTTATATTTGGCCTTATAGGAAAATTCAAGCCTATTCAAACTAGTTTATGGGAGACTTAATAAAATGATTATAGTTATGAAAAGAGGAGCTGCACAATCTAGTATAAATGCAGTATCTGATTATATTGAAAGTAAAGGATTAAATGTTCATATCTCAAAAGGAACAGAACTTACAATAGTGGGTATTGTAGGTGATAAATCCAAAATCACAACGGATAACCTTTTAGCACTTCCAGATGTTGAGAAGATTGTTCCAGTTTCTGAATCATATAAGCTAGCAAATATTCAGTTTCATCCAGAAGAAACTACTATCAAAATAAACGACAACGTTTCTATTGGAAAAAATACTTTTACAGTAATGGCAGGTCCATGTGCTGTTGAATCTTTAGATCAGCTCATGTCAACAGCAATTGCTGTAAAAAAAGCCGGTGCTACTATTCTTAGAGGTGGAGCCTATAAACCTCGAACCTCACCTTATTCTTTTCAGGGACTTGGCATTGAAGGATTAAAGATGCTCAAGGCTGCAAGCGATGAAACTGGACTTGCTACAGTAACAGAAGTTATCAGCACCGCTTCAATAGAAGCCGCTGTAGATTATGTCGATATTCTACAAATCGGTGCAAGAAATATGCAGAACTTTGAACTTCTCAAAGAAGTTGGCAGAACCAATAAACCTGTTTTATTGAAACGAGGAATGTGCGCAACTATCGATGAATGGTTAAATGCAGCTGAATATATTATGTCAGAAGGTAATCTGAATGTTATTTTATGCGAGCGAGGAATAAGAACCTATGGAACAGATACTAGAAATACACTTGATTTGTCTGCTGTCCCTGTTCTTCGCGAACACACACATCTTCCAATCATAATCGACCCAAGCCATGCAACTGGTAATTACAAGTACATAAAGCCTATGGCTCTTGCTGCAAGTGCCTGCGGCGCAGACGGTCTCGAAATTGAAGTTCATAATGATCCTGCTCATGCACTGTCAGATGGAGCTCAGTCGCTTACTTTTGAAAGATTTAATGACCTTATGGAAACTCTTAAACCTTATTGTGACCTTGCTGGAAGAAAACTTTAAAAATGAAAAAACTAACCTGCTTTTTTTTAGGTCTTGGTCTTATAGGCGGTTCAATTGCCAAGGCACTCAAAACTGCTTGTCCCAAGATACAAATATTAGCTTATGATACTAACAAAGACTCTTTAGAACAAGCACTTAATGACGGGATAATTGATAACTACTATCTTGCAATTGGAAAAGAAATATCCGATTGTGACTATATTTTTTTGTGTGCACCTGTATCTGTTAATATTTCTTATCTGGAAAAGATTAAACCTTTCTTATCAGAGCATACAACTTTGACAGATATAGGTTCAGTTAAATCAGATATACATAACCACATTAAAAAACTTGGACTTGAAAATCAATTCATAGGTGGTCACCCTATGGCAGGAAGCGAAAGAATCGGATATACAAATTCTAAAGCTTCGCTCCTTGAAAATGCTTATTATATTCTTACTCGTACCCCATTAAGTACTGAGGAAAGGATAAAAGATTATTATAACCTTGTGAAACTTATTGGTGCGATACCTCTAATAGTAGATGCAAAAGAACACGACTACATTGTTGCTGCCATTTCACATCTTCCTCATGTGGTATCCGCATCGTTAGTTAATCTGGTAAAAGACAGTGACATGGAAAATGGTCTTATGAAAATGGTCGCAGCAGGAGGATTCAAAGATATTACACGCATATCCTCTTCCTCACCCATTATGTGGCAGCAGATATGCCTTACCAACTCCGAAAATATCACTCTTTTATTGGACAAATATATAGAATCGCTAACTACAATACGTGATTGTATAAATGAGCATAAGCAGAATGATATAATAGATTTTTTTAGTAAAGCCAGAAGCTATAGAGAGTCTTTTCAGAACACTTCAGCCGGTCCTATCAAAAAAGTCTATACTCTGCATGTTGACATTGAAGATCATCCAGGCATGTTAGCTGCTGTTGTTACACTTCTTGCTGCTCACAACATCAATATAAAAAATGTCGAAATCAGACATAACCGCGAATTTGAAAGCGGCACTCTTAGAATTGAATTTGAAAATGAGAAAGGTCAGCTTGAAGCCAGTGCACTTTTAAAATCACACAATTTTTTAGTAGTAAGTCAAAACTAACAAAAACACTCATAAGCAAACAGGAGTTCGCAATATGATTTCTTTATCCAAACTAAATCAACCTTTAAAAGGTGAAACATTCGTTCCCGGCGACAAATCCATCTCTCATCGAAGCGTAATGTTTACAGCTCTAGCTGAAGGAACATCTGAAATAACCGGTTTTTTGGAAGGCGCAGACTGCCTATCCACTATTAGCTGCTTCCAAAAACTGGGCATTCAGATTGAAAAAAGTATGCGCCCTACAAACGGTGTTCCGACTATTACAGTTCACGGAAAAGGACTTCATGGTCTTTCCAAACCAGAAGGAATCCTCTATACAGGTAACAGCGGAACTACAACAAGACTTCTTACAGGAGTGCTAGCTGCCCAAAAATTTTCATGTGATATCACTGGAGATGCCTCCATTGAAACAAGACCAATGGATAGAATTATCAAGCCTTTGACTCTCATGGGAGGCGATGTTAAAAGCGTTAACAATAACGGAAAATGCCCGCTGTTCATAGAAGGGAAAAACCTAAGAGGAATAAGCTATCATTCTCCTGTCTCTTCTGCGCAGGTAAAGTCTTGCATTCTTCTTGCAGGTCTTTATGCCAATAGTGACACTGTAGTATATGAACCTTCACTTTCCCGTGATCATACAGAAATTATGTTAAGGTCACTTGGAGCTGATATTCATACAGAAGGCGGTAGAATGGGCGAGGTTGCTGCTGTTCTACACCCAGGAATGCCTCTTCACGGCAAAAAAATAAACGTTCCTGGAGATATTTCCTCTGCAGCATACTTTATTGCTGCTGCAATTCTGGTTCCTGGATCAGAAGTTCTTATTCATAATGTTGGAATCAACCCTACAAGAGCAGGTATACTCTCCGCTCTTCATCAAATGGGTGCAGATATTGAATTGATTAATCAGAACACAGAAATGGAACCAAAAGCAGATTTATTAGTACGACATTCCACTCTCCATGGAAATAATAACGGCATATTCGAAATTCGAGGAAGAATGATTCCAACACTTATTGACGAACTTCCAATACTTGCTGTATTATGCGCAACCGCAAGCTGTACTACTATTATCAGCGACGCTGCAGAACTTAAAGTTAAGGAATCTAATAGAATCGCCACTGTATGCGAGAACCTTTCTAAAATGGGCGTTGATATAACACCAACCGATGATGGAATGATTATCCACGGTGGCAAACCACTTCATGGTGCAGAGATTAAAACCTATGGAGACCATAGACTGGCAATGTCTATGGCAGTTGCAGCATTAATTGCTGATGGAGAAACAACAATTGATGATGAAAAATGCGTCAATATTTCTTATCCGTCATTCTTCCAAGATTTAAAGAGACTATCAAAGTGATAAAAATCTATAGGTTATTGTTCTATGTAATCCGTTTTGCTGTTTGTATATTTCGTCGCAGACACGCTTTCGCTTGATTATAAACGTAATGGTACATAAGGTTCTAAAATACAGAACCTAAGTAAATGCGGCATAATTTAAACACTTTTAAATTATGTCGTCTGCCGTAGGCAGATTTAAAGGCATTATTTATGCCTTTAAACCCCAGACCAACGTTTATATACAGTTCTGCTCATGAAATATTACAAGCCAGCA
>NZ_KE384208.1:57858-79749 GCF_000424545.1 Butyrivibrio sp. NC3005 | reverse complement strand
GTTTCGTGAGAACAAAAGTCAAGCGGCAAACTGGTCCAAGGCGAAGCCTTTTCAAATGGCCAGTTTGCGTAGTTTTTGGAACGTAGTGACAAAAACCTATATCTTTTTCAAACCATCGTATGATACACTCTAGCCTCATACGGTTCTAATACATCCGCATTTTTCAATCTATCCAGAAGTCTGTATTTATTTTTTAATTGAAGGTTCAAATCATCGCAGCCAAGTATTTCACACTTCCTGTAATTAGAAAGTATCATTTCGCCTCTAAGATTTATATATTCATCAGGAAGTTTATAGCTATGTTTATATTTTGAAAAAGAACAAATAATCAGATACTTATCATTTTCTAGTACTCTTTCATACATATAAATATTTTTATCATTCGGAAAATATTCTTTATATTCTCCATAGATAAGTGTTTCTGTATTTTTTCGAAGACGAAGACAATTTTTGTAAAAATTCAAAATGCTCTGCTCATCTTTTAACTCTGTTTCAACATTTACTGTTTTATAATTATGATTTATGAAAAACCACGGTTTAGAAGTGGAAAAACCAGCATACAAGCCATCATTCCATTGAACTGGTGTTCTAGAAGAATCTCTGCTTGATATATGTATTCGCTTTAATCTGTCCTCTATACTATCTTTTAAGTGATAGGTATTAAAATTAGTTTTACTTGAGACATCAACATATTGCTCGATTGAGCTAAGCTTTATGTTGGTCATTCCTATTTCCTGTCCCTGATAAATAAATGGAGTTCCTTTTTGAAACAGATATGAAACTGCCAGCATTTTTCCGCTTTCTTTCCAATAATGCATGTTTCCATATCGGCTTATAATTCTTGGATGATCATGATTTTCCAAATAAAGCGCATTCCATCCATCTTTAGCAAGAGCATACTGCCACTTTGAAAAAGCTTTTTTTAACTTAATCAAAGAAAACGGACGATGAACATACTCCGTATAAAGACAATCAGCCATCATGTGATCAAAAGAAAACATCATATCAAGAGATTTTGTTTCTCCTGTAAGATACTTTAGTGCCGACTTCACTGTTGTCATCGGGCCTTCGCCAATTTGAAAACAATCATATTCATTACATACTTTTCTAAATTCAGCCATATACTCATGAATATGCGGTCCATCCTTATAGTATGGCATTCCGTTTACTGCCGGAATAAATGGAATTCCGTTTGGTAGTCCTTCTTTTTTTGAAATAAAATTAATAACATCTTCCCTAAAGCCATCAACTCCCATGTCAAGCCAATATCGTAAAATATCCTTAACCTCTTCACGTACTTTGGGATTATCCATATTTAAATCAGGTTGTTTTTTGGCAAATATATGCAGATAGTACTGTTTTCTTTCCTTATCAAACTCCCATGCTTTACCTTCGAATAGACTATCCCAGTTATTAGGTTTATCACGCCAGATATAATAATCACTATACGGATTATCTTTTCCCTTACGACTTTCTATAAACCATGGATGTTCGTCTGAAGTGTGATTTACAACAAGATCCATTATCACCTTCAAACCCAATTTATGTGCTTTATCCAACACTTTTTTAAATTGCTCTAATGTTCCAAAATCTTTGTGTATATCTCTGTAATTCGAAATGTCATAACCAAAATCAGCATCAGGAGATGGATAGATTGGTGAAAACCATATTCCATCCACTCCTAAATCTTTTATATACTCGAGTTTGTCATAAACTCCGTATAAATCACCAATTCCGTCGCCATTACCATCAGCAAAGCTACGCACCCAAATCTGATAAAAACTCATTCGCTTAAACCAGTTTGTTTCCTGTCCGTTACTTGTACCCATACAAATGGCTCATCCTTTCTAAATATCTGCTTTTTTCTTGTATAAATTCCTCATACTTTCAGGAATTTTGTCTTTGATATCATCCTTGAAATCAGAAAAATCTTCTTTTAATTCTTTCCAATCACCTTTTATTTCATGCTTAAGTCCATGACCAATTTCAGAAAAATCCGCTTTCCAATCATGAAGGTTTCCCTTGAAACCGCCTTTAAAATCGATAATATTTTCCTTCATTCCGCCATACAGATTTCTTGGAAAATCAAATACATGTTCTGTTCCTTTTAGAATCAACGATGCAGATTTCAAAACGTAATCAGAACTTTGATTTCTCTTTTTTTCAAGTTCTCCTCTATCTGACATAATTTTCAGTTCTTTGTATCTGTTTTCAGCAATTCTGACGCTATCTTCCCATGAAATATATATTTCATTCATAGCATTTTGTCCCACTTTATGAACCAAATCAAGATTTCGTGATAATTCTTCTAAGAGATTTGACATGCTAAGAGGACTTTCTTCAATCAAGTATCCATTCCGATTGTGAGTAATTCCTTCTGCAGCGCATGAATCTTTTATTAACACGCTCGGTAGACTGCAGGCAGCAGCTTCTCTAACCACAATACCATTCGTATCATATACAGATGGAAACAAAAACAAATCAGCCCTGGTATTCCAAGCTCTAAGCTTTTCTCTGTCATAAACAGGACCTGTAAAAATAATTTTTCCTACGCTATCAGTATTAAAATGAGTAATATCGCCTTCTGAATCAGCCACATCAAGAGAAATGCCATATTCTTTTATTCTTTCTTTTATTTCATCCTCATCTGCTCCAGAACCTACGAACACCATTCTATATTCAATACCTTTTTCGGACAAATTCTTCAAAGCATCCACTATAATATTAAGACCTTTATACTTCATGATTCTGCCGACAAAAAGAAAAAGAGGAATATTGCAAGGAAGATCGTAATCTTTAGTTACCTCTCTAACAAGGTTCTCCTCTACGCACCCTTTTGGAAAATCCACTCCATTAGACATAACGCGATATTCTCCCTCATATCCAAGTGATTTTAAGTTTTCACCAGCACCCTCAGATACCACCCATACATCATCACAGGCAGAAATATTACTAACCATAGCCTTAATTGTTTCTTTTTTCAAAAACCCCTCGCCTACTGCTCTTGCTATATCAACATCAAACTTTGTGTGATAAGTAAATACAATAGGAGCTTTTGTTTCATGTTTGAGTATTCTGGCCATGATAGTAGACGAGGCAGGGCAATGTGTATGAATTATGTCTGGCTCAAACTTAGCCATCTGCGATATTTCTCTCATTGCAAGCGGATTTCCGGTTCTATAACCTTTAATAAAATCTGTTGTATCAAGACTTGGATATGCAATCACCTTATATGGATATCCTTCATAAGTTTCGTTTGGGTAACGAGGTGTGCCCACAACAACATTATCTCCAAGCTTATTGGTCAGAATCTTGCCATAATTCATTACTACATTTGCAACACCATCTATAACTGGTGGAAAAGAGTCATTTAATAAACAAATATTCATTTCGAAATTCCCCCTTTGATTAATAAAACTGCTATATCATTAACATTAGTTCCTGTAGGTCCTGTTTTAATAAGTCCCTCGCAAAGCTTAAGTGCATTATAGGAATCATTATCATTTAATACATCAACTATATTAATACCTTTACTACAAAGTATTTCTTTAGTAAAACTGTATACAATTCCGCCTGCTGCATCAGTTGGTCCATCTGTACCATCACTTCCAACAGAAAATATGCACGTCCCCGGCACCCCGGATATTCCATCTGCTGCAGAAAGTACAAGTTCCTGATTTCTACCACCAAGACCATTTCCTGTAAGTTTTACAACCGTTTCTCCTCCCATAATAAACGCAAGATTCTTGCCACAATCAGCATATTCTCTTGCTATTGATGCCAAAAATTTTCCAGCCTGTCTTGCTTCGCAGTCTAAACTGGAAGTCAGGATAAACGGTTCATATCCAAGCTCTTTTGCCTTTGAAACTGCAGCTTTGCAAAGCTGTTTTACACTTCCTGTTACAATAGTAGTCACATTAGAGAGCTTTTTAGGCGTTTCCTCCATTAAAAGATTTTGAACTTCATTGGATATTTTTAGATTATATCTGGTAATAATTCCTATAGCATCTTCACACGATGATTTATCAGGATAGGCAGGTCCTGATGCAATCATATCAAGCGGATCACCTATAATATCTGATAAGACAATAGAATACACTTTGGCTGGTTCACAAATTTTGGCAAATCGTCCTCCTTTTACATTAGAGAGCCTTTTTCTTATAGTGTTTATCTCTGTAATGTCCGCTCCACAGCCAAGAAGTTCCTCATTTATACTTTTAAGAGTATCGAGCGAAACTTTTGGATCTTCAAAAAGCGCAGAACCACCTCCTGATACCAGAAATATTACCAAATCTTTAGATGAAAGATTACTAACAAGTTCAATAGCTTTTCTAGACGCTATAACTGTGTTTTCATCAAGAATCGGGTGACCTGCTTCAAAACAACTAATTTTCTCAATTTTTCCCTTAACATGCCCGTATTTTGTAATGCATATTCCTGCTTCAAGTTTATCCTGTAGTACTTCTTTGGCCGCGCTTGCCATCTGCCATGCAGCCTTACCTATTGAAACAAGATATATTTTACCACTGCATAAAGGCATATTTTCTAATGCTTTTTTCACTGCAGTATCCGGCAAAGCACTTTTTATTGAAGCATTAATGATTTTTGATGCATCTTCCCCAAGTTTATTTTTATCATCAGTTTTTCCTGTAAAGATACAAGTTATTTTTTCCATGAAACATACCTTCCATGTTAATATTTATCGCTATATATTATTAAGTTACTTTGTTTCTAAAGATATGACCTGTTTTCCATAAAAACAGCACTTTTTCATTATATCAGTTTTTGGTATAAGAAAAAAACCACTGATTAATTTTGATCAATCAGTGGTTTTTAAAGTTATAAATAAACGTAACTTTTTCTATATTTATTTAATCAGTTTTTACTCTTATTTGTAATAATATACCAGATAAGCTGTCCTATATTAGATACACCTCTCTTCTTCTCTTCCTTTGCAAGGAATGGAAGAATAATTCCAAGAAGCATAAGAACAATTGGAGTTACAACATTAAGGAAACTTGTAAACTTATCATCTGCATCATACATTCCAAGGATACAGCTTGCAGCTGTAACAAGGAAGCACCATGAACCAAAAACAATAGCTAATACATTATTTTTTACAAAGCGATATTCAGGATTAAACTTTCCTTTAGCAGCTCTAAGTGCGATATATGCATAGAATACCCACAAATAACGCATAGGCATACATACCGCATTAAGCTTTGTAAGCTGCTTCAATACTTTTGCTGCACCTGATCCAAATGACTGAATAGCTATAATTGCTCCAGAAAGAACAAATACCATCCAGATACCATTAATGTATGCGCCAAACTTGTTCTTCTTCAAAAGAGCAGAAGGAATATACTGAGTGGAATTCTCATTATCCAAAAGCATACGAAGAGGAGCATCAATACTAATAACAAGTGTTGAGAACTGACCAATCGCATTACAAATAGCATATATAAGAAGAATGCTGTCACCAACATGATAATACTGACCAAGCTTCTGGAATGCCCAATAGGAACCATTTGAGTTATATGCTTCAAAACTCTCATTGGAACTGTTAATTACAGCAGGGTCAAACATCATACCCATTGCAACAGTACCAAGAATTGCGCAAATAACAACCATGATTGCAAGTGAAATCATAGCCCTTGGAAATCCCTTACTTGGATTTTCAACTTTATTTACATAAGGAGAAATCTTCTCACATCCACCAACTGCAAATACCAAAATTGACAAAGAAGTAATATACTTCAAATCGAAATTAGGTATAAGAGATTTAGCACTAAAATCCATTGCAAGATAACCACCATGAGGGTTTATTGCAGGTGCAGCGAACATCATCAAAATGTAAAGAATTGACATTACAAACATACTGGTTCCTGCTATAGTTGCAAGGCTCTTCAAAGGATTAAGACCTCTTGAAGCAATAAAACAAAAAACTGCAAGAACAGCCAAAGTAACCAACTGAACTTTTAATGTTGAAAAGCTATCGTAGGTTTCTCCGTTGCGGAAAACAGCCCAGCTCAAAGCTTTCAAACCACCAGAAGACTTTGAAGCAATATATGTAACATGACATGCCCAATATGTCCAACCAGCATAATATGCAAGTTTGGTTCCAGATGTCTTCTCTATCCAAGAACTAACACCACCACCTGAATTCTTAAAAGCAGAACCAAGTTCACCAACCATTAGAGCATATGGGATAAAATAAAGTGCAAACATCAAAATCCAACTAAAAATGACCTGAATACCATTAAAGTATACGAAGCCATTCAACACATTACCAAATCCCCATACCGTCGAGAACGCCATAAATGCAAGCGTTGACCATTTGATACGTTTAGAATCCATTTTTTAACAACAACTCCTTCTCTTTCGAAACATTTATTATACTTTCGGCGTATTGATTAATTACGACCAAAATATACGCTGCAAAATTAATGAATAATTTTGCAGCGTATATAAAAATAACACAAATGTCATTTTTTGTCTACTACATTGTCTTAAATATATCTACATTCTCTCTCATTTCACCTGTGCTTGTTTTTAGCGTATCTGCTATGCTGGACATTTCATGAATAGAAGCACTTAGCTGCTGAGCTGCAGCTGATATATCCTGAGATGATGCTGACACTTTCGATGCCACAAGCGACACATCATCAATATTGTTTATTATGTCATCTTTTAAATTATTCAAGTCTTTGACGGTAACTTCAGCTGTCTTAATCTTTGGAAGCACTTCATCAATAGAAGCAATTATGGATTGGAACGATTCAATAGTTTCTTTGATAATATCACTTTGATGTATCAGTTCATTATCCATAACTGAAGTTTCTTTGATAATATTCGAGGTTTCCTGAGAAATACCAACTACAAGCTGACTAATCTTCTCAGCAGATTCCTGAGATTGTTCTGCTAAATGTCCGATTTCTTCAGCTACAACTGCAAAACCTTTACCTGCCTCTCCAGCTCTAGCTGCTTCAATCGAGGCATTTAAAGCTAACAAATTTGTCTGCGAAGAAATCTCATTTATTACACTTGTAAACTGATTAATTTCTGAAATGTTATCTCCAAGTGCATCAATCTTTTTTCTAAAATCATCAAACTGTTTTCCAACATTTTTAACAGAAGAATCAATATTCTTCATATCTTCACGTGAGGAGACAGCCTTTTCATTAATAGAATTGGATGTATCATCGACATCTTGTATTTCACTTACAATCTTAGTCATCATGTTGCCAAAATCATCAAGAATATTTTTAACCTCTTTTAAATTCTCGAATTGGCTGGTTGTTCCTTCTGCAATTTCAGTAATTGATTGTGCAACATTTTGTGATACTGAACTTACTTCCTCTGACGTTGTAGACAACCTTTCTGACTGTTCATCAATATCTGAAGATCTATGCTTGATACTACTTATAGTATTTGAAAAAGATTTGGCCATTTCCTGCATAGAACGGGACATATCTCCAACTTCGTCTTTCTTTTTGATATACTCATCTGAAACGCTGACAGTTAAATCTCCTCTTGCAAGATTATCCAAAGTTTGTGAAGAAGCTCTTATTCCCTTGGCAATTCCATGAGAAATAACATATGCAATAATGATGCCTCCAACAAGCATTATGCCTGAAGTAATAATAATAGTTATTTGAAGATTACTCAATCCACTTAAAATCTCACTTTTATCAATAACTACAAATACTTCCCAGGTAGTACCCTCCACCTGAGCAAATCCTGTATATTTTTCACTTCCCTTATATTCATAGGAAACAAAGCCGCTTTTTTCGTTAATTCCCTTTGTTAGAGCTTCTGCAAAACCTTTAAAAGAAGTATCAGAAGAAGCCATTTCTATAGGATTAACTTCATTCATAACCATATCTTTTTCTGGATATGCAATGATAGTCCCTTTGGCGTTAACAAGATATGCAAAACCACCTTTTCCATAGGAGACTTCATTTGTAAGCGCGCTTAAATTATTACCATCACGGATTTCCTGCAAAACTCCTATAACTTTGTTATCATTCATTACAGGTGCACCATAAAAAACCAAAAGTTCTCCTGAACTTTTACCAATGGAAGGATCTGTAACAGTTGTTTTTCCATCAAGTGCATTAATGAAATAGTTCCTATCTTTAAGATTCTGAGACTTTCCATTAGTGCTTAGTGATTCCCCATCAAGATCTATATATGCCATTCTTAGGCAGCCAATTCTTTCGACTTCTTTCTTAAGAATCTCGACTTTTTCTTCTTTAGATAAAAGAGGATCGGAAATATCTGCTCTTGCAGCAATAGAACTGATTTCTTTTAAATCTCCTTTTATAAGACTACTAATTGTTCCAGAGGATTGCTTTGCAACTTCTTTTATAGAATTTTCTGTACTGCTTTCAAGAACCCTTGTAGCATTCACAAGTGATGTCACACTCAAGGTTACACATACAACTAAAAACAGCAATCCTACAAATAAAATCAGCTTATGTTTTATGCTCTTCATTTTTACCTCCATGGACTTTGTCTGAATAATATTCACACAAAGAAAATGATTCTAGAACATACAAATATTTTTTTATACTTTCACATTTAAGTCTTCAATATTACGCATATTTGTACAAAAAAATATATAGGGACATATAACATATCGACATTATCCGTACAAATATTTATTAAATACCTATTTTTTGACAAAAAAATAACGCTTTACTATCTACAATTGTTTGTAATATAATAGCAAAGTTACATTATTTACCGCATATAGTTTAAGAGAAACGTCATGATATCCAAAGAATTATTTTTTATTTTGATTAATCTGGCCCAGCTTTCATGCTTATCATGGGCTATTTTAGCACACATTCGCCATAGCAAAATAATACGTAAATTAAAGAATTGTTCACGAGTAACTTCTGGAATGGTAAAAGATAAAATAGATTTAAAGACAACACACAATGGTCATGAAATCATATATTCATTTGTTGCAATCGATTACCTTGGTATAAAAGTCATAAAAGAAAAGACAAGATACAGAGAAGTCGGCGAATGGCAGAATGTTTATTATAATCCAGCTAATCCTAACGAAGCATTCTCTGAACTTATGAGAAAAGAGATTCTCAAAGAAAGCCTTTTTAAAGCGGCTTTTACCTTTTTATTTGCAACTGGACTTATTATTTCCATAGGTCGATATCTGTATGTTGTCTTAATGGAGTACGGAATTAATTATATTGAGCTTTTAAAAAGAATTTTACTATGACACAATCTATAGGTTGGCGAAGCCTTTTCAAATGGCCAGTTTGCGTAGTTTTTGGAACGTAGTGACAAAAATCATGACTTCTTGCTGAGATTTAGGATAATCATCAGCAAGAATCCCAATCAACTACATCACCTTTAGCTATAGGATTCTTCGTAATAAAGATTTCTTTTCTAAAAACGACTATAAACCAAATAGTGTGCGCCATGCCGGAACAAAAAAAAGCTCTAATGTTTCTGCATAATGCATGGCTTCTTCTCTGGAAAAATCATGTACTACAGCCTGAAATATTGCCTCAATATTCGTTGTAACTAGCAAATGAAATTCTTTTTTGTCAACTTTTTTTAACTTACGGCCTTTAGACTCTAATCTCTTCATATAGCGCATTGTAACTTCTTCTTCAAGAACTGCAATGTCATGTGTAAAACATTCATATCTAGTTCCCTGAGACTTACAAATAATAAGCTTAAATTCATCAAAGTGATTATAAATATATTCCATAAAAGCCATTGTTTCTTTCTTATCTTCCCATACCATAGAAGAATCAAATGACTTTTGAGAATCCAGTTCGCTGTTATATGCTCTTTCAATATCGTTATATATACTAAAAAGCCCGTCAATCGTAGGATTTACAAGAGCTGCAAACATATCTTCTTTGCTTGGAAAATGTTTATACAAGCCAGGTGCACTCATTCCACACTCTGATGCAATTCGCCTCATTGATGCCTCTTGAAATCCATACACTAAGAATTCCCTATATGCCGCTACTATTATCTTTTCATGATTCTCTATTTTATCTCTTGGCATCTTAACCTCTTGCTTTTATAAAGGTATCAGCTAACAGTGTTATAAGAATACACTGTTAACTTTTACTTGTAAAGCTTATATCTAAGGATTTTTCTCAAATTTATTCATTAGGTAATAATAGGCTATCATCAGCATTACAAATGCACCTATCCATGCTGCAGTTTCTGCAACAGCTATATTCTTAAAGCTGTTTTTTCCAAATTCAAATCCAACAATAAGTCTCATTGCAACTTCTAGGACTCCTGACACCATTGGAATAACAGTATTACCCAATCCCTGAACTGAATATCTATAGACAAACAACCAACCAAGAGCCATAAAGCATACTCCAAGAACAGGCATAAAATCCTTACAATAACCTATTGTTTCTGAATCACTTAAAAGCATCCTTGCAAGACTTTCCGGAACAAATATCATCAGCATAATAAGCGGAATATTAACTATAAGAGATAATACAAGTCCTTGTCTAACTCCTTTGCGAATTCTATCATATTTGCCTGCACCAACATTCTGACCAACAAATGTCATCATTGATAATCCGACAGACATTCCAAACTGCTCAAATAAAGAAGCAAATTTCATACATGCAGAATAAGCCGCAACATACGCACTCCCCATAAGATTTACAAAATACTGTAAAGCCATTGCACCTATTGCTGTAATCGAATTCATAAGCGCAACCGGAAGTCCTATCTTGAATAATTCTACAATGAGTTTTACTTCTTTTTCTTTACTGCTGCCATTAATCTTAAGAATATCGATTCCTTTTATTTTCATCATGCATATGCAAAATGAAATAACCTGCGCCATAAGCGTAGCTATAGCAGCTCCACAAACTCCTGTTCCTACCACTTTAATAAAGAACAAATCCAGCACTATATTAGCAATAGATGACCATATCATTGCAAAAAGCGGAGTTCTAGAATCACCTAGTGATTGAAGTATAGTAATCTCAAGGTTATTCAATACAGTAATAAGAATTCCAATAAGAATAACTATGTAATAACTATATGCATCACCTATAATATCATCCGGAGTCTTCATAAAAAGAAGCATCTTTTGAAGAAAAATAATGCATAAAACAGTTGCTATAGTTCCTATCACAATGCATAACTTTCTAGCTGATTTAATATAAGCATTTAGCTTTTCATAATCATTTTTTCCAAAACTCTGTGAAAAAAGAATTCCAAAACCTCTTGTCATTCCAACCACAAAACCCAAAATAAAAAAATTCAAAGTTCCGGTTGCACCAACAGCAGCAAGCGCTTTATCAGAAATTCCTTTTCCAACAATTATACTATCAACAAGGCTGTAGAACTGTTGAAACAGATTGCCCCATAAAAGCGGCATAAAAAAAAGAACAATCTGCTTTAAGCTGTTACCCGAAGTCATATTTAATACTTTTGATTCATTTCTAGACATAAAATAAAATACTCCTATAAACTATCTCTTAATAACTCTTCTTGAAAAATCCAAACATTTTCCTATTAACCCCTGACGAAACTGTAGACATACTTTCCCATATCACTATTTACGTAGTACTAGTATTCTATCATCTCATTAACATACTAACAAAAAGACTAAATGATTAAAATTATTTTTTTGTTAAAAATTGCCCGATTTTTGTTATAATACTCTTATGAAAATTATTACTAAAGAACAAATACAGTTACAGACAGGGAAGGACCTGAGACTTTTCCTGCTCATTGGCATGACGCCGCAGAATTTACTCTGATACTCAAAGATGGATGCAAATAAAAAATAATCTTCCACAATACTAGAACATAATCTAGATTTGGTTTCTATTTCGAGATTTCAGACAGCTTTACAGAAAATAATCATGTTGAAGTTTTATAAATCTGAAAGAAATTTTTCCCATGCCTCAGGATGCTTGACAAAGTATCTGGGGCACTCTTTTCCTGTTACATCATAATGTCTTATTACATGAGTTGAATCCATCTTAAATTCTTCTAAAAGCCACTTTACAAGCCTTACCAAAGACTTATACGATGCCTCAGTAAATTTCCCGTCATCATTAGGGTGACAGACTTCAATAGAAATAGTATCATGATTTCTGTGATTACTTGCAGAAGACCACTCATCAAGCGGCACACACATGATTATTTCTCCATTTAGCCCAACCACAAAATGTGAGCAAACATCGGAATCTTCCTGATTATAGAAATCTCTATTCTGCTTTGCAGTAGTTCCAGGATTTCCGACATAATGAATTACAATATCATTTATTGTGTCTAGTTTATACCCTCTTCTAGACGGATTACCTTCGTCAATCAGCTGAACATCAATCCAATCCGGTATTTTTATATCCTTTGCAATCTGAGTTTTATCGATTGGAAATACTATATTTTTAACTTCCTGAAAATTACTATATACGGTCCTCTCTCCAGGATTTTTGGAGAACAGAACTACAATTATCAAAACAAGAAATAAACTCACGTTGAATATTGCGATTAGACAAACGGTATGTCTCATAATCTTTTTTCTATTTTTATATAGTTTTTTGTCATTATCTATTGCCGCTTTTCTTTCAACTTGAGTTCGATTATCAGATCTAACCGTACCGCTTCCAAAAGCTCTGATATTATCATGATAATCACATTTTTTACCTGATTCCTTTCGTATATCAACTTCATTAACAGGCGTTTTTATATATTCTGTCCAATCATTATCACGTACTGCCCTTATTGTATACCCTTCCCAATCACTACCTTGTATAGAACTCTTTCTGTAATTTTTACCTTCCGTATTTTTTACATTATGTCCTGAAAACTCTACTCTTTTCTTTAATGATCCTTGATTATTCAGTATATCTTTTCTTTGCATAGGAATTTTCGAGTATTTTTTTCGTTCCACATTAGTATTGATTATTCCATTTGCTTTTCTATAATGCTTCTTATCATATTCTGTCTGAAAATCCATCCGTCCGCCCCTAGTTTCTAGATTTTATAGATTATTGTTTTCATCAGGAAAATCAATAACCGTACCAGACCAAAATTTGTCGTTAAGAGAAAATTTGTCCTGCAAAGCAGGATTCTTGCTGATGATTATCCAAACTCTCAGCAAGAAGTCATATTTTTATTGTACAACTTATTACATTTTTTTACAATCAATTACATTTTCGATAAATATTATTGTTTTTTTGGTAAATTTCTTTCCCAAAAAGCATCTAGCACAATACGCTGATTAGTCTAAACAGTAACATTTATATGCAAAACAAAAACTAGCCGGTAACTTGCTTAAACAAGCCATCGACTAGTTTTCCTTTTATCTAAATAATCTCAAAATGAATCTTTTTTGAAAAAACAAAAACTATCACAACATATTGTATTTTGAATCATATCTTGCTTTTTTATTAAAATCAAAACATATATTTGTTAGCTTACTGGAAAAATTCCATATCTTTGAACAATTTATCAGATATCTGTTTCAAAGAATCTGCCGAACCAGCAAGAGACGATACTGTTGCCGAAAGTTGCTGTCCAGCTGCACCTGTTGTTTCTGCAGATGCGGCATTTTCCTGACTTACAGCTGAAAGTGATGTCATTGCATCTGATACAATACCATTTGCACTTATACACTCATCAACTTCAAGTTCAATCTTCTTTACTCTTTCTGTAGTAGCTGAAACGTCATTTATCATATCCTGAACATTCTGAACAGTCGTCATAATAATTTCCTGCTGCTGTTCATTTTCATGTCTTACTGCATTTGCCATTTCAACTGCGGAACCTGACTCCGAGAGCAAAACATCCATTTCTGCTCTGATTGCACTTGCAAGATTCTTAGAATTATCTGCAAGATTGCTAATCTCTTCTGCAACAACTGCAAATCCTTTTCCGGCTTCACCAGCACGAGCAGCCTCAATAGAAGCATTAAGTGATAGAAGGTTAGTCTGATTTGCAATAGAAGCAATCTCTTCAACCTTGGAATTGATATTTTCAACTGCAATACTTGTAGCACCAACCTTTTCAGAAATCTGAGTTATGCTATCACTCATCTTTTCACTACTCTTCTGCAAAGATCCCAGATTCTCAGAGGAAATAGTACTGGATTTCTGCATATCTGTAGCAAGAGATGTAAGTTTTCTTGTATTATGCTGTACCTTTTCGTTTGCTTCACTAATCTTAACAACATTTTCGGTTACACTCTGAATCTCGTTAGCCTGCTGAGATGCACCTGAAGAAATTTCCTGAACAGCATTAGCTACGTTGTCTGAGGTCTGTGAAATCTGATTAGCAGTCTGCGATACATCATCTGATGAACTATTAACAGCTGCTGTAGATTCTTTAATATTTCGTATTATTGCACTAAGCTTATCTGTAACAGAATTTGTATTATTTATAATTTCACCAAATTCATCTTTGCGGTTTGTATACTTATCTATAGATTGGAATTTTCCGGTCGCAAGCTTGCTGATACAATCGTTTAGCAAACGAAGTGGTCTCGTAAATGAATTTGCCAATGTAAGTGATATGAACACTGCAGCAACCAGCATTATCACACCTAATGCAACTGTTGTAAGTGCGCTTCTTCTTGCAGAACCAAGTGTCATATTATAGTTAGCAGCTGATACAATAATCCATCCAGTCTGACTTTCTCTTTGATATCCAATAAGATACTCTACACCATCAAAATTTGTTTTATAATCTCCCTTCTCTTTTCCATCAGTAAAAAATGGTAACTGGCTATAATTTGGAACTTCATCATTAACACCAAATTCCATAGATGAGTGTGCTATCAAATCACCAGTTCTAGAAACGATAAATGAATCTTCTCCACTGGCAGGATTAGATACTCCTGCCAAAAACTCATGTAGGAAAGACAAATCATAAGATTTTTGAACAACACCAATAACTTCCTTGTCCTCTAAATCCTTTATTGGAATAGCTAAAACAACTACCTTTAACCCTGTAGATTTTGACACAAGAACATCAGAAATAACCTCTTTTCCAGTTAAAGCTTCTTTAAAGAACTCTCTGTCTGCTACATTAACTAGATTTCCAGAAGTTCGTACAATTTGTTGTCCTGTTGCATCTTCGACGATAATATCATTTCCATCACCAAGATGTTCATTAAGTATAATTAAATACTGCTGAACACCATCGATATCTTTATGATCTGGGTCCAAAAGAAGTTCTTTAACCTGTTTGCTATGAGAAATTGACTCCATCATACGTACATTTTGAATAAATATAGTTAAGAATTCTTTCTCAACAATCTCAGCACGCTGAATACCCTTAGTCTTGGCATCTTTTACCGCCTGAACCATAGAACTCTCATAACTAATAATAAGGGCAACCGCCATAGGAACAACGCAAATAAGCATCATTACAGATATTAATCGCGTTTTAACACTGTTCCAAAAAGTAACATTTGAATTATTTGTTTTAGCCATAACGACCTCCTGATAATCAGGTTTTAAAAAAATTGACATTTCTTAAACAATTATTCGGTAAAAAAACTCTATATGATAACATCAAAACTTTATTTTATAAAAATCTTATAATTCGCCGAATAATGACTTTTTCCAGAATAAACCCATTGACATAATAGGCGATACCTTTTAAGATGTATAAAACACTTATTATACAAAAATGGCGGTGATAAAATGACTCTACAACAGGTTCTCTATGCATTAACTATTGAAGAATATGGTTCGATGAATAAAGCATCAGAAAAACTTCACATCGTACAGCCTACATTAACAAGTGCAATTCAAGAATTAGAAAAGGAAATCGGCTTTACTATTTTTCTGAGAACTCACAAGGGAGTTATCCCCACACCAGAAGGTGTCGAATTTCTAAGTGATATCAAAAATTTTTATAGACACTATAACATCATAATGCACAAATACGAAGGTGAAGGAAATTATAAACGAAAATTCGGAGTTTCAACTCAGCATTATTCATTTGTAGTTCAGGCTTTTGTTGAAATGGCAAAAAAATATGATATGAAGCAGTTCGATTTTGCCATAAGAGAAACTCATACTAAAGAAATACTTACAGATGTAAGCTCGTTAAAAAGTGAAATTGGAATATTATACTTAAGTGCAGGAAACGAAAAATCTCTTCGTAAAATCATGAAAGAACATGAACTGATTTTCACTCCGCTAATTCAATGCAGGGCTTATGTTTATTTGTGGGGAAATCACCCTTTGGCAAAAAACAAATCGATAAGTATGCAGGAATTAGAGCAGTATCCAAGACTTTCTTTTGAACAATCAGATGATGAAATATATCTAGCTGAGGAAATTTTAAGCGAAAACATATATCCACAAACAATAAAAGTATGTGACCGTTCCACTATGCTCAACCTCATGGTCGGCTTAAATGGATATACCCTCTGTTCAGGAATTATCTCCAGCAGATTAAATGGCGATGGATTTGTCGCCATTCCCTTCCACGAAGACGAAGATAACCCTAACAGCATTATGGAAATTGGATATGTAACAAAGAGAAACAGTATTTTAAGTAAAATGGGAGAAGAATTTATCGCTGAACTAAAATGCTACTTAGAGGATGTTAGAGGAGATTTGATTTAAGGCTCTGACAAAAATATATAGGTTATTGTTTTCATCAGGAAAACAGGTAACCGTACCAGACCAAAATTTGTCGTTAAGACAAATTTTGTCCTGCAAAGCAGGATTCTTGCTGATGATTATCCTAAATCTCAGCAAGAAGTCATAGTTTTTTGTCGACATATAGTCCGTTTTGCTGTTTGTATATTTCGTCGCAGACACGCTTTCGCTTGATTATAAACGTAATGGTACATAATGCGCTAAAATACAGCGCATAAGTAAATGCGGCATAATTTAAACACTTTTAAATTATGTCGTCTGCCGTAGGCAGATTTAAAGGCATTATTTATGCCTTTAAACCCCAGACCAACGTTTATAAACAGTTCTGCTCATGAAATATTACAAGCCAGCAAAACTAATCTACTAAGTATTCAAAAAATAAGGCATGACTTCTTGTCAACTTCATTCAAAAACTCGCATTTATTGCGAGTTTCGTGAGAACAAAAGTCAAGCGGCAAACTGGTCCAAGGCGAAGCCTTTTCAAATGGCCAGTTTGCGTAGTTTTTGGAACGCAGTAACAAAAATTTATAGATTCTTGTCACTTCGTTATCCCTTCAACAGAAGTTCCTTTAACAGTAGAAAATGGCGTTGAAACTGTATTATCAAAAATGAATCCGACTTTGACTGAGTAATACCCGTCATCTTTAAGAGACTTAACTGTATCGATTAATTCCGGATGTTCTGAGCAATCAATATTTACAGAATGGCCAAAATTAGAATTGCAGTTTATTGCATCATCCCCGTATGGATACTCCAGCATGATAACTTTTTTATCTTCATCAATATCTAAAATGTCTCCTGATATGTAATGAGTCTTATTATCTGCGCTAAGCTTTGGAGTTGTTTCTGTTTTTTCAATGGAAACAATATTATAACCATCAAAACAGCTATAAGGATCTTTGTTCAAAACTACAGATACATCAAAAGTAGCATCAGCATCTCCAGATTCAATACTGGAAATTTCATAGTAAACAGCATACTTAAGAGTGAGTTTTATAGTGTTATCAGAAATATTATAAGAATCAACATTATAAGAACGGATTTCTCCATCACCAAAACCGCTTGAACTATTTTTAGTGTTTATTTCTCCGTTTTCAAGATCATTAAACTCTATGTATTTTCCGGTAAGAGAATACTGAACATACTCTACCTGCTCTTTTGACATTATTCCATTATTATTATCCATAATATTAGTGAGATAATCATATCCGCACCAGCTGTTTTGAAGATAACTATTTATGAAAGTTTTTTTCCAGTTAGCATCACTTTCTGTCATGCTATTATCCCATTTACCATCTGTATATGATGGGTAGCATATAACTCTAAGAACTGTCTTTAAGTTATCTCCCATTTGGAATGTATCACCGTACTCGGTTTTAGTAACACCAAGTTTCTTATAATCAATAGAAGAAGCGCTGCCTGAATTATTGCCTACTGCATTATCCCAAGCATTCTTTGAATAATCACCTTTGCCAGACAAATCATCTCCAGAATTATTAGCCAGGTCTTCATCTTCTAATGTACTGGCTTTACTTGAAATATTTGTTGCAGTATCATTTGCAGCATCATCTGTAAAAATACTATCTCCACAACCACTAAGCATAGAACAGACTAAAACAGCTGCGATTAACAATCTCTTTTTCATTTCAATCTCCTCCTTAAAGAATTATGCAAACATTTTATATTCTAGCACAAAATAGCTTTTGTAAAGTACTTTGATACCTTTATTTTAATTGAAAAAAATGATATATTGTATGTTACGTTCTTTATAATAATGCAGTAAGCAGAAAAACTATTAAGAGGAGTATTGATTTTAACGTGAAAAAATTTTTAAATTCGTTTGCTTTTTTAGTATGCTTATTTTTGATATTTTCTTTAGAGTGTAATGCTAAAGAGTATATTACAGATATTAAAAGCCTCGATGCAGGCACTGTCATAGAGGAGAATAAAATTGATAGTACCAATCTGGATTTGTATTTCACTTCAGTCAAGATTAAAAAAGATGATAATATCTATAAAAGAATATACGGTAAAACGTATGTAGAAAATAAAGATATTTCACTTGATGACCTGAGATATTTAAAAATGCTTCATTACAATTTTGATGGCAAAATTGTTGTTGGCGAAATGATAGTGAATAAAAATATTGAAAGTAATACCTTAAACGTATTCAAAACCTTTTTTGCTCACACTATCAAATCAGACAAATGCATCTTCCTGATGATTTTTGGAATAAAGACAGTCTTACAACAGATGATACCTGTATGCTTATTGATAACACTTCCTGCTTTAATTATAGAGTTATTCAAGGAACTAAAAAGCTATCCAAGCACTCTTTAGGATTAGCAATAGATATTAACCCACATGAAAACCCGTATGCCAAAGTAAATAAAAATGGCTCATTAACAATATTCAAAAAAGAGCTGTATGAAAAAAACAGCCTAAAAAAACGAGACTCAAAAGCGCATGCAATTACCAAAAATGATCTCGTATATAAAGCATTCAAAAATAATGGCTTTAAATGGGGTGGAAACTGGAGAACAGTTAAGGACTTTCAGCACTTTGAGCAAAGATAATGAACACCTATAGATTTTTGTCACTACGTTCCAAAAACTACGCAAACGGGCCATTTAAAAAGGCTTCGCCTTGGACCAGTTTGCCGCTTGACTTTTGTTCTCACGAAACTCGCAGTAAATGCGAGTTTCTGAATACTAGTGACAAAAAGTCATACTCTCTTTTACCAGCACTGATTCTAAAGCATTTAACAAAGCTTTATTCTCCTCATGGTTTTTCACAGCAATTCGATAATAGCCTCTTTCCTTTTCAAAAAAGCTTTTACAATCACGAATCAAAATCTTTTTTTCAAGCATTTGTTCATACAAGTTTAGGTTTGAATTACATTTGTCTATTCTAAATAATACAAAACAAGTATTGCTCTCGAATACTGTTAGTCCAAAACTTTTAAGTTTACGAGTAATATACGCTCTTTCTTTATCTATCATTTCGATAGACTTCTCAACAAAATCACTATCGATTAGCTTCTTTGCGCAAGCTTCTCCAGCTTTTAAAGCATATACAGACATGTTCCATTCCGGCAGATATTGCGAAAGCCTTTCTATATTTTCTTCCCTAGAAAAAACAAATCCCACTCTTACACCTGGAATAGAAAACAACTTGGTATATGCGTCTATTACATAAAGTTTTTCATAATCGAAAATGTATTTTTTTGCACTGCTTCTATTATCAGATAATAACAAAAAACATTCGTCTACTATTAGACTTACTTGTTTTTCTTTACATTTTTTCAGTATCTTTTCAAAAAGACTTTTATCAATCGATATTCCCGTTGGATTATTGGGATTTGTCAAAATAAGCACATCTAATGCTTCATCGATGTCTGACAATATTCTATCGCTTAGTTTAAAGTTTTCCTCTTCTGTAAGCATATGTTTTATTACAGTACAATTCTTTATTGTATTTAAAACATGTGTATATCCAGAAAAACTTGGTGATAAAATCAATGCTTTTTTGGGATTTATCATCCTCAAAAGTGACATTAAAAGTTCTGACGCTCCATTTCCGCCAAGAACATTCTTGAAGTTTACTATATCTTTATATCTGGATGTGGTCCCGTTTTCAGACATTTCACCATCTAAATTGAATTCTTTACAGTCTTCATATATATACCTCTTTATGCTCTCTGACACTTTAGTCCGAAAATCAATTTGACTGATATCTGGATATCTATTAACATCCGCCATCGCCTTTATAAGGGCATCTTTTACTTCTAAAGGACAGGGATTTGGATTAAGATTAACCGAAAAATCATATTCAATTGCCTTGTCGTAAATTTCTCCACCATGAATCATTTTTTCGTATTTTTCTCCACTACTTAATTCGTTTTTCGTATTTTTCTCTACCAAAAGGTCATAACAAAATAAATCCAACAGCAGCCAAAACAAAAATAATCATACACAAATACTCTGTTGCATACATTAATATACAGGCTCTCTTTATATCTTCCAGTTCTATATCGCGAATATCATCACCAATATAAGGCTTTTCAACCATTTTTCCAAAATACACTGCATTTCCAGCTAGTCTTAAGGACAAAGCGCCAGCACATGCACTCTCTGTCTGAGCTGAATTTGGGCTTTTATGATTGTATCTGTCTCTTTTAAAAATCTTCAAGGCATTTCTTCCTGAATATCTTTTCCCTAGAATAAAAGAAGCCGCAATCATGAGTAAAGCACTTATCCTGGCGGGAATATAGTTAAAAATATCATCCATCTTTGCGGCTGTTTTCCCAAAATACTCATATTTTTCATTATGATATCCAACCATTGAATCCATTGTATTAATAGCCTTATAAACAAAGCCTCCAATAGGGCCGAAGAAAAAAGTGTAGATTAATGGAGCTATTACTCCATCAGACGTATTTTCTGCTACAGTCTCTACTGCTGCTTTTATCACTCCTTCTTTATCCAAAACATTGGTATCTCTTCCCACAATCATTGATACTGCATATCTGGCATCTTCAAGAGTACCGTTTTTAAGTGCATAATACACTTTCATGCTTTCTACACGAAGGCTTTTAGCTGCAAGAATATAACATGTAAGGACTGCTTCCACTACTATCTGGACATAAACATTTATTCTTGAAGCTGCAAACATAATCAAAAAAGTCGCCATAAAAGTTGCCATAACAACAATAATCCACATACATGTACCAAGAAAGATTTGATTACTCGATTTTTTACTGCCTTTATTGGAACTATTGTTTCTTTTTTTATCAATTCTTTTCAAAAGAAATATATCTGTCAGTTTACTGATAAGTGTTCCAATAAGTCTTATAGGATGAGGCATATTCCATGGATCCCCTATAATCTGGTCTAAAACAAAACCTATAATAAATGCCAAAACGTGACTTTTAAACACAACAACCTACCTTACATTTTTTACCAAATTTGTATTCAATCAATAGTTTATGATATCATAAAGGTCGGCAAAATTCAGCAAGATTATAGATTCTTGTTTTCATCAGGAAAATCAAGAACCGTATCAGACCAAAATTTGTCGTTAAGACAAATTTTGTCCTGCGAAGCAGGATTCTTGCTGATGATTATCCTAAATCTCAGCAAGAAGTCATGACTTTTTGTCACTTATATTCAGAAACTCGCATTTACTGCGAGTTTCGTGAGAACAAAAGTCAAGCGGCAAACTGGTCCAAGGCGAAGCCTTT